>NZ_CP021382.1:4651659-5257074 GCF_002162135.1 Cellvibrio sp. PSBB006 | reverse complement strand
GCGCCACCTTACTGACGCCATTACTTCCCATGCCCCAGAGCGATGCGCTGATGACAGCCTTGCTGGCCAGCGGAGCAATCTACGCGGCCGCCGTACTCTGGGCGTTTTCGGTTAAATCCATTGATAAAGCCATCCTCGGCCTTCTGGTGCCTGCCCTGCTCAGCGGTAGTTTTGCGTTGGTAATGAAGCTCTCCGGCACAGGAACGGGGCTATGAACAATAAGTGGACTTCAAGCATCGCGTTCATCAGCGTCCTGGCGATACATGCGGGCGCCATCGGCCTGGCAGTGTGGGCGCCCGCCCCCAAGACGGAAGAACTGGTTTTGCCGACGGTGCAAGGCATCCTGATCCCCGCCCCACCAGCAGAAACTGTGCAAACCCCAAGCGCCAAAAAGACCCCGCCACCGGTAGAACCAACACCACCGGAACCGGAAAAGCCCAAACCAAAACCAAAAAAGCCGGAGCCTAAACCGAAGCCCAAGCCAAAACCCGAGCCGCTACCCGAAGCGCCGCCGTCGGAAAAAGCCATTACGCAGGAAGAGTCACCGCCCGAAGAAGACAGTGCACCGCCACCGCCCCCACCGCCGGTTGCAACACCCACGGCGGAAGAAAACGACAGCATGGGTGCGCCGGTTACGCCACCAAGGGAAGATGCGCATCAACTTAACAACCCGCGCCCGGCCTACCCGGCGTTGTCGCGCCGCCTGCGTGAGCAAGGCATCGTGTTGTTAGAGATTTTGATCTTGCCGGACGGCACGGTCGGTGAAGTAAAAATTAAGGAATCCAGCGGTTTCAAACGGCTGGATGACACAGCAGTAAAAGCAGTCAAGCAGTGGAAATATACACCGGCGAGACGCGGTAATGAGCCTATCGCTTATTGGTATTTGCAGCCGCTGGAATTTTCGTTGCGTTAAAACTCTCGCAACAAAGTGATGAGAGCAGCAGGGTGTTGGGTTGCAAGACCGTCGGAGGCAGGATGCCGACGCCGAGCGTACAGGGATGTATTCACAGCGTGTCTGGCAACCCAACACCCTGCTGCTCGGTCTAGCCGAACAAATCTGAACTACATGAATGAACATTGAGGAAACGGTTATGAATAACCCCTATGGCATCGAAGCCCTTTGGAGTCAGGGCGACATGGTAATCAAATCAGTAGCAGTAATGCTGCTGTTGATGTCCATCGCGTCCTGGTATGTGATTGCGGTGCGCTCCTGGGGATTATTCAGATTGCGCAAACCCTCGCGCGCCTTGGGCGACTTTTGGCATGCGCAAAGTTTTGCGGAAGGTTTACATATTCTTGGCGACAATCGCGACGATAATCCGTTTCGTCGTTTAGCTGAAGAAGGTCAGGCCGCATTGGATCATCACACCAATCACAAAACCGATCTGCACGGACACTTGCCCTTGGCCGAATGGTTGACCGCCTGCTTGCGCGGCTCAATTGATGAAAGTTCAGAGCGTTTGCAACGCGGTCTGGCGATCCTCGCTTCTGTTGGTTCAACGGCACCCTTTATTGGTTTGTTCGGTACCGTGTGGGGTATTTACCACGCACTGGTAGGCATCGGTGTGTCCGGTTCGGCCAGTATTGATAAAGTCGCGGGTCCGGTGGGTGAAGCCTTGATCATGACCGCTTTCGGTCTTGCGGTAGCGATTCCGGCGGTGCTGGGTTACAACGCATTGAATCGCGGCAACAAAGGCATTCTCGGAAAACTCAATCGTTTTGCACACCAGTTACACGCCTACCTGATTACCGGTGCACCACCGGCTAGCAGTAAATCCACTGCGCCGGTGACCAAACTGGATGCACGCAAAATTGCACAGAAAGAGGTGAGCTAAGATGGCATTCGGCGGCGGACTCGACGACAACGAAGAAGTCATGAGCGAAATCAACATGACGCCCCTGGTGGACGTCATGTTGGTATTGTTGATCATCTTTATCATCACCGTACCGGTACTCACCCACTCGGTAAAGGTGGATCTGCCACGCGCGGACAACACCGTCAACAATGTAAAACCGGAAACGGTCAACCTCGCAGTGACCGCCGATGGATTATTTTACTGGAACGAAACCCAGGTCACCCTGGAAGAACTGGAACAGCGTTTGAGCGTCGCGGCGAAACAAGAACCACAACCGGAAATTCATATTCGTGGCGATCGACAAGTGGATTATGAACACGTCATCAAAGCCATGGCCGCCGTGCAAAAATCCGGTATTTTAAAACTCGGCTTCGTCACCGAACCCGCACAGTAAATTTAATAAAACCCGTAGGTCGGATTAGCGTCAGCGTAATCCGACAACACACTCGCTATAACCCAATTAACATTCTAAACAACAATTTTGCAGAAAAAGCATAAGCCTTACAGCAGCCCGATATTCCCCAAAAACCGGAATAACGCCTCATTTATTACCAACCCCTGATGTTATGACCCCAAACAAACAATTCTTCATAGTTTCCTGATATAGGCCCGCAAAATTTTATAAAAACAACGGGAAGATCCAAGTGAAGCGGATTGCCTGTGGCGCAATATTCAACTAATATACCCACAACTCTCAAGGATAACCAACAGAGCCACTGCCGGCATTATTCGTTACCTGAATAGCCTCATCCGGCACCACCTATGGCATCACCGATGCCAGTCTGAAAAGGATGCCTTAACCGGCACTCGCACAAAAGGCACTTGCTGCTAAGAGTTCCTGACACCCAAGGGTTACACAAGAATTTTTTAATTCTTGCGCTATCGCTGTGCCTGTTGTACAGCATTTATCGATATTTTGATTATTTCACGGAGGAGGCCAACAAAAGAGAACTCCTCCATGCTCAATTTTCTAAAAAAATTGAAAACGCTTGCCTGTGTTTTTTTCTTCGCCCTGACCTCACCCTGCTTTGCAGCAAACAACACCATTGATGTCCTCGTGGTTTATACCCAAGGGGTTTATGACATCTATGGTGAAGATACCGAGACGCGCATCAACCACCTCATTCAATTTACCAATCAGATATACCGCGATAGCCAACTTGATGTGGAGCTTCACCTGGCGGGACTCATGCAGGTGAATTACACCGATGACAATGACGCAGCAACCGCATTACAGGACATTACCTTTGCACGCGACGCGGCCCTGAAAGATGTACAGGCTACACGAGAAGCAACAAAAGCCGACATGGTGATTTTCTATCGCCCGTTTAAAGATGTGCATGGCAGTTGTGGCCAGGCATGGGTGGGCGGCGCTGACAGTCAGGGACATTTTTCTGCCGAGCATGAGAAGCACTATATGTACTCACATATTCCGATCAACAGCTGCGGTGATTTTTCTACCGCACATGAACTGGGTCACAATATGGGGCTCAGACACTCACGCTTGCAAGACGGCAAAGGTGGCACATTTGATTTCGCATTAGGCCACGGAGAAATGAATAAATTTGCCACTATCATGGCCTACCAAAGCACCTTTAATGCGGATTACTGGGATGGAAAAGCCTACAAATTTTCCAGCCCGGATTTATTGTGCAAAGGCCTTCCCTGTGGTGTGTCGCGTGATGACATACATGACGGCGCTGATGCACGTTATGCGTTGTCTGTCACAACTCCGCAAATTGCCGACTTTTATATTGCTGCCGACAATGTTCCGCCTTCGTCGTCAAGTTCATCAAGTGCGAGCTCGCTCAGCAATTCCACTGAAAACAGCAACAATGCGAACATTAATAATCCACCAGCAACAGAGTCCGCCACCAACAGCAGCAATGGGGGCGGCGGCGGTGCAGTTAATATCCTCATGCTGTGCATTCTGTCGGCACTTTCAACAATGATTCAGTTAAGAAATAAAAATTAAAAAATTTTAAAAAAACGTTAATCATGCGCGATTGTATTTTTGAAATAAATTACAGCGCATTACAGATTTTTTTATTATGAATAATTAAAATTTTTCGTTGTGAAAAAAATATTTTTATAAAAACTAGATCTTGAACAGCCATTGCTATCTTTTCATTATTCACTAGCATCAATGTTGTAGCAGTATGTCTTATTGGATTTCTGGAAGAGCATCTTGTTAAATTTTTGAAAGATGCGATGTGAGCAAGCTGGACTGTGAAGGAGCTGACTGTGATCAACCTATGCCTTTTTGTGTTTCACCTCTACCTACTTAACCACGCTCTGAATTCCCCACCAGATTGACGGAAGTCATCTTCAATCCCCATACATTCCAAGCCAACATTTGATTACCTGTTTTAGCGCAGGTGATAGCCGTTGTCGCTTGTCCATTACAACATTCTTTTGTCAGGGTGATGCTCACCTTTACGAGGGCTGTTTATGAATACCTTTAATTTTCTAACCCGGTTTTCAGCTTTTTCCCTGATGGCAACGTGTCAGTGGGTATTGGCTGATGTGCGAGAAGAAGGCGCCTATCTGGGCGCCCGTGCAGGTTATTCCTATAACCAGGAATCCTGCCTGGAAACCAATATGGACTGCGACAAGGATGATGTCGGTTATGGGATCTTTGGGGGTTATGACTTCAATCCGCGCTGGGGATTGGAGTTTTCGCTCAATGATATCGGTGATTCAAAAGCGCGTTATCCCGACGGTGCACTCGACGGCGATTTACGCTCCGCCGACCTTTCCCTGAAATACACCCACCCGTTATGGAAGCAGTGGGATATTTACGGAAAACTCGGTGCCGCTTATTGGGATGCAGAAGTCTCCGGCAATAATATTTCCATAAAAGACGATGGTTTTCGTCCATTGCTTGGTGCTGGCATTCAAGTACCTCTGTCGGCGCATTTGATCGGCCGGTTCGAATATCAATACATCGATCAAATCGGCAATGACACCATGGGCCACGCCAACCCACACTTTTTGGGGTTAGCACTGGTATGGCATTTCTCGCCGCTCAACCCACCGGCTAAACCCAGCGAGCCACCTCCACCGGTTGTTGCAGTAGCACCGGAGCCGGAACCCATTGTTGAGCCGCAACCTGAACCGGAACCTTTGCGCATTGTTATCGATGAAGAAATGGGCGGGCCATTATTTGAATTTGATAAAGCTGAAATCCGCAATACCGCGGCGATCGATCAAGTGGTCGATATGCTATTGGAAAAAACGTATTTGCAAGTCAGCGTCATCGGTCACACCGATGCGCGTGGCTCTGCTGAATACAATCAACGCCTTTCGGAAACACGCGCCAATGTGGTTGCTAAATATCTCCGCGCGAAAGGGGTCACTCTGGATCGAATAAAAGTCTTCGGCATGGGTGAAGATCAGCCAGTTGCCGACAATGACACCGATGAAGGCAGGGCCAGAAACCGACGTGTGGAATTCATTATCACCGGCACACAAACACAACCCTGATAACGCTTATCCAATTCGAGCCAGGTAATTATCATGAAAAATTTTTCGATATATTTACTGCTGATTGCCATCCTGGGTTTAACAGCCTGCGGTGGTGATGATGGATTTCCCCAAAACGGCAATGGTTCAGGCGGCTCAGCCTCGTCTGTCCCAACATCCAGTTCATCTTCTGCGTCATCGTCATTGCCACCCATTGATCCTGGCGAATTACCTGACCAGGATGGTGATGGTATCTCCGATATAACCGACAACTGTCCATTGATCGCCAATACCGATCAAGCCGATGACGATGCAGATGGTATCGGCAATGCGTGCGATAACGATACTGACGGTGATAATGTCGTGAACCTTCTCGACAACTGCCCCACCACCGGCAACCCGGCGCAAGTCGATACCGACAATGACGGTATTGGCGATGCTTGTGACACGGATCTGGACAACGACAACATCCCCAACGATGAAGATAATTGCCCGCTGGTAGCCAACGCGGATCAAGCCGATCAGGACGATGACGGCATCGGCGATGTGTGCGACAGTGATAGCGACGGCGATGGAATTCCCAATGCCTCTGACAACTGCCCGACTAACGCCAATGCGGATCAACTCGACACCGACAGCGATGACATCGGTGATGTGTGCGACACCAATACCGACACCGATGGCGACGGCATTGATGACGGCGAGGATAATTGTCCCCTCATCAGCAACAGCGCACAGGAAGACACTGACAACGATGGTATTGGTAACCCCTGTGATGATGACCACGATAACGACGGCGTGACCAACGACACGGATAACTGCCCCAACACACCCAATGCTGATCAGGCAGACCTAAACAACGATGGCGTGGGCGATGTGTGTGACAACGATACTGACGGCGATGGTATTACCAATACACTCGACAACTGCCCCCTGGTAGCCAACCCCGACCAACTGGATACCGATAATGACACCCTCGGTGATGCCTGTGATGATGATCGCGATGGTGATGGCATCAGCAATACCACCGACAACTGCCCCTCGATTGCCAATCTGAATCAAATGGATAGCGACGGAGATGGTATCGGTGATGTCTGCGATACCGATCGCGACGGTGATGGTATCGACAACACTGCCGACAATTGTCCGAACACCGCCAACCCGGATCAAACCGACACCGATGGCGACGGTACGGGCGACCTATGCGATGACAATACCGACAGCGATAACGACGGTATTGATGATGCCAGCGATAACTGCCCGTTAATCGCCAATGACGACCAGGCCGACCTCGACAACAACGGCGTAGGCGATGCCTGTGACACAGACATTGACGGCGACGGTGTACTCAACCCTGTCGACAATTGCCCTCTGGTTGCCAACACTGACCAGGCCGATCTGGATGGTGACGGACAAGGCAATGCCTGCGATACCGACCTGGATGGCGACGGTGTAGCCAACGACACCGACAACTGTCCGTTGCTTACCAACGCTGACCAAACCGACACGGATGACGACGGTATCGGTGACCTGTGCGATACAGATCTTGATGGCGACGGCATTATCAATACGCTGGACAATTGCCCGCTCGCCGCCAATGCCGATCAATTGGATACGGACAATGATGGTCTCGGCGATGCTTGTGATGCCAACACCGATAGCGATGACGATGGCATTGATGACGCATCAGATAATTGCCCGTTAATTGCCAACACTGATCAGGCCGACGCCGATAGCGATGGCATCGGCGACGCTTGCGATAACGATCTGGATGGTGACGGCGTGGTAAACGCCAGCGATAACTGTCCGACGACAGCCAACGCCGATCAAACGGATACCGACGCTGATGGTATCGGCGATCTGTGCGATCCCCTTACCGACAGCGACGATGATGGCATTGATGACGCGCTGGATAATTGCCCGCTCGTTGCCAACCCCCTGCAAACGGATACCGACGGCGACGCCATCGGCGACAGCTGCGATACTGACACGGACAACGACGGCGTATTGAACGATAGCGATAATTGTCCTCTGGTGGCCAACCCCGGCCAGGAAGACGGTGATGGCGACGATATCGGCGATGCGTGCGACACCGACAGTGACGGCGACGGGATTACCAATGACCTGGACAACTGCCCATTGGTTGCCAACGCGGATCAACTTGATGCGGATGGCGATAACATCGGCGATGTTTGCGATGATGATCTGGATGGTGACGGCGTCACCAATGCACTCGACAATTGCCCTATCAACAACAACCCTTCACAAGCGGATATTGATGGCGATGGCATCGGAGACGCCTGCGACCCGGTAGAAAATGTCGCCTGTGGTCCGGGTTTATTGTTCGAACCGGTATTGGGCGCAAGTACGAGTGTCGACACCGGTTTACGTGGTGTATTGTGTATCGGTTGCGGCGTGCTTAATCCGGCGAACCTGGTTAATACGCTGGATGATGCTGCGGTTATGTCAACACCGGTCGCGGTGGCGGCATCCGTGTGGGCAAGCGTGGAAGATACCGCAATGACTTATACCGGCAATCAGCGCGTCGGCTTCCTCGTGTCACTGCCAGTCGGTGTGTTGGACCTGAGCTTGCTGAACAGCCTGGAGATCACCACCTATCTGGACGGTGTCGCACAGGAGAGCAGTGCCAGCGGCGGGTTACTCGGCTTGCAACTGCTTAACCTGACAGGAGATGCCACACGGCAAATGGTGATCATGGAAACGACGGCGGACTTCGATGAAGCAGAAATTGAAAAAGCTGCCGTACTAGGTGCATTGTCTAATCTGAATGTGTATGCGATGTGTGTAGCACCGCCTCCACTTTAGCGTAGCCAACAAACATCAAAGGCAGCATGGTGCTGCCTTTGATGTTTGTAAAAACATTGAAGAATATGCAGCTATCACAAATACATTAAACCTGTTGGTCACCATGAAAAGTAATAAAAAATCGCTTATTATCTTTTTTATAATCGTGATCGGCATTGTCTATTTTTATTTGGCCTATGAGAAAAAAACGACAACACAACACATGCCCGCTGAACAGAAAATTTTGGCAGAAAAATCGTACAACACATTAAAATCGGTAAGTACCGATAAAAAAAATACCCCACTAGCAATTAAGCAAGATGCTATAAATTCCTCAGCAGAAAAAACAAGCTACAAACCACTTTGGCAAATTAATGACACAGATGCACTGCCGGTGTTTCCTTTACCGGAAGGTGTTGTGATTTATGAACCCGTTTCATTGAATATGGACGCCCCCTACCCGCTTCCCGGTGACAAGCTTGCCATACCCCTACCTGAAGCAGAAAACGCACAGGTTACTGTCACCACTCATCACATAAGCCCCAATGGCGACTACTCCTGGCGCGGCAACCTTGACGGTTACGGCGATGATTACCCTATAGTAGTGACTTACGGACACCGCTCCATCTTCGCCACCATCACCACCCCACAAGGTAGCTATGCCCTGGAATCTATCAACGGCAGCGGCTGGATCTACAAAAACCCGGCCACCGCCGAACTCTCAAAACCCGGCACCGAAGACTTTATGGAAATCCCGCAGCACACCAAACCCTAGGTCGGATTAGGCGGCACGCCGTAATCCGACAACCCCATCAAATCTCCATATCATATTCTTTCTTCATAGACGAACCATCCTTCTTACGATGCACATCCGTCGCAACATCGATACCATTGTCACGCATCAAATCCAACGCATTGTGGGAACCGGTGGATTGTTTATAAACCCCGCGCGCAAGCACGATAACCTTGAAAATATACTCATTGCCATTGATAGGCGCTTTGTAAATATTATTCTGAAAGTTGATCAATTCTTCCGCACACCCCACTGGTTTATTGGATGTGCCATAAGTGGAACTGCAAGACGATTTTGAAATACAGAGAATGACTTTGTTAACCGCCGGAGACACAGATAAAGAACCGGTATCTCCTTTAATGGTTCTGATAAAAACGTCTTCCGCATGTTCACAACCATGCGTTTTCGACTTATTGTTTTTCATTATCCCCAGTGATTTACCCTCAGGATATTTATTGTTGATCAAAATGGCACTACCGTGCGTTTCCATGCCAGAATGGAACCACTGCTGATTACTTAAATCACCGTCTGACTTTCCAAATGTGTATTTAGGTGGCATTTTTGATCTCCATGCGTCTCGAAGTGATGACTATTCAATATTTAATGACAATGGGAATTACAGGAAATTACGGGACTCAGCAAAAAGTCCCCTAACATAATATATGCCATCGCTAGCTATTTCGCGAAGAGACGCAATATGTGAGAACACCAACGAGGCAATCAATATGACCAGCAGCGAATATGCACTTAGCGGGTATTAATACTCCTTCGCCATAGACGAGCCATCTTTCTTGCGATGCACATCGGTCGTCACTTCAATACCATTAAGCTTCATCATCGTTAGCGCTTTACGCGAACCACTGCTCTGCTTGTAAAGCGCCCGAGCTATCACAATTAATTTAAAAATGTATTCATTACCGGTAATGGGGCATCGATAAGGATTATTCTGAAAATTAATCAATTCCTCCGCACAACCAAGCGGTTTATTCGAGGTACCGTAGGTAGAACTACACGGGGACTTTGAAATGCTCAGGACAATGGTGTTTACCGAGGGCGAGGTTCGCAACAACCCAACATTTGTCTTAATGTATCGAATAAAAACATCTTCGGCATGCTCACAGCCATGCCGCTTGGATTTATTGTTTTTCATTATCCCCAAGGACAAACCATTCGAATTTGATCGATTAAACAGATAGGCACTCCCGTGGGTCGACATGCCCGAACGGAACCACTGCTGATTGCTCAGTTTGTCTTTTGACTTACCGTAGCTGTACTTGGCCGGCATAGGACGATCCTCCAATTGATAGTCTTGATATCAGGCTATTTCCTGAAAATGAAGACTATCTACCGGTTCGCGGGGGATGTGAATTACAGGGGATTACGGCAATTAAACGTTTTGGGATTAATAAGGCGCAGTGACTTCGATGAAACTATCCAGGTTAAAATTATAAATAAGCTTTCCGGTTAAAGAGCGAGAGGCAACAGAAATACGCCCTCGATATAAAATGCCTCCCTCCGTCCATACCAGTTGATTATTCAACCATTCGCACCATTCCCAATCAGGCTTCTCGTAGACCACACCCTTGTAAATTAAACGATGAAACTCCCACCAGCTACCTTTACCCTTCCTTCTGGAATTATGGTTTATTAATTTTTCAAGGGAGGTATGTTGGTCTATCCGTTTAAGCAATGTTATACGAGCGCTATTTATCGACTTTACTACCCATCCTCTCTTACGCAATCTCGCGCAATATACGCCATATTTATGCATTTCAAAATCGCGTTTTATTGAGGTAAATTTGGGGCTAGCGAACTCGTTATAACAATCATTTCCATCACCAAGCATATAGCTGTTATTACTGGCAAAAATTCCACTACCAAGCCCGCCCACGTTTCTGGTTAACGTAATTGCTTTTAACCAAGGTGCTCGTGAGACAACCGTATAACCAAAACCCTTTTTATTTGCCGAATATAAAAAATGATCTCCATCTGGTGATACATCACTGAAGTACTCGTAAACCCTACCCTTGAGCCACTGAGAAACACGGACTTGGTCCGTTTTTATATTCCAGCTATAGATGCCGGTTTTCTCAGCAGGGCCACGACGGATTACGATGGCCCTGTGATCTTTTTCTGGAATTAAAATAAAGATTCTGGCAGGAAAGCTATTATTTGTTTTCAATCTCTACCGCCATCCTCTCATGATTTGAAACCGTGTTCTACAAATGTAAGTTCTGCGAGCATTATTAATCCTCCTGCACTTCTGCATGTGCAGGAAATCCGGCGGGAGGCTCACTGTCGCGGCCTGACCACATTCCCACCATTTTTTTCGTGCCGTTGTAATAGTAGATAACCACCGGGCAGGCGGCATTAGCGGGAAGGCCATGTTCGCTTGAATATTTTCCTTCATTCGCCGTTACGAGCATAACAATGGGTATACTGGCGCTTTTAAAGAAATCGTCACATTTTGAGCAGGGAAAGGCATTTTGAACCAGATGGATAACGCTAGGGCTTCGCGTCAGAATACTTTTGTAGGCTAAACGCTCAGCGTGCTGATCATCTTTGCTTTTATTGCCTACGCCACCATTATATTTATTGCGCCAGGAAAGACTTCCACGGTCATTTACCAACTCATAAGCATTAACGACGATAGTCATAATAAGTTCCTTTTGGGAGTTATAAATTACAAGGATATTATCGCTTACAACGAATTCGAACAATAGGGTTGATAATCTCTGGCACCAATTCGAATATGGGTCTATCTGAAACAGCTTCCATATTCTTTGCACATTTCAACGCCAACGTTTTTCTTTTCTTAACGTCAGAGCATTGCTGGCGGCCTTGTGCCAACAATCCATCTGCCGAGATTATATCTATGAAAGAAAATAACGTTGATTGCTCTTCTGCATCACAAAATATCACTTCCGTTGACTTCGCCCGACGTAAGACCTTGAGTGCGCTAGGCACTTTGGGCTTACTCACCGGTGTGGTTAGTTGTGGCGGCAGCGGAGGCAATAACGCGGCAGCATCATCTGCCGGTAATTCTTTGTCATCCAGCACCAGCAGCTCGACATCAAGTTCCAGTGCGACAGGTAGCTGCGTGTTGATTCCCTCCGAAACTCAAGGCCCCTACCCCTTGACGGCGATATTAAGCAACTCTGCCATTTTTCGCGCGGACCTTACCGAAGGTAAAACCGGCGTGCCGCTCACGTTAAAACTGCGTCTGGTCAATATCAACAGTGATTGTTCACCGTTTACCTATGCATCAATTTATGTGTGGCATTGCGATAAAGACGGTGTCTATTCGGGTTATGCCCAGCCCGGTGTAAATACAGTTGGTGAAACATTTTGTCGCGGTGTTCAGGATGTGAACGAGAATGGCGAGGTGGTATTCACTACCATCTATCCCGGCTGGTATACCGGCCGCATCACCCACATTCATTTCCAGATTTTTCTTTACAACGATACCTCAACCAGCGCATCGGTCACCTCGCAATTGGCTTTTCCAGAAGACATCACACGCGACGTTTATAACTCAGATCTTTATAGCGAGCATGGGCAAAACACATCGGTGAGTAGCTTTGCCGCTGACAATGTATTCAGCGATGGCGTGACTTATCAAATAGCAAGTGTTACTGGCTCTGTTAGTGAAGGTTATGTTGCAACGCTTGATGTTGGTATTGCCGTTTGAGCCGAACTAAAAACGCGCGAGCAATCATCCGATTGCTCCACTGGCCTCAGATTTATTAGTCGTTTTTAATCTGCTAACACATCGATTACTTGCTCACGAATCCAGCAGTGCGCAGTGTGCCTGTGATTACGCTCATGCCACACCATACCCACCGAAAATCCTGTAGAAACGTCGGGCGCTTTAATTATTGTGAGATCACCTCGCCCCGCTACCAGCCGCCAGGGCACCAGTGCCACCAAATCTGATTGCGCAACAATTTCCGGGATAAATAAGAATGAAGCAACGGATAACACCAGGTTGCGCGTGTAGCCCATTGCTTTGAGAGCTTGATCTACCGGCGTGAAAAAATCGCCGCCGTTGAGCGATACCACCACATGTTCGAGTTGTACATATTCTTCAAGCGTGATGCTGTCACGCAGTTGCGGGTGATCCTTTCGGCCAATCAGCACATAGTGTTCGTCGTAAAGATGTCTGGTACGGAGGACCGGGGGAGCATCGTCCGGCGTCATCAACGCAAGATCCACCTCGCCGTGCATCATTTGCGTATCCAGTCGACGCGGCTCCAGGTTACGTATGCTAATTCTGATACCCGGCGCCTGCGCTCTCAACGTCTGGATAAGCGACCGACCAATGACGGTTTGAAGATAATCAGTGCACGCAATCGTCACGGTCAGCTTCGCAAACCCTGGATCAAATTGCTGATGCGTTGCCACGGTATCGCGCACCTGATCCAGTGCAACGCGCAACGGGGCGAGCAGCTCCAGAGCCATAGCGGTCGGCATCATTCCCCGCTGGGTTGGAATCAATAACGGATCATTGAACATATCCCGCAAACGGTTCAGCTGAGCACTAACAGCCGGCTGACTCAGATGCAGGCGCGCAGCAGCCCTGGTGACATTCTGCTCCTCAAGCAGAGCCTCCAGCGTTGCGAGTAAATTGAGATCAAGTCGCTTGGTATTCATATGCTGGATACTAGATCAAAAAATAACGAATTTCACTTATAGCTCATTTCCGCACACCATCACCCTACCCGTTACACATAAATCCCACCACCCGATAAAGGATAACTGTTATGTCCAAAACCGTATTGCTTGTGTATGCACACCCGGAACCCACATCGCTAACCCGCCTGTTCGTTGCAGCGACGGAGCAAACGCTGACACAGCAAGGCCACACCCTATTGCAGTCGGATCTGTACAGTATGGGCTGGAAAGCCGTATTTGATGAACAGGACTTTCCCCATCGAGTAAACCCGGAGCGGTTTGCTTATGTGCAAGAGTCGGGGCACGCTTATGCCACTGATCAACAAACAGAAGATGTAACAGCGGAACAGCACAAGCTGCTCGCGGCCGACGCCGTGATATTGCAGTTTCCCCTGTGGTGGTTTGGTATGCCGGCCATTCTCAAGGGCTGGATAGACCGCGTGTACGCCTACGGATTCGCATATGGATACAAAGGCGAAGGTAACCGCTACCGTTATGGCGACGGCATCCTCAAAGGCAAACGCGCGCTACTGTCAGTTATGGTGGGCGGACCAGAAACAGATTACTCGCCTCGTGGCATTAATGGCCCGTTGGAAGAATTGTTGTTCCCCATTACTCACGGCGCATTATTTTTTCCTGGTATGGATGTATTACGGACACATGCCGTCTATGGCGCTGGCAACCTATCGAAGGAGACAGTGGATAGAGAATTGACCGCTTGGCGTCACCGCCTAGAACAACTTTTTGATGAATCACCTATTCCGTTTCGGCGTCAAAACAGTGGGCAGTACCAGCAAAATATGCTGGCCGAACATATCGCAGAAGGAAAAACGGGGTTGACTATTCATATTGATGATTAACTGCATTCAGTTATGAAAAGCTTTTGTTATAGATTACCGGCATGTGCCCTTTCCACCGATTCCATGCATCGTCATTCGTTATCAGATCAGCCATAAAATGCGCAACATTTATGCGGCTGGTTTTCCCTGGATTGAAAATAGCACTGCGCGTAGCGATGGACAAACCACATATTCAGAACCGCGCGCCTCATCGATTAGCGTATCCGGCCTGACAACAACCCACTCGACTGATTTATCACTCACGCTACCGCTGGTGTGCAGATAATCCGCAGCCTGCTCATTATCAACATGCGGTGGTAATAGCAGACGAATTAAACCAACAACACGCCGCTGGACAAACGAGATAGGCTCATCAAGATCAAAAACTACCAGAATAATTCCGATCACTATCTCAACTTTAATCTGACGCCAGCCACAACGGGAATGGAGCAGAGCTATTCTGCACCGTAATCCAGCACAGCGACATACACAAAATAGCAGCGTTTATATTTTCCCGCCGTTATATATCGATTTTCAAAACGGTTTACCCTGCAATACTCTCAAATAAAATCTACGTGAATAGAATTTTATAGACCCTCTGTTTTATCTGTTTTATCTTCTTTGTATTCATAGAACCCTAATTCAAAAAATTGGCCAACGACGCCCTCTATGGGCCGGTGTCTTTCGAATTTTCTTTGAAATTTCTAAACACTGATTGTGCGACAGTGAAATGTCTACCTTTTTGGAGGGCTCGACTTTCACCTCTCCAGTTAATTGCCATGCTCGGCACAAATTCAAACCAGAAGTGCGAAATATCTTATGCTTTTGTTTGTTAAGTGTTCAAGTTAGTCGTAATTAATAGACTTTGTATCATCAACCACCATTTCTTCCTCTTTATTTATAGAGGCATGTACCCGAATACCTTTAAGATCATGTGGAAATTCTGGCCAAATATAATATGCAACAGCTGGAGATATCATTTCTCCAGCTGGCCCCGATGGAGGAGCCCCAACGAAGTCAAAATCATAAACACCATCTACAGGGGGCACAATGTAAACATAGGGTATCAGACGAGCATCCGTCCAACCTGTTGTTGGTGCCGAACCAAAAACGGTAATGCTCAGCTGCGGCGGATTACTTTTAAGCAATGCCAAATCAATATTATTAACTTTAAGTAGTTTTGTAATCATAGCGATTTCCTTTTTATAAAAGCGACTACTACAAAAATTTCGTCGCAGCTTGGTAATTGTTAACCAGCGGCAACCATCTTGGGCACTTTATACGAAAAAATGAGAACGAAACAAAATACGCATATAATACGCAAAGTGAGCTATCCAACGGACTCCCGCAGGGCAAGAACAAATTATCTCCCTTTGCAAGATCGATTTCAGTAGCTTTCCACAACAGCTAAAGGTAAAAAAGTGAAATTCATACCTACGCTTTGATCGTAAGTCTGTTAACCCATGTAAGAAACTATAACTGTTGAACTTTGGCCGCCCTCAATATTTATAGTTACTTGGTCATATTGGCGACCATTTACTTCCTTTACATACTCAAAGGGTCGGCATGTTCCCTTCATTGGTCCGTCAACATGTTTAACCGTAACATTTAAAATAAGTATTTGGGAATTAATTCCTTGGGGGACGGCTTCTGAAACGTTAACTTCAGTTGCCATCGTGTAAACAAGAACTGAACCATGAACATATAACTTATTTGGTTGTTCTTTACCATTAATATGCGCTGAAACTGCAAGATTACAAAATGCCATATAACTTCTCCTTTTATCTTTAAATATTTAGCTAGACTGCTAAATTGTTTCAAAATTCTCCAGCATCAAATCCCGATGGTCTTTGTTTTATGTGAATGCATTACAAGAGCTACGTTAGACTCAGAGCACCCCAGCAATATGTCGTCTATCGTTTTTTACTTCCGCACGACACGATGTATTTTTTAAAGCCAGGAGCTTTCCTGATATCGGATTCCCACCTTTTTATGTTGTATGTATAGCCAAGACATTATTGAATTTTTAGAGCACAGGCATCCTAGCTGTTCGCTCTCTTACCAATAACTTCCTGTCTTGATAAAAAGTCTTAGCGCCTGCTACTCTAGAGATTCAGGTATTTTTTTACCATCACATATCACTTTTCGAAATATCCTTCCTTATATCCGCGTAAATCAGAATAAAGAGTGCGTGCCCCCAAATTAAACTCTGTCTGCACGAAAAAAACAGCTACCAAACACTCTCACAACACAAGTAAAGACTATCAACCCTTTTTACGCCAATGAAAATTACACCAGATTACCAATAATCTTTATGGGAGAATTTGACCAACCAGACAGGAAAATAACGAAGGCAGAAAAAGCAGAAGGAAAAGCTGGGGAAAACTCACAAAAGCGATGCCACCAACCAACACCGCTCCCGCAAAAGAAATAAGTCAATGATGGTGATGACCACCTACGCCGTGGGCGTGGCCGTGGGCGAGTTCTTCTTCGGTGGCTTCGCGGACCTCAACAACTTCGATTTCAAAAATTAGTTGTTTTCCGGCAAGGGGATGGTTGCTGTCGATGTCGACATTGAATTTACCCACTTTTAATACCACGGCTTCCCAGGGGCCGTGTTCGGTGTTTACCGCGACTTTCATGCCGGGTTTGAGTTTGTTTTTCAGTTTGGCGTAGTCGAGCAAATGTTTGATGGGGATGCGTTGCACCGCGCCTTCTTTGCGTTGGCCGTAGCCTTGTTCGGGGGTGAGTTCGACGGTGAATTTATCGCCGGCTTGTTTTCCTTCCATGGCGTGTTCCATGGCGGCCAACAGGTTGTTGTGGCCGTGCAGGTAGAGTGTTGGTTCTGCGTCGTGTGAGCTTTCGAGGAGTTCGCCGTTGGTTTCGCTGAGGCGGTAGTGGAAGCTGACAACTTTGTCCGCACCGATTTGCATAGTGGTCTCCAGAGGTTATTGCTTTTTGAGCCGCGCAGTATGGCGAGGGTGTTCCGGGTTGGCAACGGGCAATTGAGGGATTTGTGGGTTGGTAAGAGAGCAGGCTATGGTCGAGCCGAGGCCGCCGGTAGGTCGGATTAGCGTTAGCGTAATCCGACAGCTTGGTCAGCGTTTGGGTAGGGTTGGATTGTTTGGGAAGGGGTAGTCGGATTACGCCTTTGGCTAATCCGACCTACGGATGTGGGAGTATTTTTATTGGCGGACGCAGTCGACGAAGTAGTCGCGTTTGCCGTCGACTTCGCGTTTGACCAGACCGTGCACGTCGGTTTCGAAGCCGGGGAAGCGTTCGTTGAAATCGCGGGCGAATTTCAGGTAGTCCACGATAGTTTTGTTGAAGCGTTCGCCGGGAATCAACAGCGGAATGCCCGGCGGGTATGGCGTCAGCAAAATCGAGGTGATGCGCCCTTCCAGTTCGTCGATGGCGACGCGTTCGATTTCGCGGTGGGCCATCTTGGCGAAGGCGTCCGAGGGTTTCATGGCCGGCTGCATGTCGGACAGGTACATCTCGGTAGTCAGGCGTGCAACATCGTAGACTTTGTAGAAGTCGTGGATCTGTTGACACAGATCGCGCAGGCCGCGTTTTTCATAGCGCGGGTTGGCTTGCGCGAACTCCGGCATGATGCGCCACATGGGCTGGTTTTTGTCGTAGTCGTCTTTGAATTGTTGCAGGGCGGCCACGAGGGTGTTCCAGCGGCCTTTGGTGATGCCGATGGTGAACATGATGAAGAAGGAGTAAAGCCCGCATTTCTCCACGATCACGCCGTTTTCCGCCAGGTATTTGGTGACGATAGACGCCGGGATGCCGGACTCCGCGAATTCACCGTCCAGCGATAATCCGGGGTTGATGATGGTGGCTTTGATGGGGTCGAGCATATTGAAGCCCGGCGCCAGTTTACCGAAGCCGTGCCAGTTGTCTTCGCTGCGCAACATCCAATCGTCGCGCTCACCCATACCTTCGGCGGCGAAGGCATCCGGGCCCCATACCTGGAACCACCAATCCTGACCCCACTCTTCGTCCACTTTCTTCATGGCGCGGCGGAAATCCAGCGCTTCAAGAATCGACTCTTCCACCAATGCGTGACCGCCGGGTGCTTCCATCATCGCCGCCGCAATATCGCAGGACGCAATAATGGCGTACTGCGGCGAGGTGGAGGTGTGCATCAGATAAGCTTCATTGAACGCGTCCTGATCCAGTTTCACCTTCTCGGAATCGTGCACCAGGATTTGCGATGCCTGGGATAAACCGGCCAACAATTTGTGGGTGGATTGGGTGGAGAAGATCAGCGACTCTTTTGCGCGCGGGCGGTTTTTGCCGATGGCGTGCATGTTTTTGTAGAAGTCGTGGAAGGTGGCGTGCGGCAGCCAGGCTTCGTCGAAATGCAGCGTGTCGATCTTGCCGTCGAGCATTTCTTTCAGGCGCTCAACGTTATAAATCACGCCGTCGTAAGTGGACTGGGTGATGGTCAGAATACGCGGCTTTTTGTTCTTGGCTTCGCGGGCAAAGGGGTTAGCTTCGATCTTGCGCGCGATACTTTCCGGGGTGAATTCTTCCAGCGGAATCGGGCCGATAATACCCAGGTGGTTGCGCGTGGGCATCAGGAACACCGGAATCGCGCCGCACATGATGATGGAGTGCAGTATGGATTTGTGACAGTTGCGATCCACTACCACGATATCGCCCGGCGCCACCATGGAGTGCCACACCATCTTGTTCGATGTCGACGTACCGTTGGTCACAAAGTAGCAATGGTCCGCATTGAAGATACGCGCCGCATTGCGCTCGGACGCCGCCACCGGGCCGGTGTGGTCGAGCAGTTGGCCCAGCTCTTCTACCGCGTTACACACATCCGCGCGCAGCATGTTTTCACCAAAGAACTGGTGGAACATCTGGCCGATGGGTGACTTCAAAAAGGCCACGCCGCCAGAGTGACCGGGGCAGTGCCAGGAATAGGAGCCGTCCTGCGCGTAGTGCACCAGCGCGCGGAAAAACGGTGGCGACAAGCCATCCATATAGGACTTGGCTTCGCGGATGATATGGCGCGCCACGAATTCGGGCGTGTCTTCAAACATGTGGATGAAGCCGTGAAGCTCGCGCAGGATGTCATTGGGAATATGGCGCGAGGTGCGGGTTTCACCGTAGAGATAAATCGGGATGTCGGCGTTCTTATAGCGAATTTCTTCCACAAAGGCGCGCAGGGATTTCAGGGCGTGGTCGGTTTCTTCCAGCGAACCAGTACCGAATTCTTCATCGTCGATGGACAGAATAAAAGCCGAGGCGCGGGATTGTTGCTGAGCAAACTGCGACAGGTCGCCGTAGCTGGTAACCCCGAGAACCTCCATCCCCTCTTGCTGAATCGCGTCCGCGAGGGCGCGAATGCCCAGGCCGGATGTGTTTTCAGAGCGAAAATCCTCGTCAATAATGACTATCGGAAAGCGAAATTTCATGGGGTCTCCACACGGTTTGCGTCAAATCAAACCCCGCAGGTGGCGGGGTGCGTGTTCAGGTGCCGGGGCGCACCAGGTCTCTCTTCGGTTTAGTTTAGGCTTTTGATGCAGTTTAGGACAATCTCAAACAGGCGCTGTTCTATGGCCGGGCAAGGTCGCAGATAATGCAGCAGTCAACGCCATCTGTCGACGCCTGTGCAGGGAATTTTTTGTGTCGTCATCGGCTTGGCCAAAGTATGAACACCGCAAGAGCTCCCTACCCTTTCTTTACAAGCCCTTTACACAGCGCCCTTCATGCAAACCGCCCCTTTAGGCTAAGATAACGCGCCATTCGGTCACCCTATAAATAAGAGGCGCTTCATGATTACCCACGAACCCAATCCACGCTATGTTGCCCACCCCGAACGCTACCAGCGCATGAAATATCAGCGCTGCGGCAAGAGCGGTTTGAAATTGCCGCGGATGTCTTTGGGTTTGTGGCAAAACTTTGGCGCCGTGGATTCCCTTAGCAATGCCACCGCGATGATTCAGCGCGCGTTTGATCTTGGCATTACCCATTTTGATCTCGCCAACAATTACGGTCCGAATTTCGGTTCGGCGGAATCCACCTTTGGTACCATCTTCAAACAACATCTCGCGTCTTACCGAGATGAATTGATTATATCCAGCAAAGCCGGTTATGACATGTGGCCCGGCCCTTACGGCATCGGCGGCTCGCGTAAATATCTGGTAGCCAGTTGCGATCAGAGTTTGCAACGCACCGGGCTGGACTATTTTGATATTTTTTATTCCCACTGCATGGACCCGGAAACACCGCTGGAAGAAACCATGCAGGCTCTGGATTACATTGTGCGTTCCGGTCGTGCGCTGTATGTAGGCATCTCCAACTACACGCCGGAGAAAACTCGCGAAGCTGCCCAGATTCTCAAATCTCTCGGAACACCCCTATTGATTCACCAACCGCGCTACAACCTGCTTGACCGCTGGATTGAAGATGGTTTGACGGATGTATTGAAAGAAGAAGGCGTGGGTGCGATTGCATTTTCGTCGCTGGCTCAAGGGGTACTGACTAACAAATATTTGAATGGCATTCCTGCGGGTTCACGCGCAGCGCGTGCGGAGCAAATTTATTTGGGCAGTAAAGATATTACGCCAGAAAAAATTGCCAAGGTGCAAGCGTTGAATGAGCTTGCTCAAGTGCGCGGGCAATCATTGGCGCAGATGTCGCTGGCTTGGGTATTGAATAATGATGCCGTCACCAGCACGATTATTGGGGCAAGCCGGGTTGAGCAAATTGAAGACTCGGTTAAAGCGCTGGATAACCTGGAATTTAGTGCGACAGAGTTGGAAAAAATTGAAGCGATTTTGCGGTAGTTTGTTGTCGGATTACGCCTTTGGCTAATCCGACCTACTGGTGTTTTCTTTTTTTAGTTCTTTGGTCAGGGCGATGGCCATGAATACCAGGAGAACGCAAAAAGGGAAACCCAGTGCGGTAATCACATTCTGCAAGGCAGGTAAGCCGCCGCCTAATAATAAGGTGGCGGAGAGTGTGCCGAGCAGTAACATCCAGAACACTCGCTGCCAGGTGCGCGACGCCTGGTTTTCGCGGCGCGATAATAAATCCATCACTAACGCCGCCGAATCCGCCGAAGTGGTTAAAAAAATCACGATGATGACCGCGCTGACGACCGATGTCAGTGTTGCTAACGGAAATTGTTCAAGGAAGGTAAACAATGCGATGGATACATCGGCTTTTACCTGCGTCGCCAGATCCACACCGTAATTTAATTCCAGGTCAATGGCTGACAAACCAAATACTGAAAACCAGATCAGCGTAAATAACAGCGGCGCACCCAGTGCACCCACAATCAGTTGGCGAATACTGCGGCCTTTGGAGATACGGGCAATAAATAATCCCACGTAAGGCGCCCAGGAAATGGTCCAGGCCCAGTAGAAAACTGTCCAGCTTTGTTGCCAGCTGGTGCCTTGGTATGCCTCAGTCCACAGCGACATCCAGGGTAGGTTTTGCACATAAATACCGAGGTTTTGCACCGCGCCCGAGGTGATAAATAAGGTTGGCCCAACCGCCCAGATAAATAGCAACAGCAAGATCGCCAAACCGATATTGAGGTAAGACAAACGCTTGATGCCACGATCCAGACCAAGCGCAACTGATGCGGTTGCCACCATAGTAATGACGGCGATAATGATCATCTGCGACAGCGGCGATACTGAAAAATCAAACAAATAAAACAGGCCACTGTTTAACTGCAATGTACCCAGCCCCACCGAAACCGCCACACCGAACAAGGTGCCGAGCAGCGCGATAATATCAATCACCCAACCGATCGGGCCATAAATGCGCTCGCCCAATACCCCGTAAAATACACTGCTGATTCGCATGGGTAACCCCTTGCGATAGCTGAAATAGCCGATGGCTACTGCAGGCAGGGTAAAGATCGTCCAGGTGTGTAAACCGAAGTGATACAACGCGATATTCATCGCGGCTTTTGCTGCGTCGCGCGTTTGCGGTTCGACATCAACAAACGGCGGCTTGATGAAGTGCGACAAGGGCTCTGCTACGCCCCAGAACATCAGAATGGTGCCAATGCCCGCCGCGAACAACATAACAAACCAGGTAGTGGTGGAATACTCCGGCTGCTGATCATTACCGCCCAGTCGCACATCGCCATACCGGCTGACAGCGATCCAGATAAGAAAAACCAGTAATGCCGTTACGCTCAGCACATAAAACCAGCCGAAATAATAAAAGGTAAAACTACCCAAGGTGCCAAAAAAACGGGCGAATTCCGCGTTAAACGGAATCGCGAAGATGACAAACAAAACTGCCAAAGCGGCAGCGATAAAAAAGATTTGTGGAACGGCACTTAATCCGCACGCTTTGGCCAATCGATCAAACATGGCGTTTTCCTTTTATTATCAGAGCGTTTTATTTAACACAGCGGTTTATGCTGATATTGAAAGATCTATTGCTCGGGTGCGCGCTGACCAAGCAGCTCCTTAAATGCCGGGAAGTCGGCAAGTGGCTGCAAGGCTGCATCTTCAGCAAGTTGATCACGATAACTCTCAACCCGCGACAGGGTTTGTTGCAGATAGTGAATCGCTTCATCGTAATGACTTAACGCGGTGTGCGCACAGGCCAACTGATAAAACGCATGAGCGTTATCTGAATCAATCGCCAGCGCTTGCTGGCACAGGTTAACCGCCCATTGCGGCTCGCCCAGCTCTAACACAGCATCTGCTTTGTAGGTTAGGGCTTCGCAATCGCCCGGCTTGATCGTCAGGATATGATCGTATACCGCAATTTTATTGGCCGGCGCTGTTTCCTGGGCGGCACGCAACCAGAGTGAATGAATTTCCTGCGTGCGTTCAATTTCTTCGCGGTTGGATTCAATATGCTGCGTTTTTTGCGTCAGTTGTTTTTCAATACCTTGCAAGCGCCCTTCATAAATTTCTACCAGTTTGCGCACTTCTTCATCGGCCAGGGTGCCCATCCGCTCTTTGATCTCGCGAATAGACGTCCATCCAACCAGCACCAGGATGGAGCTGACACCGGCGATCAGATAGAAAAAATAGGTGATGGTGTTGGTGGCATAGGTTACGCCTTTATCCACCGACTCAACGTGGCGATCAACAATTTGCTGCAGAATTTCTACTCGCTGGTTTGCCATGTCAGTGCGTAATTGCTTGAGCTCATCCAACACGTAGCGCTCAACAAAAGGGTTGTAGAGCGGTTCCTGTAGTTGTTCTACATGGTTTTCGGCTTGTTGCTGCTGGACGGTGGAATCCGTGTCGGCCGCTTCCTGAGCGCCGGCAATATTTGCCAACGTCAGGAATAACATCGCTCCCGCGATGATCAGGCGGCGCATATAGCGATCCCGTGATCGTGAACTTCAATCAAGCAGCGATGCAAGCTTTGTACAGCAAGATCGTAATCGTCTTCATCGATAATAAACTGCATATCCACCTGACGAATCGATTGATGCATAGCGAGAATACTGATGTTAACCTCCGCTAATGCAGACACTGTTTTTGCCAGCATACCCGGCACTTTCATATCACTGCCAATGGCCGATATTACAGCCACTTTGCGCGTATTAATTTCTGCACCGGTGTATTTTTCTTCCAGCACTTCACGAATACGTTTTACGGTTTTTAAATTCGCTGCCACATAGTGGGTAATGGTGTTGGCGTTCATGTCTTTGCTCACCACATGCGCTTTGAAACGCGCAAGTATGGCGAGAATGCCAGAATCGTATTTATCGATGTTGCCCATCATGTCCTGATCAAACAGTTCGATGGAATAAACCCGTTTGCGCCCGGCAATAATTTCTACCCGCGGTGTATCGCTGACATAGTCACCGGTAATCAAGGTACCGCGATGCTCCGGCTCAAAGGTATTTTTAATTCGCAAGGGAATTTCCGCTTGACGCAAACCTTTGGCAGCACGGGGGTGAATCGCTTCCATACCCAGGTTCGCTAACTGATCTGCAACATCGTAATTGGTACGGCCGATGGGTACCACTTTGCTGTCACCCACCAGGCGTGGATCGGCGCTGCTCAAGTGATATTCTTTATGGATGATCGCTTCGCGCGCCTGCGTTAGTACCGCAATACGGCTGAAGGTCATCTCGCTGTAACCGCGATCAAAACTGGCCATCAAGCCTTCTGAACAATGGGTATAACCGGTGGCAATCAGCAGTTCGTTGGCGTAATCCACATCAGCAAATTGCTGGCGAATCATATCGTCCAGGTTTTCCGCCTGTTCAGCGCGCCAACCTGTTAGATCCACAAACCGTGCGTTAACACCATCGCGGCGCAATAACTGCGTCATGTTCCAGGCACTGTGTGCTTCACCGATACTGGCGAGCATCTCGCGCACGGTAAACAAATGCGAGGTCAATTCAAAGTGGCCGTGCTGACACAGACGTTGCAGATCACTCAGGCAACGCTCGGCATCATCAAGGCGCTGACGAATAAAATCATCGGCTTGCTGACGCAGCTCAGAGTCACCAAAGAGCTCACTGTTGATGACCAGGACGCGTTGGCGCAACGCAATGAATGCTTCCTGCCAGGATGCATCGTTATCGGTACTGGCAAAAAAACCGTACACACCCGGTTGGCCATTGTGCTTGTTTTCCAACAACAGGTTGGTCAAACCACCATAGGCAGACACCACAAAAACACGGTTGTACAGATCCTCGGTCTTGCCATTTTTTAAAACAATGTTATCGCGCACGGCAGCGTAATCCGACATGGACGTGCCACCAATTTTTTCAACGGTATGGGACAAAACAGGCCTCCTGTTTTCTTCATCCTTTTTGATTATGCTTTTTAACTATGCAATTTTTTACAGTGTTCACAGACTCAATCCGCTACCACTTCTGCCTCAAGCGGGTATACACCGTCGGCGTTATGCACTTCTTTGCCATGTAGTGGTGGATTGAATACACAGGCCATCTTCATTTCTTCTTCGGCGCGCAGGATATGCTTGTCATGCTTGTCCAGAATATAAATGGTGCCTGGTGCAATCGAGTGCTTTTTGCCGGTCGCCAAGTCTTCAATCTCACCCTTGCCGCTGATGCAATACACTGACTCGAAATGGTTCTGGTAGTGCATATGCAGTTCAGCGTCTTTATAAATCGTGGTGATATGAAACGAAAAACCGACGTTATCGTTTTTCAACAACAAACGAGTACTTTCCCAGCCTTGCGACACAATGCGACGGTTAGTAGCTTCGGCTTCTTTCAAATTTCTGACAATCATCTTGGTACCTCTCTGTTAATCTTTAAACAGTTGATCTTTAAAAAGTGAGCAGTATTCAATGGGGAAGCTGAATCGAGCAGCTCTAGCCCACTTTACTCAGGATATTTTGTTTAAAGACGTGATCGATGCTTTGCTCAAGAATATCGAGCCCTTGATTCAGGTCTTTTTCATGAATCGTCAGCGGGCAAAAACATTTCACAACCTGGCTACGGTTACCGGCAGTTTCAATAATCAAACCACGCTCAAAGGCTGCGCGACTGATTTTTTCAGCAACCTCGCCATTGCGACATTCCAGACCCTGCATTAAACCACGACCTTTCAAGCGCAATTCGGTTACACCGTGCTTCTCACTGATAGCCTTGAATTTTTTGGTAACGATTTGCGCTTTGGCCTGAATTTCTTCAGCAAACGCATTATCTTTCCAGTAATGCTCCAATGCCGCTGTTGCGGTAACAAACGCGTGGTTATTCCCACGGAAGGTACCGTTATGTTCACCGGGCAACCACTGGTCCAGTTCGGGGTGCAGCAAGACTACTGCCATGGGCAAACCAAAGCCGCTGAAGGATTTGGACAGAGTAACGATGTCAGGTTTGATACCGGCGGGTTCAAAACTGAAGAAAGTACCGGTGCGACCACAACCGGCCTGAATGTCATCTACAATCAACAGAATGTCATGCTTGCGACACAGTTTTTCCAAACCTTGTAACCAGGTTTTTTCCGCCACATTCAAACCGCCCTCACCTTGTACAGTTTCGACGATAGCGGCGGCTGGAAGATCAACACCACTGGATGGATCACTTAGCAATTTATCGATCATCTTTAAGGTATCTGCATCGCGACCGTGGTAACCGCAGAATGGCATACGCGTTATGTTATTCAACTCGACACCGGCACCGCCACGATGGTGCTGATTACCCGTAGCAGCAACAGCACCCAGCGATACACCGTGGAAGCCGTTGGTAAACGACATAATGTTATTGCGCCCTTTTACTTTACGCGCGATTTTTAATGCTGCTTCTACCGCGTTGGTACCGGTAGGTCCAGTAAACTGCATACGATAATCCAGGCCACGCGGCGTCAGGATAAGATCGCGAAAGCTTTGCAAAAATTTGGCCTTGGCATCAGTGTGCATATCCAGACCGTGAGTAATACCGTCCTGCTCGATATAATCCAGCAAAGCTTTTTTCAGCAGCGGATTGTTGTGTCCGTAGTTAAGTGAGCCGGCACCAGCCAGAAAATCCAGATACGCCTTACCCTCGGCATCAAATAAATAGCTGCCGCGCGCACGATTGAATACAACGGGAAACGAACGGGCATAACTTTGAACAGCAGATTCCATCTCATTAAAAATTTTCATGGTGCTTTCCTCTTTGTAAGTTGGCTAATTCGGAGCGACAAATGCAGGTTGTAGTCCTGCTTGTTATCTTGACCTTTGTCGGCTCCAGATAAAGTCGTTAATAAATCAAATGGGGTTATCGCGAGGTAATGCAAAACTCAGGTTATGGGCCCTATTTGCAACAAATGCTCATCGTCGTGCTGACCACCGAAGTGACGGTCACGCGCATAAAAGACGCGGCTCTCCAGCGGTGTATCCAGATCCCGCGCAAGGCTGCGGAATAAATTCCATGATGCCTGGTTATCCGGCGTAATCGTGGTTTCAATAAAGCGAACTTTCCCGGCAAGGTTGCGCAGCAATTGCGCCAACATTTGTTTGGCCAGACCTTGTCCACGCATCGTTTTGGCAATCACAATCTGCCAGACAAATAAGGTGGTTGGCTTGTTGGGAGGAATATAGCCGGACACAAAGCCCACCAATTCACCATTCGCTTCTGCCGCAATGGCGGTATCG
The DNA here is from genome assembly GCF_002162135.1 of Cellvibrio sp. PSBB006. Taxonomy (NCBI): domain Bacteria; kingdom Pseudomonadati; phylum Pseudomonadota; class Gammaproteobacteria; order Cellvibrionales; family Cellvibrionaceae; genus Cellvibrio; species Cellvibrio sp. PSBB006. The sequence goes on along the minus strand of NZ_CP021382.1, from coordinate 5,229,568 downwards.
CTGAAGTGTGTGCATTGCAGCAGGTTGCAATAAATAGAATTGGGGTCGAGCGGCGGACTGGCAGCAACCAGTTGATTAAGGGCAAAACCATCATCCGGTGTGGGTTTACGCAGGCGCGCCTTGCCTGCGTGTTGCGAGTGTGTCGGTTCAGAGGTTTCCGTACTTTCTGTAATAGCGTGCATAACTGGTATCCCGTATTACTTAGACATAAAAGTAAATATTGCGATGAATATCACGTATATATGGCTTATTTGTTACAATTTAAAGCATTATTGTCTGCCAATGCTCAAATTAAATGCATTGTACACTAAGTATTATTATTTTTCTACCCGGGACCCAGGGGCCAACTATGACAATCGGTTATATGGATAGGGTTTCACCGCGAAACCGCCTACAATTCGCCGAACGATTAAAACGAATGACTACAGACACGATGTTATGAATAGAGCAGAAGATGTATTGGTTGCCTTACGGCGCGTGATACGCGCAACAGAGTTGCATTCCAAACAATTAATCAAAACCGCCAAAGTCACCGCACCACAACTTTTGTTGATGCAGGCAATTCAGCGGCAGGAAAACGCCATCATCAGCAAATTGGCGAATGATGTAAGCCTGAGCCAGGCCACCGTAACCACTATTCTCGATCGATTGGAAAAACGCGAATTGATTTATCGCCAGCGTTCGGAGACGGACAAGCGCAAAGTGCATGTACACCTGACACCACAAGGCCATGACATTTTGCAGAACGCACCCACTGCCCTACAAAATGAATTTGTGCAAAAATTCGATGCGCTGAAAGATTGGGAGCAAACCATGATCCTCACCGCGCTACAACGTATCGCGCACATGATGGATGCACAGGATATTGATGCTTCACCGTTTTTAGCTACAGGGGAACTGGATAGAGGTTAGAAGAAAAGAGGAAAGCAATAGCCCAGATTTTTGGGCTATTGCTTGAGTATTAATGGGAGTGGTCGTCGTGGTTTACCTGTTGTTCAACCTCGTGGGGATAGATGGCATCATCCACATTCGGGTCAATCTTGAAGAGCAGCGCACTGGAGGCAAGCCATCCGTTATTGCCGTGAGCTTGCAGCACATAATGGCCCTCCGGTGTATCCAGCCCGCCGACCGTTAATTTTTCGCCACGGGTAAAACTGACACTATAATTTTGTCCATCCGCGCCTTCTATATGGCCGTACCAGCTGATGCTGTTGTAATCGTGTTTTTCAATACGATCCACCGTCACGCTGTAATCTGCGCCGGTTTCGTCGATGGTGACTTTCACCGCATCACCCGGCATCAAGGTTTCTATCTTTAAACTATCCAGCTCAATAAATTGTCGGCCATCCGTAAACTCTTCCGGTTGCAGTGGTAACTCTTCAGGCACTTCTTCAGCGGTAGCCCAAGCGGTTTGACGCTTCATCGCCGCTTCAACAGCCACCGGATCAAAATGCTGATTGGGTCGCCGTTCCTGCATTGCCGTCAGCCGTTCGTCAAATGAAATGTCGCCAGCATTTTCAGATACATTGGTTGCTGTTTGTGCGGGCTTGGTCTGCGTTGCAGCGGGCGTCGGTCGCGCGGCCGTCATGGGTTCAGAAACAGCTACAGGCGGCTGAGCCTGTTCGGCAGGAGGCTCGGCAACGACAGCAGGTTCAACGGGTTCGCCTGAGCGATTAACGAAGAGCAAGGTTCCAATAGCAGCCACAACAACAATGGCCGCCCAATAAAATTTGTTATCTTTCATAATATTTGCCTTAGCGGGCCAAGATTTCCGGTGAATTATTTAATTGTTTGATATCTGGATCGCCACACTAAAAAGCACCACTCCGTAATACATAAAACCATCAACACACCCATTGCCGATATTTAGGATGTCTGATTACAGGTGCATCACCTGATTAATTTGTTATGCATTGATACCGTTCCCTGCATTAGCGGAGTGGTGAACAGTGGCCTACTGCAAGAAAACCAACCCTGAGACACCAACTCTTCCGTGGAAAATCTGATGGGTTGCCGCATCACATTGCACCGATGCAGCAACTTTTATACACGCGTGCGCTTAACGTCTGATGCGCCACCAATTGATATTCCAACCACCCGCAGCCGCAAAGAGGCCGAAGTTATAGGTACCGGCATTGATGTTGACGGTGTGGGAAATGGTGGTCCAGTTCTGCCATCCACCGGTATTGGGCACATTGATCTGTCCCAGCACGGTGGTACCACCATTCAGGTCCAGCGAAATACGACCGCCGCCGTTTGGACTGGCAACCCGGTATTCAATGGTGTAAGTACCAGAGGTAGGAATATTGATATTGCTGTATGCCATCCAGTCGCCGGTTTCAATCCAGCCTACGTTCTGGCCACCGCCATTGTCTGTGGTCGCTTCGAGCTGTACGCCCTGGCTGGAAAAATAGCTCTCCGCCTGGACAGTTCGGTTAAAGCCGCTGGTGTTTTGCGCAACTACCACGGAAGTGGCCAGATCATTGAAGCCTTCATCAACCAGACAGCTGTCATCGCCAGTTTTGGTGACGGCATTACCGGTGAAATTGTCATGCTCGTAGAGCGTTATGCGATACCCGCTTTGCACACGTAGCGAAGAAATATCGTCGTTGCGAACACCACGCGCCAGCAGCTGACCCAAGGTGTAGTTGCCGACAGGAAGCCCCACGTTGTAACCGCCATAGTTGCAATGCTCTGCGAGCGTTACAGGGCCGCTGGTGCCGGCTGTAGGACGGAATGCAGCAATGTCGTTACGCACATTGTGAATCGCCAGTGCGCCGTAGGCCTCTTCCGGGTGCCCTACGGGAAGACCGCAAGGTAAGCCGCGACAGGTCAGATTGGGGTTGGAGAAACGGTTAACACGGGAGGCGTTGAACACACCTTCGTAAGCCATGATATCCACGAATACGTTTTGAACGCCGTAACCAACGCCATAACGATAGCGTGCGCCGGACGTATCACCCTGACGGCGGGAGTGGTTCAGCCCCATGTTATGACCCAACTCATGCGCCATCACGATCGGGCCGCACTGTGGGGCCGAGACATTAAATGCCCAGTTTCTGTCTACCGCCACATAACCCACACCGCAGGCACCGGTCTGGTGTAATTGGGCTACAAAGTCAGCACCCAACTGGTCACGCATCGCACCGACGGCGGCATTCTGGCGTACCGCGTGCAGAACGTCAGTCATATTAGAACCGGCCTGCTGGTTGCGGCGTACACCGACCAAACGCAATTGCACATCAATCTGGCTATCCGCGTAGGCGGCGTTCATCTGGTTAACCCAGCTGTTCATTGCGGTTTGGGGATCGCCACCGAAGTAGTTGGCTGTGTAATCATCGTATAAGACAAGAAGATCAACGGTGACAGCCTGAGCCAGACTGGCAAAGGCACAACTCATTGCTACGCCCGCCACCATTACCGATTTTTTTACCGCTGTTGTTATCGTTTTCGCTTTCATTGCTCACCCTCTATTGGTTCTATTTCTTACGAGTTGAATGAATTATGTTTAGGGGAAGCAGCCCCCAAGGCTGTGATTGGCATAAGATCGCACTTCCTGCACAAGGCGGGTCTAACCCACTACCCCAACTTCGAGCCTGACCCGACCAAATTAAGTACCAAAACTGACACCTCTCACATGAAAAAAAGTACCACCATCCCTAAAATCATGTACAGAACTTCAATCACAACCTGCAAATATTCCCAGTTACGGGTTTAAGTGGGAATTACCGGGGTGAAAAAGCGGTGAAAGTCCGAAAGTCCCACTATTAATCTGGGACATCAGTCATTTGTTTATATAAATCCACTGAATAATAAGATTTTCTTTTTATTGCGAATGCTGCGATCGACACGGAAACCCGTGGTGCGCATAGCCGCGAAAACCGGGCGTCTCACTTTTTATTTTGTCGATGTGGGACGATTCCGGCAGAAGATGACCGGCCACCTCAACCATTGAGTGCTTTTAAAAGGCAGCGTTTTAGGCGATAGTAATGCACACTCACCCGCTCAGATTGAGCCACCGCCATCTCACCGGTACATTGACGTACCCCATCGCACGACGGATATGCCGAGAGACCGGGAAAAATAACAAGTAGCCTTTGTGGAGTCGGTCGTCTTGAACAAAGTACTTTTCAATTTCCATGATCTGGTCCTGATCGTTGTCATTATTGAAGGGCTGATCCTCTCGTTAATGACTATCTTTACCAAACGTAACCTCAGCAACCTGTTGCTGGGACTATTTTTGTTCCTCAGTGCGGCGATTGCCTTCGATGTCCTTATTTATTGGTGCGTGCCACTCAGGGATATCCTGGCGGAGATGTCCCCCGCCCTGTTTTTTGTGATGGGTTTTGCTTATTTCCTGCAGGGACCGATGCTCTACTGGTATACCAAGTCGCTGCTTTATCGTGACTTCCACTGGAAACGGTCGGACCTGCTGCATCTGATACCCTTCTTTGTTTATCCCTTCTTTATTTACTTCAGCGTCTACCGCCACGACGAGGAGTATCAACTGGTATTGATTTACGACTATCTGACGATGAGTCGACTGGATCATTTCGCCGTTTACATTTGGGCTCAAAAACTGTCGCCGCTGATCTACGGCATTTTCGCCATCAAGCAGATGGTCAGCTACCGGCGGCGTATTGAAAACACTTATTCAGATACCACACACATCGATTTTTCCTGGCTCAATCTCCTATTGTGGTTATTCCTACTGGCTTGGCTATGGGCGCTTGCTACCCATGTTCTCGCCCAATTCACTCCGGTCAGCGTCAGCAGCGCCATGGGCGTCACCAATAATTACCTGACACTGATGTTGGTCAATGCATTGGTGGTCTATAGCCTGAGTCATTCAGGTGTTTTTTCGGGCATTCACATGGAAACCCCGGCACCCGCGAGCGAACCGGAAGTGGTGGAGAGCCTGCCACCAACCTATGGGGAATTGCTGAAAAATGCCATGCAGGAAAATCGTTTTTATATGGTGGTAGATATCACTCTGGAACAACTGGCGGATAAGTTAGCCATTTCACCCAAAGCCTTATCAGCGACCATCAATAGCGACTTCGGGCAGAATTTCTTTGAGTTCATTAACTATTACCGTGTTGAACATGCCAAACAGCTTTTAATGAACAACCTCGACAAGAATCTGGATATGCAAAGTGTCATGCAGGAATCAGGCTTTAATTCCAAGTCGGCGTTCCATCGCTTCTTTAAGAAGTTTACGCAAATGACACCTGGCCAATTTCGTAAGAAATACCTGACGGAGGCCGAGCCGGACGGAAAACATGCCAATGCCTGAGCCTTCGGGGCATTTAACGTATTGCATCGTCAGGTAATTCGCCTTAGCCTCCCGACACCGGGCCGATAGTGCTCTCGTTTATTGTCTTGAAGCGGTAGGTGTATGTCAGAAAAAACCTCAACCCAACCCACGCAACCGGCACACCCCGTTCGGATTGTCGGTGGCGGCCCTAAAAAAATCCTGTACACCCTGAAGACGGTCGGGCGTATTGGATTATTAAATTCCGCCAAGGCATTGAATAGCCGCAATGCTTGCAAGGCCTGCGGCCTGGGGATGGGTGGCCAACGGGGCGGCATGACCAACGAACTGGATGAGTTTCCTTCGGTCTGCAATAAAAGCATCCAGGCGCAATCCACCGATATTCAATCACCGATTCCACGTGAAATTTTTGATCATCCGCTGGCGGATTTTCAGCAACTTTCCGCTTATGAATTGGAGCACCTCGGGCGGCTGAACGAGCCGATTTACAAACCGGCCGGAAGTGATCGTTATCAACCAATATCCTGGGACGAGGCGCTGACATTGATGGCTCAGCATTTTGCCGACACACCACCGGAGCGCAGCTTTTTTTATAGCTCGGGGCGCTCATCCAACGAAGCCGGTTTTGTCTTGCAACTGCTCGCTCGACTTTACGGCACCAACAACGTTAACAATTGTTCCTACTACTGTCATCAAGCTACCGGCGTTGGCTTACACAATGTCATAGGCACGGGCACGGCTACTATTTCACTGGAAGATTTGGGGCAAACCGATTTGATCTTTGTCATTGGTGCGAATCCGGCATCCAATCACCCGCGCTTTGTGCATCAACTGAAAAATTGTCGCGATCGGGGCGGTCAGGTCATTGTGATCAACCCTGCGAAAGAACCGGGGCTGGTGCGTTTTGCTGTACCCAAAAGTGCCAAATCCCTGCTCAGTGGCGGCACCTGGATTGCCTCTGACTATGTGCAACCGCGTATTGGCTCCGACCTCGCACTGCTTACCGGTATCGCCAAAGCGTTGCTGGAAAATGCACAGATTCAGCAGGATTTTATTGCCGCGCATACACAAAACTTTTCGGCTTACGAAGAAAGTTTACGCAACACCGACTGGGCAAGCTTGACCGCGAGCTGCGGTATTAATAAGGAACGTATTGAACATCTGTCCCACTGCTACGCGCGCGCCGAACGCGCTGTCTTTGCCTGGGGCATGGGCATTACCCATCATTTACAGGGCGTAGACAATGTAGAGGCCATTGCCAATCTTGCGTTGTTGCGCGGCATGATCGGCAAACCGGCAGCAGGCTTACTGCCACTGCGCGGCCACAGCAATGTTCAGGGCATTGGTACTATCGGTGTTAAACCGGTGTTACCGGAAGATGTTTTTCATCAACTCGAACAGACTTTGGGCGTTCAATTACCGACCGCGGCTGGCATGGATACCCTCGCCTGTCTGCAAGCAGCTCATGATGGCGCCATTGATACAGCGCTATTGATGGGCGGAAATTTATTTTCTGCTACACCCCATGCAAGCTGGGCGCGTACCGCGCTGGATCGCATCGGCTTCAAAGTGTTTATGACCACCACACTCAACCGTGGTCATGTCACCGGTATTGAAACAAGTGAAGCGTTGGTTTTACCGGTCACTGCTCGCGATGAAGAGTGGCAAGCAACTACACAAGAGTCTATGTTCAATTATGTGCGCTTGAGCGATGGCGGTATCAATCGTTTAAGTAATATCCGGCCGGAGGTCAGCATCCTGTGTGAATTCGGCAAACGATTATTACCGGATTGCCCGCTGGATTTTGACGAGTTCAAACAGCATCAAAAAATTCGCGCCGCCATTGCGGCCACCGTACCCGGCATGGAAGCCCTTGCCGACATCGGTACTACGCGGCAGGAATTTACTATCGATAAACGTGTGTTACACACACCGGAGTTCCCAACCTCATCGGGTAAGGCGGAATTCAAGATTAATTCGCTTAGGTCGCCGGAGGCCAATCACGACTTTCCTTTTATGCTTGCGAGCATTCGCAGTGAAGGACAATTTAATTCGATTATTTACGAAGAGAACGACAGCTATCGCGGTACCGATACGCGCTGGTCGGTGCTTATGAATGCAGACGATATTGCCGAGCTCGGCCTTGCCGCTGGCGATTATGTCAACCTGCGCTCACCCTTTGGCGAAATGCAGGCGGTAAAGGTGTTTGTGTTTGATGTGCCGCGCAAAAACCTGCTGGCGTATTATCCGGAAGCCAATATATTAATCGGCACAGCGCAAGACCCGCGCAGCAAAACACCGGCATTTAAATCAGTGGCTATTGCAGTTGAGTGTGCGTAAACAAAAAACTTACGCGGGTATTAATCCACTAGCAGCGCAGATTCAGGTTCACGCATCATATTGATTGCCTGGCCTTCGGCGGCAATAATACGATCCAGCCATTCACCGGCAGGCCGCGGCCGGGAGAAATAATAACCCTGCATCATCTGGCAACCCATATCCACCAGGTATTGATACTGTAGTTCATTTTCGACCCCCTCAGCCACCAGTTCAACATTCAACGACTGCGCCAAACTGAGCGTGGTGTAAACAATTTTGATATGTTGTGCGTCTGAAGTCAGTTTATCGATAAAACGCTTATCGAGTTTTATCGCGTCGGCAGGAATATCAATAAGTTGTGCGAGAGATGCGTGGCCGGTACCAAAGTCATCAATGGCGAGGCGATAACCAAGTTGCTTTAATTCATGCAAGCGTTTATTCACGTAGGGGTTCAGCATGGTCAAATGGGTTTCAGTAATTTCCAGCTCCAGCTTTTCCACCAGCCAGGGGCTTTCTTTACTCAACATGACCAACTCATGAAAAAACTCTTCGTCTTGCAATTCTGCGCCAGCCAGGTTTATGGCAAGTGAGTAACTCGCGTTGACGCGCCGCCAATCTTTGAGTAATTCCACAGCGCGCTCCAGTACCTGACGTGAAATCGCCGGAATCAACCCCAAGCGTTCCGCCAGCGGGATAAATGCATCCGGCATAATAATTTCATCCAACTGCGGCCACCGAATAAGTGCTTCAAAGCCGCTGATCTCACCAAGATGATTCACCTTGGGTTGCAACCATAGTTCAAACTGCCGCTGCTGAATGGACTCTCGCAAGGATTGCGCCATATGGAAATCGTTATTCATCTGCGACGCCTGGGCCTTATCAAACAGCATGCAAGCTTCCTGTGCAGTACATTGATCCAGTGCAATCTCACATTCTTCAATGCCGGTTTCAATATGGCTTCTCGGCGTTAAACTGAATGTAATACCGATGCGGTAATCCATCACCACCATTTCATCATCCACATTACAAGTGTCGGGCAAAAGCTGCCGCAATGATTGTGATAAACGCTGCGGGTCCGCGGTATTTAAATCGCCGGGAATGGCGATGGCAAATTTTACGCCGCGCAACCGGCAGAACAATGCATTATCCGGCAACTGTTGTTTGACGTTTTTGGTAAAGGCTTTCAACAGCCGATTACCGAACTCATAGCCGTATTCGTGATTGATCATTTTAAGTTGGCAAATCTTCACGATGGCCAACAACATAAAATTATTTTTATTAAACGCTTTAACCTGATCAGTGACCATATCCATAAACAGGATACTGCTGGGCAATTGCGTCAAGTAATCATAATTGGTGAACAACTGTTCCTGCCGAGCTTCACTCAGCTGCGAGGCGAGACGTTTAACATCACTGATATCTTCCAAATGAATCACGCCATTTTGATGACGGGTCAACTCCTGTTCCTTCACCAGAATGGTGCATTGCGGATTGCGTTTCAGTTGATACTCGATACCTACCGGTGGAATACTATCAAGGGATGCATCAGCCGCAGGAAGACGAATCAGCCATTCATCCAATCGCGTATTCAATAATTCTGCATCCGGCACATTCAAGAGTGAGTGCGCCAGTGTATTGGCTTTTAAGATCTTGCCCTGACGGTCACACAGTAACGTGGGGAAAGCAATATGATCGAACATTTCCTCATACAATTGATGGCTGTAATCCAGTTCGTTATTGAGACTTTTTAAACGGCGGGAATTGATCGTCAAGGTTTGCAGGATACGAATTGTCGCCAAGGGAATACAGAAATTAAAAAACAGAAACATTAACCCGTGGATATAAACATGCGCACCAGGCAAGGTAATCGAAAAGTCAAAATAACCTACCGGTAACTGTTTATTAACCAACAACAAAAATGGCACAAGGTTAAAGGCAATAGCCAGGTAGGCTGCTTTAGGGCCAAAGAACAATAATGCTACCAGAGGCAAACTGTAGAGAAAGAGTGCACCGTACTGCGCAAGATCAATATCATCAATAAAGAGCAAGATGCACAGGGCTGCCATCAGCACAATCAGCGTCAACCCGACGGCGCTGGCAAACAATTTTCTGCGTGAAATGTACAGGACCAGCAATAAGGAAAAATAGAACCCACTGGTCAGCGCAATAATGTAATAGAACCCTAACTGATACGCCTGCCATGAGCTGTGAACCGCAATCACAAACACCAGGCATATTCCTGAAAATACAATTATGCGCAACGCACTGAGCTGCCAGTTATAAGGATGTGGGGATGAGAGATCGGATGGGTTAAGTAACAGAAATTTACGCAACAATGACAACATCAAAGGCTTCCGTACACATAAAAATTGGAGTCCAGGCAGAATTGCGACTGACAATACTGAACGCGGCGCGAATACACCATGCCAAGGATGACTTACTGATCGGATCTCAAAAGAGCGGGGATAACAGCGAATTTTTTGGCTGCGTAAGATTGCCTGATTCGGCAAAAAATGTGAAGTGTTTCAACAAAATCACACAATAATATTCATCCGGGACGAATATTCCGAAAGAAAAACAACAATAAAAAGTAATTTGCTTCTAAGAAAGCGCACAGTCTGTTTGGAAGAAGCAAGTACCTGCGCAGTTACCACACATGGTCAGTTGTAAATCTCGACAAAATAACTCTTCCAAGGTGTCACAATTTTCAACATTTTTGATTACATAGCATTATGCGGTTTACGCAGGGTGACAAATTCTTCCGCCAGCGTTGGGTGAATACCAATTGTTCTGTCGAAATCATTTTTGGTTGCACCAGCGGTCAAGGCAACCGCCAGTCCTTGCATTATCTCCGCAGCATCAGGCCCTAACATGTGGCAACCGATCACTTTATCGGTATGGCGATCTACCAACAACTTAATAAACGTCCGTTCATCAGTGTCCGATAATGAAAACGCCATGGGTTTAAAGCGAGTTTGATAAACATCAACCGCTGCATATTTTTCGCGGGCATCAGCCTCGGCCAACCCGACACTGGCAACCGGTGGCTGGGAAAAGACGGCTGTTGGAATGTCCTGATAACTCAATGCATGTTGCGGTTTATCAAACAAGTGACGCGCAAGAATCATTCCCTCTGCCAGAGCAATTGGTGTCAGCGCCAAATGCCCAACCACATCGCCCACGGCATAGATAGAAGGCTCAATCGTTTGATAATGCTGGTCAACTTTAATGGTGCCATTTTTATTCGGTTGAATAGCCGTATTTTCCAGTCCAAGGTTAGTAAGATTTGGGCTGCGACCCGTAGCAAACATCACTTTATTGACGTGCCACTCATGCCCATCATTGGCATACGCGGTAAAGTGGTTATCGTCGACCTTTTCAATGCGTGCAATGTCGGTATTAAAATGGAGCTGCACGCCTTTTTTAGTTAATTCTTCGGCAATCATCTGACGAATGTCCTGATCAAAACCTTTTAGCAACGCATCACCACGATGGCATAAATGGGTTTCCACACCCAAGCCGTTAAAAATACCCGAAAACTCCACACCGATATAACCACCACCGACGATAAGAATTTTTTCCGGCAGCTCATCCAGATAAAAAGCTTCGTTCGAGGTGATAGCATGTTCACTGCCGGAAAATTCCGGCACGACAGGATGCCCACCTGTCGCAATCAAGATGCGCTCTGTTGTATAAATTTTTTCGCCGACTTTTACACAATGAGGATTAACAATATGAGCATGCCCTTCCAATAAGGTTACGCCCGCGTTAATCAATAAGTTGTGATAAACCTGATTGAGACGTGTGATTTCCTGGTCTTTATTTTTACGCAAAGTCTTCCAGTCAAAACGAGCGTGCTTAATATCCCAACCGAAACCCGCAGCCAATTGCAAAAGATCCCGGTAGTGTGCGCTGTACATCAATAATTTTTTCGGCACACACCCCACATTGACACAGGTACCACCGAGATATCGTTCTTCAGCGACGGCCACCCTGGCGCCCAGTTGTGCAGCAGTGCGGCTGGCCCGCACGCCGCCGGAACCTGCACCTATAACAAATAAATCAAAAGCATATTCAGACATTTTCTCCTCCAATCCCTTTTCGCCTCTCGGCAAATAAAAGCAGCGCTGGCACAGTCAGGCTGGCAGACATCGACATTAAACAATGGAAGTTTAGACAGGTATAGCAGGCAAAGTGCCTGCCGGAATAGAAAACAGAAAGGAAAGATAGAATGCGGAAGGTCGTTAAACGTTTACATCAATCCTGGGCCGCTTGCGGCGATCACCACTGACACGGGTTTCCACCATGGTATCGCGCTGCTCGCGACGTCGATCGTGCGCTTTGCGACGATCCACCATAGGTGCTATATGCACCGTACTATCCACTGGCTTATTGACCGGCATGTCCTGTTCTGCGGAATAGCCTTTCACTGCCTTGGTCTTGGCAGTCAAACTCAGAGTGTTGATAGGTCCCAGATAAACCATGATTTCACCTTCAATATTGCTGTTACACCGTTTGTCTATAACCAACATATCGGCATCAACACAGTCAACTTAATGGCGCTATTTAGATCTTGTGATGCTTATCTCATTCTGAATGACGGTATTTCGTAAATCCTGGTTATAACAGTGGCATCGCATCAGTATCTGAGAATGTTGCGGCACCAGGATAGTTCAATCACAACGAGTTAGTGCGGGGAAAACCATCGCAATGAAGCATGCAGTTTGACCACCTCACCGATGATCAACAAGGTCGGACCATGGACATCATTTTGAGCCACAGTCTCGGCGATACTGGATAAATCAGCGATCAACACTCGCTGATCGCGTGTGGTTCCTTTCTCTATCAGTGCCACCGGCGTCTCGGGCGCGCGCCCGTGAGCTATTAATGCCGCACAGATGTCGGCCAAGCCCACCAGGCCCATATAAAACACCAACGTCTGGCCCGGCACAGCCAGCTCCGGCCAGTGCAGATTGGTGCTGTCGTCTTTCAAATGACCGGTAACAAACCGCACCGATTGCGCGTAATCGCGATGGGTTAACGGAATACCGGCATAGGCCGCACAACCGGAGGCTGCTGTAATGCCCGGCACAACCTGAAAAGGAATATGATGTTGTGCAAGCAATTCAATTTCTTCGCCACCGCGGCCAAAAATAAAAGGATCGCCGCCTTTCAGCCGCAATACACGTTTGCCTTGCTGAGCCAGATCAACCAGAAGTTGATTGATATTTTCCTGCTCCATAATGTGTTCACTGCGTCGCTTGCCCACGTAAATCCTTTCTGCGTCGCGTCGCACCAGCTCCATCACACCATCGGAGACCAAACGATCATAAAGCACCACATCGGCTTGTTGCATCAAACGCAGTGCGCGCAGTGTTAATAATTCAGGATCGCCCGGGCCGCCGCCCACCAGATACACTTCACCTTGCGTCAGGCTTGCATCGTCCTGCTGGATTGCGTCGGACAATAGTTTGTCAGCTTGCGCATCCTGTCCGTTAAATACCAGTTCTGCCGCTGGACCCTGCAAAATTTTTTCCCAGAAACGCCGACGTTGATCAGTATCGGCGAATCGGTTTTTTATTCGCTCGCGCCATCGGCTCGCAAATTGCGCAAGCACACCGTAACTGTTAGGTATCAGGATTTCCAATTTGGCACGGATCAGACGTGCCAACACCGGTGACTCGCCGCCGCTGGAAATTGCAATCACCAAGGGTGAGCGGTCGATAATAGCGGGCGTAATATAGGTGCATAGCGCCGGACTATCGACCACATTTACCGGTATGTTGTTGGCTTTGGCATCCTCGGAAATGACTTGGTTAAGTGAATCGATATCCGTCGCGGCAATCGCGAGAACGCAATCATCAACATCCGAAGCCTGATATTCGCGCAGATGAATTTCGCCCTGGCATTGTTGAACCAAGTCGCGCAATTCAGGTGATATTTGTGGTGCAACAACCCGCAAAATTGCCCCGGCTTTTGCCAGCAAACGTCCTTTGCGTGTAGCCACATCGCCGCCACCAACCAGCAGGCAGCGACGTTGTTTGAGATCAAGGAAGACGGGAAAGTAATCCATAGTGCTACGCAAGAAAGATAGTATCGATACAGTGAATCGAACCGCTGCGACCCGATTGACAAATTGACGAGCAGGTTATGAATCCACAACCTGCTCTTTGGAATTTAACAATGCAACGAGGTTATGCCGCCCATATAAGGCTGCAATACATCCGGCACAATGACACTGCCGTCTGCTTGCTGATAATTTTCCAACACAGCCAGCAGTGTGCGACCAATAGCAAGGCCGGAACCATTCAGCGTGTGCAGGAATTCCGGCTTGCCCGTCTCAGGATGACGATAGCGAGCTTTCATGCGGCGGGCCTGGAAATCCCGGAAGTTACTGCACGACGAAATTTCGCGGTATTTATTCTGCGATGGCACCCACACTTCAATATCGTAGGTCTTGGCAGCAGAAAAGCCGATGTCACCACCACAAAGAATGACAGTGCGATGCGGCAAGCCCAACTTCTGCAAAATCGTTTCTGCATGACCAACCAAAGATTCCAGAGCGGCGTCGGATTGTTCGGGACGAACAAACTGCACCAACTCAACTTTTTCAAACTGATGCTGACGGATCATGCCCCGGGTATCGCGCCCATAGCTACCGGCTTCGCTGCGGAAACAGGGTGAGTGACAAACCAGCTTCAGTGGCAGTTGCTCTGCACTTTCCAAAAGTTCATCGCGAAGAATATTAGTCACCGGCACTTCTGCCGTCGGGATCAAATAGAAACCGCGCTCATCTGTCAGCTTGAACAGATCTTCTTCAAACTTCGGCAACTGACCGGTACCAAAGAGTGAATCAGCATTAACAATAAAAGGGACATTAACTTCTTCATAACCGTGTTCGTTGATGTGCGTGTCCAGCATGAACTGCGCTAATGCGCGATGCAAACGCGCAATGCCACCACGCAAGACAGCAAAGCGTGAACCGGTGATTTTGCTGGCGGTATCAAAGTCCAGACCGCCGAGCTTTTCCCCGAGATCAACGTGATCGAGAACCGTAAAATCAAAATCACGCGGCGTACCCCAGCGACGAATCTCAACATTGTCCTCATCACTTTTACCTTCCGGCACTTCGTCAGCCGGCATATTGGGTACACCGCGCAAGAATTCTTCGAGGGAATCCTGGACTCTAACCAGTTCTGCCTCCGCGGTTGTTAAATCCTGTTTCAACTGCTCCACAGCCTGCATCAAGGGAGCAATATCTTCACCGGCCGCTTTGGCTTTGCCAATATTTTTGGAGCGGGTATTGCGCTCCTGTTGCAGCATTTCTGTTTTGGTCTGGATGGCTTTGCGTTCTTCTTCCAGCGCCTTGATGCGTTCTACGTCAAGCACATAACCACGTTTGGCAAGGGCAATGGCAACAGCTTCAGGATTGGTGCGAATTAATTTTGAATCTAACATGGTCGCTAATTACGTAAAGGTTAATAGGAATATACAAGGTTAAAACAATCGCTGCGTCAACAAAACCGAGGCAGTTACCGCTATCAGGCAACCGATGACAGTGGCCAGTACATAGGCGATTGCTGTCATCGCCAGGTCGTTTTCCCATAATGCCAAGGCATCAAGAGAGAAGGTTGAAAATGTGGTGAAGGCGCCGAGAAAACCCGTCATGCTCAACAAGCGCCATTCAGGTGACGCCGCGAGTTTTTCATCGAGCAATACATAACATATTCCGATTAAAAAAGAACCCGAGATATTGACACAGAGTGTCCCCAAGGGAAAACGATTGCCGGTAATCGGCGCCAAATAACTCACGACACCATAACGGGCCATGGCTCCCAAAGCGCCACCAATTGCGACGGCTAACCATTGCATGAGGATGTTTCCGTAAAAAGATTATTTTCTATAGCGCTGGGTAGAACTGCTGGCATCCAGTGCGCGAAAATGCGCTAATTTTTCCTGAATTTTCAATTCCAGACCGCGATCCACCGGCTGGTAGTAACGACGATCAGCAATGTCTTCCGGTAAATAATTTTCACCCGCCGCATACGCCCCCGGTTCGTCGTGAGCGTAGCGATATTCAGCGCCGTAATCCATGGACTTCATCAACTTAGTCGGTGCGTTACGCAAATGTACCGGCACATCATAAGCAGGCAACTGTTGAACATCGGCCATCACTTGTTTGAACGCATTATACACAGCATTACTTTTAGGCGCTGCCGCCAGATAAACCACCGCCTGGGCTATCGCCAATTCACCTTCCGGACTACCCAGGCGCTCCTGGGTATCCCAGGCGCTCAATGCCAAGGGCAAGGCACGAGGATCGGCATTACCGATATCCTCGGTCGCCATCCGCACAACCCGCCGGGCAATGTACAACGGATCACATCCACCGTCTAACATACGCGCCAGCCAGTAGAGCGCACCGTCTGGTGAGGAGCCGCGCACGGCTTTATGTAACGCCGAGATCTGTTCATAAAACAGATCGCCACCTTTATCAAAACGACGGACATCGCTGGCGAGCACCTCGGCCAACACAGCATGATTGATCGTTTTTTCACCTTGCTGATCATCAGCAAGATCCGCCGCTATCTCAAGCAGGTTGAGCGCTTTACGCGCATCACCATCAGCAGCCAACGCGAGCGTATTCAAGGTTTCATCGTCAATATGAATTTGCTGATTGCCCAATCCGCGCTCGTCATCATGCAGCGCTTGCTGCAATACATGACACAATTGTTCCTGTCCCAAGCCGCGCAATACATAAACACGACAGCGTGACAGGAGTGCGTTGTTTAATTCAAAAGAAGGATTTTCCGTCGTTGCGCCGATGAAGATTAAGGTTCCGTCTTCCACATAAGGCAAAAAAGCGTCTTGCTGGGATTTATTAAAACGATGAACTTCGTCGACAAACAGGATCGTTTTGCGACCACTGCCGGCGCGTTCCTGTTCTGCTACAGCAACGGCGGCCCGGATTTCCTTGACGCCCGCCAGTACCGCTGACAAGGTTTCGAAACGTGCGTGAGCCTGTTCGGCAAATAATTTAGCCAGTGACGTTTTGCCCACACCGGGCGGGCCCCACAGGATCATGGAGTGCAACTGGCCGCGCACAACGGCCTCACGCAAAGGCTTGCCTGGCCCCAATAAATGTTCCTGGCCAATATAATCATCAAGGTTGCGCGGCCGCATGCGTGCAGCAAGCGGCTGGTATACAGGAGGTGTGCCAAATAGATCGCGGCTCATTAATTTCTCAATATTTCCACACCCGGTGGAGGCGTAAATTCAAATAATGATGCATCTAGTGGTTGGTTTCGTTTGACATTGCTCAGCATAAATTGCGATGACTGGCCAAGGCTATCCTGAATATGAAATTCCTTCAGATCATCGCCTGCAAATACCAGAATCAGTTGCTGAAATAATCCATCCGTCACCTTGGGAACCAAAGTAAAGCGGATATTTTTATCGACCGTCTTATGGGTGACCGTAAAATTCTGTCGCAGCTTATCAATATCTTCACTCAACAATAAGGCAGGTGTTTGTTGCAGATCGTTGGTGAAGGGGCGCTCATTAACGGTTTCAAGATCCGGATCGTACAACCAGATAGTTTTATTGTTAGACACCAGCAGCTGCGGAAAAGGTGCTTCCGTTTTCCAATAGAATTTACCCGGACGCTGCAAAGCAAAACTGCCTTGGCTTTCTTCCAGTTTCTCACCTTTTTCATCATACAGACTTTGACTGAATTTACCTTGCAAGGTCGTCATAGCATCCAGCTGCTTGCGCAGCTGTGCAGCACTTTGATCCTGCTCAGCGAAGGCCGCCGTCGTAAAAAGTGCACTGCATACCAACAATATTCTGATTAACATAGTTGTTCCAATAGATAATTAACGACTGCCACCAGGCACCAGGACTTCGCGGTTACCATTGTGGCCTGCGGAAGATACGACACCGGCAGCTTCCATTGTTTCAATTAAACGCGCGGCCCGGTTATAACCAATGCGCAGTTTGCGCTGCACCGAGGAAATTGAAGCCTTGCGTGATTCAATAACAAAGGCAACGGCTTCATCGTAAAGCGCATCGCCTTCACCGTTATCACCCTCGCCTTCCTCGCCGCCACTGATGCCAGGCACCGGGATACTGTTGTTACTGTCATCGGTAATACCGTCAATATAATTTGGCTGACCGCGTTTTTTCCAATCTCCCACCACTTTATGCACTTCATGATCATCCACAAAAGCGCCGTGAACCCGCACGGGAATACTGGTGCCGGGTGGCAAGTACAACATATCGCCATGCCCCAATAATTGTTCGGCACCACCCTGATCAAGGATTGTGCGTGAATCTATCTTGGAAGATACCTGGAATGCCATGCGTGTAGGTACGTTGGCTTTAATGAGACCGGTGATGATGTCTACCGAGGGGCGCTGGGTAGCCAGTATTAAATGGATGCCGGCGGCCCGCGCTTTTTGCGCAATGCGCGCAATCAATTGCTCTACTTTTTTCTTATCAACAATCATCATCATATCGGCAAATTCATCGATCACGACGACAATCATCGGCAAGGTTTCGAGGTTAGGCGCGGTTGCTTCCGCCTCACCTGCTTCGAAATTTTCCTCCGGCTTGAACAGTGGATCAGCAATAGGCGTACCGGCTTTGTTCGCATCATCAATTTTGCGATTAAAACCTGCCAGATTACGCACACCCAAAGCAGCCATTAACTTATAACGTCGCTCCATCTCGCCCACACACCAACGCAAACCATTGGCGGCGTCTTTCATATCGGTAATGACCGGCGTCAGCAAATGGGGAATGCCTTCGTAAACAGACAACTCCAGCATCTTCGGGTCTACCAGAATCAGACGCACTTCTTTAGGTGTCGACTTGTAGAGAAGACTCAACAGCATGACGTTGACGCCCACAGACTTACCAGAGCCGGTGGTACCCGCTACCAATAAGTGCGGCATCCTGGCCAAATCTGCAATGACAGGCTCGCCAGAAATGTCATGTCCCAAAGCCATGGTTAAGGGCGAACGGGAGTTCTCGTAGGTCTCTGACGCGATGACCTCACTTAAACGCACAATCTCGCGATGCTCGTTGGGGATTTCGATACCCATAACAGATTTGCCGGGAATCACTTCAACGACTCGCACACTGATCACAGCCAGTGAACGTGCCAGATCCTTCGCCAAACCGGAAATACGACTGGCTTTGATACCGGGTGCGGGCTGGATTTCAAAACGGGTAACAACCGGACCAGGTTGCACTGAAACCACTTCGATTTCGATACCGAAATCTTTAAGTTTTAATTCCAGCAACTTGGACATAGCTTCCAGCGATTCTTTTGAAAAGCCTTTGTCACTACGTTTATCCGCTGGATCAAGCAAATTCAGCGCTGGCAGTTCGCCCACTACGCTGGTATCCAGAGTCTCGAATAACGATGCCTGTTTTTCTTTTTGCACACGGGGACTGGGTGTCGGCTTTTTGGGTGGTTCTGTGATAACTGGTGGAATGCGTTTGGCTTCCACTTTGGCGTGTTGCGCAACCACTTCCCGTCGATGTTGTTGAGCTTCACTCGCTAATTTTTTCTCATGGCGCCGCCGCTGGAAGTGCAACCACTTTTCCTGCATTTTGCTGATTAGCAACAAGGTGATGCGACCGATCTCATCCATCAGCGCCAACCAGGACAAATCGGTAAAGATGGTCATACCAAACAGAAATACGGCGATCAACAGCAAAGTACCGCCGGTATAGCTAAAGGCACCGCTCACCGCATCGGATACAGATGCACCTAAAAGCCCGCCATGAGAGTAAGGGAGATCAGATATTTCACTGCCGTAATTCATAGCCGCCAGGCCAGTACCCGCAACCATCACCAGGATAAAGCCGACCAAACGCAAGCCGATTAATATCCAGTCCGGTGTGGTTTGATGGGCACGATCGCGAAAAACAATCCAGGCCCGATAAGCCAACATAACGGGGAAGAGGTATGCCAGATAGCCAAACAACGAGAAAAACACATCGGCGATCCATGCACCAAAGGGACCACCCGCATTTTGTATGCGAATATTGGCACCAGTGCGCGACCAGCCCGGATCGCCGGGGTCGTAACTGAACATCGCCAACAATAAAAATAGACAAATGGCCACAAAACCGATCAGCGCACCTTCTTTCACGATCCGCAGGAAAATGCCGGATTCAGGTGCCGCAGGAGCAGTTTTACGACTGGAAGTATTTGATTTCAAAAGCACATTCCCAAGTAATGGACGGTATTTCGCGCCCTATTGTAATAATTAACGTGGTTTTTACCACCATATAAAGAGAAGCATCCAACATTCATGCAATAAAAGATAACTGTTGAGCGGCCGATACCCTATAGCCACAGCCAATATCTTGTATTGAACCAGACAATTTTGCTCACCCCACTGTATTCACTTATCATGGCCACCAATTTACCCATCTCTATTCACAGCTTGTTTATTACGCTTTAAGGATAACTATCATGAGTGACGTACAGCACCACCAACTGATTATTCTCGGTTCAGGCCCTGCCGGGTATACGGCAGCTATTTATGCCGCTCGTGCCAACCTAAAGCCAGTCGTTATTACAGGCATGCAGCAAGGTGGTCAGCTAACAACCACAACCGAAGTGGAAAACTGGCCGGGCGGTCCTCATGACCTCCAGGGACCGGATTTAATGGTCCAGATGCAAGAACATGCCGAGCGCTTTGATACGCAGATCCTCTTTGACCACATCCATGAGACTGTATTGACCGAACGTCCGTTCAAATTGCTCGGTACCAACACCTACACCTGTGATGCCTTGATCATTGCTACCGGTGCTTCCGCCCAATATCTGGGCCTTCCATCAGAAGAAGCCTTTATGGGTAAAGGCGTAAGCGCTTGTGCGACCTGTGACGGATTCTTTTATCGTGGCCAAAAGGTTGCAGTAGTCGGTGGCGGCAATACAGCGGTAGAAGAAGCTTTATATCTGTCCAACATCGCCAGCGAAGTGACCTTGATTCACCGTCGGGATAAATTAAAGTCCGAGAAAATCCTGCAAGACAAACTGTTGGCTAAAGCGGCGAACGGTAATGTGCGGATTATATGGAACCATACACTGGAAGAAGTTCTTGGTGAAGACAGCGGTGTTACCGGCCTGCGCCTGAAAAGCACCCAGGACGGCAGCACTCAGGACATTGATGTTGCAGGTGTGTTTATCGCTATCGGCCACAAGCCTAACACCGATATTTTTGCCGGCCAGCTTGATATGAAAGATGGCTACATCAAGGTAAACAGCGGTTTGCATGGGAATGCCACCGGGACCAATATTCCAGGGGTATTTGCTGCAGGTGACGTAGCTGATCATGTTTACCGTCAAGCTATTACATCTGCCGGAGCCGGCTGTATGGCTGCGCTTGATGCCGAGAAATACCTGGATAATCTTTAAACGCTCCTCAGGATTGTCTCTCTACAGAGGCAATCCTGCCCTCACCGCTCTTTAAGCCCCCTCCAACTAACATAACGTGCGCTGCCGCACTCAATCAGCAATCCTCTTTTCCCTATCGGGCATACCTTAATTGCTTGATTTCAAAAGCTTTAAATTCCAAAGTGATGACAATCACGTCGGATAAGATCCCGATATCCGCGCCATCCTGTAGTCAATTTCCTACAAAAAATAGCGATTTTCTCGACTATCTGCGACACCTCATTTTCTGGAGAATAGCTTTTAACAAGGAAGTACACATTGATGTACCCAGGCCAAGAAAGGTCAAAGGAAGCGCCCCACTCTATCTAAGGAAATACAAAGGAATGTGTGCCGTATAAGGACGTTGTAAACACGGAAGGACAGGCACAAGAGTGGAACAGCAAGGTTGGTCAGCAGGACGCTGAGTTTTAATTACTAAATTCTTTAGCAATTAAAGTAAAACCTGGAGAGGAGCTGGAAAGCTATGGGGCTAACCGCAAGGTTGGCCCCACTCTTTTTTTACATCAAGAATATCGGCCTATAAAAATAAACCCGACACCTTTAGAAATTTTCCTGCAAATATTGTTTAGCCAATCGAGCTGAATCACCACTGCCAGCAGCGACATCTTCAAGCAACTTTCTGCCTTGATCATCTTCCCCTAGCAAGTGGTATACCTTACCCAGCTTGAACTTCGCATCAGGTACTTTGCGATCATTAGGAAACTTCTCAAGCAATTGAGTAAACCAATTTCGCGAATCAGATAATTCATTCTTCAGCAGGTAGATTTCTCCCAGCCAATAATAGCTATTGCCCGCATAGGCGCCGTTGGGAAAACGGGAGAGATGGTCTTTAAAGGCCGCAATGGCGGGATCAATCTGACGCTGTTTCAACAGGTTATATGCTGCAGCATAGACCTCGGCTTCACCGAGAGCACTATTGGAATTCGGAATAGAGACACCGCCACCTGCGCTTTCAACGGGTGACGGTGGCAAAAGAGATGTATCAACAGGAGCAGGATTGCCACCACCAGACAAGGCGTTCAAGCGTTTATCCAGATCAAGGTAGTTATCCATTTGCTGCTGTTTTAAACGAGAAATCTCGTGAGCCTGTTCCTCTACCAAACCTCGTAGCAGAGAAACTTCTTCCTTGAGTGATTGGAGTTCAAAATACGCATTTGTTTGAGCGTTAACCGACTCAATCGGTTGAGCCACCCCAGAGAGTGGTCTCTGGGGCGAGGATTCAACAACCCGCACTTGCGCCTGGGATGCAGGGACTGCAATAAACAGAACAGCAGCTAACAGGTATTTCGACATACGGGTTGTTGACTCTTGATTAGTACTTCAGTTCTACACGACGGTTTTGAGAGTAGGAAGACTCATCGCTGCCAGTGGCAAGCGGACGCTCTTCACCGTAGCTCACAACTTCCAAAGAAGAAGCGCTTACACCTTGCAGTACCAGGAAGTCGCGCACAGCGTTCGCACGACGCTCACCCAGAGCAATGTTGTATTCGCGAGAGCCGCGCTCGTCAGCATGACCTTCCAGACGGGTAGCAGCACCAGAAGATTTCAGACGATCTGCATGAGCCAACAACAGCGCACGGGTTTCAGGCTTCAGAGTAGCTTGGTCGAAGTCGAAGTACACGATAGTTTCGAGCGGTGCTTGCTCTTCAACTTCGTTAACAGTTTCTTCAGGCACTACAGGAGCAGTAGTGGTAGTTTCCTCTTCCTGAGTGCTGCTGCTGGAGCAACCAACCAGGAAAGACATAATAACAGCGAAGGTTAAACCTTGTTTTAATGATTTAGTGATCATGTGTGTGTAACTCCAATCAAGTGGTGAACTAGCAGTACTGAGGTTTATTTAAAAAAATGGTGACCATGCGGGTTCCCGCACATCACCTTGTTTTGATGGTAGACGAACTCTGGTTCTGGCATCCAAGGAAACCGCTGCCAGTATACCCTTACCACCAAAGCGAGTCGCATACATCAGCATAGCGCCATTGGGAGCTATAGTAGGCGACTCGTCTAAATCTGTCTCTGTCAAAATGCGTAAATTTCCTGTCTTAAGGTCTTGTGCAGCGAGGTGATATGTACCACCTCGTTGATGAACCATAACCAAGCTTTTACCATCAGGAGAGACGCGACCACGAGTGTTTTGCTCGCCGTCAAAGGTTACACGCTCCACCTGCAAAGTTGCAACATTTACTTGGTATATTTGTGGCTTTCCTCCACGATTGGAGGTGAAAATAATGCCAGTACCATCGGCCGTCCATGCAGGTTCAGTATCAATTCCAAAATGATTTGTCATGCGCGACAGTTGTCGAGTAATAATATTCAGCGTGTAAATTTCCGGATTGCCATCCTTCGACAAAACCAATGCCAGACGCTGTCCATCAGGCGCCCATGCAGGCGCACCATTCAAACCTTTAAAATTTGTCAGCTGCTCTCTTCTGCCTGTTGCAATCTCCTGAACATAAACTGCAGGACGATCCGATTCAAAAGAAACATATGCAACCCGACGACCATCCGGAGACCACATCGGTGACATAATCGGCTCACCGGATTCAAGCAATAATCGCGAACGAGCTCCGTCCACGTCCGACAACATCAATCGATATTTATCATTTCTGCCTTTCTGTTGAAAAGCTTCTACATAAATCAGCTTGGTGGAAAATATGCCACGAATACCAGTAATAGTTTCATAAACCTTGTCACTGATGTGGTGAGCCAGGTCACGCAATTGAGCTTCCGTCCCATCAACTGACAATTTTGGTAATACTTTGCGCTGACCCAGGACATCAAACAGTTGATAGCTGGCGTAATAACGCCCTGCACGCTGCTCTACAGAGCCTATTAATAAATATTCTGCCTTGAGCACATTCCAATCGCGATAATGCACTTCAGCTTCGTTACGTGGGAAAGACAACATATCAGTTCGCGGAATTGCGGCAAACTGACCGGTGAACTCCAGATCATTACTGACGATTTCACTGATATCTTCCGATAATGCCAAGCCTTGAGTGGCCATAGGTACTACCGCGATGCGAGTCGGATTATCCGCCCCACGGGAAATCTGTATTGTTAACTGGGCTTGTGCCATACCTGAAATCAAAAGCACAAAAAACAGCAAATAACGTTTCACTGACGTAAATCCTCTGGCTGGAATAATAATCGGAATACTCGAAAGTTACGTTCAAATAAATCTGACGGCATACCCATAATCTCGGTAAAGCGATCAACCCGCTTTACCGCCTGTTCGGCCGAACGATCAAATGCGACATCACCACTGCTTTTAATCACCCGCACGTTCACTACCTGACCCGTCGGCACCATGTTGATTTCCAGAATCGCCTGCATGCCGTTTCTGGCGGAGGGCGGACGGCTCCAGTTTTGAATAATCCGCTCCTGTATTAGCGCCTCGTAGCTCTGGACATTAGCATCGTCACTACGTTCACTGAGAAACTGCTCTTCCTTTTGTAAGGCCGCCTCAAGCCGCTCCATTGCTTCACGCTGTTGCTGCTCACGCTTTTTACGTTCAGCCTCGGCCTTACGCTTCTTTTCTTCCTCTTCCTTTTTACGCTGCTGTTCAGCTTTTGCTGCTGCCTGTTTAGCCTGCTCAGTTTTTATTTTTTGCAGACGCGCTTCTTCTGCCTTGGCTTTTGCTTCCTGATCTTTTTTCTGCTGGATTTTTTTTGCTTCGGCTTGTTGGCGCTCTTGCTCTTCCTGACGCTTACGCTCCTGCTCCTGTTTTCGTTGCGCCTCCAGCACCTGAGGTTTTGGTTGCTGGGGAGCAGCGATGGCTTTGGGGGTCATATCGACCAGCGTTGCCTTTACATAATGCGGCTTGTATATCGTTTCTTCCGGTTTGCTTTGCATCCAATTACCAGCAATAAAAATCAACAATGCCGTGTGCAAGGTTACACTGAGCAATACCGGTACTGTAAAAAATCTGTCCAGCTTCATAGATACCTAACGGGGAGGCTCAGTAACCAAGCCGACGGAAGGTGCCCCGGCACTCTGCAATTCGCTCATTAGTGACACAACCACGCCGTAATCAACGCTATGGTCACCTTGCACCAGAACAAGCGTCTTGGGACTCTGCCGCAACACCTTACTCACCATATCCTTGATTTCAGCAAGAGGGCGAGCCTGCTCCGCATCGCCGCCCAGCGTAATGTAGTAGCTTCCGTCCTTTTTGACAGAAACCGTAACCGGCTCTTCATCCTTGTTATCGATTGGCTCCGAGGCTGCTTGCGGCAACTCCACTTTCACACCCTGTGTCAGCATCGGTGCAGCAACCATAAACACGATCAATAGCACCAACATCACATCGATGTATGGCACCACGTTGATTTCAGCCATCGGTTTCTTTTTTACTTTCCGATCAAATCCGGACATATCATTTAACCATGAAATTTGGATTAACTCAGGCGGAAACCTGCTTGCTGTGTACCTGGCGATGCAGAATAGCTGAAAACTCTTCTGCGAAAGTCTGGTAATTTCCCATCAAGGTTTCGGCGCGCGTCGAGTAGCGGTTGTAAGCCAGAACCGCAGGAATTGCTGCAAAAAGCCCGATGGCGGTAGCTATCAGCGCCTCGGAGATACCTGGAGCAACCGTCGCCAGAGTTGTCTGATGCACATTTGCCAGGCCACGAAATGAATTCATGATTCCCCATACCGTACCGAACAAACCGATGTATGGGCTGACAGACGCAACACTGGCCAGAAACGGCAAACCGGCTTCCAGTTTTTCTTCCTCACGCGCCAGCGCTACACGCATGGCCCGCTGTGATCCTTCCATCACTGCATCCGGGTCAGCACCGGTCTGTTGGCGTAAACGCGTAAATTCCTTGAACCCGGCACGGAAAATATTCTCCACGCCGTCGGTATCATTGCGGCCATTGCCTTGGCGGAATAACTGGTTGAGGTCGATGCCGGACCAGAATTGTTTTTCAAAGGCGAGGAAGGAATTATGGGCTTTGCGCTGGTACATTCCGCGCTGAAAAATCATCACCCAGGAAACCATGGAAGCGAGGAAGAGAATCAACATAACCAGTTGCACAACGAAACTGGCTTCGGCAATCAAACTCCAGATCGATAAGGTATTTTCAGCTTCTGACATAACACTCTGTAGCTCTTAGTTGGTATTGGTATGCGACTTGATGCGTTCAAACATGGCGATGGGAATAGGGTTAGGTTTCATTGTCTCGCCGCTGACGCAAGCGATGCGAATTAGACCCTCGCACATTAAATCGTTCCCGCGCAAAACATTCTGTTGAAACTCCACGTAAGTACGCGCGATTTTGACAACCTCAGTCGTCACCTCCAGCTGGTCATCCAGGCGCGCCGGACGCCGATAAATGACTTGTGCAGAGTGAACGACAAGTAAAAGACCCTCGTCCAAAATAGCGGGCTTATCATACCCCAGACTGCGCAAAAATTCTGTACGGGATCGCTCCATGAACTTTAAATAGTTGACGTAGTAAACAATACCGCCCGCATCAGTATCTTCTATGTAAATACGAACCGGTAATGCGAAAGCCGTCATGCGTGAAATTCCATAACCAAAAACATTGGAAAAGTTATTCGGTATCGTCTTGCAAGCGTTTGGGCATGGTTATGCCGAAGTGCAAGTATGCGTTTGCTGTGAGAACACGACCGCGCGGTGTGCGTGCCAGAAACCCTTGCTGAATCAGATAGGGCTCGATGACATCTTCTATTGTTCCGCGATCTTCACTAATGGCCGCCGCCAGACTCTCAACACCTACCGGCCCACCATCAAAATTATTCATCATCGCGAGCAGCAAGCGACGGTCCATATGATCAAAACCCCGATCATCGACATTCAACATATTAAGCGCACCGTCCGCCATCTCAGCACTGACTATGCCATCACCTTTCATCTCGGCAAAATCGCGCACGCGACGCAGCAAGCGATTGGCGATACGCGGTGTGCCACGAGAACGCTTGGCTATTTCAGCTGCACCTTGAGGCTCCATACTCACCCCCAACAATGCTGCGGAGCGCGCAACAATGTGAGTGAGATCAGCAACATTGTAGAACTCCAGGCGTTGCACGATCCCGAACCGATCACGCAAGGGAGAAGTAAGTAAACCTGCGCGGGTGGTTGCCCCCACCAACGTAAACTGCGGCAAGTCCAGTTTGATCGAACGCGCTGCCGGCCCTTCGCCGATCATGATATCCAGCTGAAAATCTTCCATTGCAGGATAAAGAATTTCTTCCACCACTGGGCTCAAACGATGAATCTCGTCGATAAACAACACATCGCCCGGTTCAAGATTGGTCATCAGCGCAGCCAAATCCCCGGCTTTTTCCAATACCGGACCGGAGGTACTCTTCAGCGAAACTCCCATTTCATTGGCAATAATGTTCGCCAATGTGGTTTTACCCAAACCCGGAGGCCCGAATACAAGCGTGTGGTCCAGCGCTTCATTGCGTTTTTTTGCTGCGCCGATAAAAATTTCCATCTGCTCGCGCACCACGGGTTGACCAACATAGTCGGCCAAACTGCGCGGGCGCACCGCCCGATCAAGTTGATCTTCACGATCTCTGGCGGTGGGGGCAATCAAACGATCTGTTTCAATCATACGTTTTCACCATCAGGTTAGACCGGCGCTATGCTGCGCAATGCCAAACGAATAAGTTCCTGGCTGCTCGCCTCCGGATGATGTTTTGCTGCGGAGGCAATCATCTTCGCCGCATCAACCGGTTTATAACCCAGGGCAATCAATGCACTTTCCGCTTCTGCCAACACCTCATTGGTGTTCAATACGCCTTGCTGGTGATTATCCGGCAGATGTTCTGCGTGGGGTAAATCCCAGGTTTTGAGTCGATCCTGTAATTCAATGACCAATCGCTCGGCCGTTTTTTTTCCAATTCCCGGAAGCTTGGTCAGCGCCGTAATATTGTGTTCACGCACACAGCGCGCAATATCGTCTGCTTCCATACCGGATAAAATCGCAATTGCCAGTTTGGGGCCGACACCATTCACTTTAATCAGCGTCCGAAACAGTGCGCGATCACGTTGATCAATGAACGCAAACAATTGATGCAGGTTTTCGGTAATAGAAAGATGCGTGTGCAGCACCACCTCAACACCCAGTGCAGGCAAACGATAAAAAGTCGTCATAGGAGCCTGCAATTCATAGCCCACACCATTTACATCCAGCAACAAATATGGCGGTTGCTTCTCAATAACGGTTCCGCGTAAACGTCCTATCATGAAAACTCACTCTGGTTAATCCGGCTTCTGGCTCTGATATTGTTCGATTAAATCACCCTGCCCCGGCGGAAGCTGCTGGAACCGGCAAGTTTAATCAAATGTTGTTGCGTATTGGCGTGACACAGCGCTACTGCCAACGCATCCGCCGCATCCTCCTGAGGCTCAGCTGGCAGTTTCAACAGGGTTTTCACCATATGCTGAACCTGAGTTTTATCCGCCGCCCCATGCCCTACCACCGATTGCTTGACCTTGCGCGCCTCATATTCCGACACCGGCAAGGCCAAGGCGACTGCCGCCACGATGGCTGCTCCCCGCGCCTGCCCCAACTTGAGTGCCGAACTGGCATTCTTGGCCATGAACACCTGTTCAATCGCCATCTCCTGGGGGCAATACTGCTGAATAATCTGGGTAACGGAGTCAAAGATAATCTTGAGGCGTTCGGGCAGGTCGAGGTCGGGAACGCGAATCACGCCGCTGGTAACATACTCCGCCTTCCGCCCCACAGCATTGATAATGCCGAAGCCGGTTTTGCGGGAGCCAGGGTCGATACCCAAGATCAGTGCCATAAGGATAAGTGCGCGTCTTAAAAGGTGGGGGAAGTGTCACATGGAGTGGCGCCTGTCGCAAGCGCAAGAGCGGCGGCAAGCTGGCTAGCACCAGTTGCCGCAGGAGAAGGTGGTTTTATGAGTTAAGTTGCTCCATTACATCATCCGGAATGTCGGCATTGGTGTAGACATTCTGTACATCGTCCAGATCTTCGAGCATATCGACCAACCCCAGGATTTTTTCCGCGCCCTCTTTATCCAGCGAAACCGTTACTGAAGGGATCATCGCGATATCCGCACTGGCTGGTTTGAACCCGGCTTCAAGGAGCGCATCTTTTACATTGAGATAATCTTCAAAGGACGTCATCACGTCATAGGAACCATCATCGTTGGTAATCACATCGTCAGCCCCAGCTTCCAATGCAGCTTCCATTAATTTGTCTTCATCAATACCTGGCTCGAAACTGATCTGCCCTTTACGACTGAATAAATAGGCGACCGAACCGTCGGTACCCAGGTTTCCGCCGCGTTTGGTAAAAGCGTGACGCACCTCACCCACGGTGCGATTGCGGTTGTCCGTCATGCATTCCACGATAAAAGCAACACCGCCGACACCATAACCTTCGTAGGTAATTTCCTCGTAGTTATCCCCATCAGCAGTACCGGCGCCGCGCGCAATGGCTTTGTCGATGGTGTCGCGCTTCATGTTTTCGCTGAGCGCTTTATCGACCGCAGCGCGCAGGCGCGGGTTATCAGCCGGGTTGGGGCCGCCTTTGGCTGCAACGGTCAGTTCACGAATAACTTTGGTGAAGACTTTGCCTTTTTTGGCGTCTTGACGGGCTTTACGGTGTTTGATATTTGCCCATTTGCTGTGGCCAGCCATGGTTTTCCTCCAAACTTTCTTATTGTGTCGGATTACGCCTGCGGCTAATCCGACCTACTTCTTCTACACATCATCGAGGAGTTGGGTTGCGGGGTGCGAGACCATCAACGGCATGGATGCCGTTGTTGAGCCCCCATGGATGGGTTTACGGCGTGTCTCGCACCCCGCAACCCAACTCCCCACTCCGATACTACTCAGAAACCGGAGCTGCTTGCTCTTTCTTTCTCAAACGAATGTGCAACTCACGCAGTTGTAACTCATCCACCGCACCCGGTGCATCGGTCATAACGCAGGCGGCGCTCTGGGTCTTGGGGAAGGCGATGACGTCGCGGATTGAGCTGGAGCCGGTCATCAGCATGATCAAGCGGTCGAGACCGAAGGCCAAACCGCCGTGTGGTGGAGCGCCGTACTTCAGGGCGTCCAACAGGAAGCCGAACTTCTCGCGTTGTTCTTCTTCATTAATACCCAACAGGTTGAACACGGCTTGCTGCATGGGTTGGGTGTGGATACGGACTGAACCACCACCCAATTCTGTGCCGTTCAATACCAGGTCATATGCTTGTGACAGGGCGGAGCCGGGGTTAGCAGCAAGCTCTTCGGGTGAACAAGAAGGCGCGGTAAACGGATGGTGCAGCGCACTCCAGTTGCCTTTGTCGTCCTCTTCGAACATGGGGAAGTCCACCACCCACAATGGCGCCCACTCGCAGGTGTAGAGGTTCAGGTCTGCACCCAGCTTGCAGCGCAAAGCACCCAGTGCCTCAGTGACAACCTTGTGTTTGTCAGCGCCGAAGAAGATGAGGTCACCGTTTTCCGCACCCACGCGCTCCAGAATCGCCGCGCGCACCGGCACCGGCAGGTTCTTCACGATGGGTGATTGCAAGCCTTCTTCCAGGTCAGATTTATCGTTGACCTTGATATAGGCCAGACCTTTTGCACCATAAATGCCGACAAACTTGGTGTAGTCGTCGATTTGTTTGCGGGTCAATTTATCGTTGCCACCGGGTACTTTCAGCGCAGTGACGCGGGCTTTCGGATCGTTGGCGGGACCGGCAAAGACCTTGAACTCCACATCGGTAACCAGATCCTTGATATCCACCATCTCCAGCGGGATACGCATATCCGGCTTGTCCGAGCCATATTTGGCAATCGCTTCTGAGAAAGGCATGCGCTGTAACTCTGGGAACTCCACACCCATCAAATCGCGGAACAGTTCGCGCACCATGCCTTCGGTTACCGACATGATCTGCTCTTGCGACATAAAGGAGGTTTCAATATCGATCTGGGTGAATTCTGGCTGGCGGTCCGCACGCAGGTCTTCATCGCGGAAGCACTTGGCGATTTGATAGTAACGATCGAAGCCGGCCACCATCAGCAATTGTTTGAAAAGCTGCGGTGATTGGGGCAAAGCGAAGAATTTGCCATCGTGAGTACGCGATGGCACCAGATAGTCGCGCGCGCCTTCCGGGGTGGCCCGGGTCAGTATCGGGGTTTCCACATCGATGAAACCATTGGTGTCCAGGTAGCGGCGAATGGCGCTGGTTACTTGCGAACGGAAACGCAGGTTCTTCTGCATCTCGGTGCGACGCAGGTCCAGGAAGCGGTACTTCAGGCGCACGTCTTCACCGACGTTGGCATAGCTGTCGAGGGGAAATGGAATGGTTTCCGCTTCGTTGAGGATCTTCAAACCCGTGCCATACACCTCAATCTCACCGGTTGGCATGTTCGGGTTCACCGTCGCAGCGGTGCGGGCACGGACCTTACCAGTGACCTGCAAAACATATTCGCTGCGCACTTTGTCCGCGAGCGCAAAATTCTCTTTGCCATCAGGATCAAACACCACCTGCACAATACCGTCACGGTCACGCAGGTCGATAAAAATAACGCCGCCGTGGTCGCGACGACGATCAACCCATCCGCAGAGGGTCACTTCCTGATCAATAAAAGAGGCATTTAGAGCGCCACAGTATTCACTGCGCATAGCATTTTCCTGTTGTCTTGAAAGTCACTGATAAACGTTGCGGCATGAACGCCGATTACGCACTGGCCGGCGTAGAGCTGGCGGCGGGTGCGGCGGCCGGTTTGGTATCACCGGAGCCAGCCGGCTTGCTGCCCTCGCCCGCCAGATTTTTCTTGTTGCCGGATTTAAAGTCGGTTTCATACCAACCACCGCCCTTCAGACGGAAGCCAGCTGCTGAAATTTTCTTTTTCAAGGTCGGTTGCGCACAAGCCGGGCACTCCACCAAGGGAGCTTCACTCAGCTTTTGAATCGCTTCCAATTCATGGTTACAGGATTGACACAGGTATTCGTAAATAGGCATGACAATCACCTCATGAAGTCATCAGGTTAACGATTTTCAACCGGCATCTACTGCCGAAATATAAAAACGCGCGATTGTAACGTAAAAGCCCGCAGGCGAGAACCGTAACATCCGTGGTTTCGTGCATAGCCGGAGATATAAAGAAGATAAACGACCGGCGCCCTTAATCGGGCACCCGGGTGTAGTGCATACGTGCCTGAATACGGCGGGAGTGAGTTACCAGATAGTCGGGATAGCGTCGCTCGAAGCGCCGCGGATTTGGCAGCATAACGGCGATCCTCACAGCCTGGGCTTTATTGAGATTCGCGGCGGAGGTCTCAAAATAGTGACGTGCGGCCGCCTCTGCGCCGTAAACCCCATCGCCCCACTCCACCACATTCAGATAAACCTCCAGGATGCGGCGCTTATCCCAAAGCGCCTCTATCATGCCAGCGATGACGGCTTCCTGTAATTTGCGCACGTAGCTCCGTTTAGGGGATAAAAACAGATTTTTGGCAAGTTGCTGGGTGATGGTAGAACCGCCTGCTGAAAGGCGGCCGCGCCGCTGGTTTTTTTCCAACGCCACCTTGATGCCTTCCCAGTCGAAGCCATGATGGTCAATGAATTTATCATCTTCCGTCGCCACCACTGCGCGTTTCAAGTGAATGGAAATTCGCTCATAGGGAACCCATTGATGGCGCAGCTCGATGTCAGGATTTTTCTCGCGCAATTCATCAAGGCGCAACGCCATAAAACTGGTTTCCACCGGGTTGAACCACTTCCACCACAGCAAATTGGCAAACACCCACAACTGGTATGCCAGCAGTAACACCAGACATACCAGCAGCGCGCGCTTGAGATAGCGACCGGTCACTCGCACAACAGATAAGGGATTGGCCACAGCGATTCCCTAGCGGACGACGTTCAACCAGCAGTTATGGAACCGGGTAAAAAGCGGCGCATAGTCTGCGGCAGATACCGGACCGACAGCCAGCCATTCGAACACCAAACCATCGAATGCGGTGCGCGCATCCGCCGGTTTTTGACCAAAGTTCTGCTCAAGTTGTTTAACCTGATACTCCATCCGTAACGCCTGATCTTGTGCCGGTGTGGTCGCACCGGTAAGAATTTCGGCACGAATACACAACAATCGCAGATCTGCCAGATGTTGCTCGACCCGGGTTTCCGCCAGAGTAGATTCCAGTTTTTGCTGTAGTGCTTTCAAACCACCCGAGGGCAATTGATCAGCAGGTATATTTGCCATTGCATCAGCTTTCAATGCATCCGCCTGTTCAACATCAGTCACCTTGAGCAACGACCATTGGCACTCACGCAGTTGATCGTTGGCTGCAAACAAATTCAACCAGACCTGCTGGCGGGCGAGCTGGCGTTCACGTTTTATTTTTGTTTCGAAGGCATCGACAGCTTGCACGAATGCACTCTTGATTCCGTTTGCCTTCGCCTTGGGCAAAAATCCCAGCGCCGTATATTGCTGCTGCAATTCGTCTACATCTTTACGTGCATCCATAAGTGCCTGACCGTTCAGTTCGGTCAACTCCCGCATCCGGGCAATTAGCTGCTCAGCCGCCGTCAGGTTAGCCTCCAGCTCCCCTTTAAACTCTGCGGTCTGTTGTTGTTTCTTGGCAAAGATTGCATCGCATGCAGCGCGGAATTCGCGCCAGAGTTTTTGATCAAGCGAACGCGCCATCACCCCAACCTGTTGCCACTGCGCTTGCAATTGTTTGACCTCGTCTATCGCTGCGCGGGTATCTTCCTGTTCCAATAATTGCTTTGCGCGCGCAATCAGGTTTTGTTTTTGCGCGGCATTCTTGTTTCGCTCATCATTCAGCTTTTGATCGATGCGCTCAAGCACGGCATCAAACTCTGCCAATACCGGTTGAGTTGCTGCGCGCTCGGTGGGTGAGTAACTGCGCCATTCCTGACGCGCCAGACGCACAACTTTTTCGACTGCCTTCCAGTCAGCAGCATCCCAGGCATAATTCTGTTCGTAGGTTTTTAATTGCTCGACCAAGGCCTTGCAGCTTTCCAGATTGCGCTGACGAACAGCCGCCTGCTCAGCAAAATATTCGCGACAGGGTTGATAAGCTGTTTGTGCCGACTGGTGAAAATCCTCCCACAGTTCCTGATCCTGCTCCTGATTTTCTTTGTGCAGTCCGCCGCCTTTACTGAGCGATTTCCATTCATCCTGTAAGCGCTTGATCTTGATCGAGAGCGCCTCCGGATGCTCCTCGCTGCCGATGAAAGATTTCATCTGCGCAATAAGTTCATGTTTTTTGGGCAGCACAGCGTAATCTTTCCAATCCTGCAATTTATCCAGCATTTCATCCAGTTGCTGCAGTTGGCCCTGCAAATGCGCAGGAACTGTTTTTGCTTGCGCCAACTTTTCCTCAATGGCGCGCCGCAAACCAGCGGCTTGCTGCAATTTACCGGTACTACTGGCGTCCTTCGCTTTGCGAATCAAACCGCCAATTTGCCGTTGCAGATGGTGTTGCTCGGCTTTTTTCGCCTGACGCTGCTTGTCCCATTCCTCCAAAGCGATCTGTGCATCGAGAATATTTTGCGGAACCGTATCGCCTGCAAATATTTTTTTCCCTTCCAGGCGTTGCTTGAGATGGCGATAGACTGGCGGATGATCGTCAGCATCGCTGTCTGCGCTAGCCAATAATGCGACATGGTTTTCAATACTGCCGTAACGCGTCAACTGTTGCTGCAAGGCGGGAATCATTTCTGTCAATGTTACATAAGATTTCTGTTCGCTTGCTGTAGCAGGCTTGTGTGTTGCCGCTTCTTGCCATTGCGCACTGAGTTGCTGGATCTGCGTATCCTCCACCGGCTCACCCACGGCCAATTGTTTTACCAGGGCGGCAAGTGCTTGCAAAATATCCTGGCGATGCTGATCCGCACTGGCCAGTTCAATCGCTTTAGCTTCGGCTTCCGCCTCTGCTGCTTCCACCTCGTTTACCTTTACCTGACATGCGGCGATGGCTTCGTTTGCTTGCTGCTGTTGTGTTTCATTTGCCTGTTCAACCAATGCTTGCCACTGCTGCTGTAACAAATGAAATTTTGCGGTGTAATGAACATCGAACACACGCTGACTGTGTTGCGCGAGCGATTGCAAGAGCGTATCGATAGCCGTTTGGGTGGCCGCAATCGACTTCTCCTCTTCACGGAAACGGTCACATTTATCCTTGACGATTTTATAGACGGCCTTGTCTTTACCTTTGGTGTCTTTTAACAAGTGCTGTAATTGTTCACGGTCTTCAATTTTTTCGGCAGCAATTTGTCGCAGCTTTACCGTAGCGCCTTCGCGAGCCATTTTATACAGCAGTTCATTGTCATTGATGGAGGACAAGAGCTGTTCAAGCCGATCAGCCTGTTGGGAAAAACTCATCACCGCAAAAAGTTTTACCGGATCACCTAATTGCGTAGACAACTGATCGAAGTCAATCTTGCCTGTATCAACCAACGCGGCAAGCCGCTGCCGCGCAATACGCTGCACCTGGTTGCTGGTGGAGCTGAAAGCGATATCGCGCAAAGTATTTGCGTCATCCAGTCGTTCAATTGCTGCTACACGCAACTGATCGTCCTGCTCGCCTTTTTCACCCAAGGCGATACTCATCAGCGCATCAGGCGACAGGCTTTCCAGTGCGGTAATTTTATTGATACGGGTTTCAGGTTGGCTTTTTTTAGTTTTACCAAACAAGCGGGACAAGACGGACATAATGATTTCCTGTTATTAAAAGTGAACCAAGGCAGCAATGCATACCTGGATAAATTGTGGCTAGAGACCACACGGAAATAGAGCAAACAGCAAAAGGACGCACTGGCGCCCGAAAGATCAAAGCACAACACCCACGGTGTTCCCTTCATAAACCAACGGAATATATTCAAGCGAACCGACGCACGCTGCCGCACCACCTTGGGCGCGCCCATCGCGCAGATCAAATTCGATCCCGTGGGTTGGGCACCTTAGCAGATGTTGCCGCACACTGCCCTTGTGCAAGGGTGCATCCATATGCGGGCAGCGATTGGCAATCAGATAAAGCCGCCCCTCTTCCTGCAACAAGAGTAACTCGCGCCCGGCCACACGCAGGGGTTGCCGGTAACCATCGTATAGCTGATGCAGTTTTTCCAGTGCCAGGTATGCCATGGACCTGTCCCCCGATGTCGGATAACGGTTGCGAGCAAGGGCGCGAATAAGGGCTGCCATTATAAAAGCCAGCCGCTGGTTAAAAACAACTCACTGACAGCATTTTTTTACCGCTTATCCTTGTCAGTCCCATGACATGCTCGGAAGAATTTAAGTGACCTTGCTCACAATCAGTTCGCCAAGGTATAAACTGTTCCCAGTTTATACCTTTCGTTACGCGTCACCCGGTCTGTTGTTGGAACCTGCCTATGAAAAACCAAGCCTATCTGGAGCGATTGCAGGCCTTGTCCACGCGCCTGGTAGCACTTCAACGTCCCATCCGTATCCTTGATGCCATTAAATGGCCAGCAGAATTAGAAACTACATTCCGCGCCAAGGACGGTCGCGTGTTGCCGGCCATCGACGCTGACTTTTATCAACGGCAGAAATTAGCCTTTGATCCCGATATCGTCCACCAGGATCTGAAAGACCTGAAGAACGATGTCCGCAGGCACTTGGGGCGCGGCGATGCGCTGGGCCATATTCTTAAGGCGACTATCGAGCAATACCAAATCGTTGTTGAATTATTGCGCCACCGTGGCCAGCCCCAGTTCGGTTATTTCAGCCGCCTGCTCTATGGTTCGGCGCAAGACAAAATTCGCGGCGACCGCAAAACATTGCGGCAGTTGGGTGAGCGCTTATGCCATGTGTTCTCCCTGCCAGCGGTGGACCATCTGAACCGTCCCTACAGCAATCACATCAACGCCGAGCAGGCCGTCGATATTCTCCTGCAGCGGATGAATAATTATTTTTCACCTGGCGAAGTCAGGGTGCAAATCAGCGACGATATTGTGTCGGACGCCTCTGCGGGAGGAGATTGCATCAAGATCAACCGCCGCGCGCATTTTTCCGAACTGGATTTACAGGTTCTGGAAGTCCACGAAGGCTGGGTGCATATCGGCACGACGTTGAACGGGCGCCAGCAACCCTGGGCCACCTGGCTTAGTGTCGGATCACCGCGTATTACCGCGATCCAGGAAGGTATGGCCGTGCTGCTGGAAACCCTCACTTTCAGTTCATTTCCGCAACGTGCCCGCCGTATCAGTGATCGTGTTGTCGCGGTTGACCTGGCAGAACAAGGCGCCGATTTTTGCGAAGTATATCGCTACTTCCTGGAACGCGGCATCAGTGAACACGACAGTTATCGCGTTACCCAGCGCGTGTTTCGCGGCGGCACCTTAACCGGCGGGTCGGTGTTCACGAAAGATATTTCTTACGTCAAAGGTTTCGTCGAAAACGTCAATTTTATTCGTAGCGCCATTCAATCCGGCGTGCCGGAAATTATTCCGATGTTATTTGTCGGCAAAGTGACATTGGATGATCTACCGTTACTTTACGAACGTTATCTGGAAGGTGTTATTACCGGCCCGAAATATTTGCCATCAATGTTTAAAGACCTGAATGGCCTGTATGTCTGGTTCGGCTTTTCGAGCGGCATGTCAGTGATGAATATCGCGCGCGTTCAACAACATTTCAGCAAATTATTTCACAAGTTACCGGAAACGGCGCCATTGTATGGCAACAGCGTCAAGGGCGATGCGGAATTCGATTAATATCGATCATCTCCAAAAAGTAACCTATGAAACATCTGTTTTGAGTGAAAACATGTACTACAAAGTTGTTATTTCCGGAGCCGACATTTTCTTTGAAAATTATGGCAACCCAGTACCGGTGATTGGATTTATTACGTGCCGTCTGATTCAAGCATCATCCGAAGACTTGGCCATTGCCACGATCAAACGCGACATTCTTGTGCACTGGAACCAAAGTTTTAATGCCGATCGCAAGATGGGCATGCCCAGGCTGGTTATAGAGCACATTGTTCCTTTCAAAGGGTTGATCAAGCCGAAGAGTAAACAGGATTATTATTGGTTTACCAGCGACGAACACAAACAGCAGCAACTGGATAAATTTATCAAACCAGGGTCGCGGTGGTTGTGGTGGAAAAAAGCGTGAGGCTTTCTGCTTACGTTGTTGTCGGATTACGCCTTCGGCTAATCCGACCTACGTGGGAGCTGCGCGTTGTAGATTGTACGGATTTCGTCGGCGATGATGCTTGCGCCCTGCTCTACGGTTTCGGGGCTCTGGCAATAGGTAACGCGAATACATTCCTGACTGTGCTGCCAATGCCCATCTAATCCCGGAAAAAAATGATGTCCGGAAACCACCAACACGCCCCGCTGTTTTAACCGCTGGTATAACGCTTCACTGCTGATTGGCAAACCTTCAAACCACAGCCATAAAAATATGGCTCCTTCGGGTTTGTGAATACGATAAGGCAAACCCGCCAAGGCTTCCTTAAAAACCTGGACCGCATGTTCCATCCGCGCTTGATAAAAAGGCGCGACCACCGTGCGGCTCAAATGCAGAATTTGTTCATCCTGCAACAACTGGCGCGCCAGCGCCGGCCCGAAGTTACCGCACGCCAGGCTCAGGATCGTGTTGGCTTTGGTAAACGCATCAATCACTGTCGGATTGGCAATCACAATGCCTGTTCGGGCACCGGGTAAACCGAGCTTGGATAAACTCAATACGAGTATCGTATTTTCATTCCAGTGTGGCTGGCCATCGACAAACAGGATATTGGGAAAAGGCGTGCCGTAGGCTCCGTCCACAATCAAGGGAACTTTATGCTGTTGCGCCAGTTGATCCAGCTGCGCCAATTCATCATCACTGATGACATTGCCCGTCGGATTGGTGGGACGGGAAATACACAAAGCGCCAGTTGCCTCAGTGATGTGCAACTGCTGAAAATCCACATGATATTTAAAAAAATGATCGGGCAGGATTTCGATTTCCGGTTTTGCCGAATGAAAAAAATCTGCACTGATCCCCAGGTCACTGTAACCCAGGTATTCCGGCGTTAATGGCAATTGAATGTGTTTGTGTTGGCCGTCGGCGAACTCACCGGCGAATAAATTAAACAACACAAAAAAAGCGGATTGACTGCCGTTGGCCAGTGCTACGTTCGCGCGTGTAAGCGGCCAACCATATTCGCGGGATAACAGTTTTGCTACCGCATCCAATACTTCAGGGTCACCCTGGGGCGGCTGATAAATGCCTAATAATTGATGGCGCAGTTGCGCATCGTCCAGCGTTTTTGCCAGCGCTTCTTCAAAGGCCAATTCCATAGCCGGAATTCTTGCCGGGTTACCGCCGCCCATAAAGATCATGTCGGGATTGACACGCAGCGCCTCGCCCAAGTCATCCATCAAACTGATAATGCCGGCATCGCTGCTGAGCTTGGTACCAAATCGGGAAAATTGCATGAACGCTAATCGCTGTCAAAAAAATAGCTATATTGAGGAGGCCGTTCCTACAGCAATCCGTAGGTGTGCAGGACGTCCGCGAGTTTTTCGGGGTTGATGGGCTTTTGAATAAAATCGAGCGCCCCCAAATGAATCACCCGCGCGCGCGCCGAAGGCTGGATATCGCCGGAGATCACAATGACGATGCATTTGTGGCCTTCATCGCGAACGGCTTCGAGCACCTGATAGCCATCCATATCCGGCATGGTGAGATCCAGAAACACCATCTCACCCTTGCCTTCACGAATGGCTTGTAAACCTTCCATGCCATTGGTGGCATAGGTGATTTCCACATCCCAGCCCGCCGGCAAGGAGCGCGCTACCTGCTTGCGCGCCATCATTGAATCGTCACAAATCAACAGAGGAATAGCCATAGTCAGTCGTTATCATGGATGAATGTCTGGATCGCATCGCAAGCGATGAATGGGAAATACTTTGAATTATAGTCAGTCCGTTGAAAATGACGTTAACAAATCTTTGTTTATAACCGGTTAACGCGCCGGCGCGGATCAAGCGTCAGCAGCGGCGACTTTGGCACTATCGCCACTCTCATCAAATAAGCCTGCCACACTAATGGACCAACGCTCACCGGCAAATTCATCGATCGCCCCAAGGTGTGCCTGGGCCGCAGCCAACCAAGGCAAGTCATCCAGCCCGGTCACATCCGGCGGCAACTGGCGAGACAGCTTTAACATGCCCGCTAATTCAGCCAGGCTGAGCTGATACAGGTCGTAACACAGCACGAAATCCCCTTGGCTGGTGGCTGTAATCAATCGCCCGCTTTGCAAAGTGTCGCGAATACGCCGCCATTGTTCCGATGACAGGCCGATTTGCAACAGCTCACGATTGCTCAGGCTGAGTCCCTGGGCTGATGCCTGACGAAACTTCCACAACACCAGCAACGTGGCCAGCAGGTCGGGATAGCCGCGATCCTTAAGCACAATCTGGTAACTGCCGATGGTGTGCACCAACACAGCGCCGCCCAGGACAACCATCCAGATCATGTTGATCCACAAAAGAAACAGCGGCACTAACGCAAAGGCGCCATAGATCAATGTGAAAGATGAATTGGTAACAATCAAACCAAAAAGCACTTTGAGGATTTCAAAGACGATAGCCGTGACCAAGCCACCGATAGCAGCATCCGAAACCGGTACCTTGCAATTCGGCACCGCAGCAAACAGGAGCGTGAAAGCAGCGGCACTGAGCAGGATGGGTAAAAACTGGAACACCCAGGTCACCAGCCCGAGGCTGTCGTATTCATCCATCAGCAAGCGCAATGACGCCACATATGTACTGATGGCCAGGGCAAATCCCAACAACAGCGGTCCGAGGCTAAGGATAGCCCAATATAAAAGGAAGCTGACAATCCCCCGTCGCCCGTACTTGACGCCCCAGATCGCGTTGAAATTTAGCTCGATATTTTTCAGCATCAGGTAGGCCGACACCACCAGAAACGCCACACCGATTGCCGTCAATTTACGCGCTTGATGGGAAAAGTCCTGTAAATAACCGATCAATGCCTGCTCGTTGTAAGGTAAGGCATGGGTAAAGATCAGCGACTGGAGTTGTTCTCCGACGCCTTCAAAAGCCGGGATGATGGAGAACATGGAGTAAGTCACGGTCATCAGCGGCACGATGGCAAAGAGCGTGACGTAGGTGAGCGACGCCGCACTTTTCTGGCATTCTTTTTGTTGGTACTGCTTGACGATCAGCTCGATAAACTGCCGGGTTCGTCGCCAGTAATGGTGCATTTTATTCATACTGACAGGTGGGGCCATGATGAGTTAAATGGTTATAATCGCCGCTCGATACATAACTGAGGTTAACGATGATCACACTCTACCACAACCCGCGCTGCTCCAAATCCCGTCAGGCACTCGCCCTGCTACAGGCACATGGCATTGAGCCGGACGTTCGACTGTATCTGGAAAATCCGCCCACCACCGCCGAATTAAAAAAGCTGTTGGTAAAACTGGGGATCGGCGCACGCGACCTGTTACGTACCGGTGAGGATGCTTATAAAGAATTGAATCTCAAAGATGAGCGTCTCAGCGACACAGCCTTGATTAAAGCCATGGCTGCCCATCCAAAACTGATCGAACGCCCGATTGCCATCAAAGATGACCAGGCGGTGATTGGCCGTCCACCGGAAAACCTGTTGGCTTTACTGTAGGATCCGGCGTTCCCCGCTTATCAATGACACATTAAAGAAGACACAATGATGGCTACTCCTTACGTTCTGGTGCTGTATTACAGTCGTTATGGTGCAACCCTCGCTATGGCGCAACAGATTGCCCGTGGAGTGGAACAGGTTGCCGGCATAGAAGCCCGATTACGGACGGTACCGGCAGTGTCAACCACGATTGAAGCAACGCAACCAGCAGTCCCGGACACGGGCGCAATCTATTGCACGGAAGAGGATCTGAAACACTGCGCCGGTTTAATACTCGGCAGCCCTACCCGCTTCGGCAATATGGCAGCACCCATGAAATATTTTCTCGACGGCACCAGCAGCCTGTGGCTCAACGGCGACCTGGTCGATAAACCCGCCGCTGTATTTACCTCCACCGCCAGCTTGCACGGCGGTCAGGAAGCGACGTTGTTGTCGATGATGTTGCCGCTCCTGCATCAGGGCATGGTGATTACCGGCATTCCCTATACAGAAGCGGCATTGAACCTCACCCGCACGGGCGGCACACCTTACGGCGCATCTCATCTGGCTGCAGGCGATACGCCATCCAGATTGAGTGACGATGAAATAACGCTGTGCCAGTCCCTTGGCAAACGCGTCGCGCGCCTCGCCG
Source organism: Cellvibrio sp. PSBB006 (assembly GCF_002162135.1). Lineage (NCBI taxonomy): Bacteria > Pseudomonadati > Pseudomonadota > Gammaproteobacteria > Cellvibrionales > Cellvibrionaceae > Cellvibrio > Cellvibrio sp. PSBB006. The sequence goes on along the minus strand of NZ_CP021382.1, from coordinate 5,187,228 downwards.
CGCAATTGCACGCCTAATTAATTTCCAGAGCAGCAAAATAATGTCTGAAAAAGAACCCCTGATTATCACCGAGGACCAGGCCCGCGTTATTCAGCGTAAATTACGCGGCATGCAGCGAATATTTTTTATCAGTTATGGCGCGCTGCTGGTGTTGTTTGTAATGAACAACCTGATGGATGCCGATGGCAGCCTGAAACTGTGGCTGGTGCAAAGTGTTCCCTTGCTGATTTTTATCCCCGGCCTGATGCAAGAGCGCTATCGGACTTACAGCTGGATTTGCTTTGTGATCCTCGTGTATTTCACCTGGTCCGTAGTGAATAGCATGTCACCACTGGTGCGCTGGCAGGACATTGCGGTGGTCGTACTATCGGTCACTATTTTTATCAGCGCGATGATGATCAGCCGCTGGATGCAATATTGGCAATACTACCAACGGCAACAAGCCGCCGTTGAATAATCCCTGCCTTTGGGCGCTGCATTAACTTCCATTGATTTCCTGTTAACCGTAAGGATGTATAACGTGGACCACTCCCGCCAACAACGCACCCCCGGCCCCTTCAGTCGATTTATATCTGGTCTCTGGTCACTACTGACCTGGATACGGATCGCCGTATTCAATCTGATTTTTCTGTTTATTGTGTTGGTGATTGTCATCGCACTGGGCACGCAGAAAACACCCGTACTGCCCGCCGAATTCGCGTTGCGTGTTGCACCCAGCGGCATGCTGGTCGATCAGCGCAGCCATGTTGATCCGGTCAGCTTGTTACTCAGCGATGTGAGCCCGGAAGAAAGCGAAACCGTTGTGCGCGAGCTGGTAGAAGCCATTAATGTTGCCGCTGAAGATGAGCGCGTCACGACGCTGGTTCTGGAGCTGGATTACCTGTTGGTTGGCGGTATCAGTAAATTGCAGGAAATCGGTCAGGCGCTGGAAAATTTTAAAGCCAGCGGTAAAAAAATCATCGCCTACGGTGACAACTTTACGCAAGACCAATATTACCTGGCCAGCTATGCCGACACGATTTATCTGAATGATATGGGCGCAGTCCTGTTGACCGGCTACGGTACTTACCGCAATTACATCAAAGGTACCCTGGATAAACTCGACATTCATTTTCACGTATTCCGCTCAGGAAAATTCAAGGACGCGGTGGAACCGCTGCTGCGTGAGGATATGTCTGCAGAATCCAAAGAACACAATTCCCGCTGGCTAGGTGAACTCTGGGCGCAGTACACACAACAGATTGAACAGGCGCGCGATTTACCCAGTGGTTCGCTCAATAACTTTATCAACACCATGGATACCAAATTGCGCGATGTTGGCGGCAGTAGCGCACAACTTGCACTGGAAAATGGTTTAGTGGATGAACTCAAAAATTATCAAAACGTTCAGCAACAACTGATAGAACAATTGGGCAAAAGTGATGCGGGCAATTATTACAAGGGGGTCGACGCCAGCGTGTATCTTGCCGATGTGAAGCGCACGCAGTTACCCAAAGCCGACAAGATCGGCTTGTTGGTAGCCTCCGGTAATATCCTTGATGGGCACCAACCGGACGGCAGTATCGGCAGCCAGACATTGGCCGAGATGCTGCAAAACGTGCGTGAGGAAAAAGCCGTAAAAGCGCTGGTCATTCGTATCGACAGTGGCGGCGGCAGCTCCTTTGCATCGGAAGTGATTCGCGATGAAATTCAGGCAACCCGCGAGGCCGGTATTCCAGTGTTTATCTCCATGGGCAGCCTGGCTGCATCGGGCGGTTACTGGATCGCGGCGGCGGGCGATGAAATCTGGGCAACACCAACAACCTTGACCGGATCGATTGGCGTCTTCGGGGCGTTTCCCACGGTGGAAAAAAGTCTCGCCAATATCGGTATCACGACGGATGGTGTCGGCACCACGACTCTGGCCGGCGCCGCTCGTCCTGACCGCGAGCTGTCGCCTCAAGCCAGCGACATTATTCAATTAACCGTCGATCATATTTACCAACGTTTCATTAATCTGGTGGCGGAAGCGCGCGATGCAGAACCGGCGGAGATTGAAGCCATTGCCGAAGGACGGGTATGGAGCGGTGCCGCGGCGCAACAACTGGGTTTGGTGGATCAATTGGGTACGTTGGAAGACGTGATTGCCGCTACTGCTCAGCACGTCGCGCTGGACGAATACAGTGTAGAGATTATCAGTCGGCCGCTTTCATCCCGCGAAGCCCTTTTACGCCAACTCGTCGGTAGCCACGTCGGCATGCTTGCACCCAAAACCCTGCTGAATAATGTCACTGCACTGGAGGTGCAACAACAGCTGTTGCCGTTACTCAAACCACTGGCGACACTCAGCAAGATGAATGATCCCCATGCGGTTTATGCGAGCTGTCTGGATTGTGTAGCGCCCTGAATATATGAACCAATACGCAAAGGAATGCTGGTTTATTCACGGTACACGCAGGTTCGATTGCGACCGGCGGCTTTAGCGTCGTAAAGCGCTTTATCCGCCGCGTTGAGCCATTCATCAAAATCTTTGGTTGAGCGGGATATCTCCGCAATCCCCAGACTGATCGTGCACTTCAATGATTGCTTTTCCCCCAGCGGTTCTTTCGCCACGGCAAGGCGCACGCGTTCAGCGATTTCCTGTGCGCATTGCGCATCGGTTTCCGGCAAAACAACCGCGAATTCTTCGCCGCCATAGCGACCGAGAATATCAATGCTGCGCAAATTAATTTGCAACAGATAACTCAGGGCCTCCAGAACCTCGTCGCCAATACTGTGGCCGTATTGATCATTTATTTTTTTAAAGTGATCGATATCCAGCATGATCAGAGACGCCGGATTTCCCTGTCGACGGCTGCGTTCAAACTCTTCGGCTGCACGCAATTGCCAATAACGCCGGTTATACAATCCCGTCAGGCCATCGGTACGGCTCAACAATTTCAAACTGTTTTTTTGTTCGTGCAGACGCGTGGCAAAACTGTAGGCCATCATGCCCACGGCCAGGGGGTGCACAATCAGAAACGGCATTGAGGCAATCACAACCGTGAGACTGCTATCCCATTGCGGATACCAACCAAAGATCGCCACCCCCAGTAGCAAACCGGTTAACTGCGCCAGCAAACCAAAACCAAAAAAACGTCCGCCCGAAGTGGCCATGTTGTTCATACTCAACATGGTTAGCACCAGAACGCTGGGCAGAAGATTAAATGCCATGGCCGCAACCCACAGGCCGCCACAAAACGAATCAAATAATAATTGACGCTTGCCGGTGGCAAAGGAGTCGGAGACGCGCGTTGCATAGAGATAGGCAATATGTGGCCAGGCAAAGGCGTACATAATTAATAAAAACCAAACCCAAAAGCCGTAAGAGAGAGGAACAAGCGCGGCGCCTACTGAGAAAAAACCCAAGCCAAGCCCGAGTATGCGAGCTGGATAAACGCGCCGGGCAAAACGACGACCGACAGGCGCTGGCTGAGAGGAAGAAGAGGTATCTGCCATCATCGGTTTATTCACCGGTGCTCCAGATAAAGGTATGTTCGTTTAAACATAGCCAGCTTTAGTTATTAAGGCAATTTGCCGGATGGCAGAGGCGGCTCCCTGGTGCAGGATCAACAGCCAGTGCTGACTGTTGATCCGCAATCAAATTTATTGTTCCGTCAGGGCTTGCAGGGCGCCGGATACATACACCAAAGGCGCGTTCCAGTTGATGGCAATTTCATTGCTGGCATAACTGCACCAGTGATCCAGATAAGATTTTGCCGGGAGATCCGAAGGGTAATTGACGGGACAGTCCCCTGCATCCTGCTGTCCTGCGTGGGGGCCACCGGCCAGAAAACCGGGTATAGGCGCTGCAATACCGTCAGCCTCGGAGGGACGATGGTGAATATACTGCGGCGTTTTAACACCGTATCCCGTCACGAATGAAAAATCCGTCGGGTTGCGTCCCAGCACATAATCCAACAGGGACTGCGCAGCCCCCAGATAGTCACTGTTGCCATTTAGCCGATAGCCCTGCAACAACATCATGGCCTGGTTCAGTGCCACCGAATTACTGCCCCACACAAAATTCTGTTGCTGCATAGGCACGGCATAGGCCGACGCTTCCCAGTCCGCTAATAACGTGTCGGCCAGCGCCGTGATGCGTTGGGTAATCAGAGTCTTGTCAGCCACCTCTGACAAGGCATTGCGATGATGCGCCAGGGAAACCCAGGCCAATCCGCACACATCCCCCCAGGAAGGCACGGTGGCCTGCACTTGCGTCGGGTTCATCCCGGTGTAATAAGCCTCTTCACCGGTGGTGATATAGAGCTCAGCCGCTGCCCAGGCACGCTCGTCAGTCAATGTGGCATCACCGTAGGCGCCCGTCTTGATGTCAGTCGGTTGTACGTAGGTAATGGCCGGATTTGCCTGCGCCCATTCCCAGGCAGACTCCGCAGCAGCCAGCATCTCTGCTGAAAGTTGTGCGTCAAAGGGTGCATAGACACGACTGGCCACGGCCATTACGGCTGCGAAATTGAGGGTTGCTGAGGTGCCCTTCTGCACCACATAGCGCTGGGTGCCGGTTTCGTGGGGCATAACAGCGCCGTCGAACTCCTTGTCGGTGAGTTTGTGGTAAACGCCACCGTCATTGGGGTCCTGCATATCCAGCATCCATTCCAGGTTCCATAAAATTTCGTCGAGCAGGTCCGGCAGCGTGTTGTCGCTCTCGGGAATGTTAAGGTTCTGGCCCTGGTAGTACGCCGGAAAATGTTCATAGGCAGCAAGCAGGCTGTAGGTGGAAATACCGGAATTGACGATGTACTTGTTGTAATCTCCCGCGTCATACCAGCCTTTGGGCGCCTGAATAACCGTGCCTTCCGGTCGCTGAGGCGAAGCCGCTGAGACGTGCACCTGCACATTGGTATCCGGATGGCCGGCAGGCCGTGCATATATACCGGCATGCGCTTCCAGTAATGCCGTGCTGGCGCGATTGAAATAGAAGGCTTTAATAGCCGCGTTATTCAGGGCTTGATAGATATCTTCCGCAATACGAAAACGGTTGGAGTCAGCGATACCAGCCACGCGCATCCGGTATTCACCGGGTGTCGTAAAGCTGGAGAAATCGGCCAATCGAACGTTATCGCCCGCCGGTGCCCAGGTTGCGGCGTCACCCAAAGTGCCGGTAAATACCTCCGTATCCGAGTCAACGGCAATCAGCGAAAAACTGTCCCCCGCGCCTGACGGCACCACAGCCAACTTTTGCGCCAAGGGTAAAAAGCCCAGCTGATTAACCTTGATCGTTGCACTGGCTGTGGCCACAGAACTGCTACTGGCAGATGAACTGATCTGAGGCGGCTGATCGCCATCACCACCTTTGCTACCACAGGCCACCAACAGCCAAGGCAGACAGGCCATTAATATCGATAGGTATAGTTTGCGCAGATTCATGGGCATACTCCAAAAGATCGATCAGGCGCGAGCCCGATCTGGTTGAGTTTATGTTGTTATCTCAAGGTTTCAGGGCGCCTAGTGTGCGCGATTCATCAGGTATTTCTTAGCGCAATAACACTTCTTGACCCCAGGGGCTAAAAACCTAAAAGAAAAGCGAACAGAAAGCGCCCGAACTTTTGTCAATGCGTAAAAGCGGTCGAAGGGATGTTTCCGATGCAGGTATGACTATTCTGAAACCCGATGGCGGGGGCTATATATTCAGCACTTTTTTCACGAAGGGGATGGTCAGTTTGCGTTGCTCTGCCAGGGAGGCATGATCCAGACGCTGGAGCTGGCGGAAGAGTTCATTCATATCACGCGGCAGACGTTGCAGGATGTAATGGGCCACCTCGTCATTTAATTCCATGCCCCTGGCACGGGCCCGACGCTGTAAAGCTTCCTGCTTTTCGTCGTCGCTCAGCAGTTGGACCTGATAAGTCATCCCCCACTGTAATCGTGATCGCAGGTCTTCCAGATGAATCGGTAATTCGCGGGGACTCTGCTCAGCGGCCACCACCAGACATTTGCCACTTTCGCGCAGACTGTTATAGAGGTTGAACAACGCCAACTCCCAGTCCGGGCGGCCCGCGACCGCCGTCAAATGATCGATACACAAGTAATCCAGCGTCCCCAGATCAGCGAAAAGTTCGGCGGGCGCATAACCCGCAAGATCTGCCAGTGGCAGATACTGCATGCTCATTCCCCGCGACTGGGCATAGTGACAACCGGCCTGCAAAAGATGCGTCAGTCCACTGCCGGAGGCGCCCCAGAGATACACAAAGGTTTCTCTGGTGACTTCTGTCGGACCACCTGAGATCTGGTCACGCATAAAGGCAACCACTTCCGCATTGTGAGAACCGGCAGGAGCATAGAAATTATCAAAGGTGGCGTCATCATTCAGACTGACCCCCAGAGATAATTGTTGTGGTATATGCGTCATCATCAGATCATCCACCGACTCACGGTCAATCCTGCCAACGATATACCAGTGGATTAGCCAGGGAACCGCGTGCCTGGGGAAAACCGCTCAGTTCACTGCCACCCAAACCATCGGCGCCAGTATCCATGCCATTGGTTGCTGCCGGAGGTCGATAGGCCTCTACGGGTTGCACGGTAATGGATTCAGATTCCACCGGGAAAAGCTTTTTCCCCAATTCCAGGGTACTGAGCAACAACGACAGGTCACCTTCGGTATGCAGGCGGATCAACAGGCGATCCTGTTGTGCGGTCATCATCTCCACCCAGGTGACCATCGCCAGACCTTCGAGGTAACGTTGCACTTTCTTGTAGGTCGCAAAGTCGCGCACATCCCCAACCCGAATGACAATCGCACCTGAACCGCCTTCGCTGGGGGTGATGGCATAAAGCCGGGCAAAATAGTCGGCGGTGGTATTGATGGCCTGCACAAACAGACTGGGGATTTCGGCACTTTGCGTATCAAAACTCTGGTTCGCAGAAGCGTGCAACAGCTGCCAGTTGGCACGCCATAACCCACCGGACTCACGATAGCGCCCCACCAGAATGGCGTCTGGTTTATAACGCTCTGACGCAGCACGAATGCTCGCGTCATCCATATTCCATAGGCTGTCCGAACCGAGGGCGATGTTGTCTTCAAAATCGTGCATAGGCAACAACAAGGGTATGCCGCGCAAGGCTGCCTGATCATAAAGCGCCTTACGCGCTTCATCTTCCAATACCCGATGAGTGGTGCCGGAAGCATCGGTCATGATTTGCCACACAAGCAACTTGGGGCGATTTGCTGGCCACAACGGCAAGCGTGCTTCGCGCAGGAGCTTTTCAATGGCTTGAGGGGAAAACTTGAGGATGAGCTTGATCGCCCGAACTTGCTGACCTTCGACTTCAAGTTGCTCGTCGGTAGAGGCATAGCTGTATTCATACAGATAACCCTGGGCCTGACTCAATGCCTCGCGCACCTTGGGGTGTTCCAGAGCGGCGCTGTCACCGGACACTCGCCAGATAACTTCACCCAGGCTGACGCGCATGGCGGTGTTGCGCTCTGCCTGAGACTGGGAGGTCACCAGGGCTTCCGCACGATATACCTGGACTACCTGCTCGGCCATGCTGGTGGCTGTGCAGACACTAAGCAGCAAAAACGTCAAAAGTCGTAACAAAATCTGCCCCTGAAACAATCCTGGTGAAAAGAATATACGCATGGCTGATCAGACAGCGCGGCGAAAGTTCGGCATTGTAGCAGGCAATAGCGCGGAACGAAGCGACCTGATTCGATATTTGCGGCCAGCGCGCGCCATCAATACCACCCTAAGCAGCGATTAGCTGGTAGAATGGCGGCCTTTTTTTGAAACCCTCTGCGCGAGCGAATCCCACTCTATGAGCGAACAACAACCTCCTGTCACTTCCCTGAGTTACAAAGATGCCGGCGTTGATATTGATGCCGGTGATGCCCTGGTCGAGCGAATCAAAGGGGTAGCCAAACGTACCCGCCGCCCTGAGGTGATGGCAGGTCTTGGCGGTTTTGCGGCCCTGTGTGAAATCCCCAAGGGATATCGCGAGCCGGTTCTGGTTTCGGGTACCGACGGCGTGGGCACCAAACTTCGTTTGGCTATGAATCTGGGCAAGCATGACACCATCGGCATCGACCTGGTGGCTATGTGTGTCAACGATTTGGTGGTAACCGGTGCCGAACCGCTGTTCTTCCTCGACTATTACGCCACCGGCAAGCTCAATGTCGATGTTGCCGCTGCGGTTGTTTCCGGCATTGGCGACGGGTGTGAAATGGCAGGTTGCGCATTGGTCGGCGGCGAAACTGCCGAAATGCCCGGCATGTATGAGGGCGAGGATTACGATCTGGCCGGTTTTTGCGTTGGCGTGGTGGAAAAGTCCGCAATTCTCGACGGCAGCCAGGTTAAAGCCGGTGACGCATTGATCGCCATAACCTCCAGCGGCCCGCACTCAAACGGCTATTCTCTGGTGCGCAAAATCATTGATGTGAGCAAAGCGGATCTGAACCAGGATTGTGGTGGCAAACCGCTGAGCGATGCATTGATGGCGCCGACACGTATCTATGTCAAATCCGTGTTGCGCTTGATTAAAGAATCCCGTGTGAATGCACTTGCACATATCACCGGCGGTGGGCTGACTGAGAACATACCGCGTGTTTTACCGGATGATTGCAAAGCCGTTATCGATACCCAAAGCTGGGAGTTACCCGCTGTTTTCCAATGGTTGCAACGCAGTGGTAACGTAGCAATGCGGGAGATGTACCGCACCTTTAACTGCGGTGTGGGCATGGTTATCGCTGTGCCTGACGATGAAAAAGACAACGCATTGAAGATTCTTGCAGACGCCGGTGAAACACCTTTTGTTGTGGGTTATATCGCCAAGGCGCAAGCGGATGAAGCGCAGGTAGAGTTACAGGGGCTGGCCGTTTAATGAGTTCACCACGCACACGTGTTGTTGTATTGATCTCCGGCAGCGGCAGTAATTTACAGGCAATTATTGACGGCATGCAGAACACTGAGCTGCCTATCGATATTGCCGCTGTCATCAGCAACCGCCCTGCCGTGTTCGGCCTGGAACGCGCCGAAAAAGCCGGTATTCCCGCTCTGGTTCTGGATCACAAACAATTCGATGATCGTGAATCATTTGATCAAAAGTTGGCGCAACTGATTGACAGCTATCAACCGGATTTAGTCGTGCTCGCCGGCTTCATGCGCATCCTTACCACCACTTTTACCCGACACTATGCGGGACGCATGTTGAACATTCACCCCTCATTGCTGCCCAAATACCAGGGTTTACACACCCACCAACGGGTGCTGGATGCGGGTGAAGCTGAACACGGTGTGACTGTGCATTTTGTCACAGAGGAGCTTGATGGTGGACCGGCGGTTATACAGGCTAAAATTTCTATTGAATCGGTAGATGATGCGGTCAGTCTCGCCAAACGGGTTCAACAGCAGGAACACATTATTTATCCACTTGCGGTGAAATGGTTTGCTGAAGGTCGCTTGCGTATGGATGACGGTGCGGTATTTCTGGATAACGAACTTTTACCGCCGTCCGGTTATCTAATCAATGCATGACAATGTGGTGGGTGTGCCCAGCGGAAATAACCACGATCACTTTTTTATCCGTAGCATTCATCACAAACGCTGATTGTTGCGTTTTTTACAGCAAAGCTATTCGTTGCGGAATTTTTCATCGAAGACCCATTCGTCGCAGAATCATAAGGATTGCCTGACTATGCAAAAAAAACATGTCTTACTGTTCTTATTTACCCTCTGCTTTGCTTTCGCCTCCCGTGCAGCCGAATTGCCCAAGAGTTTCTCCAATGAATACACGTCCACCGCGCTGGGCTTCAAAGTCACCGTCACCCATTCGCTAACACCGCAAGACGATGGCACCTATCTGATGCGTTTTTTTGCGCGGTCCTGGTTTGCCAGCATTGACGAAACCAGTCGCTTGCGTATCGACGAAGAAAAGCAGCAGATCATTCCCTTGCATTACAAATACGCACGCCGAGTCCTCGGTCGTGATCGCGATGCAGAGTTAACTTTTGACTGGGCCACAAAAACCGTCACCAACAATGTGCAAAATACCACCTGGAAGATGGATATCGCACAGCGCGTGCAAGATAAGCTCAGCTATCAGCTGCAACTGCAACAGGATCTGGTCAACAATAAGGAAGAACTGGTTTACCAGATTGCCGACGGCGGCCGCTTGAAAGAATACGGTTTTGAGATCGTCGGTGAAGAAATGCTTGAAACCCCTTTGGGCAAGGTGAATACGGTTAAAGTCAAACGCAGCCGCGAAAATGACGACCGTGTCACTTATGCCTGGTTAGCCAAGGATTGGGATTATCTGTTAGTGCGCCTGCAACAGGAAGAAGACGGCGATGCTTACACCATTTATCTCGGCAAAGCCGAAGTCAACGGCAAGAAAATTAAACGTTTTGATTGACGTCATCTTTAAACCACAACCCCAAAAGGCTTTTTATGAATATCTCCAACAACTGCGTTGCCAGTTTTCACTACACCCTGACAGACAGCACTGGCAAAGTGTTGGATTCCTCTGAAGGTCAGGAGCCGCTTTCTTATCTCCACGGTGCGGGAAACATTATCCCCGGTCTGGAAAAAGCTCTGGTAGGAAAAGCGGTGGGTGACAAATTAAACGTGTCCGTAGCTGCCGCCGAAGCTTATGGCGAGCGCGACGATGCCATGGTCCAACAACTGGATTCCAGTATGTTTTCCGGTATTGATCAAATTGAAGTGGGTATGGAATTTCATGCCGAAACCGAACACGGTTTACAAGTCGTCACCGTCACCGGTGTGGAAGGCGATCAGGTTACCATTGACGGCAACCATCCCCTAGCTGGTGTTGACCTGAACTTTGATGTGGAAGTCACTGATGTGCGTGAAGCGACTGAGGATGAAATCGCTCATGGCCACGCTCATGGCGCCGGCGGCCATCACCATTAATAAGTAAATGATACGGGCCGTTTAGCGGTCCGTATCGCTTATTTATTTAGCCTCTACCTTTTGTTCGCCGCATCGCTCACATTTATACACAGTCACCAGTTTTCCCTGCTTCACGTCAAACTGCTTTTCCTTCACCACCGCCCACTTATGAAAACCACTGCGACATAAGGTTTTTCCCTTGTGTTTTTCAAAAGGACTCTTTCTTTTAAAGGGCAGGATGTCGGCCATACAGGTACCGAAGGGGTGAATGTGGTGGAAATTTTTTGGCGTTTACCAACTGAAGACGTCGTCTTCATCCGGTGCATAATAACGATCAGCCGTAATGGCATCCACCGGTAATGTATCAGCCAATAATCGATTGACATCGTTTTGCACGATATCGATGAGTTTCAACTCTTCATCGCGATTCATGGATTCCACCAGGGCATTACCCCAAATGGCCACATGGCGGGTAAAGATCTTACGGGTATTGGTTTTTTTTGCCCATTCACCGGCAATGGCGCGGCCAACAGCGTACATCTTGGTATCCACTTCCTGCGCGACTTGCGGATTCTCTATCTGCACAACCAGATCCTGCGTCACGTCCAGCCACCCGCGACGGTACAGCTCCCATCCCTCGTAATAGCGTTTCACCCAGACCAGATATTCATCCAGGGTTTGCTCCTGCTGATTCCGCAAATCCTCTGCGTAAATCTGCTCAAAATAAGCAAGGGATGGTGCGCCTTCGGGCCAGCTGCGGTGAACAGTTTGTTGTGTGGCGCACGCCGTCAGCAGGACGAGTAGCGCCAGAGATTTAATGAGCTTGATAATCATGAAACCAAAAGATAGTCAGTGAGATGCCAAATGAGGCGGTACTTTACCACAGCTGTGTGACCGGATGATTAACGAGGCTTCAGCCATGCCGGAAGACATTCTAATCCTCAAGAAAAGAATCAGCCAGGACCTGTTCTTCCGGTGCTGCAGCATCCATGGCACCCCGCAACGGCAATTGAATAAAAAAGGCGGTACCCTCACCTAATTCGCTACGCGCCCAGATCTTACCGCGGTGGCTGTCCACTATCTTGCGGCATACAGCCAGACCCAATCCGGTGCCATGATAATCTTCGTTGGATTTATGCAGGCGGCTGAAAAGCCCGAAAATTTTCTCCTCATATTCCTTTTCAAAACCAATGCCATTATCACGAATCTCGAAGGTGGCAGTATCAGCAGTTTCCTCAACCCGGGTGATACTGATTTGGGGAACCGCACCGTTCTGCACGAACTTGATAGCATTTTGCATCAGATTCTGGAACAGCCGATTAATTTGCGCCGCGTCGGCACAGATGCCACCCAAGTCACCGACATGAATCTGGGCACCTGACTCTTCTATCGCAACATGGAGATTGGACAACACATCTCTCATGATGTCATTCAGGTTAACGTAGCGAATACTTTCCCCGGTGACACCAATACGTGAGAAGGATAACAAGTCTACAACCAACATCTGCATGCGGTTGGCCGCCTTGATCATGCGCCGCAGGTAATCCTGACTGCGCGTATCCAGCTGATCGGAAAAATTATGCAGCCGATCACCCAGAACCTGAATCTTACGCAAGGGTTCCTGCAAGTCATGGGAAGCAATATACGCAAACTGCTCCAGCTCCTTATTTGACGCTTGCAGGGCACGCAACGACAACTCCAACTCCTGCTGGACTTTTTCGCGCTCGCGGATTTCCTGCTCAAGTGACAAGGTACGCTGAGCAATCTTACGTTCCAGGTCTGCATTGCGCTCGCGCAAGAGTTCTGTGTTCACCATCAGATAATTCTGCATGGTGTTACGAAATTTCAACACATTGCGAATTTCAATTTCATTGAAGGGTGCTGAGGTAAAGCGCACCTTTTCCTTCCACAACTCGAAAGAGCGTCGCGGCATCAATCGATGACTACCATCATCCAGGAACTCGATCGTCTTTTCCGGTTTACCACCCCAGTGTCTGGTATTCATTACCTCCGGCCGGACCCATAAAAAAAACTGCCGATCCGTGAATGACAAGACAATAAACAGAATACCGCTGGCGACTCCGGCAAATTCACGGAACTCAGGATTGATATCGGATAACTTGTGCGTGTGAAATAAAAATGACTTACCGACTTTGGTAAACAACCAATCCACCAATTGTTCAGTTTGCTCATCCGAAGGGGTGCGACCATAACTTTCGGCATGTCCTTCAAGATTCCACACCACGCCTTCAGCATTGGCCAGCCCCAGCATCGCAGGAATGTCCTTCCGCAAACCATCCACGTAATTCACAACCTGCACCATGTTTTCCGCCAGACGCGCATTCAACGCCAGCAATTCGGAATCGTATAATCGCGCTTGCGAACGATCATTGGTCGTAATGAGGTGTGAGATCAGTACGCTGAGAAACAAGGCTGCTTCTCGCGTTTCAACGGAAACCTTATGTGGAGAATAGTGGTGGCAGGCGATCAGTCCCCACAGGTGATCATCCACAATAATGCTGATTGACATGGAGGCACAAACGCCCATGTTCTTCAGATACTGAATATGAATAGGCGATACACTTCGCAACATACTGAACCCGAGATCAGTGGGGCCGTCTGTATCCGGGTGCAGCAGCGGAACCAGAGCGCTGGGCTGAGCATTGACATCGGCAATAATGCGCACTTTGTTTTTGACATACAGCGAACGTGCCTGGGCAGGAATATCAGACTCCGGGAAGTGCTGCCCCAGAAAAGAATTTAATTTATCCACCTTGGATTCAGCGATGACTTCGCCGTTATACTCGTGATCAAACCGATACAACATCACCCGATCATATCCCGTAAGATCCCGAACCTCGGCTACGGAACGCTCAAAGATAGCCTGCAATTCTGCATGCTCACTGAGGGAGCGCGTAAACTCCTTAATCTTATGATAATAGCTGGCATATTGAATACTGATATCCTGCGGAGACTGTTCCACATCAATCAATACAAGGTCACCCTCACAGTGAAACACCGCATCAAAGAGCACATTCTCTACCAAGCTGGGCGACAGCTTTACTTTGATGGAGTTAGCAGTGCGGGCATATTTGGATTCAGAATTTAGCGCAACATTTAGAAACGTATAAAAACTCTCTCCCAATAGTTCAGTCACCTTCTTGCCCAGGAAAAAATCGGCAGGCTCGCCGGTAAAGCGAATAATATTTTCGCTAACCTGTTTAATAATAAAATCATGTCTGCCAATCACGACCAACATGCCGTGAGGCTGTATGGAACCCGGAATATGAATAGGCTCCTCATGGCAATTATCCAGGGTGACTGCAAAAGGCTTATGGGGGGATTTTTTCTCAATCATTGTTAATCATCCTCATCAGCTCATCGAATCCGAATCAAAAGAGAATAAATATATTCAAATGCTATTTTGGCCCCGCTTACTAACTGGTTGGCAGCTTGATTATTAGCCACAAAAAAACCATTCACAACCTGACCAAATTCGCTCCACATATCGCTGCGGTCACTACCATAGTTGGAAAAAAAATTTCCATACAACTCCACATTCATCCAATCGTATTTCATCAAATGATTGATGATAATCTTTCCACCCAATGTGGACCCTTCCATTACATACATCACACCCAAGGCAGCAGCCTCATTAGCGACACGGGGAAGAGGAGGAGCAGAGATATATGGCGCTTTTACAAAGTAGCCGCTTCGTAAATAGATCAAATCTTTTTTGAGAAGTTCGATCTTTGAGCGTTTTTTTAATAACTCTGATGTTAATGGGAAACCAGATATTGCCGACTCCAGCGAAGAGTAGGCTGCATAAAATGCATTAATCACATCGTAATACCGGCTCGGCGAAAGCTGGCAATCAAACAGCTTATTACGCAGAATATTTTCTGCATCTGCATGACAATCAGCCGTTTGTTTCTTCATTTCCAGCATGATGCTCATAGGCGAGCCCTCAAGGTAATGCGCGTTAACGTCATGCGCACTGATAAATAAAACTCATCATTAATTCGCTATACCCTCCAAACCACATTATTTGTATAAAAACAAACGCAGAAGCGAACTTTCTTGCCGCACGCGTTCATACATTTTGATATTGGGACTGGGCTGCTTTATCCAAAGTCATTTATATCGTTTGTGCAAAGCCTTTCACATTTCTGATCAATACCCGAAAAATAATCCACAGAATGCACCAACACGGTTCACGGCAGTGTTGTTTGTCGCCCATTTTGACAAAGAATATCGATTTTAATTCTGAAAGGATAAAAAGCAGTTATCTTATGTATGCAATAGAACGTAAGCATAAATAACCAAGCATTTAAAAAAATATTTATAAAAAAATACTGTTATTATTTATACAACAACTATCACAATAAAATTTTTAACAATACTCACCGGCAGCATGACCGGAAGCCCACGCCCACTGAAAGTTGAAACCACCCAGATGGCCAGTAACATCTACCACCTCTCCGATAAAGTGAAGCCCCGGCTGATTCTTTGCTTCAAGTGTTTTCGAGGAAAGATCTTTAGTATCAATGCCCCCCAAGGTTACTTCTGCTGTGCGGTAACCTTCCGTGCCGGCAGGTAACACTTGCCAATAGTGAAATTGGTTGGCAATTATTTGAAAATCTTTTACGCCATATTGATTTAGTGGGCGATTACCATTCCACTGTTCACCCCACAAATCACAAAATATTTGTGCGATATTTTTAGTGAGCAGCTCGCCTATTACAGTACTTAATAAAACCTTGGGCCGCTGTTGCTGTTGATGGCGTAAATGTTCTTCCAGATCAAGATGCGGAAGCAGGTTTACCTGAACAGCTTGTCCCGGCTTCCAATAGGAAGAGATCTGTAAGACAGCAGGGCCACTCAAACCACGATGAGTAAACAGCATATTTTCAGTGAAGGAAGCTTCGTTACCTTTATCATCTTTACAGCTTATGCGAACTTCTATTGCATTACCCACACACGAAGCAAACACGGCCAACTGTGCTGGCGATAATGTAAAAGGTACCAGCCCGGCGGAGCGGGGTTTTAACGTGAGGTTAAATTGTGTAGCGACTTCATAACCCAATCCCGTTGCGCCCATGGTGGGAATGGACAAACCACCCGTGGCGACAACCAGAGACTCGCAAAGGGTTTCACCAAGGCTGGTGTGAACGCGATAACGCAGCGGTGACTCACTCGCTGGCAATGCGGTAATTTTTTCTATTTGGCAGTGGGTGTAAATATCGGCCTTTGCTTCTGCACATTCAGCCAACAACATGGTGAGAATATCCTGCGCTTTGTTATCGCAGAATAATTGGCCAAGCTTTTTTTCATGATAGGGAATGCCGTGCTTCTGTACTAACGCCAGAAAATCCCACTGCGTAAAACGCGACAACGCCGATTTACAAAAATGGGGATTTGCAGAAAGAAAATTGTCCGGCAAGGTATGCAGATTCGTAAAGTTACAGCGACCACCGCCGGACATCAGAATTTTTTTACCGACTTTATTGGCATGGTCGACAACCACAACATGCCGGCCGCGTCGACCCGCGATAGCAGCGCACATCAGGCCGGCGGCACCGGCACCGATAATTAACACATCTGTTTGTTGAGGTAAGGGCATGTTCAGTCACTAGTGCGAGTCACTGGTCCCTGGTGACTGTACAACATCAGGTTTTCGGCAGGGTCACGCCACGTTGCCCTTGATATTTTCCGCCGCGGTCCCTGTAAGACGTCTCACAAATTTCATCGGATTCAAAGAACAACATTTGGGCAACGCCTTCATTGGCATAGATTTTTGCAGGCAGCGGCGTGGTGTTGGAAAACTCCAGGGTCACATGCCCTTCCCACTCGGGCTCCAGAGGGGTGACATTAACAATAATGCCGCAGCGCGCGTAGGTGGATTTTCCCAAACACACCGTCAATACCGAACGCGGAATGCGAAAGTATTCAACGGTGCGTGCCAGAGCAAAGGAATTGGGGGGAATAATGCAGACATCGCTCTTGATGTCGACAAAGCTTTTTTCATCAAAATTCTTGGGGTCAACCACTGTGGAGTGCACGTTGGTGAAGATCTTGAATTCATCAGCGCAGCGCACATCGTAACCGTAGCTAGAGGTTCCGTAAGACACGATCCGGTGCCCATCGGCATCATAGCGAACCTGACCGGGTTCAAAGGGTTCGATCATGCCGTGCTGCTCGACCATGCGGCGCATCCACTTATCGGATTTGATGCTCATGCTGACTCCCACATACAGATAATTTGACGGGCGGCATGATAGCGGTTTTCGCCCGAGCCGCCTACCGTGAATAGCCTGCAAGCAGGTCGGATTAGTCTTCGGTGATGATGATGTCTGGCATCGGGGCGGCGGAGAGGTTGAGCAGCCAGAGCTGGGCGGCCAGTTTGCGCGCGATAGCGCGGTAGGATTGAGTAATCGCTGAATCCGGTTCGACGGCGACCGAAGGCGTACCACCATCGGTTAATTCACGAATCGACAGATCCAGAGGCAAGGCGCCAAGTAGATTGGTGTGATATTCCTGGGCAATACGTTCACCGCCGCCAGCGCCGAAGATATGCTCGGCATGACCGCAATGTGAACACACATGGATCGCCATGTTCTCCACTACCCCCAGCACCGGCACCTGAACCTTGCGGAACATCTCGATTCCCTTCTTGGCATCGAGCAACGCAATGTCCTGTGGTGTTGTAACGATCACAGCCCCGGTAACCGGCACCTTCTGCGCCAGGGTAATCTGGATATCGCCAGTACCCGGGGGCATATCAATGATCAGGTAATCCAGATCGTCCCAGCGCGTCTGCATGAGCAACTGCTGCAGTGCCCCACTGACCATGGGCCCACGCCACACCATCGGCGTCTGCTCGGTCACCAGATAACCCATAGAGATCGATTGAATGCCGTGAGCTTCAATAGGCACCATCATCTGTCCCTTGCCCTCACCCACGATCTGCGGACGCTGCTCACCCACCCCCAGCATATGGTGCTGGCTCGGCCCATAGATGTCGGCATCCAGGATACCCACCCGCGCACCCTCCGCCGCCAGCGCCAGCGCCAGATTCACCGCCGTCGTGGATTTACCCACACCGCCCTTGCCGGACGCTACCGCAATAATATTTTTTACACCGGCAACAGCTTGCTGCGCATTGGCAGCGGGGCTCGCCGAAATCACCCAATCCACATCCACCGACAGCTTCGTCACCCCCTCGACCCGACTCACCGCATGATGAATCGCAGTAGCCAACGTCTGAGCTACGCCCTCAGCGGGATAACCAAGATCGATACTGACCGCAACCTGATCACCCTCCACAGCAATACTATGAATGGCATTCAACTCACCTAGAGGACGCTGCAAGCTAGGCTCCAGCACACCTTCTACAGCGACGCGCAATGCAGCTGAATCGATATGGGTCATGGTAAAAGTCCTCGGAAGAATAACGGGCGGCAGTATAGTGCAATTGAGAAACAGAAATAAGTTGGGATTCTTTAAACAAAAAGGGCATCAATCGATGCCCTTTTTGTTGTGCAACTCATATATCAAAACACCGATCAGACCGTCGCTTCCAGCTCCGCCAAACGTGCCTTGTCCTTCTGGTGATCCTTCGCCAACAGCACATACACCGAAGGCAAAACGAACAGCGTAAAGACCGTACCGATCGCCATCCCGAACACCAACACCAGACCAATCGCATTACGCGCCTCTGCACCGGGTCCGGACGCAAAGATCAAGGGCGCGTGACCGGCGACTGTAGCGATACTGGTCATCAACACCGGACGCAGACGGATAACCGCCGCTTCGCGCACCGCTTCAATCTTGCTCATGCCCTGCTCTTGCATCTTGTTAGCGAACTCCACTACCAGAATGCCGTTGCGCGCAATCAGACCGACCAAAGTCACCAGACCGACCTGCGAATAAATATTCAGTGTGCTGCTGAAACCGTCGGTAAAGAACGGCATGGGCATGGGCATCTTGAAAAAGGTAAACAGCAGCGCGCCGAATATCGCCAATGGCACCGACCCAGCCAGAATCACGATCGGGTCGCGGAAGCTGTTGTACTGTGCCGCCAACACCAGAAAGATCATCAACAAGGCCAACATCAACGCCGGCAGGAACGTATTGCCCTCGCGGTCGAGCTGACGCGACTCGCCGGTGTAATCAATGCTGTAACCTTTTGGCAGAATCTTGGCCGCCTCTGCCTGTAAATATTCCAGGGTTTCACCCAAAGGTTTAATGGTCACACCACTGATCTTCACCGCGTTTAACTGCTGCATCCGATTAATGGTTCGCGGCGCGGTGACGTGGGTCATGGTAGCGATCTGATCCAGGCGAATCATCTGACCATCCGCACCGGTAATATAAAGTTTGTTCAAATCATCCGGCGTTAACCGTTCGACACGTTTAACCTGCGGAATCACTTTATAACTCTGCCCGGACATGTTGAACCGGTTGACATAACCGCCGCCCAACAGAGTACCCAAATCCTGGGTCACGGTTTGCAGGTTCAACCCCAGATCCGCCACTTTTTCACGATCAATACTCAGTTGATATTCCGGTTGATCTACCTTCATATCTATCAGCGTGAACGGGAAGGTGCCACTGGCATTCATCACCTGTTGCAATTGCACCGCATACCCATAGATCTCCTTCGAATCTGCGGTAGAGGCAATGACAAATTCCACCGGGAAATCACCACCACCGGGCAGCGGCGGTGGGGTAATCGGCAGAATGCGCACACCGGAAACATTCGCTAACTTTTGCTGCAGTTCCGGCATGATTTCAAATACGCTGCGATCACGTTCTTCCCAGGGTTTAGCCACCATGCCGGAGAAACCACCGGTAGGGAAATTTATCTGGAACGTAAAATCCGTCTCCGGTACTTCCATGAATATCTGGTTTACCAACTTGCCGTAATAGGAAGATTGATCGAGCGTAGAGTTGGCGGGTGCGTCCACAATACCGAAGATCACGCCCTGATCCTCCATAGGCGCTAACTCCTTGGCGGAAAACATATAGAGCGGGAAACACAACAAGGCAATACCCGCCCAGAACATATAGATGCCTGAACGGTTGTTGAGTGTGACATCCAGTTTTCTGCTGTAGAACTTTTGAAAACGATCAAAAATACCGGCCAAAGGCGCGGTGACTTTTTGATGCGGCTTAAGCATGCGAGAGCCCAGCATGGGTGACAAGGTAATGGCCACAATCGCCGAGATGGTCACCGCACCGGCCAGGGTAATGGCAAACTCGCGGAACAGGGTTCCGGTCAAGCCACCGATCAAACCAATGGGTACATAAACAGAAATCAGGGTGACCGTCATGGCAATAATCGGCCCGCCCAACTCCCGCGCAGCGGTAATGGCGGCCTGGAAAGGTTTCATACCCTCTTCGATATGACGTTCGATATTTTCCACCATCACAATCGCGTCATCCACCACCAGGCCCACGCTCAACACAATGGATAACAAGGTCAGTAAATTGAGCGAGAAGCCAAACACCTGCATGATGAACAAGGCACCCACCAGCGACAGCGGGATGGCAACAATCGGAATAAATACCGAGCGACTGAAACCCAGAAACAAAAAGAGCACCACAACAATAATCAGCAGGGTTTCTGACAGCGTCTTGATCACCTCAATGATCGCCGCATCAATATATTTGGTCGCATCATAAGCCACCACACCACTCAAACCCGTCGGCAATTCCGCCTGAATCGCTGCCATCTCTTTCGTAACGGCTTTCATTACCTCCAGCGAGTTGGCATTAGGGGCAACCCATACCCCCATAAATACGGCTGTCTCACCGCTGAAGTTAACTTCAGCGTCGTAGTTCTCAGCTCCTAGCACCACGTCAGCAATATCACTCAAACGTATGACACCCTCGCCGGTGTTGCGCACAATGAGCTGGCGAAAATCTTCGACATGTTTCAGATCTGTGTCAGCGCGCAAATTAACCTGGGTGTAAGCTCCGCGAGTCTGGCCGATAGCCGCCTGCACATTATTGCTCGCCAGCGCCTGGCGCACCTCCGAGGGAGTAACATTCAGCGCCGCCATCTTTTCCGACTTCAGCCAGATCCGCATGGCGAAGGTGCGTCCGCCGAGTACGTCGGCTCTTTGCACGCCGGCAATGGCCGTCAACCGGGGCTGTACGGACCGCGTCAAAAAGTCGGTGATCTGGTTCTGTTCGAGAATTTTGGAGCTGAAACTTAAGTATGCCGCCGCAAATTGACTGTCGGCGGATTCAATCGTGAGCGCCGGGACTTCCGCCTCCGGCGGCAAATCGCCGCGCACCTGGTTTACCTTGGCACTGATTTCTGTCATCGCACGCAAGGGATCGTAGTTCAGCTGTAAGTGAACATTAATAGTCGACATACCCATGGCGCTTTGTGAGGCGATGTAGTCAATCCCACCCGCCGAAGCAATGGCACGCTCAATCGGTGTGGTCACAAATCCACGCACCAGTTCTGCGTTAGCACCAACGTAGACGGTGTTGATGGTGATCATGGCAACATCACTACGTGGATATTGCCGTACTGACAGCGAGCTACCTGCCTGGATGCCCGCGATAAGAATCAGCAGGCTAACGACAATCGCAATTACCGGCCGCTGAATAAAAATATCTGTGAATTTCATAGATGAGGCTCACCACAGGGCCTGCGAGCTGCAGGCCGATAATCCTTGAAGCCGCACGAGTCAGGACACTCGTGCAAACCGTTCTTGATGTTCAACCCGTTGCGATCAACTGTCCGCTGGTGTCGGTTCCAGTTTAAATTCCGGCGCAGCAATATCACTCACCACCACTGACTGGCCATTAAACAACTTGAAAGCACCCGCACTGACAATCACGTCGCCTTCTTTCAAGCCATCGGCAATCTCAACGAAGTCACCGCGCGCTTTACCCAGACGAACAAATTGCTGGCGCGCCTTGAGGTTGCCGGATTCATCCTTCTCGACGATAAACACGGTATCCCCAAAAGGAGCATAGATAACTGACGTACCTGGCACGACGAGCACCGGCTCGGGGTTGGTAAGAACAACCCGCGTCTCTACCGCCATACCGGGAATAAGTTTGTTATCCGCATTCTCAAGGGATGACTGCACGGTTGCATTGCGGGTGAGGTGATTGATCTCGGCACCAATTGCTGTCACAACACCGTTCACCACAACGTCGGAACCATCACCTACGCGCACTTCAACATCCAGCCCCTTGCTCATGCGTACCAACCAGTGTTGCGGCACTGGAAAATTGACGCGGACACGATTGGTCGCTTGCAGGGAAACAATGTCAGCACCCACTTGCAGGTCCTGCCCCAGGTCGACCTGACGGATACCGAGACGACCGGCAAAGGGAGCGCGTACCACTTTCTTGGCCAGCGTCGCTTGCAGGTCATCCACATCGCCGCGGGCTGACTCAAGTTGCTGTACTGCCGTATCCAGCTCACTTTGTGACACTGTGTTTTTCTGGCGCAGCTGTAGCAGACGTTCGTGATTTGCCTGAGCCAGACGCAGACGTGCTGTCGCAGCACTCAATTGCGCGCGCTCGTTACTGGATTCCTGCTCCAGAAGTACTTCGCCAGCTTTCACATATTCACCAGAGGTAAATGCAATGCGTTGCACTTTGCCCGGAACTTCCGCCGCGATAGTAATACCTTCGTCCGCCTCAACCGTGCCGACAGCGGAATAAATATTCGGCCATTCCTGCATTTCTGCTGCGAAGGTACTGACCGACTCGGGTGGCGGCACAAACGATTCGCCCGCCTCTGCCATGGCCGCAAACTGGCTGATTTTAATACCGGCGATGATGACGAAAATGCAGAAAAGGGTCGCAACTGCGATACCAATTGATTTGACTTTACTCATAGGGAACAACCGTCCAGTGGAGAACAAAATTAATCTGAATTCAGAGGTGACCGTTTCAGAAAAACAGCCCGAAGATCAACCAGACCCTGGTTATCTCGGGGCTTAGCCATTGGTAACACCAACCGCTCAAAAAAGCAGCCGATTGTGGCATAGCCAAGGGTGAAACTGAAATTAACAAATGTCACAAAATGTAATGACCAGAAACGCCACAAACATCGGTAAAAAGCATGCACAGTAGCGAAATGAAAGTGCCGCCGATACAAGCCTCTACAGTCGGGCGGTGATGAATCATAGGGGTTTTTGGCCAGCTGTCCAACCAATATTTACAGCTATTGTTTAAGTTCTTATTAAGGGGCTTAAACATACCTGCAACATACTCGCTTCGACAGCCAGACCATTATCAACATATCTATGTCAGATACTGTCAGTAGGCTTTCAAAAATAGGGGTTTTTCTCCGTTCTGTCATTGCCTGACCAACCGCTATTTGCCAACCTGCTCGATGACGCGCACCCTTCGAATCCCCATGTAAGCTTCCAGGTTTTAGCTCTACATAAGCAGCGGCCTTAAAAACAACTCTTTTTATTACCTGAGCAGCGCCTGCTAGTTGGTGAGCCACACCCACCTCACAGAGAAAAACAGTCGGAGAATTCAGGGAAAGAAAGCCTTGATGACATGATTGGAGACGCAGGTCATTTCAGCGGTGGGACATAAGCAACGAGATAATCCAAGCCATGTCCTTGAACACGCTTGGTGCGCATACAAAATCACGCACGATCCTTTAGGTGTTTTTTTGTTCCGGACGTTCCGATAAAAACTTTTTCATTTTGATTGGCATCACGTTTCATTGGGCGCACAAAATCTATGTACGGGAGCGAACTGATATTTGATAACCAGAACTCTATTCTGGCCTCACATGCATAAACCAAAAGGAGTGCATTATGAGTGTAGGAACATTGTTATTAATTATTGTGATCTTGATGTTAGTGGGCGCCATACCCAGCTGGCCCCATAGCCGCTCCTGGGGATACGGTCCCAGCGGTATTTTAGGTGTTGTTTTGCTGGTGTTGTTGATTTTGTTGTTAATGGGGCGCATTTAGGGTACATCGAAGTAAACGGAATATTGTCTAACTCATCAACCGAGAGGGAAAAACTATGTCAAAGAAATTACTGACTTCATTATTTTTAATTAGCCTGGTTTCTATTTTTACTGGCTGCAATACCATTGAAGGTGCAGGTGAAGATCTCGAAAGTGGTGGCGAAGCCATCCAAAGAGAGTCGCGTGAAGCGCGCGATTAATCATCTCTGCTGCACAAAAAAGCCTCCGCATTGACGGAGGTTTTTTTTGGCTTCTCTTCTTTCGCTGGATTTACCTTGCCATCCACAATCGCTATAGTCACCCTCGTTATTGCCTGAAAATCTTCTCTTACCGATTGTGGATTATGTCAAACAAACCCTTTTCCCAGGCCTGTGAAAACAACAAAGCCCCCATACTCGCGGTATTGCTTCGGCATTTTCAGCAGGCTCGCCATGTACTGGAGATAGGCTCAGGCACCGGTCAGCACGCCGTTCATTTTTCGGCGGCCATGCCGCACCTTATCTGGCAGACGTCTGATCGCGAGGATTACCTTCCCGGCATTAATCTGTGGATCACAGAATACCCTCATACCAACCTTCGTCCGCCGCGCGTTCTCGATGTGACTCAAGCACACTGGCCAAGCGGTTTCGATGCGGTTTTCAGCGCGAACACAGCACACATTATGAGCTGGCCCAACGCGCGCCATATGATTCAGCAGGTTGGCCAGCGCCTGCCATCCGCCGGGCTTTTCGCTCTGTATGGCCCATTCAATTACCAGGGGCGCTATACCAGTGATAGCAATGCCCAGTTTGATCAACACCTGAAAGCCATGAATCCCGAACAAGGTATCCGCGATTTTGAAGCGGTGAATGAAGCAGCCGAAACTGCCGGATTGATGCTGTTGGAAGATAATGCTATGCCCGCCAACAATCGCTTGATCATCTGGCGTAAGCAATGATACGTATCAAGGTATTACGGCAACTACTGCTGATATTTATCGTTCATTATTTTCATTAACTTCGACTCATGCATTACCATGATTCCACTTGTCACCAATCCGGCGTATAGCTTTGACTTTGACAGCAAGCATCGCTTTCCCATGGAAAAATTTCGGTTGCTGCATGATTATTTGCAGGAGCGTGGTATCGCCACAGCCAGCAATACCTTTCGCCCGGGCAAAGCCAAACAAATCGTTCTGGAACTGGGGCATTCCCGGGATTATCTGGAACGTTTTATTCACAACCGACAGTCGCCACAGGAAATCCGGCGCATGGGTTTGCCCTGGAGTGAGGGCTTGATGCATCGCACACTGATCTCACCCAACGGCACCTTGCTCGCCGCGTCCCTCGCCTTGCAACACGGCATTGCCTGCCACCTGGCGGGTGGCACACATCACGCGCATTATGACTTTGCTTCCGGCTTTTGCATCCTGAATGATTTGGCCATTGCTGCGCGCGCCTTGATTGAGCAAGGCAAAGCAGAACGAATTTTGATTTTTGATTGTGATGTTCATCAGGGGGACGGCACGGCGAGTATTCTGAAAGAGCAGCCCAATATTTTTACCTGCTCGATTCATTGCGAAAAAAACTTTCCTGCACGCAAAGCCAAGAGTGATCTTGATGTGGAATTACCGATCGGATTAGGCGATCAGGATTATCTGGATGTTGTGGAAAAAATCCTGCATCGGCTACTAAACGAATTCAAACCGTCTTTAGTGATCTACGATGCCGGCGTTGACGTCTATGAAAAAGATCCGCTCGGGTTGCTTAACATTAGCCTGGAAGGCATACGCAACCGGGAATATCTGGTGCTTGAAATGTGCCAGAAAAAATCCATTCCGGTGGCTACGGTTATCGGTGGTGGTTATGACCGGGATAGATCAGCACTGGCCCGTCGCCACGCGTTAGTTGTGGAAGCCGCAACGGAAATTTTCCGCTAATTTTTATCCTGCGTTTATTGTTAAACACCCTCCTGCCAAACGCCGGTTTGAAGACTTTTTGGCGACCATTCTGTGAACGACCAACGCAGCGGTAGCGCGGCCGGACGATAAACCATGTGCTTCACATCGAGATGCCACAGCCGCTCAGCACCCTTGAATGTCGAAATAATGGAACCGGACAATACCAGTTCTGTTTGTCCGGTGAGTTGCAACAGATCCCCCGTTTCAAAATCAATAAACAGCAACCCCGCGCGGGGATTCACCATAAAATTGCCGAGTGTATTGAAATGAAAATTACCGGAAAAGTCTGGAATCGTAAGGCGATTTTGCTCCACCTGAACGAAACCGGCTCGGCCTCCCCGATGCGAAACATCCACTGAGCGTTTGCCGCTCACCGGATCATCGACATAACTCGCAACAAAAAGCGTATCGGCCTGGCGAATCATCCTGCGCGCAGTCTCATTCAATTCATCCGCAACAAATCGTGAAGGGCGTGATTGATGCTCGTCGCCAACCCAGGAATAATCACGCTTCTGAATGTATTGCGGACAATTACCAAAAGAATGCTCCACCGTCAGCTCAAAACCCTCTTCATCGAGCTGACTAACTACACCGTTGACACGATTACGCCGTCGCGTTTCAAGTTCGATACCTAACATGCCGAGCGCCATACCCTGCTGTATATTGTCACAGGCAGGATCTTCCGCAGGTGGCATCGCATTTACGCGCAAACGACGCGGCTCAGGTGAAACAGCAAAGCCAGGGTGACCGGTCAGGATGCTCGCCCAGGTATCACCTTGAGCATCGACACTACCCATCACCATAAATGGCAACTGCTGGAAAAATTCGCGGTGTTGATCAGGCATATAGTCCCTGATGACACGCGCACCTATCTGTTTCATCTTGTCGGAAACTCCGGCAAGGACGTGCAATTGGCGCTCGCCCGAGTGCCAGGGATCATGACGATCTTCATCGGTCGTTTTCATTGTTCACGCACTCATCAAACCAACAGGAGACTTTTTCATCGCGACAAAACCCGGCAAGGTTTCCACGCGATTCAACCAGGCGCGTACCTGCGGATACTCTTGTAAAGAAACATTGCCTTCCGGTGCGTGAGCGATGTAACTGTATCCGGCAATATCGGCGATGGTCGGTTGATCACCCACCAGAAATGCACTGCGCGATAACTCCAGGTTCATAACTGAAAGAAGCGCATGAGCGGAACTGATAACGTCCTCCGCATTAAAAGGAGCACCAAAAACGGTGATAAGACGCGCTCTTGCCGGACCAAATGCCAAAGGGCCTGCCGCTGCCGACAACCATCGCTGGACTTTTGCCGCACCCACCGCATCTTCCGGCAACCACTTGTCAGGCGCGTAGCGTTTGGCGAGATAAACCAGAATCGCGTTAGCGTCTGCCAGTATCACTCCGTTGTCATCAATGACAGGAACCTGACCAAAACTGTTCAGGTTGAGAAACTCGGGTTTTTTATGTGATCCGTTTGCCAGATCTACCTCAATGAACTCCACCGGGAGTCCCAGCAGCGACAACATCAGCTCAACGCGATGACAATGTCCAGACAACATGTGGCGATAAAGTTTGACAGGTTTGGTTGACATCATTGGCTCCTCAACAAGATGAATTGTCCGAGCCATTGTGGAAGACATTTCTGCTGTAGAGAATGATCAAATTCTGCAAAAGACTATTTCAATCTGTGCAACATATTTCGCAGCCGCCACAATCACGGTGAAAAATGTAACGCGGGATCAGCACGCAGACGGGCTACACAATAATCGACAAACGTGCGCACCCTGGCAGATACTTTCGCGCCGCCCTGATAAACCACATGTACCGGCAAAGCAGGCAGCTCATAATCCTGCAATACAATTTCCAACTCACCTCTCGCCACCTGTCGCGCTACTTGATAAGAGAGCACGCAGGTATAGCCCCAACCGGATATCGCCGCATTAATTGCCGCCTGATTTGCCGTGACCACCAAACGTGATTCCGGCAAGAACGCTGTTGTCCCTCCGTCCACCCTAAACTGCCATTTGGCGAGCAATGGACTATTGGAAATTAACGCCGCGAGCTGCTCACGCAGATCATCAGGATGTTGAGGGCGACCGTGACGTTCCAGAAATTCCGGCGCCGCACAAACCACGCGCCTCACGCTTCCGACACGCAAAGCGTAGAGCCCACTGTCGGGTAAGTGCCCGATACGCAGAGCCACATCTACACCTTCATCCATCATGTTAATCACCCGATCAACCATCAATGCCTTGATGCTGACCTGCGGATGTTCATTGAGATAATCGACCATCAACGGAGTTATATATAACTCACCGAACAAGACCGGCGCAGTGATAACCAATTGACCGCGTGCCAGGGCATAACTGCCGGAGGCGGACTCCTCGGCCTCGGTTAATTCAGCAAGGATACGGCGACAATCCTCCAGATAACGCTGCCCCGTTTCCGACACATAAACGCGCCGCGTCGTGCGCGATAACAATAATGCGCCCAAGCGCGCTTCCAGAGATGCCACCGCCCGCGTGATACTCGCAGCGGACATTCCCATGCGCCGGGCCGCGGCGGCGAAGCTTTCTTCTTCAGCGACGGCGATAAAAACCTGCATTTCCTGAAATCTGTCCAACAAGATTCTCCATCGTGATGATAATTAATGGTCGGGCGCCTTAACTGCCACCCCGGGTATCTGCACCGTATTTTTTCCACGTGTACCTCGCGTCTCGGCCAGGCCGGACCAACTGATATCTCATGGCAAAAATGCTATAGTGCGCCTCCTTTCAGCCAGCTGGATTGTGGGTTATCCCCTGCCAGTGCATGAGCTGACGATTTCAATCGCACCATCTTGTAAAATTCGTGATCTGCACACAACCTTGGATAGATACCCAGACCTATGACCCAAGCTCGTAAAATTCTTGTTACCAGTGCCCTGCCCTACGCCAACGGCTCGATTCACCTCGGCCATCTGGTGGAATATATCCAGACCGATATCTGGGTTCGCTTCCAGAAGCTGCGCGGTGAAGATTGTTTGTATGTCTGCGCCGACGATGCGCACGGCACCGCCATCATGTTGAAAGCTGAGCAGCTGGGTCACAGCCCTGAACAACAAATTGCCAATGTCAAAGCAGAGCACCAGCAGGATTTTGCTGATTTTCTGATTGGCTTTGATAATTACCACTCGACGCACAGTGAAGAAAATCGCGAACTGTCGACGATGATCTATCAACGCTTGCTGGCCAATGGTCACATCGCGACCCGCAGTATCACCCAGGCCTACGACCCGGAAAAAAATCTGTTTCTGGCAGATCGCTACATAAAAGGCACCTGCCCCAAATGTAAATCCGAAGACCAGTATGGTGACAATTGTGAAAAATGTGGTGCCACCTATTCGCCGATGGACTTGATCAACCCCAAGTCAGCGATCTCCGGCGCGACACCGGTTGCGAAAGATTCCGAGCATTTCTTCTTCACCCTGCCTGCGTTCAGCGACTTCCTTAAAGACTGGACCCGTGCCGGCCATTTGCAAGATGAAGTGGCAAACAAGATGGCGGAGTGGCTGGATGCCGGTTTGCAGGAGTGGGATATCTCCCGCGATGCGCCCTACTTCGGTTTTGAAATCCCCGATCAACCGGGTAAATATTTTTACGTCTGGCTGGATGCGCCTATTGGGTATATCGCCAGTCTGAAACATTACGGCGACCAACACGGCATTGATTGGCAGGACTACTGGAAGCCGGATTCCACGGCGGAGGTTTATCACTTTATCGGCAAGGATATCGTCAACTTCCACGCCCTCTTCTGGCCCGCCATGCTGCATTCGGCCAAGTTGCGTACCCCCACCAAAATCTGTGTGCACGGCTTCCTGACGGTTAATGGCACCAAGATGAGCAAATCGCGCGGCACCTTTATTAACGCGCGCACTTACCTCAATCACCTGAATCCGGAATATTTACGTTATTACTTTGCCGCCAAACTGACCAGCGCCGTGGATGATCTCGATTTAAATCTTGAGGATTTTATCCAGCGCGTCAACAGCGATCTGGTGGGCAAGGTGGTTAACATTGCCAGCCGTACTGCCAAGTTCATCAACAATGCGGGCGGCACCTTGTCGACCACGGTTGCTGACCCGGCCCTATGGGAAAAATTCGTGGATGCGGGAGCTGTTATCGCAGCGCATTACGAAGCGCGGGACTTCAGCAAAGCCATGCGTGAAATCATGGCGCTGGCTGACGCTGCGAACGAATACATCGCCACCCAGGAGCCCTGGAAGCTGGCCAAACAACCCGGTCAGGAGCAATACACACTGGATGTCTGCACCCTGGGCATCAACATGTTCCGCGCCCTGCTGACTTACCTCAAACCTGTGCTACCGGCATTAACTGCCAAGGCCGAGGAATTCCTGGGTGAAACCCTGAGCTGGACGGCGCCGGTGCGTTTCCGTGGTGGTGATCAGATCAACGCCTTTGTTCCTTTATTAACCCGCGTTGAAAAAGACAAGGTGGACGCCATGCTCGAAGCCAGCAAAGAAGCCCTCGCCAGCGCCGCACCGAAAGCCAGTGGCCCTCTGGCGGATGACCCGATTGCGGACGAGATTGAGTTTGGCGATTTCGCCAGGGTGGATCTGCGCATCGCGTTGATCGCCAACGCCGAACACGTGGAAGGTTCTGACAAACTCTTGCGCCTGACCCTGGATTTGGGCGGGGAGACGCGCAACGTCTTCTCCGGTATTAAAGCTGCCTATAAACCGGAAGACCTGGTAGGCAAGCTCACCGTGGTGGTTGCCAACCTCAAACCGCGCAAGATGAAGTTCGGTATGAGCGAAGGCATGGTACTGGCCGCAGGCCCCGGAGGCAGCGACTTATACCTGCTTGAACCCCACAGCGGCGCCAAACCCGGCCAACGCGTAATGTAATACCACAACCCGGTAAACGCATTATCGCCACAGGTTTCAAGCATATTCCCAAATAAACGGCGTTTTGGATTGATCCCGCGCCGTTGCTTTACGATAATGCGCCCCTGAAATTTCAGGCGTCAGCCGACAGGTAGAGAATCCATGACCGAATTTGCCGTCATCATGCTCGGCACCATCCTGGTGAACAACTTTGTGCTGGTCCAGTTCCTGGGGCTGTGCCCGTTTATGGGTGTGTCCAACAAACTGGAATCGGCCATCGGTATGGCCGGCGCTACTACCTTTGTGATGACGCTCGCCTCCATCTGTACCTACCTGGTCTTCACCTGGATTCTCGCGCCTTTGGGCCTGGATTACCTGCGCACTATCTCCTTTATATTGGTGATTGCGGCGGTCGTGCAGTTCACCAAGATGTTTATGGAAAAAACCAGCCCATTGCTGTACCGCATCCTCGGGGTATTCCTGCCGCTGATTACGGTGAACTGCGCGGTGTTGGGCGTGGCCTTGTTGAATATCAACAAAACCCACAGTTTCTGGGAATCCACCCTCTACGGATTCGGTGGAGCGGTGGGATTTTCCATCGTATTGATCCTGTTCTCTGCCATGCGCGAACGCCTGGCGGTGGCCGATGTGCCCGTGCCCTTTAAAGGCGCCGCTATCGGCATGATCACTGCCGGGTTAATGTCCCTCGCCTTTATGGGCTTCAGTGGCCTTGTCTAAGCCGGAGATGTAGCACCGATTATGTTTGAACTCATTATCCAGAACCCCATCCTCGCTGCGCTGATCGCCTTGATCGGCTTGGCCGCGTTGTTTGGCGCAATCCTGGGTTTTGCGGCGGTGAAGTTCAAAGTTGAAGGCGACCCTATCGTCGACCAGATCGACAATCTGCTGCCGCAAACCCAGTGCGGCCAATGTGGCTATCCCGGCTGCCGGCCCTACGCCCAGGCTATTGCCGGCGGTGATGCCATCAATAAGTGCCCACCCGGCGGCCAAACCACCATCAACGCCCTGGCGGATCTGCTGGCTGTCCCCGCGCCCACCCTCGACGAAGAACACGGCGAGGAATCCGAAGTCAAGAAAGTGGCGTTTATCCGCGAAGACGAGTGCATCGGCTGCACCAAATGCATCCAGGCTTGCCCGATGGATGCCATCCTCGGTGCCGCCAAGCAGATGCATACCGTGATTGCCGATGAGTGCACTGGCTGCGACTTGTGTGTGGAGCCCTGCCCCGTAGATTGTATTGACATGATTCCGGTGGAAACCGGCGTTAAAGAGTGGAAGTGGGAGTTGCCCGCCATCAACGCCAACATCATCGCCACCGACCGCGATTCGCAGGATCAGCCCACAGGTAAAGCCGCTTAATGACCAGCCTGATCAAAATCCGGGAAATCCCCGGCGGAATTCACCCGCCTGAGCATAAAGCACAATCCTTGCGTTTGCCGCTGGGCTCGGTGCCGCTGCCGCCACAGTTGGTAGTACCGGTCAGCCAGCATATCGGCGAACCGGCCACACCGGTGGTTAATGTGGGTGAGCGCGTACTGACCGGACAGCTGATTGCTGCCGCCAATGGCGTCTTCAGTGCCAATATCCACGCGCCAAGTTCCGGCACTGTAGTGGCGATTGAAGATCGCGTCCTGACACACCCGTCGGGGATGAGCGACACCTGCATTGTGATCGAGACGGATGGCAAGGATGAATGGGTGCCATTGAGTCCCTGCGAGGATTACCACGCACTGGATAAGACGGCCCTGCAAGACAAAATCCGCCTGGCCGGGGTAGCTGGTCTGGGTGGTGCCGGCTTTCCGACAGCGGTAAAACTCAACCCGCGCTCTACGGAAGTGATTGATACCCTGATCATCAATGGCGCCGAGTGCGAGCCCTATATCACCGCCGATGACATCCTGATGCAGACCCGCGCCGAGGAAATCATCGCGGGAACCCTGATGGTCAGCCATTTGCTGCACGAGCCCAAAGACCTGATCATCGGGCTGGAAGACAATAAACCCCAAGCCCTGGCGGCCCTGCAAAAAGCGGCGCAAGGTACACGCATACAAGTGGTGGCCTTTCCGACCAAGTACCCCTCGGGTGGCGCCAAGCAGATCATCCAGATTTTGACCGGGCGGGAAATTCCTACCGACCACCATTCCGCCTACATCGGCGTTATTTGCCTCAACGTCGGCACTGTCGCGGCAGCCTGGCGTGCGGTGCGTTATGGCGAACCGCTGATTTCGCGGGTTACCACGGTAGTCGGTGAAGCGCTGGAGATGCAGCGCAACGTGGAAGTCCGCATCGGCACGCCGATTGACTATCTGCTTGCGCAACACGGTTTTGATACGAAGAAGGCCTCGCGCCTGATCATGGGCGGCCCGATGATGGGCTTTACCTTGCCAATCCCCAGCGTGCCGGTCATTAAAACCACCAACTGCATCCTCGCCCCCACAAAAAAAGAATTGCCTCCTCCACCGCCGGCGCAAGCCTGTATTCGTTGCGGCCTGTGCGCAGATGCCTGCCCCGCCAGTTTGTTACCGCAGCAACTGTTCTGGTATGCGCAAGCGGAAGATATGGAAAAACTGCAAGCGCACAACCTGTTCGATTGCATCGAGTGCGGTGCCTGTTCTTATGTGTGTCCGAGTAATATTCCACTGGTGCAATATTACCGCGCGGCCAAAGGCACGATTCGCCAGCACGAACTGGAGAAAGAAAAATCTGATCGCTCACGCCGTCGGTTTGAATTCCGTCAGCAACGTATCGCAAAAGAAGAAGCGGAAAAAGAAGCTAAACGTCTAGCACGCAAACAGGCCGCTGAAGAAGCAAAACAAAAGCTCGCCGAAAAAGCCGTCGCACCGGCGCCGCAAACTGCTGTTGTCGCCGAGGCCGTAGCCAAAGCTCGCGCCGTGCAGCAAACACCGGAAGAACAAAAAGCCAAACTTGAGCGTATGCTTGCCGCGGCACAAAACAGCCTTGAGCATGCGCGCCAGCCATTAGTACCCAATGAAGAAGGCGCGGTGATTACGCCGGAGCAATTGGAAAAACAACAGGCGCGGATCAAGCAAGCCGAATTAAAAGTCAGTGAGGCTGAGAAAAAACTCGCTGATTTTATGGCGACACAAGACGCTACGCCGGCAACCACGCCCGCCAGTGCCGAAGACCCGGTGGCCGCCGCCATCGCCCGTGCGCAAGCGAAATTAACCATGGCACCGGACGAAAAGTTACGCACGACACTTGAGTCGCTGCAATCGCGTCTTGCCAAAGCGCAGGAAAAGGCCGCCGCTGCCAAAGCCGAAGGCAGCGCTACCGCTGATGCACTGCAGCAAGGCGTAGAAAAACTGCACCAAAAAATTGCCGAAACAGAAGCCGAACTCGCACAACTGACCGCAACAGCAAAGCCGGCAACAGAGATCAGCACACCGCCAGTAGAGCAAAGTGCGGCAGACATCGCCATTGAAAAAGCCAAGGCCAAAGCGGCGGCGCTGGCGAGTATGAGCGATGCAGAAAAACGCGCAGAACAACTGAAATCCCTGGAAACCCGTTTGCAAAAAGCGCGCGAACGTCTGGCCAAAGCCGAAGCGGATAATGATCCGAATATCGAAGCCTTCCGCACCGGCGTCGTAAAACTCGAAGAAAAGCACAAAGACCTGCAAGACGCGTAAACACGTAGGTCGGATTAGCCACAGGCGTAATCCGACAATGACCCAAGATTCAGATCATGCATCGAGATTATTAATGGCGTTTTTGAAAGTTACCTCGCCCCATGCCCACAAAGGGCACTCAACCGGCCATTTAATGCGGCTGGTGATCCTCGCTACCCTGCCGGGCTTTCTCGCGCTAGTGTGGTTTTTTGGGGTGGGTGTAGTGTTTAACGTGTTATTGGCCTGTCTGGCCTGCGTCGCGTTTGAAGCGCTGGCGATAAAACTGCGCGGTCGCCCGGTGATGTTTTATCTGCGCGATTACAGCGCGCTGGTCACCGGGGTTTTACTCGGCCTTTCCCTGCCGCCTTATTGTCCCTGGTGGATTGTGGTTGTCGGCAGTCTCTGCGCCATCATTCTCGCCAAACAACTCTATGGCGGTATGGGTTTCAACCCCTTCAATCCAGCGATGGTGGGTTACGTCATACTGCTGATTTCATTTCCGGTAGAGATGACGCAATGGGCCGCCCCCTCGACCATGCTGGAGGCCGGGGAGGCCCTGCCGGGTGTTATCGATAGCTTGCAAAAAATCTGGTTGGGCACACCGATCGATGGCTATACCGCTGCAACGCCGCTCGATGTCATGAAACAAAATAGCAGCTTGCTGGTTGCTGATGTTTACGCCAATGAACCGGCGTTTAACACCGGAACCCTCGCAGGTGCAGGTTGGGAGTGGGTCAATATCGGCTTTTTGATCGGCGGCATTTTTCTCTTAACCCAGCGCGTATTTACCTGGCACGCGCCGGTCAGCATGCTCGTTGCACTGACGCTGATGGCGGCACTCTTTCACGACGGTGGCAGTTCCAGCAGTGGCGGTTCACCCCTGTTTCATTTGTTGTCCGGCGCCACCATGTTGGGTGCGTTTTTTATCGTAACTGATCCAGTCAGCTCTGCGGTCAGTAAAAAAGGACGGATCATCTACGGCGCCGCTATCGGTATGCTGGTGTTTGTCATTCGCCATTGGGGTAATTATCCCGACGCGGTGGCCTTCGCCGTGCTGTTGCTGAATTTTGCCGCGCCCTTTATCGATTACTACACCTTGCCGCGCACCTATGGCCACACCAAAGCCCGCCGCGCGACCGAGAAGGAGGAATAGATGTTAGGTGCCTCCATCAGCAAAAACAGTTTGTTGCTCGCCATCTTTGCGCTAATAGCAGCCGGCGGCCTGGCTCTGACCAACGAAGGCACCAAGGCGCGTATTCAAAAAGCTGAGCGGGCCGCGCAACAAAAAGCCCTGTTTGAAATTGTGCCGCGCTCACACCATGACAATGATCTGCTGCTGGACACAGTTCCGGTACCGGAGAATGCCTGGCACCTTTTAGGATTGAAAAAAGGCGGTGACATTCATATCGCCCGGCAAAATGGCCAGGTAGTAGCGATGATCATCCCCGCCGTTGCGCCGGATGGTTACAGCGGCGATATCCGCATGATCGTCGGTGTAAACCGGGATGGCTCTGTGGCCGGTGTGCGAGTATTGGCTCACAATGAAACGCCGGGGCTGGGCGATAAAGTGGACTTGAAAAAAAGCGACTGGATTTTATCCTTTAACGGTAAATCCCTGACGGCGCCCGCTCCGGCAGACTGGGCGGTCAAAAAAGACGGCGGCGAATTTGATCAATTCACTGGCGCTACCATTACGCCGCGGGCGGTGGTCAATCAGGTGCGTCGCGTACTGGAATTTGTCGCGACCGAGGATGAAATCTTATCTCTCGGCGCTAAAGCTGAAACGACCAGCAGTGAAACTGCTACCGACACACCAACATCACAGGAACACCCCCATGAGTGACTCCGTCAATTACAAAGAGATCACCCAAAAAGGACTCTGGGGCAACAACCCCGCGCTGGTGCAATTGCTGGGCTTGTGCCCGCTGCTGGCGGTCAGTGGTTCAGTGGTCAATGGCCTCGGTCTCGGTCTCGCCACACTGTTGGTACTTACTTCCTCCAACACAATAGTGTCGCTGATTCGCACCAAGGTCAGTGATGCCGTGCGCCTGCCGGCATTCGTCATGATCATTGCGTCATTAACGACCTGTATTGAATTATTGATGAAGGCGTTTACTTACGAGCTGTATCAAATCCTCGGCATCTTTATTCCTTTGATTGTGACCAACTGTGCGGTGCTCGGCCGCGCGGATGCATTCGCCAGCAAGAACCGTTTACTGCCCTCTATAGTCGATGGTTTCACCATGGGGTTGGGTTTTGCGCTGGTGCTGGTCGCGATTGGTGCGATTCGGGAATTACTGGGCAACGGCACCTTGTTTGTCGATATGCATTTACTCTTTGGTGACATTGCCCGCGATTGGACACTGAATGTGTTCGGCAGTAGCTACCCCGGTTTCTTACTCGCAGTTCTGCCACCCGGCGCCTTTATTGTGACCGGTTTTCTGATTGCGCTGAAAAATCTTATCGACGGTGAAATCAAACGGCGTGCCGAAGCGCGTAAAGCCAAACCGGTTAAAGGCAGCAAGCGCGTGCGCACAACCGGCAGCATTGCCTGATTAACCAGAACCTATCTCAATCACAAGAGGGAATCGTCATGCAGTACGAAGAAGAAATCATGCAAATTGTGAATGTCTACGTTATACCCTGGGGCATTAACATCCTGGTCGCTTTACTGATTTTTTTAATCGGTCGTATCGTAGTAGGCGTTATCAGTTCTCTTATCGGCAAAGCACTTTCTCACACCAAGTGGGATACGATCCTGGTGGAGTTTGTTCAACAACTCGTACGCGCCATATTGCTGATTTTTGTCATCGTAGCCGTACTTGAT
This sequence comes from Cellvibrio sp. PSBB006, assembly GCF_002162135.1. Classification (NCBI taxonomy): domain Bacteria; kingdom Pseudomonadati; phylum Pseudomonadota; class Gammaproteobacteria; order Cellvibrionales; family Cellvibrionaceae; genus Cellvibrio; species Cellvibrio sp. PSBB006. The sequence goes on along the minus strand of NZ_CP021382.1, from coordinate 5,150,068 downwards.
CAACTCGGTGTCAATACCACGTCAGTGATCGCCGTGCTCGGTGCCGCAGGCTTGGCTATTGGTCTGGCACTCCAGGGGTCGCTGCAAAATTTTGCTGCCGGCTTTATGCTCTTGGTATTTCGCCCGTTTAAATCCGGCGACTTTGTGGAAGCTGCCGGCACCATGGGTGTGGTAGAAAAAATCCATATCTTCTCCACCATCATGCGCACTGGCGACAATAAAGAAGTGATTGTTCCTAACGGCGCTATTTACAGCGGTAACATCATCAACTATTCCGCGCGGCAGACCCGCCGTATCGACATGATATTCGGCATTGGCTACGGCGACGATATCAAGAAAGCGCGCGATGTTATTACGGCAGTGGTAAGTGCTGACGAGCGCGTTCTGAGTGAACCGGAGACGGTGATTGCTGTATCCGAGCTGGGCGCCAGCAGTGTGAATTTTGTGGTGCGTCCCTGGGTAAGGACAGATGATTACTGGCCGGTAAAGTTTGATTTAACAGAGAAGATCAAATTGGCATTTGATGAGAATGGTATTTCTATTCCCTTCCCACAAATGGATGTGCATTGGATCAAGCCTGTTGAGGAAGCGGACTCAAAGAAGGAAGAATAGATCTGTTGCGTTTGTCGGATTACGCCGTTGGCTAATCCGACCTGCGAATCGAATACAAAAAAGCCGCGCGGTGCGCGGCTTTTTATTTACTCGGTATCGTAACCGGAATCATCAAACGCCGGTTGCTCGGGTTCTGCACCACCCAGTGCCGGCAGTAACGCCAACAACATCTCTGGTGGTATTTCAGTATTACCGACTTTCACTACACCATTTTTCAAGGTGGCGTGCATCACGTATTGATCGCCGTCCTGGGTAATGTAGGTATCCATGTATTGGCCAACCATCATCACCAGCGGTGTTTGCATCACAATGGATTCGGAGACATTAATCTTCAGATCACTGTTGACCAGCAGCAGATAATCCAGCGGATCAACAATGCTGTTTATCGTACGGCCATCCGCCAGTGACTGGTAATCTGCTACCCAATCCATCTTCGCGCTACCACCCATAAAGTCGGCGCCCATTGCCAGCTTGAATTGCAATCCTTCCTGCAACGCGATGTTCATCAGCTCTGTCATGGCTTCACTGTTGTTCGCCATGGCCGTTTCCGGATCGGCTTGCATGGTTTTGGCAATCTCGGCCCATTTTCGAATCGCCGCCGGGTCCAGTTGATTAAGCGTGATGTCGTAATGAAGTGCAGTAATTTCCAGCGGACCATTCACCTTGGCAGCGGACAAGCTGACAAAAGTGTCGATCTTTCCATTCACCAGTTTTTGTGTTTGCACAACTTTAATTTGTTCGACGGAACCGCTCACCATGGCAGCGTTGCGGAAGGTAATACTGTCCATCGCCATATTCATGTTGGAAATGTTGACCAGCTCCGAAATATTTTTCACATCGAAATTACCCGTCAACGGCGTCGTGGTGATGTGTGTGCCATCGGCCATTGCAATATCCATTGCACCCACGTCAACAGAACCGGTCATATCCATGGATGTGTATGTTCCATTAACGGTGAGGTTGATACCGTCAACGCTCAATACGTCGCCTTCATCGCTGTAATTAATGGCCGGCACGGTCCAGGTTGAGGTGTAACTGTTGTTGAAATGTCCCAGGGTGACGATTTCGCCAATGCTTTCACCAAAGATGGCCGCCAGTTTCTGATCTGCCTCGGCATCACCAGTAACAATTTCCAATGTCGACACAGAGGAAAACAGTCCTACGCCCACTTTCCCCAGAAATAATAAGGGCCCATGTTGTACGCGAGACTTGCTGGACAAGCTAAAACCGCCAATCGGCAGCCCCATAGTCGAGTAGGTCGCGGTAAATTCCACCTCGCTAAAGAATACGCCGCGCTCATAGCGAGTAAGCTCCAGCTGAACACCCTGCGCTTCAGATTGCTGCTGGCTCAAGGCAAATTGTTGGCGAATATTTTTCTCGCCCTGATAACCGGTATAAAAGGAGGCGCCGGCATACAAAGCGATAACAATTAGAATTCCTGCAAGTTTTTTCATCATCATTCCTTTCGGTGAAGTGAGCGAAAATAGGTTCAAGGATGGGTATTTACCCTTAGGGCCTGGCGCAATTTTACGCCAGCGACGGCGAGACGTTATACCGGAAAAGACCGAAGGGGAAAAGCCATTACCTGAGCGGGAGATGTTTTTTGTGACCCGCTGAACCACGACCGACAAAGGTTACTCGTTCGAGCCAGAAGCGGCCCCATGGCCTACACTCAGATTAGCCTTGACGGTGCCCTGCACTGCTCTTACCCTAATCAGCCTTTTGACCCAGAGTTACCTCGACCATGACTTATTGTGTTGCTATTACTGTTGACGCCGGTTTGGTGTTCTGTTCTGACTCGCGCACCAATGCCGGCGTCGACCAAGTCAGCACCTACAGCAAGATGTACCGCTTCGGCGTTGACGGGCAACGCCAGTTTGTCATCCTCTCTGCCGGAAACCTCGCCACGACCCAGGCGGTTATTTCGCGGATCAAGAAAGACATCAAGGAATTAGCCCCGATCAATCTGGGCAATGTACAGACCATGGACGACGCCGCCGACTATGTCGGTGAGATCAATCGCTCGGAACAGGAAAAGCACAACGCTGGCAACGTAGCCACCTTTGAAGCCAGCTTTATCCTCGGCGGACAGATCTTTGGCGACAAACCGCGCCTGATGCTGGTTTACCCCCAAGGCAACCACATCACCACCTCCACCGACACGCCCTACCTGCAAATCGGTGAAAGCAAATACGGCAAGCCCATCCTGGATCGCATCCTCCAGCCGCAAACCACGCTGGATACAGCAGCCCTCTGCGCCCTGGTGTCCATGGATTCCACCATGCGTTCCAACCTCACCGTCGCGCCTCCCATCGAAATCATGATGTACCAGACGGACAGCTTTGTGTTGCAGCACAACCGTTTTGATGAAGATGATGAGTATTTGCGCGAATTAAAACGTTCCTGGGATGCGCGTATTGCGGAAGCGTTTTTACAATTGCCGGCGGTAAATTGGCCACTGCAAATGAATGATGGGTATGTTCAAAATTAAGACGTGTTCCAATCTGCATGAGGCTGGCTGACGGAGTAGCTTGTGAGACACGCCGTGAATCCATCCCTGGAGGCTCAGCACCGACATCCTGTCGGTGATGGTCTCACAAGCTACTCCGCCAACCAGCCAGACCGTGCCATCTATTACATTTTTAACCAGCGTTTTTTGGACGGGCTTATGGCAAATCCTTCGGATCAAACCATAACTCTGCCCTATCCAGCGGCGTCTCCTCAGACAAGGTCGGGTTGTCGATATAAAACACTTTGCGGTTTTTCATATTGGCCTTTTCGATCACATCTTTCACTTCCGGCGCATTCATAAAAGCTTCATCAAAACTGCCATCGGCGATCGCGCGGTTAAATCCGGTTTCAATATCATGGGCCAATTCCGGATTATTCTTCGAAACAAATAAATAAAACGGCATCTTGTAAGCGACTATCAAATTCTTTTCCACTGCCAGCTCAAGCTCCGGCCGTTGGGCAAGCTCACCAAAGGGTTCATGCACGCCGCGCGGGAAGGCGTCAAAGCGTCCGCCTTCAACCATATAAAACAAACTGGGATATTTATTGGCTTTTATAACGGTAAAGCCATTGGCTTCAAGGATGTTAGTATCTGCCCAGGTCCTACCCTGACCGAAGGTTAATTGTTTCAGATCCTCCAGTGTTTCCACCCGATCAAATTTTGCCTGATCATGTTTGTTGATGATCAGGATGCGATAACCCAGCAAACCTTTAAACAACGGAATACGAATCGGCAAGACGGTGGCTTCCATCTTCGCATCGGATGACGTCCAGGCAAGGTCGAGGTTTCCGCCAATGCGAACTTCTTCATTCACGCGCGCCTGAGTCATGTCATTGGTGCTGATCTCGATGCGGTAGGGCTTGTCGATATAGCGCAAGGCCAGGCGCAGCATACTGATGGCATAACCGGCATTGGGGTCGCTGAAGTTGTTGACACGAATAACCTTTTCGTCGGCGCTGACAGTGGTACAGATCAGCGCAATAAGGAGCATATAACTGACTTTTCTTATCATGTGTCCTGCCTTCTTTTATTGGTATAGGTGTTAAGTGCATAGAAAATGCCCGCTGCGGACAACAACGAGTTTTTTCAATAATTGTAGTATACAAGTGCGCAGGATGTCGTCTGGATGGGCATTAAAGGATATGTCATTCAGATGCGTTATCGGACCGGTCGTAAGCTGTCGGATTACGCCGTTGGCTAATCCGACCTACGGCGAGTGGTGTGGTTATTGCTTGGTTGTTGCTAAATGTTAAGCGCGTAAGCTGCAAATGTGTTTATGCTGTGTTTGGTATAGCCGTGTTTCACTTTGCTGCGTTGCGCAATGGCCAGCATTGGTCAACGCTTAGCGTCGGTGGATATCATCAATATTTCATTGATAAGGTGTTTACTGCACCAGAATAAAGCAGGGAAGAGCCGAACATCAATTATCCAGCCCGTTCCGGGTAACCCTTGTGTTGAGCATAAAGGAAAATCTGTATGGCCATCCGCGTGGCAATTCATCACGAAACAGAATACACATTTGATCGGCTGACAACCTTATTTCCCCATGTGCTGCGCCTGCGCCCGGCGCCCCACAGCCGCGCAAAAATCCACAGCTATTCGCTCAAGGTCGAACCGGCAGAGCACTTCATCAACTGGCAGCAAGATCCCTTCGGCAATTTCCAGGCGCGCCTGGTCTTTCCCGAACAAACCAAACAACTGAAATTCACCGTCGAAGTGATTGCGGACATGACCTCCATCAATCCCTTCGATTTTTTTGTGGAGGAATACGCCGAGTTTTATCCCTTTGCCTACGACGAGCAGTTAAGGCGCGAGTTGGTGCCTTATCTGGAGGTGACCGAATCCGGTCCAAAACTGACGGCTTTGCGCGAAGAGATTTACGATCAGTTAACGGCCAAGGCTCGCGCGGAGACGCCCTGGCTTATCAATGACTTCCTGGTAGCGGTTAATCAACGCCTGCAAGCCGATATTGGCTATGGTGTGCGGCTTGAGCCGGGTATTCAAACCTGCGAGGAAACCCTGACGCTGGCCAAGGGCTCCTGTCGGGATACGGCCTGGCTGCTGGTTCAGCTGATGCGTCATCTGGGGCTGGCCGCACGTTTTGCCTCTGGCTACCTGGTACAGCTGACGTCCGATGTCAAAGCGCTCGATGGCCCCAGTGGACCGGAGCAGGATTTCACCGATCTGCATGCCTGGGCGGAGGTGTTTATCCCCGGCGCCGGCTGGATCGGATTGGACCCCACCTCAGGTTTGCTGACCGCTGAAGGGCATATTCCCCTGGCCTGTACCCCGGACCCGATATCTGCCGCACCGGTCACCGGCGCCACCAGCAAAAGCGAAGTGACGTTCAGTTATCACAATGAAGTCTTCCGCATCCTGGAAGACCCGCGCGTAACAAAGCCCTATACCGAAGAACAATGGACCACCATCAATGCGCTGGGCGCGCTGATCGACCAGAAACTGGAACAGCAGGATGTGCGCCTGACCACCGGCGGTGAACCGACCTTCGTATCGATCGATGATATGGAGTCCGCCCAATGGAATACCGATGCTCTGGGCGCCGATAAACTCAAACTGGCCAAAGACCTGCTGCTGCGTATGCGCAAGACCTTCGCCCCCGGCAGTCTGCTGCATTATGGCCAGGGCAAGTGGTATCCGGGCGAGGAAATACCGCGTTGGGCGCTGGGTTGTTTCTGGCGCACCGATGGCCAGCCTTTCTGGCGCGACGACCGCTACCTGGCAAGAGTTGATAAGGATTACGGTGTTGATCATCAGGATGCGCAGCAATTTGCCGGCGCTTTTTGTGAGCGGCTCGGTGTCAACGCCGAACACCTGATGCCTGCTTATGAAGATACGCTCTACTACCTGTGGACCGAGCAGCAATTGCCGCCGGATGTTGATCCCACCAAAGCCGACCTGAAAGACAGCCTTGAACGGCGGCGCCTCGCCAAACTGCTAACGCGCGGACTCAATTTGCCCACCGGCTTTGTATTGCCTATCGAATGGCATTTTCCCCAACTGCGCTGGATTACCGGCCGCTGGCAATTGCGCACTGATCATCTATTACTGATCCCCGGCGACTCACCGCTAGGCTTACGCCTGCCGCTTGGTTCGGTGGAGTCACCCAGGTATGACGATGACCGCTACCAACCGGAGGCCGATCCTTTGGCGGAACGAGCGCCCTTGGCCAAGGCCGGGCAGGCCTACGTCAAAACCGGCGGAGCGACGCCAAAAAAACAAGCGTTCGCCAACACCCTGGAAGCAGGTTACGCCATCCGCACAGCCCTGTGCTTTGAAACTCGCGAAGGCCGGCTGCATGTTTTTATGCCGCCGCTGACCTACCTCGAACACTATGTGGCCCTGATCGAAGCCATTGAAGACACCGCCGCCGCCCTGGACATACCGGTAGTGATCGAAGGTTATGAACCACCTAAAGACTATCGCCTGAAGAAGTTCCTGATTACGCCGGACCCCGGTGTTATCGAAGTGAATATTCATCCGGTTTCCAATTGGCCGGAGCTGGTTACCAACACCGAAGCGCTGTATGAGGATGCGCGTCAAGCGCGACTCGCCACGGAGAAATTCATGCTCGATGGCCGCCATTCCGGAACCGGCGGCGGCAACCATGTGACCTTCGGCGGCCCTACGCCCGCCGACAGCCCATTTTTGCGGCGGCCTGATCTGCTGCGCAGCCTGGTCACCTTCTGGCAGCACCACCCTGGATTGTCCTATTTATTTTCCGGCTTGTTTATTGGCCCCACCAGCCAATCGCCGCGGGTGGACGAAGGGCGCGATGAAGCCTTGTATGAACTGGAAATCGCTTTCAATCACATGCCCGATGGCATCGTCGATCAGCCTTGGCTGGTAGATCGGCTGATGCGCAACCTGCTGATTGATATCACCGGCAACACCCACCGCGCTGAGTTCTGCATCGACAAACTCTATGCACCCGGCACCGCCAGCGGTCGCCAGGGTCTGCTGGAATTTCGCGGGTTCGAGATGCCGCCCCACGCCCGTATGTCACTGGTACAGATCCTGCTGCTGCGCGCCCTGATCAGTCGTTTCTGGGAGAAACCCTATCATCAGCCGCTGGTACGCTGGGGCACCCTGCTGCATGACAAATTCATGTTGCCGCACTACGTGTGGGAAGACCTGCGCGATGTAGTGAACGACCTCAATCAGCAGGGTTATCCCTTCCAGCTGGAATGGCTGGCGGCGTTTGAAGAGTTTCGCTTCCCTCACTACGGACGGGTACAACTGGACGATATCGCCATTGAATTGCGCTGGGCTATAGAGCCCTGGCATGTGTTGGGCGAAGAAGTTACCAGCTTCGGCACCGCGCGCTACGTGGACTCCTCCGTCGAGCGCTTGCAGGTCAAGGTAACCGGACTCACGCCGGGGCGGTACCTGCTGGCCTGCAATGGCCGACGGGTCTGCCTGAATGCTACTGGCAAGCAGGGTGAATTTGTCGGCGGGGTCCGCTATCGTGCCTGGCAGCCGCCTTCGGCGTTGCACCCCACCATCGGGATACACTCGCCCTTGACGTTCGACCTGATCGATACCTGGAACGGCAAAAGCATCGGGGGTTGTTCTTACCATGTCAGCCACCCCGGCGGACGCAGCTATGAACGCTTTCCGGTGAATGCCAATGAAGCGGAATCCCGGCGCGGCAACCGTTTCTTTGACTTTGGCCACACACCGGGCCCGTTACCGACGACACCGGCAGGGAAAATCTTGCGCGAGTTCTTTGAACATAAACACCCACCGCGCCCTATGGCACCGCCGCCAGAAGAGCCTGCTGGTGAATACCCGTACACACTGGATTTGCGACGCTGACGGTGAGTTGGCCTATGTTGGCTAACGCGCGCTGCTGTGTCGGTTCTGACTACATGGCTGAATCTGTAGCCTGGCCTTGGGTCGAATCGCTACTGCTTGCTCCAAAGGTATTGGGCAAGCATCGATTAACATGCCACAATTCCGCCTACAACATGTATAAAAAGCATACAATGCGAATTGTAACGCCACCGCCGGACAAGCCACATCCAGGTCACTTTATTCATGAATCCGTCAGAGCCGATGAAAGCTGTCACTCACAGCCTTGATTATCCCTTCCTCAACCATGGGGTAGATGAAGCCTATTCGCCGCGCGGCGACATTCGCTCGCATTGGCGCTACCTGCTGGAAAGCATGCAAACCCTCGGCCTGGAAGGGATTGAAGAGCGGCAGATTAAGGCCCAACGCATCCTGCGTGACGACGGCGCTACCTACAAGGTTTATAACGATCCCGCCAATAACCAGACCTGGCAGCTCAATCCAATTCCCCTGCTGATCGACAGTGAAGAATGGAGCCAGGTAGAAAGTGCCCTGGTGGAGCGCGCTGAATTATTCAATCTGATACTTGAAGACGTGTACGGGCCGCGTTCTTTAATAAAACAACGCGTGATTCCGCCAGAGCTGATTTATTCCCACGCTGGCTTTCTGCGGGCGTGCCATGGATTGAAGCTGAAAGGCGAACACCAAATGATCCTGCACGGTGTAGACCTGGTACGCGGACCTGATGGCGCCATGAAGGTCATGGCCGATCGTACCCAGGCACCGTCCGGTGCCGGTTATGCGCTGGAGAATCGCACAGTGATGAGTCGCGTGTTTCCCAGCCTGTTCCGCGATAGCCACGTCCACCGCCTCTCATTATTCTTTGCCCGCCTGCGCCAAAAGCTGCAAGACATTAACCCGAACGGCGGCATCGCGCGCATCGTTGTGTTAACGCCCGGCGCCTACAATGAAACCTATTTTGAACACGCGTACCTCGCCAACTATCTCGGGTTTAATCTGGTTCAGGGCGGTGATCTGACGGTGCGCGACGGTTTTGTGTGGATGAAATCACTGGACGGATTAAAGCGTGTGGATGTGATTCTGCGCCGTGTCGACGATGTGTATTGCGACCCGGTGGAATTAAAAGGCGATTCACAATTGGGTGTCCCCGGCTTACTCGACGCCGCGCGTATGGGCAACGTCGCCATCGCCAATCCACTGGGCTCAAGCGTATTGGAAAATCCAGCGTGGCTGGGTTATCTCCCGGCCATTGCGCGGCATTTACTGGGTCGTGATTTGCAAATGGATTCGGTAAAAACCTGGTGGTGTGGCAATGAGGAAGATCTGGATTACGTGTGCGAAAACCTGCACACGTTACTGATCAAACCCACCTATCGCCGGCCGGGATTATATGAAGTCTACGGTGCAGAACTGGACGAAAAAAAATTGCAGGCGTGGAAAAATCGCATCCGCAAAAATCCGCTGCAATACGTTGCCCAGGAATATATTCCCTGTGCCTATACGCCCACCTGGCATCAAGGTGCTATCCAGCCGCGCGCCACTATCCTGCGCACCTTTGCTGTGGCAAGCGAATCTTCTTACGCGGTATTGCCCGGCGGTTTAACCCGCGTCAATCTCGATTCCACCGAAAAAATTATTTCTAACCAGCGCGGCTCGGTATCAAAGGACACCTGGGTACTGGCCACTGAACCGGAAAAGCTGGTCACCTTGCGCAGCAGCGAAAAATACCAGCCCCAGGAAACCACCAGCGAGCTACCCAGTCGTGTGGTGGAAAATTTATTCTGGATGGGCCGCTATGCCGAGCGGGCAGAATCCGCATTGCGCTTGTTGCGCACGGTGTTTATACAACTGAATAAATCCGAGAGTTTGCCCGATCCGGTGTATCGCTCACTGCTGAGTGCAGTGACCCACGTTACCTATACCTATCCCGGTTTTGCCGCCGAAAATCCCACACTGTTCAGTGATCCGGAACCGGAGATGTTATCCATCCTGCTCGACATGAATCGCGCCGGCAGTGTCGCCCACAGCCTAACGGCGATGATCAACGCGGCTGAGCAAGTCAAGGAACAACTCTCCAGCGATACCCAACGGGTTATCAATGACATTGGCGATGAGCTGCAAGCACTCAATAAGGCATTAACACCCGGCGCCCTTTCCGCTCCGGAAGAAGCGCTTGATCCGCTGGTCACTACCCTGCTGGCCCTCGCCGGTTTAATTCATGAAAGCATGTTGCGCGGCCATGGTTGGCATTTCATCAAGATGGGTCGGCGTATCGAACGCGCCTTGCAGATCGTGAGTTTATTGCGCGCCCTGCTGGTTCCAAAATTCGATGAGTCACCGCAAGACATGCTAATCGAGTCCGCCCTGCAATGCGGCGAAGCCTTGATTCCCTACCGCCGCCGTTACCAAACTGGCATCACCATGGAAAATGGTCTGGAGATGCTGGTGCTCAACAGCAAGAATCCCCGTTCGTTGATTTACCAACTGGAGCAGTTGGAATATCACTTTACCGAGTTGCCCAATACCCATGGCGTACTCACGCGGGAACGCAAGTTATTGCTTGAAGCGACCACAGCCCTGAAGTTAAGTGATGTGACCAACCTGGCCGAAAGTAACAGCGCTATCCGGCAACCGTTGGATCAGTTACTCGCGCGCATTCAATATCTGGTCGGTGCTGCCGGCAAAGAAATCAGCCAGCGCTATTTTGATCACACCCAAAGCCCGCAACTGCTGGTAAAAAATACTGAATGGCAGGATCACCTGTGAAATTTATCGTTCGCCATGTGACCAAATATTCCTACGAGCAACCGGTCAGCAGTTGTCACAATATTGCGTACATGGTGCCGCGCAATACCGCGAGCCAACAACTGGATACCATCGCGATTGCCATATCGCCCACCGCTTCGGTGAGCAATACACGCACCGATTATTTCGGCAATCAACTCTATCAATTTTCCATTGAGCAGGATCATTCGGAGCTGGAAGTGGAAGTCACCAGCCACATTCGTGTGGATGAAATGCCGATTAACCGCAACCTCGACTTCGGCAATACCTGCGCTTACAGCAAACAACGTTTGCATCAAAGTGCTGACCCGGAATGCCTCACGGCGCGCGAGTTTTTGCTGGACTCACCGATGATTCAGCAACACGCCGACCTGGCCCACTATGCCGCCGCGTTTTTTCCTGACGACCGCCCTTTTTTATCTGCGGTAATGGAATTGACGGAAAAGATTTACACCGATTTTACTTACGATCCTGGCTTCTCCGATGTCGCCACACCGCTGAGCGATGTACTGAAACATAAACGCGGTGTCTGCCAGGACTTCGCGCACTTTGCCATCGGTTGCCTGCGCTCGTTGGGCTACCCTGCACGTTACGTCAGCGGCTATCTCGAAACCCTCCCACCACCAGGGCAGGAAAAGCTCGTGGGCGCTGATGCGACCCACGCCTGGTTTGGCGTTTTTTCGCCCGGTGAGGGCTGGTTTGAGTTCGACCCCACCAATAACAAGATGGCGAGTGAGCAACACATCACTACCGCCTGGGGCCGCGACTATTCCGATGTGACGCCGCTCAAAGGCGTTATCTTCGGCGGCGGTAAACAACATACCCTCTCCGTCTCTGTCGACGTTCAACGCCTCGCCGATTAGAATCGCAACCCTGTTCTTCAGTCCCTCACAATGAGACGTTTATGACTCAACCGCTGACCCACCTGGGCGATATGCCTATTGATATTTTTTTGCGCGACTACTGGCAGAAAAAACCCTTGCTGATTCGCAATGCTCTGCCGGATTTTGTATCGCCCCTGGATGGCGACGAGTTGGCCGGCCTGGCCCTGGAAGAAGAGGTGGAATCGCGCCTGGTTGTGGAACATGGCAAGACGCCCTGGGAGTTACGTCATGGTCCTTTCGATGAAAAAACTTTTGCCATATTGCCCGAATCCCACTGGACACTGCTGGTGCAAGCAGTTGATCAATGGGTTCCGGAAGTTCATGAACTTCTGCAGCATTTTCGCTTTATCCCTAACTGGCGCCTCGATGACATCATGATCAGCTATGCGCCGGATCAGGGGAGTGTCGGCCCCCACTTTGATTATTACGATGTGTTTTTATTGCAGGGCGCGGGCAAACGTCATTGGCGTATCGGTCAAATGTGTGATGTTACTTCAGAGCGCGTAGCGGGTACGCCGCTGAATATTCTTAAACACTTTGATGTCGCTGACGAATGGATACTGGAACCGGGTGACATGCTGTACATTCCGCCGGGCGTCGCGCACTGGGGTATTGCCGACGGAGAATGTATCACCTACTCCATCGGCTTTCGCGCGCCCAGCCAGGCCGATATTGTCTGCGAACTGACACAGGATATCGCCAGCCGGTTAACCAACGATCAGCGCTTTCGTGATCCCGATTTAAAAGCCCAGAATAACCCCGGCGAAATCAGTCACGCTGCAGTGGAAAACCTCAAAGACATTCTGCTCGCCCAACTGACCGACGAGAACCTGGCTCATTGGTTTGGCAAGCACATGACCGAACGAAAATATGTTGAAGAAACAGACAGTGAAGAAACGGTCGACAACGACGATTGGCGGGCGGCCATGCGCGAAGAGGAACTCCTGCTCTGGCGTCATCCTGCCGCGCGGTTTGCTTACCATGTCCTGGCGGATAAAACGCTGTTATTTGTGGATGGGCAATCTTTTAGGTGTTCACGGGAGCTGGCCGAAACGCTGTGTCAGATAACAGAAATTGATTGGCCCACCCTGGAACCTTTGCTGGACGACCCACTCAATCTTCCCGTTATGACCGCGTTGATTAACCAGGAAAGCCTGTTACTCGATGAATAAAGCAGCTTGCAAACACCAGCAGGTTTTCTGGTCCGACGCGGAAGCGGTTTTGCGTCATATCCGCACGCGCGTATTCATGGACGAGCAACAGGTTTCCGCCGCAGATGAGTGGGATGGTCAGGATGAAACCGCCATTCATTTTCTGACATCACTGGATAACGGTCAGGCCATTGCAACAGCACGGGTGCTGGTTGAAGCCGATGCGGCAGGCGAATCGCTCTATCATATCGGCCGGGTTGCGGTGTTAAGGGATTATCGCCGAGAGGGTGTTGGCCGCGCATTGATGGCTTATGTTATTGATTGGTGTCTTCAACAATCATCTTCAGCGCGGTTGTACCTCCACGCACAAACCTCGCGCACCGCGTTTTATCAATATCTTGGTTTTGTGCCCCAGGGCACAGAGTTTATGGATGCCGGAATTCCCCATATCACCATGTGGTATCGTCCCGCCCAGTAGCATGGGAGTTTTATCATGAGCCAGACTTCTTCTGTCAGTGATCAATTAATTCTGCTGGAAAATTGCACGGATTTTCAGGAGCACGCCTTGAGCCTGGCGCAGGACGCGCGCCGTCAGATTGCCATCCTCAGTACGGATCTGGATATTGCGGTGTATGACCGTGATGAATTTGTGAGCGCAATATCTCAATTGGTTCGCAACAGCCGCTTCGCTCAAGTGCAAATTCTGGTCAAAAATACCAAGCCTTTAATTGAACGGGGCCATAAACTGGCGCGGCTGTCGCAACGATTATCCAGTAAGGTTCTGTTGCGCAAGCTAACCATCCAGCCAGAAAATGCCGATATGGGTTTTATGTTGCGCGATAACGATGGCTTATTGTTCAAGAACGATGACCTGGTCTTTCGCGGCTTCGCTAATTATGCAGCGGCGGTCGAAGTGAAACGTTTGCGCGAAACCTTTGACTACCTGTGGCAATACGCAGAACCTGAACCCGATCTCCAACTGCTGCACATTTAATGGCTAAAAACAGCGTTTTTTTCGAGGAAAACGCTACTTTCTTGTTGCCGATTCAATTTTTATACTATATATATAGCGTCAACCTTTGTGGTGGGCGCTTTAAGCCTATAAAAACAGGGGTTTTTGAAGACGCTGTCGATAAAACTTTCTGTTTAAACAATGGTCAGGTATTCAATTCAACCCCTCGTTGCATGCAGTTAACCGCTGTATGTTTTACTTGAATAATTAAAAGGAAACCAATATGGCCGCTAAAAAACCAGCCGCAAAACCAGCCAAAGCCGCAGCCAAGCCTGTTGCTAAAAAAGCACCTGCTAAAGCGCCCGTCAAAAAAGTTGCTGCTAAAGCTGCTCCTGCTGTTGTTAAGCCCATTGCAGAGCGCCAGAACAAAACCCAGATGCTGACTCAAATTGCTGATGCAACTGAGCTGAGCAAAAAGCAAGTGCAGTCCGTATTGGACGAGCTGACCAATATCATTGAAGGTCACGTTAAGAAAAAAGGTGTGGGCGAATTCGTTCTGCCAGGTCTGCTGAAGATCACCACTGTGAAAAAGCCGGCGACCAAAGCGCGTAAGGGCATCAACCCTTTCACTGGCGAAGAAGTGATGTTCAAAGCCAAGCCAGCCAGCACTTCTGTTAAAGTGCGTCCGCTGAAAAAACTGAAAGAGATGGCGCTTTAATATCAGCCTGATTTTGGTTAATAAAAAACCCCGCAATGCGGGGTTTTTTATTTATGGCCAGTAGTGTTGTTTGAAAGGCACTTCGTCGTCCGTTTGTCATTAGGGCCTTGGTTTCGAAACCCTCAATTCAGGGATGAATTGAGGGAGCTACAGGGATGTATTCATGCGTTTTCGAAACCAAGTCCCTAACGACAAACGGATCACATAGAGGGGCGGATAATCTCAAAGCCTTCGCCCACTAACGCATTTTGTATACGTTTGATGCGATCTTGCAGTTGTTCAGGGGTGTAATCCAATATATTGGCCTTACCCCAGATCGGCTGTGGCCAGGCAGGATCGTCGGAGAAACGGGCGATGTGATGAACGTGCAGTTGGCGCACTACATTGCCTAAGGCCGCTACGTTCATTTTATGGGCATCGAAGAGACTGGTCATGACTTCTGACAAGCGGCAGGATTCGCGTATCAGTTGCAGTTGGTCTTCTTCGCTGAGATGGTGGATTTCGTATACATCCTCCCGTTCGGGGACGAGGATGCACCAGGGATAGTTGGCATCTTTGCTCAGTAATAACAGAGATAACGTAAAGCGCCCGATGATGACAGAATCCTGCGCGAGTCTGGGGTGAAGTTCAAACATAGCAATTACCTTTTAGCAAAATCGGAATCCTGCCGCCGCATAAATCGACGAATCTGTGAAGATGCCTTCTGTACCGCGCGCATCAAGCACCGTAGAATAAGCGCCTTTGATCCCGAGTGTCACGATGAATTGAGCAGCCGCCTTATGGCATAGACAGGTATCTGTGTGCCAGGTTCGCTGCGCGTCGGGGTCCAACATTCACCTCCCAGTATAGTCATTGAAATAAGAAGCCACGTTTATGCGCGCTACCCGTTTTTTAATTGCCACGCTCAAAGAAACGCCCGCCGATGCAGAAGTGATCAGCCATCAATTGATGCTGCGCGCAGGCATGATTCGTAAACTTGCCTCCGGACTCTACACCTGGTTGCCCTTGGGCTTGCGCGTGCTGCGCAAGGTAGAGCGCATCATTCGCGAGGAGATGGACAAGTCCGGCGCGCAGGAGGTGCTGATGCCAGTGGTTCAGCCCAGCGAGCTGTGGATTGAATCAGGCCGTTGGGAGCAATATGGTCCTGAGCTGTTGCGGATTAATGATCGCCACGACCGCGCCTTCTGCCTCGGCCCAACACACGAAGAAGTCATCACCGATTTGATTCGCAACGAGCTGAACAGCTATAAGCAGTTACCGGCGAATTTTTATCAGATACAGACCAAATTCCGCGATGAAATCCGGCCCCGTTTCGGTGTGATGCGTTCGCGTGAATTTATTATGAAGGACGCTTATTCTTTCCATGCGACCCAGGAATCCTTGCAGGATACTTACGATGTGATGCATCGCACTTACTGCAATATCTTCAGCCGCATCGGATTACAATTTCGGCCAGTACTCGCCGATACCGGTTCGATTGGTGGCGCTTTCTCCCACGAATTCCACGTACTCGCCGCCAGCGGTGAAGATGCAATCGCGTTTAGCAGCGGCAGCGATTACGCCGCGAATATTGAAAAAGCCGAGGCGTTGCCACCGGCATCTGCACGGCCAGCACCCAGCCAGTTATTGCATGAAGTCGCTACACTTCAACAACATACTATCGATGAAGTCAGCGCTTTCCTCAAAGTCTCCCCGTCACAGGTTGTCAAAACCCTGATCGTATTGGGCGAAGCAGAAGCCGGTAAAGAGCAACCCCTGGTCGCGCTGGTATTGCGTGGTGATCATGAGCTCAACGATATCAAGGCTGAAAAATTAACTGGCGTCGCGGCACCGCTCACCTTTGCGCCGGAAGCGCGTATCAAGGCAGAGCTTGGAGTTGGTTTAGGCTCGATCGGCCCGGTGGGTTTGCAAATTCCGGTCATTGTGGACCACGCCGCCGCGCATCTGGCTGATTTCGTATGCGGTGCCAATAAAGATGGTTTCCATTTAACCGGGGTGAATTGGGAGCGCGATCTTCACGTGCCCATGGTGGCAGATATTCGCAATGTGGTGGCCGGTGACGCCAGCCCGGACGGTATGGGTACGCTGGATATCAAACGCGGTATTGAGGTGGGCCATATCTTCCAACTCGGCACCAAATATTCTGAAGCGCTCAAAGCGCGCGTGTTGGATGAAAACGGTAAAGAACAAACCATGATCATGGGTTGTTACGGTATCGGTGTGACGCGTGTCGTCGCCGCGGCTATTGAACAGAATTTTGATGAGAACGGCATTATCTGGCCCGATGCTATCGCGCCTTTCCATGTGGCGCTGATTCCCATCAACATCAGCAAGTCACCGGCGGTCGCGCAAAAATGCGAAGCACTGTATACAGAATTACAAGCTGCCGGCATTGACGTTTTGTTTATGGATGATGAAAAAGCGCGCCTGGGTGTGATGCTGGCCAATACCGAATTAATGGGTATTCCGCACCGCATCGTAGTGGGAGATCGCGGCCTGGAAAGTGGCACCCTGGAGTACAAAGGTCGTCGCGATGCAGATAAACAGGAAATACCCGCCGGTGAAGTCGTAAGCTTCCTGACGAATAAAATCAAGCAGGATTAACGTTGTTTATAAACAGGTTCATCAATACAGATGAACCTGTTTTCTTTCAACAATTATTCCGCAGAAAAATTGTCAAGCTGCATGAATTGCTCCGGCAATAACACCTGATGAGTAATCCGCGCGGCCAATATCGCTCCGTTAAACCAATGCACTTCGTTCATCCGCGCACCGATTGATGTCTTACCGGTTTTGGCAATAGGCAGGTAATCAACCTCCGCCGACAATTCTTTCTTTCCGTTTACAAACGCTGTGAATTGGCGATCCTTATAGGTGATTGCCGCGTGAGTCCATTGTTCCATAGGATGAACCAGACTCGAATCGATCAGCGTGTATTGCGACACCTCGGATTTAATATAAGTGTCCAGATACCACTGACGTTGATCATTCAAACGCAACTCTATAGTAATGCGGCGGTTGGGATTCTCCGGTGCTTCAATATGAAAGAAACGCGGCTCAAGGTTTTCGGGATAGGCGTCGTTGGGTTTAAAGATAATCTCCACAGTAAATTCGCTCGCACCGTCCAGTGGATTATCATCCACCAACAAGCGATCACCATCGCCATCAAACATCACGGCCGTGCCGTAGACGGAGTCCACCAATTGCGGATTGCCTTGTGTTACTACCGGCAGGCCCGCAATCTGCTCAAGAGAATCAATACGCCATAGATATTGTTGCGGCTGGTTGGCGCAACCTGTGCCTACCAGCAAAATACAAAATAGCAATGTTTTTATCGTGGTTGATCTCATAGCTTTCTCTCTTTTTTGTTTTGATTTTCTTTGATGGTGCTTTTTGTGATTAATCGGACTTTGATTTGTCATCGTTATAATAATCCCGATGAGCCTGGTCGAGCTTGCGGCTGACATCACCGGGCGAACCGGTTTTACGAGCCAACAAACTATAGGCCACCGGCACGACAAATAATGTCAGAAACGTGGCCAACAACACGCCAAATATCACCACAATACCAATAACAAATCGGGTTTCCGAACCGGCGCCGCTGGAGATCACCAAAGGCACAGCTCCCGCCACCGCCGTTAAGCTGGTCATTAAAATCGGACGCAATCGCGCTGAAGAAGCCTCCAATAACGCCTGATGAAATTCTACACCGCGATCACGCAACTGGTTAACAAATTCCACAATCAAAATGCCGTTCTTGGCTGCCAGCCCGATCAACATGATCAAACCGATTTGCGAATATAAATTAAACGAGTTGCCTGTGATGTACAGCCCCAACATACCACCGAGAATCGCCAGGGGTACCGTCAGCATGATGACAAACGGGTGAATATAACTCTCGAATTGTGCTGCCAACACCAGAAACGTAATCAGGATACCGAGCAAAAAGATAAACATGACCGAACTGCCGGCGGTTTGAAAATCCCTCGATAAACCTTTGTAATCCACAACCGCAGAATCCGGCAAATGTTCTCGCACCAGACCATTTAGGTAGTCCAGCGCTTCACCCAGCGCCAGCTCTTCGGAAAGGTTTGCCTCTATTGTTAACGAGCGGACTCGATTGTAGCGATTCAAGCGGCTGGCATCGGCCATCTCACGCAACTGCACCAGATTTGCCAGGGGGATCAATTCACCAGAGTGCTCCGAGCGCACGTACATGTTTTGCAAGCTGGTGGTAGTACGCTGCTCATCGCGTTCACCTTGCAGGATCAAATCGTATTCTTCACCATCATCAATGTAAGTTGTAACCCGGCGCGAACCCAACATGGTTTCCAGTGTCCGACCGATGTTGTTGACGCTCACGCCTAAATCCGCTGCACGGTTGGTGTCGATAATGACTTCGACCTGCGGCTTGGTTTCCTTGTAATCCCAGTCGATGCTTTCGAGGCCGGGGTTACTGGCTTCGATTTTTTCTAACATGATATCGCGCCACTCGGCCAACTCATTATAAGAGCCACCACCGATAACAAATTGCACCGGTTTTTGTGTCTGCGAACCGAACCCCTGACGCATTACCGGCGCCGCTGTCACGCCGGGTAAATCGCTGAGCTTCGCGCGGATTTCATCCATCACCACAAATGCGCTGCGTCGCAGACTCCAATCGTTCATCACAGCAATGATAATCCCGCTGTTAAAATTTTCTGCCGTGCCAAAGGAGCGCGGCGAGCGCACCATCAAACGACTTATTTCATTGGTATCCACATACACCATCATGCGTTTTTCAATTTCGTTCATGTACTCTTCCATGTAGGAAAAGCTAGCACCTTCCGGTCCGTTGACCATGACAAAAAATGTACCCCGGTCTTCACGAGGCGCGTATTCGGAAGGAATTAAGCGCGATAGCATAAAAGTCGCAAATAATAATCCAGCAAAAATCACTACCACGAGCTTGCTGCGATTCAGGCAGGCGTTGATCGAACGCGTGTAGTAGTGACGCAGGCACATGGTCCATTCGTTGATTTTATCGACCAGTTTATTTTTATGGTCGTTACGTTTAAGAAACTGGGACGCCAGCATGGGCGAAAGCGTCAAGGCGATGAGCGATGAAAATGCCACAGAGGCCGCCATGGTTATCGCAAATTCGGAAAACAGGCGGCCGATATCACCCTTCAGGAAAACAATCGGCACAAAGATCGCAATCAACACCAGGGTGGTTGCAATAACGGCAAAGCCCACTTCGCGCGTACCGTCGAACGCCGCCAGTAACGGCGGTTTATTTTTTTCTTCCATATGGCGAACAATATTTTCCAGCACCACAATTGCATCATCCACCACCAGTCCGATAGCCAGTACCAGTGCCAACAGCGTTAACATGTTGACCGAGAAACCCAGCACAGCAAGCACCGTAAATGTTGCAATGATAGAAACCGGTACAGCCACCGCCGGCACAAGCATGGCACGCACACTGCCGAGAAACAGATAGATAACCAATACCACCAGAAAAATGGCGATGCCCAGCGTGAGATACACTTCTTCGATCGCGCGTTCAACAAAGATAGAACTGTCATAGCTGTCTTCAATGCCCATGCCATCCGGCAAGTTAGCGACGATGCGATCACGCTCTGCTTTTACACCGCGCGCTACATCAATGGTGTTGGCAGTGGATTGTTTACTGATACCAATCCCGACTTGATTGACGCCATTACCGCGAAACATATTGCGGTCTTCTTCCGTTCCTTTTTCAACCCGCGCTACATCACCCAGACGAATCAGGTAACCATCTTCACCGCGCTGCAACACCAACTGGGAAAAATCCTCAGCGGTGAGATAATTGCGGGCCATGCGCACCGTAAACTGTCGCTCCTCAGATTCGATACTGCCCGCCGGCAGCTCAACATTTTCTGCGCGCAAGGCATCTTCAACATCATTAACGGTCAGGTGGCGCGCCGCCAGTTCACGACGATCCAGCCAGATACGCATGGCGTAACGTTTTTCACCACCAATCCTCACGCGCGCCACACCATCCACCACAGAGAAACGGTCTACCAGATATCGCTGTGCATAATCAGAGAGTTCCGGCGTGGTCATATTGTCACTGGTAAAGTTAAACCACAGGATGACGTCTTCATCTGAACTCACCTTTTCAACTTCCGGTGGTTCAGCTTCGATGGGTAAATTACCCAACACACGGGATACACGGTCACGAATATCGTTTGCCGCCGCGTCCATATCCTGCCCGACATCGAACTGCACCACGATGTTGGAGCGACCATTTTCACTGCTGGATTCAATGTAACGAATGCCCTCCACGCCGGAGATGCGATCTTCAATAACTTTGGTGATACGTGTTTCAACAATGCTGGCTGCAGCCCCGGGATAATCCGTGCGAATCGACACCACTGGCGGATCGATATCAGGGTATTCGCGTAGTGTCAGGCGCTCGAAAGCCACCAAACCAAAGGCGATGAGAAGAATGGAAATAACGGAAGCAAAAACCGGGCGTTTGATCGAGACATCGGAGAGTAGCATGTGGGTTACCCTCAGGATTTAGTTGAATCGATCAGTTCAGATAAACTTTCCTCACCGGTTTCTTCGGCGGTGATATTGATCAGCGTACCAGCGCGAATTTTTTGTAAGCCATGGGTTACCACTTTTTCGTCGGCGTCCAATCCATTGAGGATTTCCACAAAACCGCGCAGGCGTTGACCAATAGTGACCTGACGACGCTCTACCGTAAACGTTTCACCCTGGGGCTGAACCACAAACACAAAATTATCACTTCCCAAAGGGACCAGCGCCGCTTCAGATATCACCAACGCTTCTCGCTTGTTGGCATAGAGGTTAATACTCATCAGCATGCCCTGCTTTAACTCGCGATCATCATTGGGCAACAGGGCTCGTACAGTAATCGCACGGGTCACGGGATCAATCTGATTATCGATGCTGTAGATCTTACCTTCGAATACCTTATCGCCCAGCGCACGGCTCTTGGCCATGATAGGTAAATCAACTTGTAAACTGCGCAGATAAATCGCCGGCACCGTAAAATCAAGTTTCATACGGCTGTCGTCATTGATGGTGGTGATTAAATCTCCGGGGGAAACCAGGGCGCCGACGCTGATATTGCGCAGGCCAACGACGCCGCTGAACGGCGCATCGAGATGCAGGTCTTGCAAACGCGCATCAATAGCAAGGTAACGTGCGTGAGCCGATTCGTATTCACGCATGCGCTGATCAAGCAAGGATTGGGAAGCAGCCCTGGTTTCAACCAGAGAGCGAACCCGCTCCATTTGCTTGCGTGCTTCTTCCATATTGAAACGCGCTTCATCTAACAGTGCCCGCTCCTCGGCGTTAGTCATTTCCACTAACACCTGGCCTTTTTTTACACGCTGGCCGTCATCAAAATTAATATTCGTCACTGTCTTGGTAACGTTGGACGTTAAGCGAATGGATTCATTGGCCCGCAAAGTACCCAGGGCTTCAATGCGACTTTCGAGCGGTTGTGATGTGACGGCCTGAACAATGACATCGACTGCTTTCGTGGTTTGTGCCATCAGGGGTGGGACTAACATCATCAGTGAGCCAAATAAAATAGCTCCCGGCAGGTGCAATCGCATCATCACTTTCTCTCTTATTACCCGATCTGCCTTAGGGCAGGAATCATTTTTGGCGCAGACTCTATCACATCTTTCAGCATGAAATATAAAACATCCATGCCAACCATTTACGCGGTTAAAAGTGGAAAGATTGGGCTGAGAGAGACGACGCCATGCGTTAACGCTGGTTTATCTCGAAAGATTACGCTGATGATGAGACAAGCGATAAGCAGTTAACAATTGTTTACAGTGATATAACACTTGTTAACCGGTTGAAGAGACGGGAGGCCATTGGCCCGATAAACAAACATTTATTCAGTAGCTTTAATTGCCGAGGAGATTTGCGGTTGCGTGAAACCCCGGTATTGAAGAAATCGCATCTGACGCGCCTTTTCTTTCATATCCTGCGGCTCAGAAATACCAAAACGTTTATGCCTTTCCGCAACAGCCAGCTCAAACCAATCCTGGTCGGAAGAATCAAGATATAGATTAATCAAGGTTTCGCTGATACCTTTTTCTTTCAACTCCAAAGCTATGCGTATCGGCCCTTTACCTTGACGTTTGCGCATGATTATAAAAGCTTCTGTATAACGTTCATCGCTTTGAAGATTCTCAGCGGTTAATACAGCGATAACGGCAGCGACATCAGCCCCCTCAAAACGTGGCGCAAGCTTCCGGCGCAATTCATGTGCGGAATGTTCGCGCATTGCCAGCAAGTTCATGGCAGCCAACCTGATATCGGAAGTCGTCTTGTTATCAGCCACGAGAGGCTCGTCCTTATTACATCATTCAAAAAAATGGCCGCAAAGCGGCCATGGGTTTACAAATTTTTCACATTACATTGGTGGAAATTTACTGATAATTTCAACAACCGCGCTGGTCAAAATTTCTCGTTGCTCTTGGGGGGTTAAGCCGCTGCGCAGACGTTTTTCCGATACACCCCGCCAAATAGGCTTTTCCGTTTTCGCATCAACGATATCAACGATCAAACTCCCTTGGTTGTACACGCGAGCCGAGCCGGTGGTGCCGTAAAACAGCGGTGCTGGATAGTAATAACGGTAACCTCTGCCATAGTAGCCATAACCGTAGAGACGATCATAGGTTCCCGGGTCCAGTTTTTCTTCAATAACAATATGATAGTTCACCAGAAAATCAGGTTTGGTATCAGCCGGTGGCTGCTGATAACGCTGACCTAACTCCCGGTCAATAACGGAATGTATATGGCTAAATGTAAAAGGAGAAATGAGGATTTCATCCTTCGTTTCCTGCCGGGCTTCTGCTACGTGGTAGGTTTTCAGGGTAGAAAAGTCATAACCCGAAAGATAATCAGTGACAACATACGGTTTACTTGAGCATGCACCCAATATGGCGAGCGTCAGAAACAAACCAATCAGGTTACTAAAGCGAATCATTTCACACCTCTACTTTACTTTCGGCTTATAGGTTTTAACGGAGTAATGATGAAATCTGATACGCAGCATACCCACCACATTGTCAGCGCGCAACTTATCACTATTTATCGCTTCGCCCCGCTATTCCACCTGAAAATCTGCATAGCCATGTAATCGACAGTAGCTGGATAAAAATTCGACTCTGCCTCAATAGTGAAGTTCAGCCGCACTCAAGGGAGATTCTGAAAGGAACGACGGAAACCAGGCCATCCAAAGCCCGATTTCCGTCACAGACGATTTAAGACATTTCTACTTCATCTTCTGAGTCAGCGCTGGTGCCGAGCGACAACTGCGGTGTGTTAAGGAGTTCGGCCCGAACCTTCTGCTCCAGCTCTTTGGCGATCTCCGGATTTTCCTGCAGAAATTTCATGACATTGTTTTTACCCTGGCCAATCTTATTGCCCTGGTAGCTATACCAGGCTCCTGCCTTGTCAACCATGCCAAGCTTGACTCCATAGTCGACAATCTCACCCATACGGTTGATGCCGCTGCCGTACAGGATCTGGAATTCCGCCTGCTTGAAGGGTGGAGCAACCTTGTTCTTCACCACTTTTACGCGCGTTTCGGAACCGATCACTTCTTCGCCTTCTTTTACAGCACCAATACGGCGAATATCCAGACGCACTGAAGCATAAAATTTCAGCGCATTACCACCAGTAGTGGTTTCCGGGTTACCAAACATAACACCGATCTTCATCCGGATCTGGTTGATGAAGATCACCAGACAGTTAGCATTTTTGATATTACCGGTGATTTTACGCAAGGCTTGTGACATCAAACGCGCCTGCAAACCGACGTGGTGATCACCCATTTCGCCTTCAATTTCCGCACGGGGCGTCAGTGCAGCTACAGAGTCCACAACCAATACATCCACCGCACCGGAGCGCACCAGCATATCGGTCACTTCCAGAGCCTGCTCGCCGGTGTCCGGCTGGGAAATAATCAGGTCTTCCACTTTAACGCCAAGCTTGGCGGCATAAATCGGATCAAGCGCGTGCTCCGCGTCGATAAAAGCGCAGTTACCGCCTTGCCTTTGAGCTTCGGCGATAACCTGTAAAGTCAGGGTTGTTTTACCGGAAGATTCCGGCCCATAAATTTCAATAATCCGGCCTTTGGGCAAACCACCGATTCCCAGTGCTACATCCAGCCCCAGTGAACCCGTAGAAATCGCTGGAATGGCAACCTGCTCCCGGTCGCCCATGCGCATCACAGTACCCTTACCAAATTGACGTTCGATTTGACTCAGGGCTGCTTGTAGCGCCTTTTCTTTATTCGCATCCATCCGACACCTCAACTTAAATGAAAAAATGATCTGAATTTGTGTGGCTTGTTTTGCCAATCTTTTACTTACTACTGGCGAAAGCATACACCAAAAAGCTGTATACGCAAACAGTACTGTTAATTTATTCAGGTTTTTTTGATTGCTCGCCCAACAGCGCCAACAGCCCTTCCAAAGCAATAACAACAGCCTGTTGCTGAATCTGATTGCGATCACCGTCAAGCTGATAGCAGCTTGTTATTGGCTGACCTTTGGCAATCGCCCATGCGAACCAGACCGTGCCGACCGGCTTTTCTGCACTGCCGCCACCCGGCCCGGCGATGCCGCTGACCGCAACCGCAATGTCAGCCCCCGTTAGCGATAAGGTTCCGGCAGCCATTTGGCGCACGACATTTTCACTGACGGCTCCTTCATTCGATAAGGTCTCGCTATCCACACCGAGCAGATGCTGCTTCGCGGCATTGGCATAGGTAACCAGACCATACTCAAACCAGTTAGAGCTGCCGGGAATGGCGGTAATAGCCGCCGCTATACCACCACCCGTGCATGATTCCGCTGTGGCTACACGCCATTGGCGCAGCTGTAGCGCGTCACCCAATTCAGCCGCCAACTGCAGCAGGGGCTTATGATCTGTCATCGGTAAACTCCGCTTAACCTTCGGGAAAGTATGCCAGTGCTGTGTCGAGGGCAAGCATTTTAATGATCTATCAGCGTCAGGCCGAGCGACTTTTCGCTATTTGAAAGCCACTCTCAATAAACGTAAACTTGGCTCCCTTTTTACACGGCACATCCGGCTACCGCAGCCATTCATTTTCTTCTGCTGATACAACACATCCTATGACCATATCGACCCAAGATCTTTCATCACAAACGCCCATGATGCAGCAATATCTGCGCATCAAAGCGCAACACCCCCACGAACTGGTGTTTTACCGTATGGGTGATTTCTATGAGTTGTTTTTTGATGATGCGAAGAAGGCTGCCGATTTGCTGGATGTGACCCTGACCGCGCGCGGTAAGTCCAATGGGGAGCCCATTCCCATGGCTGGCATTCCCTTTCACGCTGCTGATGGCTACCTGGCCAAACTGGTCCGGGCGGGCGTATCAGTGGCGATCTGCGAACAGATCGGTGATCCCGCCACCAGCAAAGGCCCGGTAGAGCGTAAGGTCGTGCGAATTGTCACCCCGGGAACCGTCAGCGACGAAGCGCTGTTGGACTCGCGCCGCGATAATCTGCTGGTCGCGGTACACCAGCATTTGGATACTTTTGGTATTGCCTCGCTGGATATGGCGAGTGGCCGCTTTCTGGTTCTGGAGGTGGAAGGCGTGGATTCGGTGTTAGGTGAGCTGCAACGCCTGAATCCAGCCGAACTGTTGATCAGCGATCATCTCTCCCTGCCCGAACTGACCGAAAACCGCAAAGGCTTGCGCCGACGCGGCCCCTGGGAATTCGAGCTAGAAACAGCGCAGCGCTTACTCATTCAACAGTTCGGCACCCAGGACCTTGCCGGCTTCGGCTGTGATCATCTCCAGGTGGCTATTGCCGCTGCCGGTTGCCTGCTGAGTTATGCCCGCGAAACCCAGCGCACCGCCCTGCCTCACGTACGCAGCCTTGCTCATGAGAATCGTGATGAGGCAGTCATCATGGACGCCGCCACACGACGCAACCTGGAGCTGGATACCAACCTCAACGGCGGCGATGAACATACGCTATTTTCAGTTCTTAATTGCGCAGCAACTAGCATGGGCAGCCGTTTGCTGCGACGCTGGCTTAATCGCCCGCTACGCGACCTATCTACCTTGCTCGCCCGTCAGGCAGCTATCGCCGAGCTGCAACAGAATTATGGCTTTGAGTTAGTCCATGGCATTCTCAAGCGGGTCGGCGATATGGAGCGCATCCTTGGTCGGCTGGCCCTGCGCTCATCCCGTCCGAGGGATTTGTCACGTCTGATGATGTCCCTGGCGACCTATCCGGAGTTGCAAAGCGAACTAAGTGGGGCGCAGTCACCGCATCTGCAACAATTGGTTCGCCAGATCGGTACTTTTCCTGAACTAGTGGATCTGCTTACACGAGCAATCATTGAAAACCCGCCGGTTGTTATCCGCGAAGGCGGCGTTATCGCACCGGGTTATGATGCCGAACTGGACGATCTGCGCAACATCAGCACCAACGCCGGGGATTATCTGGTTGAACTGGAAAGGCGAGAGCGCGAGCGTACCGGTATTCCAACCTTGAAAGTCGGGTACAACCGGGTGCATGGTTATTTCATTGAACTCACCAGTGCACAGTCGGACAAGGCACCCTCCGATTACATTCGTCGCCAGACACTCAAAAATGCTGAACGCTACATCACACCAGAACTAAAAGAATTTGAGGATAAAGCCCTCTCCGCCAAAAGCCGTGCCCTGGCGCGTGAGAAAGCACTTTATGAAGAGCTGCTGGATATTCTGAATGAGCAATTGCTGCCCTTGCAGGACTCCGCTGCCGCCGTATCAGAGCTGGATGTCATCACCACTCTGGCTGAACGCGCCGATAGCCTGGGATTTAGCCGTCCAACCCTCAAGGCTGAGCCCGGCATTCATATCCAGGGCGGCCGTCACCCGGTCGTGGAGCAGGTAACCAGCGCGCCTTTTGTACCCAATGACCTGGTATTCCATGGCGACCGCCATATGCTGATCATCACCGGTCCAAACATGGGCGGTAAATCAACCTATATGCGGCAAGCGGCACTGATTGTACTGCTGGCCCATATCGGCAGTTTTGTCCCTGCGCAGGCGGCTGAAATCGGAGTTGTAGACCGTATCTTCACCCGTATCGGTTCTTCGGATGACCTTGCCGGCGGGCGCTCGACCTTCATGGTGGAGATGACCGAAACCGCTAACATCCTGCACAATGCAACTGACCGCAGCCTGGTACTCATGGATGAGATTGGACGCGGTACCAGTACCTTTGACGGCCTCGCCCTGGCGTGGGCCTGTGCGCGACATCTGGCAGAACAATTACGTGCATACACACTTTTCGCGACGCATTATTTTGAGATTACCAGCTTGCCGGATGCTATTCCTGGCATCGCCAACGTTCATCTGAACGCGACCGAGCACAACGACAACATTGTCTTCCTGCATAAAGTACAGGAAGGCCCCGCTAGCAAGAGTTATGGCCTACAGGTTGCCAAGCTGGCAGGCATCCCCACATCGGTTTTGCGTCAGGCGCAGGACCAATTACATCTTCTGGAACAAGGCGAGCATCCTCATCAACCCGCCAAAACTACTCATGATACTCAGGAACAATCCTCTGCCACGGCACAAGCAGGCGCGCCTTTACAAGGCGGTTTATTTGATGCCATGCCCGACCCGACGGTTGAAGCATTAAAGAAAATTAATCCCGACAATTTGTCACCCCGCGAGGCGCTGGAACAACTGTATCGACTGAAGGAGATTTTGAATAAGGGGAAGTAAGGCTGGCGCTGCCTTAACACTAAAAAATAATCATTCTCATGTGAAGAAGCTCATCAATTTTAGTGATAAGTAAAAGCCTACCAAAATACCCAAAGGGTGTTTAAAATGGCCGCTCTTTTGAAAACGGTAATTTGTGGAGTCACCTATGACTTTTGTAGTTGGGGAAAATTGCATTAAGTGTAAGCACACTGATTGTGTGGAAGTTTGTCCTGTAGATTGCTTCTACGAAGGCCCCAATTTTTTGGTGATCCACCCGGATGAATGTATCGACTGTGCGCTATGTGAACCTGAATGTCCGGTTGACGCCATCTTCTCTGAAGATGAGTTACCCGAAGACCAAGCGGTATTTCTGGAATTGAATGCCGAGTTGGCGGAAGTGTGGCCCAACATCACCGAGATGAAAGACGCCCTGCCCGACGCCGAAGAATGGGATGGCGTGCCCGGTAAATTGCAGCACCTGGAACGTTGATTCCGAAAACAAAAAACCGCGCAATGCGCGGTTTTTTTCTGCCTGTCTTTTCGCTTGCGATAGCCGCTTTTAAAAATCCGGACACCTTGTCGATACATCATCGGCCAAAATAAAAAGGCAGCCTGAGCTGCCTTTTTATTTATTGCCTGGAGTGTTTTATGCGCTGAACAAAGCCTCGCTGTTCAAGCCCTGTTTCTCCATGATGTCACGCAGGCGTTTCAAGGCTTCAACCTGAATCTGACGTACACGCTCACGCGTCAAACCAATTTCATGTCCGACCTCCTCCAGGGTACTCACTTCGTGACCCCGCAGTCCGAACCGGCGCGCCAGAACTTCACGTTGTTTTTCAGTCAGTTCTTCCAGCCAACCATCCAGACTGGCGGTGAGGTCACTGTCTTGCAAGAGTGCAGCAGGATCGGAAACATGAGTGTCGGCAATGGTATCGACAATGGTACGGTCAGATGAAGCACCCACCGGTGTATCAACGGAGGTAACCCGCTCGTTCAATCCGAGCATACGCTCCACATCAGAGACCGGTTTTTCCAGGAGATTAGCGATTTCTTCAGGGGTTGGTTCGTGATCCAGCTTTTGCGCCAGCTCACGTGCTGCGCGCAGATAAATATTCAGTTCTTTTACGACATGAATCGGCAGGCGAATCGTGCGCGTCTGATTCATGATGGCGCGTTCGATAGTCTGGCGAATCCACCAGGTAGCATAAGTTGAGAAACGGAATCCGCGCTCCGGATCAAATTTTTCCACGGCGCGAATCAGACCCAGATTGCCTTCTTCAATCAAATCCAGTAACGCAAGGCCACGATTAACATAACGGCGGGAAATCTTCACGACCAACCGCAGATTACTTTCAATCATGCGTTTACGTGCCGCGTCATCGCCTTTGAGAGCCTTGCGCGCAAAATAGACTTCTTCTTCCGCGCTCAACAGCGGAGAGAAACCAATTTCGTTTAAATAAATTTGGGTAGCATCAAGTGTTTTGTTGAATTTGTCGTCAACGATTCGCTCGCTGGCAACACGTGGGACAGGCTTGGGAAGATCGTCATCATCGTCGTTATCTGCTAACAGGATATCGTTTTCTTCAAAATCGATATCTTGCGCAAGGAACACATCATCACGATCGTATGTGTTGGATTCCCTATTTTCTGTAGTCATTTTTTAGCCCCTTATTTCAGTTTGCTGGTTGGCTTTCGTTGCCTGTTTTTCCAGCGTACACAAGCTGCACCTTGTACTTCCCGTTTAGCAACGGTGGTCGGCTTACGCCTGAACAGGGTGGATTCATTTTAACGCTTGGGCAGGTATTTCATGGGATCTACCGGAGTGCCTTCGCGACGTATCTCAAAATGAAGTTTTACCCTGTCGGTACCGCTTGAACCCATATCGGCAATTTTTTGCCCGGCTTTAACCACATCGCCTTCCTTTACCAACAAATGATGGTTGTGTGCATAGGCACTCAGGTAGGTTTCATTGTGTTTAATGATGAGCAATTTACCGTAACCGCGCAGTCCGCTTCCTGCGTACACGATCTGTCCCGAGGCTGCTGCAAGCACAGGCTGTCCCAAATTGCCGCCGATATCAATACCCTTGTTGAGGCCATTATTGCCATGAAATCCGGAAAGCACTCTGCCCTGGACAGGCCACTGCCATTTGGGCGTGCCAGTTAACAGCGGCGGCTGCGATGTTGAAGTTGTTTTCGGTGTTTTATTTTCCGAACGAGTTGCTGTCGTTGGTCGTGCCGGGGTTGCACGTGGTGGCTGACTCACCGGAGCGGCTTTAGGTCGGGGAACTACCGCCGTTGCACGAGGTGTAGCGGGCGCTGCAACACCCACATCAAGGCGGATCTTCTGACCGGGATAGATGGTATATGGCGGATTGATTCTATTGTGATTTGCTAGTTGCCGGTAATCCAATCCATAGCGCCAGGCAATAGAAAAAAGGGTTTCTCCGCGGCTGACGTGATGTGCGGCCGGATTCTGGATTTTTCGGCTCGGTGGCTGAACACGATCTACCACCTGGGCCGGTTGAGGGGAGCCACAGGCAAGCAAACCCAGGAACATGATCGATATAGCGATCAAGCGACCAAAGATTAACGGCTTTTTGTGGTACCGCTGTAGCATACAAAAACTCAGTCCGGCAGGTTAATTTTTAATCGCCTTTATTAATTTTAGAACTTAATAAAAAAAACTTATTATAAAAATATCTAACTTTTTATTACTCAGTGAGACATAAAAAGGGTCATTTTTCCTGTTTTTCCGAAGTTAAGCTCTAAAAACCCGATTCTCTGGTGAAAATTTTTACACATGTTATTAGATGCGCCATCTCTAACCTCAGCGAGTCGTGCCAGATAAAAGTGGGACAAATTTGACCGGTTCCAGCTTCTGCGTAACAAATTTATCGGTATCGCCATCACGCATCACCAGATGCAATTCCTGCTCTTGCCCCCCCACGGGAATCACTAAAACGCCGTTAGGTGCCAACTGGGCAAGTAACTCATCGGGAACCGCCCGGGGCGCCGCTGTGCTGAGTATGCCATCATAAGGCCCCATCTCTGGCCAACCATATCCCCCATCGGCATGTTTAAGCTGAACATTGCGCAAACCCAATTGGCGCAGTCGATCACGCGCTTTGTCTTGTAGGGGTTTGATACGTTCCACGCTAAAAACCTGACCGACCAATTGCGCGAGGATGGTAGTTTGATACCCGGACCCCGTACCTACTTCCAAAACCTTTTCAAGTTTACCGCCGCTGGCTCCCAACAGGATTTCCGTCATACGCGCCACTATGTAAGGTTGGGAAAGCGTTTGGCCGTAGCCGATGGGTAGCGCGGTATCTTCATAGGCGCGGTGAGAGAGGGCTTCATCCAGAAAGATATGGCGTGGTGTGTTGCGAATGACGTCCAGGACGCGGATGTTGGTAACGCCCTGTTCACTCAGGCGTTGTATCAAACGTTCACGGGTGCGTTGCGAGGTCATACCAATGCCCTCGAAGATCAAACTGCTCACGCTCAGCCCTCACCTTTTTCTGTACCCGGTTCTTTAGCTGACGGGTTCATTGTTATCTGGCTACCACAGCAGCCACCCCAAAATTGGCCAACTATACCATACTCTCACTGCGCTTCAGGTTTTCCCTCGGCAGCCCCAACAAGGTTCGTCGGAGCGGATTGCAGCACTAAAATTTCGCGCAATAGCGCCGTCGCAAATTCACCGCTCCCGAGCGCAAAACTGATCACCAGATGCTGTGCGGTCACACCATCTTCCCAATGCCAGCTCAACGCTTGAGGACGCAATACCAAAGGCCGACGCTCCTGATGCAGGCCGACATGCTCCAGTGCATTACACCACTCAGTCCAATCCTTTAGTGCTTCCTGCTCCACCGCCAAGGTTGCCGATGAACTGGTCAGCCGGCCACGCCCCCAGAGCGGGCCACTGGGCGCAGCTTCAGGATCACCTGACAACAGCATAGACCAATTGCTTTCCTGCACCCGAGCGGCCACAACCAGATTAAATAAATACGAGCGCGCTGCCGACAACACCAGACCACGTTTTTGTTTATCGCGAATCGCTTTGCCGGCAAAAAGCTGTTGCGCCAACACTAAATTATTACCTTGATGACCGAAGCGTTGTTCACCGAAATAATTGGGTACACCTTGGGCACTGATAAGTTGCAGGCGCTGTTCAGTATCGCTCACCGCGGCGGCCTGAACATTGCGCAGCCGAATGACAAATTTATTTTCCTCGTGATCGCCGCGACGCAGTTTGCGCGAATGTCGATGCCGCGCGAGAAGTTGTACCGAATCACTATTCAACAATTGCCAATCAGGTTCCTGTCCCTTGGGTAAATAAACACTGAACCATTGTGTGGTAACGGCATGCCGGTCTTTACGTCCACCATAACCCACATCATTGATGCTGACCTGTGCCAAATGTGCAATCTGCTCCGCAACCCAGGCAGTATTCTCACCGCGCTTGCGAATATGCAAATACACATGTTCACCCTCCTCCTGCGGCTCAAAGCCCAGGACTTCATCCACCTGGAAGTCCTCCGGCAGTAAACGAAAATCACCGACGTGTGTCGGTGAACCGAACGCACAGGGAAAATCCAACGGAAATTGTGCAGACATAACGCAGTAAAACTCTTAAGAAGAAAGTGAATATCAGTATTGAGCGAAGTAATGTAAAAACCGCCGATCCATCCACCAATCGCCAGCATGACTTAAATAACCGACGTGGCCACCGGTCCTGGTCAATTCGAGTGTGAGCAGTGAATGATGTTGTGCTTCGACCAGCGGATAACATGCCGCATTTAAAAATGGATCATTTTGCGCATTAACCAATAACGTGGGTACAGCAATGTTGTGTAGGAAATATTTTGCACTGCAACGAGCATATAGATCTTCCGCACTGGCAAAACCATTCAGTGGCGCAGAAACATAATGGTCGTAATCGCGCAGAGTATTTATCTTGTCGAGTACAGAAAGATCAATAGTGCCGGGAAATTTTTTAGCTTTACGACGCAAGCGCTTTTTCATATCACCGACAAAACGCAGTCGATAAATCATTTTGCTCCAGTGATCCAGGGTTTGCACACAACCGGCCAAATCAACCGGTACCGATGCCGTTGCAGCACAACGAACGCCGCGCGCTTGCGCTTTATCACCTTGTTCACCCAACCATTTCAGTAGGATATTGCCACCAAGTGAATAGCCTGCTAAATAAATTTCACGGTAACCTTGTTGTTCAGCCCAGACCACCATCGCGTCAAGATCTTCGCTGCAACCGGAGTAATACAACTTGGCCAGACGGTTATCAGTTTCTCCACAACCGCGCAGGTTCCAGGCGAGCACATCAAAACCGCTCTTCCGCGCCGCGTGACAAATACCCAATACATAAGGTTGACGCGAACTGCCTTCCAAACCGTGGGTGGCGATCAATAATTTACGCGGCTGGTCGGCGGAAATATCCGCTGTATAAAAATCGGCGGCGAGTTGGTCACCATCCGGGAGATCGATAAAACGAATATTTGTTGACGACGACAGAGGTCGCATAATGACCGGCATCAAGGTTTGCATATGCCCGCCGGGCATCCACCAGGGAGAACGAAATTCAGAATGGATAATGGGCATGGTGGAATATCCTTTTCACGACTGGCATCACAGCTTGGTCAGCAACACAACAGCATACGCGGCAATGCCTTCTTCGCGTCCGGTAAAACCCAAACGCTCTGTCGTGGTAGCTTTAATATTGATCTGGTTCAGTTGACACTGTAAATCTTCTGCCACATGGCCGACCATGTGAGGAATATAATTCGCCATGCGCGGCGCCTGGGCAACGATAGTCATATCCGCATTTTCCAGGCACCAGCCATTGGCTTTTACTTTGCTGTAAACCATGCGCAGTAATGCGCGGCTGTCCGCATTGCGGTATTGCATATCGGTATCGGGAAAATGTTTGCCTATATCGCCCAAGGCTGCCGCGCCTAATAACGCATCACTTAATGCGTGTAAAAGTACATCGCCATCTGAGTGTGCAACCAAGCCGTGATGGTGAGGAATTACTACTCCGCCAATAACAATCTTGTCACCGACACCGAAGGCGTGAACATCGTAGCCATGCCCGATTCTCATATTGTATCTTCCTGTTGCTGCAAGATAGTGTGCGCCAATGCCAGGTCTTCCGGTCGGGTAATCTTGATGTTATCTGCGCGACCTTCAACAACGCGATGGGAATGACCATTGGCTTCCAGTGCGGATGCCTCGTCGGTGATGGCTTGTCCGCTTGCCAGCGCGCTGGCGAGTGATGCGCGCAATAAACCGTAACGAAACAGTTGTGGCGTTTGTGCTTGCCAAAGCTCGCGACGATCCATGGTAGCAATAATAGTCCCGTTTACATCGACCCGCTTGATGGTATCGCTGACCGGCACCGCCAAAATGCCTCCCACCGGATCTTCTGCCAATTCCGCGCACAAGGTTTGAACAAGCGAAAGCGTGATACAAGGTCGCGCGGCATCGTGCACCAGCACCCAGTCTTCGGCGTGCGCCTGTTCCGCCAACGTATTTAATGCATTCAAAACTGAATCGCTGCGCTCAGCGCCACCGTCGACACGGGTAATGCGTGGGTCAGAACTGATCGGCAACTGCGGCCAGTTGTTATCCGTCGGACTGACAGCAACCAGCAAGCCGGATACCGTGGGCAAACAGAGCAGCCGCTCAAGCGTGTGTTCGAGGATTGTTTTACCTGACAGGGTTAAATACTGCTTTGGTATCGCCGCGCCCATACGGCTACCGACACCGGCAGCCGGTACGATAATCCAATAACGCGGTGAGGTATCTGAGTGAGCCATGGAGTGGTTAAGCAAGGGCTGACCGGACTACTGTCGGGGTTCGAGAATCATAAAAAATGTCTCGTCTTTTTTGATCATACCGATGTCATTACGCGCGCGCTCTTCCACACTGTCGAGGCCGGTTTTCAGGTCTTCAACCTCAACCGCAAGAATCCGGTTGCGTTCGCGTAACCGACTATTATCCGCTTGTTGTATCTTGATCTCCCGCTCCAGTCGATTGACATCGGCAAGGCTACCTTCGCTGATCCACAGACGATACTGTAGTGCAGCCAGCAGAATGATCAAAATACCCAGCATCCATTTCATAATGGCGTCAGTTGCTCATGAGTGATGATCGGCAATCTTACACAATTGTGGCGGGGAATAGCACCCGCTGATGATCGACATGTTAAGTAGAAAACAAAAACGGGCCACTGAGGGCCCGTTTTGTATAACAAGGAACAACTTATGCCTTGAACTCTGCTCGACCTTTGTAAGCTGCAGCGGCACCCAATTCGGCTTCAATACGCAGCAGACGGTTGTACTTGGATACGCGGTCAGAACGACACAATGAACCGGTTTTGATTTGGCCGGCAGCGGTAGCCACGGCCAGATCGGCGATGGTAGTGTCTTCGGTTTCACCGGAGCGGTGAGAAATCACAGCAGTGTAACCGGCATCCTGGGCCATCTTGATGGCATCCAGAGTTTCAGACAGCGAACCGATCTGGTTAAATTTAATCAGGATAGAGTTAGCGATCTTTTTATCGATACCTTCTTTCAGGATTTTGGTATTGGTCACGAACAAGTCATCACCAACCAATTGCACCTTGTTACCGATCTTGTTGGTCAGGTCAGCCCAGCCGTCCCAATCGCTTTCGTCTTTGCCGTCTTCGATGGAGATAATCGGGTATTTGTTGGCGAGGTCTGCCAGGTAATCAGAGAACTCGGTGGAGCTGAACACTTTACCTTCACCAGCCAGATCGTATTTGCCGTCTTTGTAGAATTCAGACGCCGCACAATCCAGTGCCAGCGTCACATTGTCACCCAATTTGTAACCGGCTTTTTCCACCGCTTCGGCGATTACTTTCAGAGCTTCTTCGTTAGAGGGCAGGTTGGGCGCAAAACCACCCTCATCACCTACAGCAGTATTCAACCCTTTGTCGTGCAGGATTTTTTTCAGGTTGTGGAAAATTTCTGCGCCCATGCGCAGGGCTTCGGCAAAGGTTTTTGCACCGACTGGCTGCACCATGAATTCCTGGATGTCGACGTTGTTGTCGGCGTGCTCACCACCGTTGATGATGTTCATCATCGGCACTGGCATGGAGTATTTACCGGGGGTGCCGTTCAGGTCAGCGATGTGAGCATAGAGCGGTACGTTTTTAGCAATCGCTGCCGCTTTTGCTGCTGCGAGAGATACCGCCAGAATGGCGTTAGCGCCGAGTACTGATTTATTGTCAGTACCATCAGCTTTAAGCATGGCGTCATCCAATGCGCGTTGGTTCAGTGCATCCATCCCCACCAGCAAACCTTTGATGGTGCTGTTGATGTTATCAACCGCTTTCAACACACCTTTACCCATATAGCGGGACTTGTCGCCATCGCGCAGTTCCAGGGCTTCGCGAGAACCGGTTGAAGCGCCGGAGGGTGCACAAGCTGAACCTGTTGCACCGCTCTCCAGAATGACTTCCGCCATGACCGTGGGGTTGCCGCGGCTATCCAATACTTCAAACGCTTTAATGTCGACTATCTTGCTCATGGTTACTCCAATGTTTCTCTTTAAAAAATTAATAGATTACTTGATGTCCAGGGGAGGAAAGTGTTTTACCAGATCATCAAGCGCTTTCATTTGCGCAAGGAAAGGTTCCAGCTTGTCCAATGGCAGTGCACTGGGGCCATCGCATTTGGCGTTATCCGGGTCGGGATGCGCTTCCAGAAATAAACCGGCAAGGCCCACCGCCATACCCGCACGAGCCAGCTCGGCCACCTGGTGTCGACGACCGCTGGATGCAGCACCCATAGGATCACGGCATTGCAGGGAGTGCGTCACATCAAAGATCACTGGCGCATTATCACTGACCTCGCGCATGGTGCGAAAACCCAGCATATCCACCACCAGGTTGTCATAACCAAAGTTGGTGCCACGGTCACATAAAATAATTTTATCGTTGCCACACTCACGGAATTTTTCCACGATATTTTTCATTTGACCCGGGCTTAAAAACTGCGGCTTTTTAATGTTAATAACCGCATTGGTTTTCGCCATGGCCATGACCAGGTCAGTTTGACGCGCCAGGAACGCGGGCAATTGAATGACATCGCAGACATCCGCTACTGGCTGACACTGGTAAATTTCATGCACATCGGTAATCACCGGAATATCAAAGGTTTGTTTGATTTCCTGAAAAATCTTTAAACCCTCTTCCATACCGGGACCGCGATAGGAATGAATGGATGAACGGTTAGCTTTATCGAAAGAGGCTTTGAAGACGTAGGGAATGCCCAATTTTTGCGTTACGTTCACATAAGCTTCAGCAACCTGCATCGCCATATCGCGCGACTCAAGCACATTCATGCCGCCGAATAACACAAACGGCAAGGTGTTGCCGACGTTGAGCTTACCGATCTGTACTGTTTTTGCTGTCACACTCTTCTCCAATCGCTGAGCGACTCAGGATTTTTTATTCGCCACAGCCGCGTTGACAAAGCTGCTGAACAAGGGGTGTCCATCACGTGGCGTCGAGGTAAATTCCGGGTGGAACTGACAGGCCACAAACCAGGGGTGATCCGGCAACTCCACCACTTCAACCAGGGTGTCATCCGCCGACCAACCGCCGATGCGCAAACCGGCTTTTTGCAATTGATCAACATAATTGTTGTTCACTTCATAACGATGACGGTGACGCTCAACAATCACGTCTGCCCCGTAAATGTCGCGCGCTTTTGACCCGCTGACCAGACGACATTCCTGGGCACCCAGACGCATGGTGCCACCCAGGTCAGAACTTTCATCGCGCTTTTCCACCGCGCCGTCGGCGGTGATCCATTCGGTGATCAAGCCAATCACGGGGTGTGGACTGTTTTTGTCAAACTCGGTGGAGTTGGCGCCCTTTAAGCCCAACACATTGCGCGCGAATTCAATCACGACCGATTGCATCCCCAGGCAAATCCCCAAGTAAGGCACTTTGTTTTCACGAGCGTATTGTACGGCCATTAATTTGCCTTCTACACCGCGTTCACCGAAACCGCCGGGCACGAGGATCGCATCGGCATCCTTCAGAATACCCACGCCTTCATTTTCAACGCGCTCTGCATCAATGTAATTCACATTCACTTTGGTACGCGCGTGAATACCCGCATGGGTTAACGCTTCGTTCAGGGATTTGTAAGCATCGAGCAGATCCATGTATTTGCCGACCATAGCAATGGTCACGGTGTGTTCAGGATTCAGCTTGCCGTCCACAACGCGATCCCATTCGCTCAGATCAGCGGGCGGACAATTCAGGCCGAACTGATCCACAACAATTTGATCAAGGCCGAATTCGTTCAACAAACGGGGAATGGCATAAATAGTGTTGGCGTCGGGCAGTGGTACAACAGCGCGTTCAGCAACGTTGGTAAAGAGCGCGATCTTGCGGCGGGAATCTTCATCCACCAGTTTTTCAGAACGACACAGCAGCACGTCCGGTTGCAAACCAATGGAGCGCAGTTCTTTTACCGAATGTTGGGTAGGTTTGGTTTTCGTTTCACCAGCGGTGGCGATGTAAGGCACCAACGTCAAATGAATTAATAAGGAATGTTGCGGGCCCAGTTCAACTTTTAACTGACGCACGGCTTCGAGAAATGGTTGCGATTCGATGTCGCCGACGGTGCCGCCGATCTCCACCAGCGCCACATCCACATCGCGACCACCTTCAACGATACGGCGTTTGATTTCATCGGTAATGTGAGGAATAACCTGCACCGTACCGCCGAGATAATCACCGCGACGCTCTTTGCGCAGCACCGTCTCATAAACCCGACCGGTAGTGAAGTTATTGCGGCGAGTCATCTTGGTGCGAATAAAACGTTCGTAGTGGCCCAAATCCAGGTCGGTTTCCGCACCGTCTTCGGTGACAAATACCTCACCATGCTGGAAGGGGCTCATGGTGCCCGGGTCCACATTGATGTAAGGGTCGAGTTTCATGATGGTCACTTTCAGACCACGGGATTCGAGTATGGCAGCCAAAGAAGCTGAAGCAATGCCCTTACCGAGAGACGATACAACACCGCCTGTGACGAATATATAGCGTGTCATTTGAAGCCTTGTAGAAATTGAATGATGCAGTGCAGATGCGTGGGCAAGTCAACCAGGGGGGCTGACCTTTACCTTTCAGGACGGGGCGCCAGACTACCAGAAAGCCGGGATTGCCTCAACGGAAAGCTGCCGGCCGTTTCAGCGAATGTGCCATTGCAAACGGTAACCCGGCGCGCCGGGTAGGGCCACAAAATCGGCACAAACCCATAGATCCCCCACCGCTGCCAATTGACCATCGACATAGACCAGCGGCACTCGCTCGCGCCACCAGGGTTCCAACCCGTGTTCCTGTAGCAGCTTTTTCAGGGTTTGTGAGTGCGCGCGACCGGCGGGTCGGCAGCGTTCACCACCGGTGCGCCAACGAAGTTCAACCTGGGTAATGTCGGCGCGCAGGCAAGATGCCGGCGTCGCTGAGGAACAATACTCAAACGTCAGCCATGCGTTTGCCGACAAACAACACGCCTCGGTTTTGTTGATTAACTGCCATAGGCCAGGGTGGGACTGTTCCTGCATCGGTGTTAACGCCAGCGATCGCATGACGTATAACCGCTCCCGAAACCGCTGCACCGCCACATCTCCCCAGCGCACTTCACCCTCGGCATCAGCGCGCCCATAAATCAACTGGACATCAATCTGCTGCAGATGGACAAGTTCCGGTGCCGCATAGCATTGCTGGCGAAACCAGTAACGCAACAGATTATGGCGACGCGCAACCGACATTTCGCGTAAAACCGCGAGCGCCACACTACAGCCTTGTCGCTCCAAACGCGGCGCGGCACGCTCCAGATCCTCAGCGGCCAACTCTTGTAATAACTGTTCACTTTCGGCACAGGCTTGCGCGCTCTGTTGCCAGCGGCGGGTATAGTCGGGCCAGCGCAAGGCCAGCGACGGCATGACTTTTTGTCGAAGATAATTGCGATCGTAGTGCGTGTCGGTATTACTTTCGTCTTCAACCCAGGTCAGTTGATGCGCGATAGCGTAAGAATCCAGTTCACTACGTTTAACATCCAGCAGCGGGCGCAGGATCGTTCCCTGCCCCAATGGACGCTGCCGCGCCATGGCTGCCAATCCGCGCGGGCCGCTGCCACGCAGTAAACGCAGCAGCAGGGTTTCGGCTTGGTCATCCGCATGATGCGCTGTCAGTAACCAATCACCTTCACGCACATGAGCCTCAAAGACGGCGTAACGCGCCGTGCGCGCCGCCTCTTCCAAACCGCGACCGCTGTGCTCAACCACGACGGTTTGCGTAATGTATTCAACACCCCATGCAGAACACAATGCGGCACAGTGTTCTTGCCATTCAGCCGCATGGGGCGAAATCTGGTGGTTCACGTGTAGTGCGGTGACAGGCGTCGGCAGTTTGAGTTGCACCAAGGCATGCAAGAGCACCACCGAATCCAACCCACCACTCAGCGCTACCCACAAACGCCTGACATTTGAAGGCAAGTGTTGATGCAAGGCAGCGGGGGTAAAAACCATAGATGAAGTCCACGTGTGAATGACGCCATTAAACCCGAATCCACACGGAATAAAAACCGGCGGTTGAAGTCCCCGATCAAGCACAGGCACAATGCCGGCAACTTCACGAGCAGGCTTTGTTTATGAAACAGACACCGTTAACCGCCGCCTACGGCAGTTGGGCATCACCCATCAGCGCCGCGTCGCTGACTGAAAAAACCGTGCAGCTGAACGAACCGCGTTTTGACGGTGAGGTAATTTATTGGCTGGAATCCCGTCCGCAGGAAAAAGGGCGCAATGCGCTGGTCCGCTTGCGTGATGGTGTGCGCGAAGATCTGTTACCAGCCCCCGCCAGTGTGCGCACACGCGCCTATGAATATGGCGGAGGTAATTACACGGTTCATAGGGACTTTGTTTATCTGATGCTGGATGCTGACCAACGCGTATACCGCCTGGACACCGCCCATCACACACTGCAACCGCTCAGTCCGGAAGGACAATATTGTTATGCCGATTTTTGTGTGGATGAACAACGCCAGCAATTAATTTGCGTGCGCGAAGACCATTCGCAACCCGGACAGGAACCCGTCAGTGCGATTGTCGCTTTATCACTGGATGCGTCTCTGGAAGTCAGATTGCTGGTCAGCGGTGCAGATTTTTATAGCAACCCGCGCCTGAGTCCAGGCGGCACAAGCCTGTCGTGGCTGTCGTGGCAACACCCACAAATGCCGTGGGACGGTACCGAATGTTTTATCGCGGATTTCACCGATGACAATACACTGAGCACGAGCAAAAAAATTGCCGGCAGCGAAAAAGAATCTATCTTTCTACCGGAATGGTCTCCTGAAGGAGATCTCTTTCTGGTCTCCGATAAAAATAATTGGTGGAATATCTATCGTTGGGCGGCGCAAAAAAACGACAGCACAGAACTCCAGGCGCTGTACGAAATGGAAGCGGAGTTTGCCACACCACGCTGGGTCTTCGGCATGTCGACTTTTGGCTTTCTTAACGCCGATACACTTTTGTGTTGTTACAGCCAACAGGGTCGCTGGCATTTAGCATATCTGGATTTGCCGACCCAAAACCTTTGTAGTATTCCTTGCGACTTAACCGACATTTCCGCCATCCACTGCTGCGCAGGCAAAGCATTGTTGCTCGGCGGAAATCCGCAACGCAGCACGCAGCTGTATGTTTACGATCATGCGAACGAATCACTAACGCCCCTGGCACAAAGCGCACAGCAAACACCCGACATTGCTTATTTGTCCGACCCCCAGGCCGTGAGTTTTCCAACCCAGGATCAGGAAATTGCGCACGGTTTTTATTACCCCCCGCACAACCCGGAATTCATCGCGCCTGCCGAATCAAAACCACCATTGATTGTGATGTGCCACGGTGGCCCGACAGCGGCAACGTCTTCAACACTGAATCTCAAAATCCAGTTTTGGACCAGCCGCGGATTTGCGGTGCTCGACGTAAACTATCGCGGCAGCACCGGCTATGGCCGCCAATACCGCGACCGGTTAAAACACAACTGGGGCGTAACCGATGTGATTGATGTCTGCAGCGGTGCCGATTTTTTAATTACCCAAGGCTTAGTGGATAAAAATAAATTGGCCATTCGCGGTAGCAGTGCCGGCGGTTACACGGTATTGGCCGCACTAACCTTCAGTAAACGTTTTACCGCAGGCGCGAGCCTTTACGGCATTGGCAACCTAGAAACACTGACGCAGGATACACATAAATTCGAAGCCCGTTATCTCGATAATTTAATCGGCACCTACCCCGAAGAAAAAGCGCTATACCTCGCACGCTCCCCACTGTGTCACATCGATCAATTACAGTGCCCGGTCATTTTTTTACAAGGCTTACAAGACAAGGTGGTACCACCCAACCAGGCCGAAGCCATGGTCAAGGCACTCACCGCAAAAGGCATTCCCAACGCCTACATCACCTTCCCCGAAGAAGCCCACGGCTTTCGCCAGGCACACAATATCCAGCGGGCCATCGAAGCAGAATTATTTTTTTACAGCAAGATCTTTGGCTTCGCGTTAGCAGAATCCATTTCTCCCATTCACATTACCCATCTGGAGCACTGAGCATCATGGGTCGTTGGCGTCCCCCATCAGTCAAAGGCTCGGCCTATATCACCGCTGCCGGCGCAAAGCGTTTAAAAGATGAATTAACCCATCTATGGAAAGTTGAACGCCCGCAAGTAACCCAGACAGTCCATGAAGCCGCAAAAAACGGCGACCGCTCTGAAAACGGCGACTACATCTACGGCAAACGCCGCCTGCGCGAAATTGACTCGCGCGTGCGCTTTCTCAGCAAACGCCTGGAAGTATTAACCGTTGTGGATCGTTTACCGGAAGATCAAAGCCGGGTATTTTTCGGTGCATGGGTGACGCTGGAAGATGAAGACGGAAATGAACACCTATGGCAGATTGTCGGCCCGGATGAATTCGACGTGAGCCAACGAAAGCTCAGCATGGACTCACCCTTGGCCAAAGCCATGTTACGCAAACAGTTGGATGATGAAATTGTGCTGCGCAAACCCGAGGGTGAAGAAATTTATAACATCACTGCGATTGAATATCGCGATTATAGT
Source organism: Cellvibrio sp. PSBB006 (assembly GCF_002162135.1). Classification (NCBI taxonomy): domain Bacteria; kingdom Pseudomonadati; phylum Pseudomonadota; class Gammaproteobacteria; order Cellvibrionales; family Cellvibrionaceae; genus Cellvibrio; species Cellvibrio sp. PSBB006. The sequence goes on along the minus strand of NZ_CP021382.1, from coordinate 5,106,679 downwards.
GAGAGCTGACTCTAACAAAATTGACGCTGGCACAATACAAGTTTGGTATTAGGCCTTTTATTTTGAAACCCTCAAGTCAAGGACGACTTGAGGGAGCTATAAGGATGTATTCATGCGCTTTCAAAATAAAAGGCCTAATGCCAAACGAACTACGAAGCACCTTTTTCTATCACATGAAAACCCTCAAATCCTAAACACCAACCCCTTCTCCTTATAATCCCGAATAAAAACATCATGACTACCATCGCGCAAAGCGCGTTTCACCAAAAAACTTTTATCAAGATTCCCCTGCTCAATCTCCGCAAGATTCAACACCTGCTCCTTCTCCAACTTACCACTCTGATCATGCACCACAATCACCCGCGGCAAATGGCGATACCGGTGATTGGTTTCCAACACAATACCCACACTACCGTTAACCAACTCCACCAGACTACCCGGCGGATACAAACCGACACACTTCATAAACTCCAGCGCAAGCCGCTCATCAAAATGCGTACCGCGATCCTTGAAGATATTTTTCAAGGCATCCGTACTGGGAATAGAACGGGAATAGCAGCGATCCGCCGTCATCGCATCATATGCATCAACGATGGCAATAATGCGCGCAAAATCGGAAATACCCGAAGCTTTTAATTTGCGCGGATACCCGTTGCCATCAATACGTTCGTGATGACTGTAAGCCACGTCCACCGCACCGTGATAAATACCGGGCGACGACATCAATAAATTCCGCCCGTGCACCGTGTGGGCTTTGATCATGTTGAATTCTTTAGGCGTCAACTCACCCGGTTTATTCAATATTTCATGGGGTACGCGCATCTTGCCCACATCATGCAGCAAACCGCACAAGCCGAGTTTTTCCAGCTCCGGTTCGCTCATGCCCAAGTGGCGGCCAAAGGCGATGGCGAGAATACACACGTTCAAACAGTGTTCCGATGTGTACTCATCTTCGTTACGCATGCGCGACATCCACAGCAAAGCATCAGCATTGCGCAACACGCTTTGCACACAATCTTTTACGGTGGATTTGGCTTGTTCAGTATTGATGACACCGCCGAGGCGTACATCGTCCAGCAGGGTTTTGGTGAGCCGGCGCGCTTCGCGATACACACTGACCGCAGCTGCGCGTTCCTGCTCCGCAGACACTTTATTGATGTAGGTAATTTTGGCTTGGGGTTTGGGGCCGAGGATGGCCCGCTCTTCCGGTGGTATCCAGGTGTCCTGTACGGCATCGACCCAGATATATTCAGAGTATTCGGCTACGGTGTCGATATCATCCAGACTTTCTACGATAAACCCTTGCATCAGAAACGGCGTCTCAAGCCAATCCCGATCGAGTTTGGATACGTACATACCGATTTTCAGCTCTGAAATGTGGATCTTTACCGTTTGCCGGCTGGTATCCACATATCCCGGCTGCACTTCACGCCGATCCAAGCTAACCTCTCTCTGACTGCATTTATTCTACGGACGGAAGCATCCAGTCGACGACTGTTACGACCACCTTGCGCATTTTTCATCGCGAAGAGCATGTTCAGAGCATAGCTGGTTTTGAAGTAGGTCACACCAGACAAAAAGTTATGAATCGGTTTTTTTTTATACGAAGCGATACAAGTATGTCAGTCGATTTTCTTGGCTTCATCCCACAGGCGATTCATGTCATCCATTGAGGATTCCGCCAAGGGGCGAGCGCTCTGCTGCTCCATATACTGGAAGCGCTGTTCAAATTTGCGATTCGCCGCGCGCAGGGCGGCTTCGGCATCAATCTTGAGGTAGCGGGTAATATTCACCACCGCAAACAGCAAATCGCCCACCTCTTCTTCGACCGCATGGGCATCCTGCTGCGCCAGTGCATCTTCCACTTCGACCAGTTCTTCGCGTACCTTGGCAATCGGCCCCTGAATATCATCCCAATCGAAACCCACTGAGGCCGCGCGTTTTTGCAATTTGGTCGCACGCGTGAGGGACGGCAAATTGACCGGCACATCATCCAGCAAGCCAGTTTTGCCTTTAGCTTCCCGCTCCTGTTGTTTGATGGTTTCCCAACGGGCTTTTACATCCACCGGCAACGTATGGCGATTATCGATTTTGCTGTGCAAGGTGCCGTCAGGAAATACGTGGGGATGTCGACGCACCAGTTTGGCCACCAGGTCGGATACGACACTGGCAAAATCAAACCGACCTTCTTCTTTGCCGATCCGGGTATAGAAAATTACCTGGAACAACAGATCGCCCAGCTCCTCGCTCAGATGAGCAAAATCCTGCTTCTCAATCGCGTCGACGACTTCGTAGGCTTCTTCAATGGTGGAGGGTGCGATGCTGGCGTAATCCTGTTTGATATCCCAGGGGCAACCGGTATCGGGATCGCGCAGTCGGGCCATGAGGTATAGCAGATCATCAACAGTGTATTGCGGTTGGTTCACGCGAAGTCCTTTGAGTGATGAGTTGGATGTTGAGCGAATGTGGTGTCGGATTACGCGGCGCATGGCGCCGCTAATTCGACCTACATATTCCAGTGTGACAAAAATTAATGTTTACGGCGCGCCGAGGCGATGTTGGGTAATTGATTCAAGCGCGTCAATATGCGGCTCAACTCATTAATGCTGCGAATCTCGGCAGTGATCAGCATATCCACCGTATTTTTGCGTTTGTCCGATAAGGTTTGCAATGCACTGATGTTGATCCGCTCGTTATCCAGCAGCGCCGTAATATCGCGCAGCAAACCATAGCGGTCGTAGGCTTCGATGATGATATCCACCGAGTAGGCACTTTGCGGCGCGGAGCCCCACTCCACCTTGATGATGCGCTGCGGTTCGTCCGCCTGAAGTTGCAGTACATTGCTGCAATCCTGGCGATGGATAGATACGCCTTTGCCCAAGGTAATGTAACCCGTGATTGCATCGCCCGGCACCGGGTTGCAGCAGTTGGCGATCTGGGTCAGCAGATTGCCCACACCTTCAATATAAAAATCCGATTCTTTTTTCTTGTGCGACGACTTGGCCCGAAACGGAATGACCGGCTCTTTCGGGTTAGCCAGATCCAGGAGTTTTTGCGCGGCATTAAGTACCTGACCGACACCGACATCGCTCGCGCCCACCGCCGCGTAAAGATCGTCGAGACTGGCGAAATGCAGACGCTGGGCCAGCTCCTCAAAGTCCAGATCGAGCAACGCCAAGCGTTTGAATTCCCGATCCAACAGTGCCTGACCTTCCGCAATATTCTGATCGCGCGCCTGCACCTTAAACCAATGCTGCACCTTGGCCCGTGCCCGCGCGGTGTTCACATAACCCAAAGCCGGCGACAACCAATCGCGGCTCGGCGCTTCGCGCTTGCCGGTCAGGATTTCCACCTGGTCTGCGTTATTCAGGTGATAGTTGAGCGGCACAATCCGGTTGTTTACCTTGGCCCCGCGACAGCGATGCCCCACATCCGTATGGATACGGTAGGCGAAGTCCAGCGGCGTGGCAGTTTTAGGCAAATCAACGACGTGACCTTCTGGCGTAAAGACGTAGATGCGATCCTGGTTGACGCTGCGCAAATCATCTTTCAGAGGCTCGCCGCCCAGTTCGTCGTGCCATTCAAGAACCTGACGCAACCAGGAAATTTTTTGCTCATAGCTGTCCTGCACGTTTTCCTTGTCGGTGCCTTTGTAGCGCCAGTGTGCGCACACACCGTATTCGGATTCTTCGTGCATGGTGTGGGTGCGAATCTGAATCTCCAGCACCTTGTTTTCCGGCCCCATCACCGCCGTGTGCAGCGAGCGATAACCGTTCTCCTTGGGTGAGGCAATATAGTCATCAAATTCGTGGGGGATGTTGCGCCAGAGACTGTGGACGATCCCCAACACCGTGTAGCAATCACGCACCGTGGGCACGAGGATGCGCACCGCGCGGATATCGTAAACCTGGGAAAAATCGATGCCCTTGCGCTTCATCTTGCGCCAGATGCTGTAGATATGTTTCGCGCGCCCGGTGACTTCGCCATCGATATGAGCCGCCAACAATTCCGAGCGCAGCAGCGCCAGCATATTGTCGATGTATTCCTGCCGCGCCATGCGCCGCTCATCCAGCAAGCGAGCGATGCGTTTATATTCCTCCGGCTCCAGGTAGCGGAAGGACAAGTCCTCCAATTCCCATTTGATATGGCCGATCCCCAGACGATGAGCCAGGGGCGCGTAGACATCGGCTACTTCCCGCGCGACCTGCCGACGACGCTCAACGCTAACGGTTTTGACTGACCGGATAGCACAAGTGCGCTCGGCCAGTTTGATGAGGGCAACACGCACGTCATCAACCATCGCCACCAGCATCTTGCGGATATTTTCCGCCTGCTCCTGGGATTGGCGACCGAGGATACGTTCTTCGTTATCGTTGCGCTGGTAGCTGATCGCCGCCATGCGCAACACACCTTTCACCAACTTGGCGACGGTATCGCCAAACTGTTGTTGCACATCAACCAGGGGAATTTTGTTTTCGCGCACCGCGCGATAGAGGATGGCGGCGACGAGCGTGTCCTGATCCAGTTGCAAATCGGCGAGGATTTCCGCCATCTCCAGACCAATTTGGAAAGAGTTGGCGTCCCCGCCCCAGTTGTGCTGGAAATCACTGTGAATGCTGGCCGCCGCCAGGCTGACTTCGCAGGCTTTACGCAATTCTTTTCGAGTGGCTTCGGGCTGGGAATCGATGCCATTGATCCGCTCGATCCAGGCATCGATATCGACATTGCCATCGGCGGCAATGGGGTGGTCTTGTCTGACTTTAACCATAGTAAATCCACTAACGACCAATTAAGGGCGCACAAACAACGCCATGGATTCCACATGAGCCGTGTGAGGGAACATATCCAACACGCCCAGGCTGTCGAGCTGATAGCCGCTCGCCGCTAATAATTTGGCATCACGCGCCAGGGTGGCAGGATTGCAACTGACGTAGACAATGCGTTTGGCGGCAAGTTGCCCAATACTGGAAACAATTTCACGCGCCCCGTCCCGCGGTGGATCAAGCAGGATGGCGTCGATCTTGCCGCAGCGCTGGTGTAACTGATTGACGCTTAATTTACTCAAATCCGCTGCCATAAAGGTTACGTTCTGTAACCCATTCCTGGTGGCATTTTCACGTCCGCGCGCAACCATAGCGTCCACCGCTTCAATGCCAATCACTTCAGCGCTGCGCTGTGCCAAGGGCAAGGTGAAATTGCCGATGCCACAAAACAGGTCCAGGACTCTTTCCGTGCCGGCCAGATTAAGCAAGTTCAATGCCTGACTGACCATCTGCCGATTTACGGCAGGATTCACCTGGATAAAATCCTGCGGGTGAAATCCCAAGGTCAGTGAAAATTCCGGTAAGTCATAGTTTAGCCGGGGATCGCAAACCTCACCCTCGATTGTCGAAAGTGCCGCCCCTTTATCACCTTGCAGCCAAACCTGACACTGCTGTGCATCAGCCAGTTGACGCAAACGCTGCTTATCGTCAGCGGCCAAGCGCTTGGTATGACGGACGATAACCCCGGCGCCGGCACTGGCTTCAATAAGTTCCAGGTGAGTCACCGCTGCGGTGGACTGCAAGTCACGCAGCCATTGTTGCAAAGGGGCGAGCAGTCGATTTAACGAGGGCGCCAACACCAGGCACGCATCAATTTGAGTCAACTGCTTGCTCTGCCTCTGACGAAAACCCAGCGTCACCGAGCCGTCTTTTTCATACCACACGCCCAGGCGCGCCCGACTGCGGTAGCCGGTACTCAGTGGGTGAATCGAAGGAAGGATGTGGCGCGGCGTGAGTCCGCCCCAGCGCTGCATCTGTTCCAACAGCGCATCTTGTTTAAGCTGGATTTGTCGGGCATCCGGCATGTGCTGCAACTGGCAGCCGCCACACAACCGGTAATGGGGGCATGGCGGGATCTGACGTTGTGACGATGGCTCAATGACCTCGTCAACCACGGCCTCGGCATAGCGCCCGTGTTCGCTGATAAAACGTGCCGTAACCCGTTCGCCAGCCAGAGCATCTGCCACAAACAACGTCTTGCCCTGCCACTGGGTAACGCCACGACCGTCATGGCTTAAACGATCAATGACAAATTCGCCCAGGCGCTGGTTAGGCCGTGCCGCTGGCGTTGTTTCCTCACGCCGCACGGCGTTGCGTTTAGGGACATGGCTAAAGTCAAAATCTAATGGCGCTTTGGTTTTTTTATCGGCGCGCGGCTTGCTGCCCAATTTGCCGGGATGCTTGCCTTTGCCGCCGTTTTTTCCGTGGGACATAAAATGGTTATCGCTGAATGAGGATGATGGCCAGTACGGGCCATCGACGAGGAAGTCGGCGTACTAGGCGCCGACGTTGAAAACACCGGAAGACAAGTAACGATCACCGCGATCACACACAATCGCCACAATCACCGCATCGTCAACCTGCTGGCTGAGTCGCAGTGCGGCAGCAACAGCACCACCGGATGAGACGCCGCAAAAGATGCCTTCTTTGCGAGCCAGTGCGCGCATGGTGTCTTCCGCTTCCTGTTGCGACATGCTGACAATTTCATCCACGCGGGATTTGTCGTAAATCCTGGGCAGATAGGCTTCCGGCCAACGACGGATGCCGGGAATGCTGGCGCCTTCTGCCGGTTGTAGGCCAATAATACGAATAGCCGGATTGCGCGCTTTCAGGTAACGCGACGCACCCATGATGGTGCCCGTGGTTCCCATGGAACTGACAAAATGGGTAATCGTGCCACGGGTCTGCTGCCAGATTTCCGGGCCGGTACTTTCATAGTGGGCGAGCGGGTTGTCGTCGTTGCCGAATTGATCCAGCACCTTGCCCTTACCTTCTGCCTGCATCTTCAAGGCCAGGTCGCGAGCACCTTCCATACCCGCTTCTTTGGATACCAGGATCAGTTCCGCTCCGTAGGCACTCATGGAGGCTTTGCGTTCGGCGGTACTGTTATCCGGCATGATCAGGATCATGCGGTAACCTTTGATCGCCGCAACCATCGCCAGCGCAATGCCGGTATTGCCACTGGTCGCTTCGATCAATGTGTCACCGGGCTGGATATAGCCGCGCTCTTCGGCGTGGCGAATCATGGAAAGTGCCGGACGATCCTTGACCGATCCGGCGGGGTTATTGCCTTCCAGTTTTAGCAGGATAGTGTTGGTCGTCTTACCGGGTAAACGCTGCAAACGCACCAGCGGCGTGTTGCCGACAAAGGACTCAATCGTGGGGAAATCCATGCTCATCTCAATACCTGAAAGTAGATTGCCGGGTGGCGCAAAGGGGGGCTATTCTACCGCCGAATGTGCTATGGTGAAACCAACAAAAAAATCCGCATGACACCCCGTTAATCTCGTCTGTCCGTGCTCACAGGGCTTGTGTTTTCATGAAATATAACAGTATCAAGGCGCAAGTCTGGCGCCTCATATTAATTCCTGCACTGTCCGTCAGCCTGATGCTGGCCGGTACCCTGACGTATCTCTACGTTAAACAACTCAATAAATTTGTGTCGCACCGCGGCGGTATGCTGACGCAAAAGATGGCACACCTGAGTCACTATGCCTTGCGCAGCGGTGATGAAAATATGGTGCCATCAATCCTGGAGGCGTCTCTCGAAGAGCCCTTCATCCGCGCGATTCATCTTTATCATCACGAAACCGGGCAACACTTTCATGTGGGGCCGCAATTTATGGAGATCACCCACGGCGACGCGCCGACCATGGAGAAACCAAGCACACGCATCACCGTGAAATCCATTTTGTTTTCCCACCCGGTCGTCAATAACAACGGCAAACAACCTATCGGCTGGGTGGAGATGGAGTTATTGAATTCACCCTTTTTGGTGTTGCGTTATGAAACCCTGTTAATCAGTGTATTGGTTACGGTCCTGTGTTTGATCCTCGCCGCCTGGCTCGCTATTCGGTTACACCAGAACATCACCATTCCGCTCAGCCATATCAAAAGTGTGGTGCGTAAACTCGCGAAAGGAAAATTACACAGCCGGGTGGACACACAACACGGACAGGAATTTTTAGAGTTGGGGGAAACGGTAAACGCCATGGCGTTATCCATGGAAAAAGCGCAGCAGGATATGCAGGCCTACATTGACCAGTCCACCGAAGATCTGCGCGAAACACTGGAGACTATCGAGATTCAAAATATTGATCTGGATATCGCGCGCAAGGAAGCGCTGGAAGCCAGCCGTATCAAATCAGAATTTCTGGCGAACACCAGCCACGAAATTCGTACACCGCTCAACGGCATACTCGGTTTTACCAACCTGGCCTTGAAAACCGATCTGGATGAACAGCAACGGGAATACCTGAATACGATTCGCGATTCTTCGCAACATTTGCTCACAGTAATCAACAGTATTCTCGACTTCTCCAAGATTGAAGCCGGCAAACTCACGCTGGATTACGTGCCCTTGCCCCTGCGTCGCTCAATCGATGAAGCGATTCATATCCTCGCACCAGATGCCCACGAAAAAAATCTGCAAATCATTACCTACATCGATCCGGAAATACCGGCCAATTTGTTGGGTGATCCATTGCGTTTCAAACAGGTTATTACCAACCTGGTAAGCAATGCCATTAAATTCAGCAACAAAGGCAACATCATTGTTGATGTGGTATTACTCACGCGACAGGAATCCCAGGCGACCATTAAAGTGACGGTCAGCGATGAAGGTATAGGCCTGGCCCGCAGTCAAAAAGACAGCCTGTTTAATGCCTTTGCCCAGGTCGACACCTCCAGTGCGCGGGAACACGGCGGCACTGGACTCGGCCTCGCCATCAGCAAAGGTCTGGTGGAGCGTATGGGCGGCGACATCGGTGTGGAAAGTGAACCGGAAAAAGGTTCAAGCTTCTGGTTTACAGCACGCCTGGGCATCGATAAAAAACAACCGACAAGCAACTTCAAACCCAATTTCAATAAACGAAAAATTCTGGTTTGCGGTGAGAATTCAGCGTCCGCTGCACAAATCAGCCGGCTGCTGCAGGAGTGGGAAACCGATACGCAGGTGATCAGCGCTGTGCATGATATTTTTCCCACACTCCGCCAGGCGCGCGATGCGGGTCAACCGGTTGATGTTGTTATCCTTGATATTTCACCTGCGGAACGCAAGATCCAACCGATCCTGTTGCATAATCTTACTGAACAATTAATGGGTGAGTTCAATTGCAAGGTGATTGCCTGTTGTACCGCTGCACACCAACGCTTGCTGCGCAACCAGGCGGATAAATTACAAACCACTTTCGTCAATAAACCCATCACCTACGATTCGCTGTTACAAACTCTGGGACGGCAGTTAAATATCACAGTTAAGGACACCCGCGCCCAGGAAGCGGAAGCGGATGAACACCGGAATCGCCCAAGCGCATCGGTGTTGGTGGTCGACGACAATCCCGCCAACCTGCAACTGGCTTCGGAATTGTTGCGCGGTTTAAATACCAATGTTGTGCAGGCAAGCAGCGGTAAGGAAGCGCTGGACATCTGCGCTAAACAAAATTTTGATGTGATATTTATGGATATTCAAATGCCCGGCATGGATGGTATTGAAACCACACGTCGTTTACGTGCAACGGAAACCGGAGGGCGACGCACGCCCATCATTGCATTGACGGCACACTCCATGACAGAACAAAAATACGAGCTGTTGGTTGCAGGGATGGATGACTGTGTCAGCAAACCGGTCAGTGAAGCGCAATTGGCCCATATTGTTAATCGCTGGGTGTCGCAAACCGGCAAGAAAGAAGTCGTAGTAACACCACAGGAATTACAAAATTCGGTAACACAACCGCGCATGCCCGCGATTACTGATCTGGCGGAGGATGTTACCTCCGTGGATATTCTGACCTCCTTGCGTCTGGCGAATAACAAACCAACACTCGCACGGGATATGTTGGTGATGTTATTGCAAAACCTGGAAGCAGAACGCTGTGATATTAACGCGGCGTTTGAGCAGGAAGATTTTGTCAAATTGGAGGAATTGGTGCATCGCCTGTATGGCAGCTGCTGCTATTGCGGCGTACCGCGGCTGAAAAAAATCAGTGGTCTGCTGGATAAATTATTGCAGGCCAAACAATACGAGCAAGCACCGGGCGCGATGGTGTCATTGAATAAAGCCATTGATGACGTATTGAGTTGGGGACATAACCGCGACATCAATGCGATTTTTTCGCTGGATGAATAATTATTTATTCAGAGCGCAGGGATGCAAACAGCTCACGACTGCGCAAGGGTCTGGAGCCCAATAGAGGTTGTAACATCAAACGGCTCAATCGCTTTGCCGCTTGCCGCGTCTCCTGTGCCGCAAAATTTCGCGCGGCCATGGCGAGGATGTCCTTGCCCTGAAAGACTGGCAGCCTTGAGGTAGATGGGTGCAGATTTTCTGCCTGGTAAAAACCTGCTTGTGTATCAAACCAATAATGTTGTTCCGAACTGATCTCATCACCCGTGTGAGCATCCGCAGAAAAGTCGATGGCGTAACCCAAATCCTGCAACAAGGTGAATTCAAAATCACGCAGCAGAGGTTCCAGGTCAACATTGTCTCGCAAACGCTGCAAACTCTCCTGATAGCGATAATACAACTGGGGATGGGCATCCATCTCCGGCAGCAAACGCACCAGTAACTCATTTAGATAAAAACCGCTATAAAGCTGGGCACCGGTTAAATGACAGGCAGGGCCGAAGGCTTCGATAGCCGTCAGCAGCTTTAAATCGGTTTTGCCTTGCAGGGAAACTAATAACCCCAGAAAAGGATTAAACAAAACGCGCTTGTTGCCTTTGCCCTGACGAACGCCGCGCGCCACGGCACCGATACGACCATACTCAGGGGTAAAAAAATCCACCAACAAACTGGTGTCGCGATAAGGGCGCGTGTGAAGAATGTAAGCAGGTTGGAGTTCAATGCGCATAATAGCGCTCGCGGTTAGAGGTCGTTGTAACCCAGGCTGCGCAATGCACGTTCGTCATCGGACCAGCCGGATTTTACCTTGACCCACAGGTTGAGCATGATCTTGCTTTCAAACAGTTTTTCCATATCGAGGCGCGCTTGTTGGCCGATCTGTTTGATACGTTCGCCTTTTTCGCCAATCAGGATTCTTTTTTGCCCGTCGCGCTCAACCAGAATTAATGCCGAAATCGTTAACAGTGCGCCTTCCTGTTTAAACTCTTCGATCTCAACAGCCATCTGGTAAGGTAATTCATCACCTAATTGGCGAGTGATTTTTTCACGCACGATTTCGGCGGCCATAAAGCGCGAACTGCGATCCGTGATCTGGTCTTCCGGGTAGAGATGAATCCCTTCCGGCAAACGTTCAACCAGTAAGGACTCCAGACGCTCCAGATTAATATTGCGCAGCGCCGAAACGGGAATGACTTCATCAACTTTTAGTTTTTCGGCGAGTTTTTGCAGATGAGGTAAAAGTGTTTCCTTGTCTTCCACCTTGTCCACTTTATTCACGGCGAGGATGATCGGGCATTGCACGCGGCTGAGTTGTGCAGCCACCGCCTCGTCTTCATCATTCCAGATAAAGCGATCCACCAGAAACACCACAACATCGACATCTTTCATTGCGGTACTGGCGGTGCGGTTCATATAACGATTGATCGCACGGGTTTCATTGAGGTGCAGGCCGGGCGTATCGACAAAGATAAGCTGTATATCACCTTCCGTTTTAATACCCACCACAGCGTTGCGCGTTGTCTGGGGTTTGCGTGAGGTGATACTGATTTTCTGGCCAAGCAGGTGGTTAAGCAATGTGGATTTGCCTACGTTGGGTCGTCCCACTATCGCGACATACCCACATCGGGTGCCAAGCGGTGCATCGTCATTGCTCGACATAGCCATTTGCCTTTATTAAGAAAAAATGTGTATCAAATTTTAAGTAACCGCAGCGCTTTTGCGGCAGCTTGTTTCTCCGCTTCGCGACGGTTGGACGCCTGCGCGCGCGTGGTTTTTTTCAGGAGCGACACGCGACATTCTATAGTGAACATCTGCGCATGGGCTTCGCCTTCCACCTCAACAACCGCATACTCCGGCAGGGGTTGCTGAAGGGATTGAAGATATTCCTGCAGGCGGGTCTTTGCATCTTTTATTGGTGAGTCGAGGGTCAGCTCATCCAGACGCGTAGCGTACCAGGTAGTAACCCGTTCGCGACAGACGGGAAATCCACTTTCAACATAGATAGCACCAATCAGCGCTTCCAATGTATCCGCGAGGATCGAGTCACGCCGATGCCCGCCGCTTTTCATTTCACCTTCACCGAGGATAAGACATTCACCCAGTTCAAACTCGCGGGCAATTTTGGCCAGGGTCTCGCCTTTGACCATTTGCGAGCGCAAACGACTGAGCTGCCCTTCACGCGCTTCGGGGAAACGCTGAAACAGGGATTCACCAATAACGAAATTAAGGATTGAGTCGCCGAGGAATTCCAGCCGCTCATTGTTGCGCGCACCGCAGCTGCGGTGCGTCAATGCCAATTCCAGAAAAGCCTGCGTTTGAAATTGGTATCCGAGACGATGTTGTAAACGTTGGTATTTAAGATTTAACACTATTACTCGGCCACGGGTTTGCAGCACTGATGCGGAGCGGTACTGTCGAGATGGTTTTTAAAATCAACAACCACATCGAGGTTATAAAACAAATTGACGCGGGCTTCGTAATCAACCTTGACGACAACACGGTTTGCAGCCCGGTCCACGACAATGTTTTGCGCTTCTTTCGAGCGGACATTGTTGATCATGTAGAAGTTGCCCATCTTTTTCTTGATCTCAGCGGTGGTCATATCTTCCAGTTTGGTGCCGGGCTCCACCAGCGCTTTCAGGCCGGATACAATGTAGCGGTTTTCCGCATAGAGCGGGATGATCTTGAATGCACACAACAGAAAAAATCCGGCGACTGCCAATACCACCAGCCAACCCAACATCCCCAAGCCTTGCTGCTTTTTTAAGGTTTTCATCATTGCATCCTATGTTTACGGGTTACACCAGGATTAACACTTATTGAATCTCACCAACGCTGTCAAAACTGGGTAGACTGAAGAACGAATCCCAGTGCATCCAGACAGCGAATGCTTTACCTACGATAGCATTTTCCGAAACCTCACCCCAAGCTCGGCTGTCGGCACTATTGTCGCGGTTGTCGCCCATCATAAAATAATGGCCCGCTGGCACCCGCCAGGTACCGCGTACGCTCAACCCACCCGGCACCAGGTCTTTCTTAACCGTGAACTCCTTGCCGTCGATAGTTTCGGTAGCAAGTCGGTAGGTCGGATTGCCAGCCGGCAATTCAGCAATCAATTTTTCGGGAACAACTTCACCATTGATGGTAAGCACGTGATTATTGTAAGAGATCAAATCTCCCGGTAATCCAATAACGCGCTTGATGAAATAGGTGTCCGGTTGATGGGGCGGAAAGAACACCATCACATCGCCGCGCTGGGGATCGTTGACCGGAATCACTTCATTGTTAAGCACCGGCAGGCGAATACCGTAGGTGAACTTGTTAACGAGGATAAAATCGCCGACATCCAGGGTAGGTTCCATAGAGCCCGAGGGAATCTGAAACGGCTCCACCAGAAATGAACGCAGTACAAACACGACCAGCAGCACCGGAAAGAATGATTTGGCGTATTCCACCAGGACCGGTTCACGACCGGCAGTTTGTTGCGCTTCGGCGTAGGCAGCCTGTTTCTGTTCGTCAGCAATATTCAATTTGCTGAATTGCTGGTCCACGGCTTCCATTGCTGCCCTGCGCGGGCGAGCCAGAACCAGTGCGTCATAAAGCCAGATCAGACCGGTGATCAACACCGCCAGGGTAAGAATCAGGGGGAGATTAATACTCATCAGTATTCCTTGTTCAACGGAATCTACACCGTGCACAAGCCAAATGGCCAGACACGGTGTCAGCTATCAATTTTTAATACGGCAAAGAACGCGGCTTGTGGAATTTCCACGCTGCCAACCTGCTTCATACGTTTCTTACCGGCTTTTTGTTTTTCGAGCAGTTTTTTCTTACGCGTCGCATCACCACCGTAACACTTGGCCGTGACATTCTTGCGCAGGGCTTTCACTGTGGTGCGCGCCACAATTTGCCCGCCGATAGCAGCCTGGATAGCGACATCAAACATTTGCCGTGGAATTAATTCTTTCATCTTTTCCGTGAGCGAACGGCCAATGTTATGGGCTTTATCGCGGTGCACGATCAACGCCAGTGCATCCACTTTTTCGCTGTTGATCAACACATCCAGACGCACCAGACGCGCTGGCTGAAAACGCAGGAAACTGTAATCCAGCGACGCAAAACCACGGCTCACCGATTTCAATCGATCAAAGAAATCCAGCACCACTTCGTTCATCGGCAACTCATAGCGCACCGAAACCTGGCTGCCGGTAAACTGCAAATCTTTTTGGACCCCGCGTTTTTCGACGCACAGCGTGATCACATTGCCCAGGTGTTCCTGAGGAACAAGAATGTTCGCTTCGACGATCGGTTCGCGCATCTCCGAGATCAACCCCGGCTCCGGCAACTTGGAGGGGTTGTCCACGTAAATGGTCTCGCCTTTATTATCGACTACTTCGTACACCACCGTCGGTGCCGTAGTGATCAAATCGAGATCGTATTCCCGTTCCAGGCGCTCCTGAATGATCTCCATGTGCAGCATACCGAGGAAGCCACAACGGAAACCGAACCCCAAGGCATCGGAGCTTTCCGGTTCGTAAAACAGTGATGCATCGTTGAGGGTTAACTTGGCGAGGGCTTCACGGAAATCTTCAAAATCATCGGAGCTGACCGGGAACATACCGGCGTAAACCTGCGGCTTGATCTTCTGGAAACCTTCCAACGCCGGCACATCCGGGGTATTGGCGTGAGTGATGGTATCGCCCACGGGAGCGCCGTGAATATCTTTAATGCCAGCAACCACAAAACCCACTTCACCGGCTTTCAATTCTTTCAACTGGGTCAGTTTCGGGCTGAACACGCCTACTCCGTCTACGCCGTGAACCTTGCCGATGGACTTGGTGATAATCTTGTCCTTCAAGCGCAGTGCACCCTGGGTAACCCGCACCAGCGACACAACGCCGAGGTAATTATCAAACCAGGAATCGATAATCAGTGCTTGCAGCGGCGCGTCCACATCACCTACCGGCGGCGGTACCAGGCGCACCAGCTCTTCAAGCACATCTTCCATACCCAAGCCGGATTTGGCGCTGCAACGTACAGCTTCGGAGGCATCAATCCCGATAATATCTTCGATTTCCTGGGCTACACGCTCCGGCTCGGCCTGAGGCAAGTCCATCTTGTTCAGCACCGGAATCACCTCCAGCCCTTGCTCAATCGCGGTATAGCAATTGGCAACTGATTGGGCCTCAACACCCTGCGCCGCATCTACCACCAACAGCGCACCCTCACATGCCGCCAAAGAGCGCGACACTTCATAGGTGAAGTCCACGTGACCGGGGGTATCAATAAAATTCAACTGGTAGGTTTTACCATCGCGCGCCTTATAGAACAGCGTCACGCTGTGGGCTTTGATGGTGATACCGCGCTCGCGCTCAAGGTCCATCGAATCCAGAACCTGGGCTTCCATCTCACGGTCACTCAAGCCGCCACATAACTGAATAAAGCGGTCTGCAATAGTGGATTTGCCGTGGTCGATGTGGGCGATGATTGAAAAATTACGAATATGGCTGAGGTCGGTCACTGGATATCGAGTACTTATATAGATGACAAAGAAAGGGGTGACAGGGTAGCCCCTGCCGGGAAAGGCGGCAGTTTAGCCTATTTGCCTGCGGCTTGCTATGCGACCGAGAGCGGTACTACAGGCGCTTTCACAGGTTGGTTTTAGCGGCACAAAACAGCTCCGGAGATGGCCCGGAGCTGTCAGGCTCATGCTTACCCCACTAGCGTAAGGTGATGGTATGAAAAACCGGACGACCATTGCGCAGGAAGCGGATAGCCTGGGGCGTACCCTTCTCCAGCGAAGCCAGGATATCGTCATAGCTCTCCACTGAACCCACTTCGTTGAAACCCAACTGATCGATCACATCACCAACCATCAAGCCCGCCTGGGCTGCCGGACTGTTCGGCTCGACATAGCGGACGACCACCCCGCCATTGCCGGATTGGCCAGCGACATCCTCGACATCCTCAACCACCAGGCCGAGCGAGTCCGCAGCTGAAGAAGGCTTTTTATCGGGCAAGGCTGGAGCAGCTGCCTGCATCTGCGGCTCAGGCAAGACACCGATGGTGACACGAATGGTTTGCTCTTTGCCTTTGCGGATAACGACGACCGGCACTTTGGATTTCGGAGAGGTACGACCGACCAGATAAGGCAGGTCCGCCTGGGTGTCCACATCGCGCCCATTGAACTTGATGATCAAATCGCCCGCCTTGATGCCGGCTTTCGCCGCCGGACCATCGGGTTCTACATCGGCCACCAGCGCACCGGTAGGTTTATCCAGACCGAGGGAACTGGCCAGATCCCTGTTCACTTCCTGGATTGCCACCCCCAGCCAGCCGCGATCCACCCGGCCTTTTTCTTTCAACTGCTCGACCACTTCCTCCGCCACGCTGGATGGAATTGCAAACGACAAACCGATGGAGCCACCGGAGCGGGTATATATCTGCGAATTGATACCGACAACCTCGCCCTCAAGATTGAACAACGGGCCACCGGAATTACCGGGGTTAATGGCAACATCCGTCTGGATAAAAGGAACATAGCTGCTTTCGTTACGGGCCGAAATATTGCGCCCCGTGGCGCTAACAATGCCCGCACTGGCAGAGTAATCAAGACCAAACGGTGAACCGATAGCTAATACCCACTGGCCCACTTTCAGACTCTCCGCCTTGGCAAACTTAAGGCTGGGTAAGTCTTTAGCGTCAATCTTCAACAATGCCAGATCGGAACGTTGGTCGCTGCCCACCAATTCGGCCTTGAATTCCCGTTGATCAATCATCCGCACGGTAATTTCATGGGCTGCATCCACCACATGATGATTGGTTAACACATAACCATCGTCCGAGATAATGAAACCGGAACCCATGGAACCGTAATCTCGCTCAGGGGGTTGATGCCGCTCGAAAAGCTCGCGAAAAATATCGGGAATATCCTGGGGGTAAGGGTAATTTTGTTGCGGGGGGACGCGTAATTGGTCGGGGGAATTGGCACGCACCAGCGTCGTTATCTTCACCACCGCCGGTGAATTTTTTTCAATCAGTTCGGTAAATTCCGGCAAGTTTGCCGCGTAGGCTTGTGCAGCGACACACTGCACCAGTAAAAACATCACAAGGCCCATGAATTTGCTGCCCGGTTTTAACATGCATTGCACCTCGATCTCACCTGAAAAAAGGGTTTTATTACTCAAGACCGGAAGAAGGTCAAGAAGAATTAGCCGACAGGCGTCAGACAAAGTGACGGGGAATTAATTCCCGGCGGGAGGGTAGATCAGCGTTCCAGGCGAATGGTTACACGACGGTTTTTTTGTCGCCCCTGATCCGTGGTATTGCTGGCGATGGGGTAACGCTCGCCATGCCAGCGCGTGGTAATCCTGTTGTTATCAACACCGGCGCTGGCGAGGTAGGTGGCAATTCTCTGGGAGCGCGACTTTGATATATCGATATTATTCGGACGCGGTCCGACGCTGTCAGTATGGCCATCGATCAACACGCGTTTGATCTGTTGATCCTCTTTAACATAGAGCGCAACCCACTCCAGCTTACGACGCTCTTCCGCTGTCAGCTCATCGGAAGCACTGTCAAAGTACAGCGTGGTGCGCGAGACTTCGGCATAACTTACCGGCAAAAGTTGTTTAAGGCAGGCTTGGTAGTTGGTAAGGGCCCCGCGAAATTTAAGCGGTTCGACCACCACCCGGACAGGATTGGGCGAGGTATTTTCGGTTTTGCGGGTAATGATCACGCGCAAGCCTTTGAGCAACTCGGCCTGCAGGGTTTCCACCAGTGAATTCTCGACACGCAGGGGGATGGGTTCAGCGACGACACGGGCTTCCGCCAATGGCGTCGGCAGATTACCTGGCTGATGCCAGGACGGTTGGCCAAGGCCGATGATCGCCTTTCCCTCCGGCAACAGGATCTGCTTCTGCTGGAGATAAAACGCTTCGGGCTCGCCCGCCCGACGGGAAAAGGCCGCTTGTCCAAAACCCGCAACAGGTTGCGATAGTTTGCATTCAAAGATCGACTGATCCACCTGCCAGTTAACGTCCGACAATATGGTGTTAAACGTCACCGCCCAGGACGAGCCAACCAATAGCAACCATCCACTTAAAACAAACCCGCCGGCCCCTAGCAGCCGGACCGGAGCAGAAAGGTAAGTCAATATTCGCGAGGGGGTCGGAGTCAATCTCATCGTCAGTCATCTGCCGTGCAGGGCTTCATTAACCATAGCATACGCAGGCTATCGACCGGATCGGATCAGGCTTTAGCTTATTCACTCACGACCAAACCGGCTGCGCTTTAGTGACAAGTTTGATAGCATGCGGCCTCGCCCTGTAAGTGCTTCTGAGACGTTACGCCTTATGACTGACCGTATCACCCTGACTCGCCCGGACGACTGGCATATCCACCTGCGCGATGGCGTCGCCTTGCAGCGCACCGTTGCCGATGCTGCACGTTATTTCGGGCGCGCAATCGTTATGCCGAATCTGGTTCCCCCGGTTACTGACACCGAACTGGCGCTGGCGTATAAAGACCGCATCCTGGCGGCGCGCCCGACGGGAAGCCAATTCGAACCCTTGATGGTGCTCTACCTGACTGACAATACCCAGCCCCAGGAAATATTCCGCGCCAAAGCTGCAGGTGTCCATGCTTGCAAGCTGTATCCTGCGGGCGCCACCACCAATTCTGCCTCCGGGGTTACCGATCTTAAAAAGATCTATCCGGTACTGGAGGCCATGCAGGAAACCGGCATGCTCTTCCTGTTGCACGGCGAAGTCACCGACAGCGCTATTGATATCTTTGATCGCGAAAAAGTGTTTATCGACCGCATTCTGACCCAGGTAGTCAGCCATTTCCCGGCCTTGCGCATGGTCCTGGAACACATCACCACCAGTGACGCGGCAACCTTTGTAAGCGAAGCCCCGGGCAATGTCGGCGCGACCATCACCGCCCATCACCTGCTCTACAATCGCAATCACATGCTGGCTGGTGGCATTCGGCCACACTATTACTGCTTGCCTATCCTCAAGCGCAATACGCATCAACAGGCACTGGTCAAAGCCGCCATCAGCGGCAGTCCCAAATTTTTCCTGGGTACCGACTCCGCACCACATGCGCAAAACAAGAAAGAAGCCGCTTGTGGTTGCGCCGGCAGCTACACAGCAAACGCGGCCATTGAGCTCTACGCAGAAGTCTTCGAAGATGCCGGTGCCCTGGATAAACTTGAGGGTTTTGCCAGCCATTTCGGGCCTGATTTCTATCAACTCCCACGCAATACCGACACCATTACGCTGGTAAAACAAGCCTGGCAGATACCGGAAAGCCTGGCCTATGGCGAACAGCCACTGATTCCGCTACGCGCTGGTGAAAGCCTGCGCTGGCAAGTACAACACTAAGGCGACCCAGTGAATCCACCTGATAACCCCAGAGATCCCAAATCACTGATTGCCCAACGTTTTCGCGGATTTCTCCCCGTCGTGATTGATGTGGAAACCGGCGGCTTCAATGCCCGCACTGATGCGTTGCTGGAAATTGCAGCGGTTACGGTGCGGATGGACGAAGAGGGATTGCTGTATCGCCATGAGACGTTTTCGTTTCACGTCGACCCCTTTGAGGGTGCCAATATTGAGCAGGCTGCGCTGGACTTTACCGGCATTGATCTCGATAGCCCGGAGCGCATGGCCGAACCGGAACTCATGGTAATGACGGATTTATTTCAGGCGATACGCCGCGCTGTTAAGGAGAATGGTTGTACACGCGCCGTGATGGTCGGCCATAACGCCCATTTTGATTTGAGTTTTGTCAATGCGGCGGTTGAGCGCTGCGACATTAAACGCAACCCCTTCCACCCCTTTTCCTGCTTTGATACCGCTACCCTTGCCGGTCTCGCGTTTGGCCAGACAGTTCTGGCCAAAGCATGTCGGACTGCCAATATTGAATTCAGTAACAGCGCCGCCCACTCGGCCGCTTACGATGCTGAAAAAACCGCCGATCTGTTCTGCTACATCGTGAACCGCTGGCGGGAATTGGGCGGCTGGGCGCCGCTGATGGTAGAAGATGGTGACGAAGAAACAGAATAAAAGAAACGGAATAAATCGTCACCAGACTTGCTGCTATGGCGAACCCACCGTGATGTCTGGAATCTGCCCGGCTTGCAATGATTGTTTCTCGGCCGGAGCAATGACCTCCGCTACACCTTTGGCGATCAATTTGCCCTCCTGGTTATAGGCCTCACAATCCAGCACGACCAATCGCATCCGCTCTTTGATCTCATTGACCGTCAGGGTCACGGTTACCGTGTCACCCAGCTTGACCGGATGCTTGAAGCTGAGGCTCTGGCTACGATAGACCGAACCCGGCCCCGGCAATCGTGTAGCGATCGCAGCGGACACCAGGGCACCAGTCCACATGCCATGGCCGATAGGTTCGCCGAACGGCGTGGTCGCCGCATACTCAGCGTCCAGATGAAGGGGATTTACATCGCCGGAACAACGGGCAAATAAAACCACATCGTCATACGTCAGGGTTTTACTGTAGGTCGCTGTCACACCGGGACTCAATTCTGCAAGTGTATAATTTTCCAGCAAATTCATCGCAACACGAACTCCTTAACAACATTTTCGTGCAGTTTAATCCATATCCTCGCAGCGCCCTACTTTTGCCCTGTAAAAAAATGGCGGCGATTGTTATGCTAGGGCAAATTTATAAATAACAACCTCCCCATATTCGGGTACAAGCAGGAGCCACTATGTCTACGCAACAAAAGCTTTTCGTCGTTGTTGACCCAACCGCTGAGACTCATATAGCACTAGAGCGCGCCATTATCATTTCCAAGCTGCATGCCGTAACGCCCTTTGTCTACGTTTTTGTCTCGGTTGACCCGGATGCGGTAGATACCCGTTCAAGCAATGATCAGCTGTTTCGCGATCAAAAGTGGTTCGATGAAACGATCAAAAAACCCTTGAACGATGCCGGTATTGAATACCTGATCCAGGTGTCCTGGTCGAGCGAGTGGCAAAAGTCCATCATGGATTCCGCCAAGCGTATCGACTCCACTGTGATTTATCTGCCGGTTCACGCCAAGACCAATAACCGTCGCTTCAGCTTCACTGAATCAAAATGGGAATTGTTGAAAGGTGCTTATTGTCCTGTTGTGCTGATTCGTCCCGGCGCCGGAGCTCAGCGCAAAGTCATTCTGGCTGCGGTAAACTTCCAGGCGCAACGCGACGTGCAGCGCGAACTGAATAAAAAAATTATTGAACAGGCAAATTATTTTGCCGAGATGTACGGCGCTACTGTGCATGTCGTCAATGGTTACCTGGACTCCATGAACTATCCGGACCGCGGCCGTCTGGTTAATGAAACCGGCATTCCCGCCGAGCGCATTCATGTCAGAAATGGCTACACCTCTGAAGCGGTTTCCGAAGTGGCTGAAGAGATTAATGCGGACCTGGTGGTGATGGGAACGCTGGGCCAAAACGGTATGACAACAACACGTCGCGGCAACACCGCTGAACGTCTGATCGCAGCGCTGGATACGGATGTGATGGTTATCAACCACGGATAATCCTGCGCAATAAACGCTCCATAAAAAAGCCGGCCCCTACATAAGAACGGGCCGGCTTTTTTTATGATGTAGCTGTTAGCGAAGATACTGCTCCAGTGGCGATTGCCGCCCGGATAGCGCATCCAATTCGGTGCGTAGGGTTTTCAACCAGTCAATAAACGCTTGCCGAATAAGCACATTGGTAGCGAGGCGGTTATTGTTTACCTGCATTTGCCCGAGATCGCGGCTATCAGTGATGGTGCCAATTAGCCGATGAGTCGCGGAATCGAAAAGCTCCATGGAAATCGTAATTTCAGCGGCATTTTTGTTATACATCACCATGGCCTCATTCTCTTCAGATGGCAGGGATTCTCCCCCGGCAATCTGCACGATTCTCGATTTCACCAGCAATACATCCTCTGCCGGATTGATCGCCGTAGAATAAGTACCATCAGCAATTAAATTACCCACCACGGCGTGTATGTATTCACTGCGTAAAAAATTCTTGTCCTCTTCAGTCAATACCCAGGGAGTATCGCTGCGTGGCTCCGCCGGTATCGTGATATCAACATCGCCAAGCCCCAGTTCCGCTACGATGAGCCGTCGATACTTTGCAAACTCAACGCCGGGGGCAACAAACGTTCCTTCTATAATGTGTGGATCTGACGTTACCGACGCATCCTCCTGCGTTTGCTGTGTCGTTTTATTTGTTTCTGTTTGGGGGGTAGCACTGCATCCCCACAGGATCAAAACGCTTAACGAAACCAAGGTTTTATAAAATATTTTTTTCAGCTGTCGCATAAGGCCCTCATCTGGTGATACCGGATCGGGGGATTATCCGCTACCCCAATCGACGTTACAATGTGCACAGCAAATCCTGTGTGCAATGAGCAAACCCTGTCTATACTCAAAGAGTCATATCAACCCGCCTTGCTTAGCGCAAGCGTATCGATACAGGATTCTCCCCGGTGTTTGTGAAACTGAATCTCTCCCGTTATGCCGCCCTGCTAACCTTCATCGCAGGCCTTGCGGCGGCTGCCGCTGTGACTGCCGACCCTGTTGACCATCACTTTTCCGGCTTTGCCACACTGGGTCTCGTCGTCAATGACAATCCCGACCTTCGCTTTCGCCGCGATGTCAGCCAAGCCGATGGTTCTTACGACAATGATATTGCGTGGAAAACGGATTCATTAGTCGGCGTCCAATGGCAAAGCCGCTGGTCAGATCAGTTTGACACGACCATTCAATTGGTAGCCAAAGAACGCTTTAACAATAATTTTGACAAAGCAATCGAATGGGCCTTTTTGCGCTATCGACCGATGGACGGATTGGATTTTCGTGTCGGGCGTCTCGGCAGCGATCTTTTTATGCTTTCTGAATACCGTCAGGTTGGCTACGCATTTCCCTGGGTTCGACCGCCACAGGAATTTTATGGCTTTTTATCTTTCTATCATTTCGACGGCATGGATATTAACAAGCGCTTCGATTTGCAGCACGGAACGCTTAATGTCAAATTATTTTATGGCAACTCTGACGAAGACTATCCAACCGCTGATGCCGACACGCCCGGTGTCAATATGGATTTCGATGTAGCGGGAATCAGCTTCAAACTGGAATGGGATGATTGGAAATTTCGCTACAGCTATTCCCATGTTGACATCAATAACAATATCGTCACCCCCTTAACAGATGCATTAGCCGGTGTGGCACCGCTGTGGCCTGAAGCAAATATATTTGCTCATGATCTGAGTACGCGAGATAAATATATTATCTACAATGAATTTGGTGTCGGGTACGACAACAATGACTGGTGGGCGCAAGCCGAGGCCACGGATTTGCGCAGCGATTCAAGCTTGATGCCGAATAGCCGTCACTTTTATCTCAGCATTGGGCAGCGTTTCGGGCCTGTGTCCGTTTATGGTATCGGCGGCTATGTCCGCCCCAAGCATGACGTCCCGGCTATCATTCCTCCGGCGGGTTATCCTTCACCGATTGCAGAACAACTGGCTATTCTGGCTTATGTCACATCCGCCAGTCTTGAGGGAGTGAGGCTTGAGCAAAAAAGTTATGGCGTGGGCGCGCGCTGGGATTTTGCCAGCAAGATGGCAGTAAAGTTACAGGTGGAAAAATTTGATATTGAAAGTGATGGCAGCGGCTTATGGGTTCGCAATCAACCGATAGGTACGGACATTGACCAAACCTCCACCGTAATCAGTCTGGCGATGGATGTATTGTTCTGATGCGCATCAAACAATTTATGATATTTCTGAGTCTGTTTTTGGTGAGCCTGACGCAGGCTGACATGCTGGTTATCGTGCATAAAGATAATCCGCTGGAACAACTTGAGCGTAAACAGGTAGTGGATTTATTCATGGGGCGAGTAACCGCTTTCCCCAATGGCCAATCGGCGCAAACACTGGACTTACGTGCGGGAACACCTTTGCGGGCAAATTTTTATAAAGCGCTGACCGGCAAAAGCGAAGCGCAAGTGGACGCCTACTGGGCCACATTAATTTTTGCCGGACGAATGTCACCGCCGAAGCAATATGCCGATGATCAAACCATTATCCAGGCCGTGACTGAAAACCCTGCGGCTATTGCTTATGTCCCCAAACAAATATTGCCTTCTACCGTGAAGGTAGTCATGGAGTTATCCAGACCGGAATGATGATCAAAAGTCTGCACATAAAACTCTCTTTAAGTGTTGCGGCGGCGGCATTGTTTGTCGTGATTCTGTCGTCCTACTTTTTTTACAAACGCAGTTATGAAAATTCGTTTGCTGACAGCGAAAGATCCGTGCGGCAATTGCTGGAGACCGTCAGCAACACCGCCGCCATTGCAGCTTATGTCGGCAACCGGGAACTTGCGCAGGAAGTTGTGGCGGGGCTTTCTATCAACGATATCGTTGTCGGTGCACAGATACGCGCCGGCAATGAGATCATTGGCCAACAAGGCAAACCGATTAATGACCATCAGCAAACACCGATTTCCCTGGACTTGAAAGCACCGTTTGATGAACAGGAAGTTGTGGGTGTTGTCGCTGTACTACCTAACCTGCCGTTAATTGCCCTGCGTGCACGCGATTCAGCGACGGCCACGACGATTGGACTTGCCGCACAAGCTGCTGTGGTTGCCCTGCTGGTGCTGATCATGGTGTATTGGATGATGACGCGCCCGCTGGCAAGCTTGTCTGGCCGGTTGCACCGCATTACGCCGGGCGATGGCAAGCGTCTTGATGTGACCGATTTACATCGCAGCGATGAAATTGGCCTGCTCGCCGGAGACATTAATTCCCTGCTCAATACCGTTGAAAAAATGCTGGAAGAAGAACGTCAACTGCGTCATCGGGTCGAGTTACTGGAACATCGTTTTCGCGGCATCTTTGAGGACAGTAGCGCGGGGATTTTTTTGGTTCACGACCAAGGGGTACTGGTCACTGCAAATCCCGCATTCTTCCGCATCACTGAATTGACAGATCAGACACCCGCATCCCTGGGCGCCATCAATATCATCAAGAAAATATTTATTGATGATGAAAAAGCGGAGGAATTAATCCAGCAGGCGCTGCGCACCCAACATCCCTGCTCTGCCGATTTACGCATCAAAAATCATCAGCAGGATACGCGCTGGGTGCATTGTATTTTCTCTCCCGCCGGCAGCGAGCAGCAAACACCGACGGTGGAAGGAGTGATCTACGATATTACCCAACGGAAAATATCTGAAGAACAGACGCGTGAACTGGCCGAAAAAGACAGCCTGACTGGTCTCTCCAATCGCCAGGCGGTCGATTCCATGCTGGGCAATTTCTCCAGCCATTCCAGTATTGCCGAAAAGGGTTGGATCATGATGATGATTGATCTGGATGGTTTCAAACAGGTGAACGATACCTATGGTCATGAAGCCGGTGATGAGGTGCTTAAAGTTGTGGCTGCGCGCCTGCGTAAATTGGTCAGGGACTCGGATATTGTGGCGCGCCTGGGGGGCGATGAATTTTTAATTGTGTTAAACCAAACCAGAAATCTCACCATGGCGCGCAGCATTGCGCAAAAAATTGTGACGTCGCAACAGGAAGCCATTGAGATTCAACCGGGTGTTTATGAAAAAGTCGGCATCAGTATCGGCATCGCGCTGTATCCGGACCACGGAGATAATGAGACCAGCGTGCGTCGCCATGCGGATCAGGCCATGTATGCAGTAAAACGCCAGGGGAAAAATGGCTACGCGGTTTATGACGAGGAAAATGTAACGTCTGAGAGCTAATGAACAATGAAGCAGTGAAAAAAAATGGAGGCAAATGCCTCCATTTTTTTCGGCACGCATGAATTAATTAACAAACACGCGCGCATTGCGGAATAACCGCATCCACGCGCCGTCTTCCTGCCAGTCATCGGGATGCCATGAGTTGCTGACCGTGCGGAATACCCGCTCCGGGTGCGGCATCAGGATCGTAGCACGACCATCGCGGCTGGTGACGCTGGTAATACCCAGCGGCGAGCCGTTAGGGTTAGCCGGATAATAGTCTGTGGTATTCAAATTATTATCGATAAATCGCATAGCTACAGTGCCGCTTTCATCGCAGGCTTGCAGCGCTGCTTCATTGGCAAACTCAGCGCGACCTTCGCCGTGAGCAACGGCAACCGGCAAATGGGAACCCACCATGCCACTGAACAGCACCGAGGGCGATTGCTGGATTTTCACCAGACTGAACCGCGCTTCAAATTGTTCTGACAAGTTGCGCACAAACCGCGGCCAATGGTCTGCACCGGGAATCAGGTTTTTCAAATTGGACATCATTTGGCAACCGTTACACACCCCCAGAGAGAAGGTGTCGTCGCGATGGAAAAATTGCTGGAACTGATCGCGCACCCGATTGTTAAACAGCACGGTTTTTGCCCAACCCTCACCCGCGCCCAGAACGTCACCGTAAGAGAAACCACCGCAAGCCACGACGCCTTTAAATGCATCCAATGCAACGCGACCGGACAACACATCACTCATATGCACATCCACGGCCGCAAAGCCGGCGCGAGTAAATGCAGCGGCCATCTCCATCTGGCCGTTAACACCTTGTTCACGCAAAATCGCGACAGAAGGACGTACGCCGGTGTTGATATAAGGTGCCGCAATGTCCTCTTGCGGATCGTAAGTCAGCGACGCGCTTAAGCCCGGGTTATTGCATAGCAGCTGTTCAAATTCCTGTTTTGCACAATCGGGGTTATCGCGCAAGGCTTGTATGCGGTAACTGGTTTCTGCCCACAAGCTTTGCAGGATCACGCGGGATTGATCGAAGATCATCTCGCCGTCCTGTTCGATGTGCAGCCAGTCTTCTTCGTTCGGCTCACCGATGACGTTTACTTTCAATCCAGCATCAGCAAAACGTGCGACCACTGCAGCAGATTTCTCGCGCGTAACCTGCAGCACAGCGCCGGGTTCTTCACTGAATAACACGGCCAGCGCGTCTTCACCCAGCCCGCTGATATTGATGTCGATACCACAATGGCCGGCAAAGGCCATCTCGGCCAGGGTGACGAATAAACCACCATCACTGCGATCGTGATAGGCAAGCAGATCATCTGCCGCAAGACTGGCCTGCATTACGTCGAAGAACTTTTTCAGTTGCCCGGCATCGTCGAGATCCGCCGGCCCATCACCCAGCTGGTTGTATACCTGGGCCAGGATTGAACCACCCAGGCGATTCTTGCCATTGCCCAAATCCACCAACAGTAAATCGGTCGTGCCTTTATCGGTACGAATCTGTGGAGTCAGGGTCTTGCGTACATCAGCCACCGGAGCGAACGCGGAAATGATCAGTGATAAAGGCGCGGTAACCGCTTTGTCACCGCCATTATCCTGCCAGGCGGTGCGCATGGACATGGAATCCTTACCCACCGGAATCGTAATGCCCAGTGCCGGACATAACGCCATACCCACCGCTTCCACCGTGCGGTAGAGTTTTTCGTCTTCACCCTTGTGGCCCGCTGCACACATCCAGTTCGCCGACAACTTCACATCAGAAAGTTTTTCAATGCGGGTCGCGGCAATATTGGTAATCGCTTCGGCAATCGCCATACGGCCGGAAGCCGGTGCATCCAGCAAGGCAACAGGTGTGCGCTCGCCCATGGCCATGGCTTCTCCGCGATAACTGTCGTAGCTGACTGTCGTCACGGCACAGTCCGCCACCGGCACCTGCCAGGGGCCGACCATTTGATCGCGCGCGACCATGCCGGTTACCGAGCGATCACCAATAGTAATCAGGAAGCTTTTTGCTGCTACGGACGGATGTTTGAGTACTCGTTCAGCGGCATCATTAATATTGATATCGCCGGTATGAAAACTATGGGTCGCGCCCTGATAACGCTCCGCCGTGCGGTGCATCTTGGGCGGTTTGCCGAACAATACTGACATCGGCAAATCCACTGGCTTTGCGTCAAAGTGTTTGTCATTGACCAACAAATGTTTCTCGTTGGTTGCCTCTCCCACCACCGCGTATGGGCATCGCTCACGCTGACAAATCGCTTCAAAGCGCGGCAGGTCTTCCGGTTTGATAGCCAGTACATAGCGCTCCTGGGATTCATTACACCAGATCGCCAACGGGCTCATACCCGGTTCATCATTGGGCACATTACGCAACTCAAATTTACCGCCGCAACCGCCGTCTTTAACCAGCTCGGGAAAGGCGTTTGATAAACCACCAGCACCCACATCGTGAATAAAGGCAATCGGGTTTTCATGCCCCTGTTGCCAGCAACTGTCGATTACTTCCTGGCAGCGACGTTCAATTTCCGGGTTCTGCCGCTGAACAGAGGCGAAATCCAGATCCTCCGATGAACTGCCGGACGCCATGGAAGATGCAGCACCACCACCAAGCCCGATCAACATCGCCGGCCCACCCAACACCACCAGCTTGGCGCCCGCTGCAAAAGGCGGTTTCTCAACGTGTTCCTGTTTGATGTTGCCGTAACCACCGGCCAGCATGATGGGTTTGTGGTAACCGCGACGCTCGCCGTCAAAGGTCTCTTCAAAGGTACGGAAGTAACCGCAGATATTGGGTCGACCGAATTCATTATTAAAAGCAGCGCCGCCGAGAGGACCGTCGATCATGATATCTAACGCACTGACGATGCGACCGGGCTTACCGTAAGGTTGCTCCCACGGTTGGGTGAAGTCAGGGATCTGCAAGTTGGAAACCGTAAAGCCTGTGAGCCCCACTTTAGGTTTTGAACCACGGCCTACTGCACCTTCATCGCGAATCTCACCGCCGGCGCCGGTACCTGCACCGGGGAAAGGTGCGATAGCGGTGGGGTGGTTGTGGGTTTCCACCTTCATTAACAGGTGAACGGGTTCCTGGTGGTAGGCGTAGGTTTTGCTGGAAGCATCCGGGTAAAAACGGCCGGCTTCCGGACCGGCAACAACAGCGGCATTGTCAGCGTAGGCGGAGAGCACATTATCGCCACCGACTTCGTAAGTGTTCTTGATCATCTTGAACAAACTGCGGGGCTGCTCGATGCCATCGATGGTCCAGCTGGCATTGAAGATTTTATGGCGGCAGTGTTCCGAGTTGGCCTGGGCAAACATCATCAATTCCACATCAATGGGATTGCGTCCCAGTGCCTGGAAGCTCTCGACGAGATAATCGATTTCGTCTTCCGCCAAAGCCAGACCCAGGGAACGATTGGCCTCAGCCAGAGCTGCCCGACCACCGCCCAGAATATCCACGCTGGTCTGTGGTGCCGGCTGCTGTTTAATGAAGAGTTGTACTACCGCTTCCAGCGAATCGAAAATGGTTTCTACCATTCGATCGTGAAGTTGCGCAGCGATCAGAGTGCTGTCTGCATCGGCGAAAGTGCCGGTCACGTAGTAAGCGATGCCCCGTTCTATCCGACGAATTGATGAGAGTCCGGTGTTTTTGGCGATATCCGTCGCCTTGGATGCCCAGGGCGAAATTGTGCCCGGGCGCGGCACCGCGAGGAACAACTGACCATCGTGACTGACCTCACCATCGACCTTGGGACCATAGGTCAACAACTGGCGAAGGATAGACTGCTCCTCTTCATTCAGCGGAGCAGCAAGGTCAGCGAAGTGGACATATTCCGTAGCGATACCCGCTACCGCGGGAACCTGTTGTTGCAGCGAGGCCAGAAGTTTTTGGGTGCGAAAGGTGGAAAGAGCGGGGGCGCCACGCAGAATCAGCATAGGGGAACGAGCCTCAAGCGTCGGGGGGTGTTAAAAGAGGGCGCAATTGTACTTGATCCTCTGGCCGTTAACATCATTTGTAATGGCCGCTCGTCCCTCTGCTTGTGGTCTGCAACTGTCTTTTACACAGCCTGTGGTGTTTTTTACCAATTTAAACAATTTTTTTGAAGATTTTTTCACAGCGTCAACCGGCCACTGACGACCATAGAACCCTGATGGAATCTGGGTTTGGCGCCAAAATTGATTATTTTTCATTCAAGAGCTACACTATTTTTGTGTGAAAAACAAGCTAGCGGCGCACGTTAAGAGGCATTAAGATCGCGCAAATTTTGCACGGGTCAGCAATGGAATAGATTCGGCATCCGTAAATCCGGAGACACCGTATATGGAGATAGGCAAACGCAAAGCCGCCCAACGATTGATTTCCAACCTGTTTAGCGGGTTGGCAATTATCGCCATTTCACTGATGCTGGTCCGCAGCTATTTGCCCACCACATTGGAAAAAGTCCTCACTGAAGGCCAACTGCGTGTTATATCGCGCAACGGTCCTACCACCTATTATGAAGGCCCCGAAGGGCTGACCGGTTTTGAATATTCACTGGTCAAAGGCTTTGCCGATGAATTAGGCGTGGAACTGGTTATCCAGGACGAAGACAGCTTCGGCCGTATCTTCAATGCTGTCGGAGAGGAACAAAACCACCTGGCCGCCGCCGGTATTACCGTCACCCCCACCCGCAGCAAGGGCGTCAAGTTCACGCGCCCGTTTATGAAGGTCAAGCAGCAGTTAATCTACAACAGCCGCCAACCGGCGCCCCGCGACATTCTCGATCTGATGGGGAAAGACCTGGTGGTCATCTCCGAATCATCCCACGTTGAACGCCTGCAGGAACTGCGCGAAACCTATCCCGAACTGACCTGGCGCGAAGAGCCAGCACTGGAGATGATCGAGCTGCTGGAGATGATCCACAAAGGCGAAGCCGATTACGCCATCGTCGACTCCAACTCCTACGACCTGAATCGCCACGCCTACCCGCGCGCGCAAACGGCATTTGATATCAGTGACGCGCAAGATCTGGCTTGGGCTTTTGCTCACAGTATTGATACCAGCCTGTTTGATGCCGCCCAGGCTTATCTTGATCGCGTTGAGCAAAATGGCACACTCGCAACCTTAACCGACCAGTTTTATAAACCCATTGTTGAAGTCACCACGGGTGATGCCCTGCTTTTTTCCTATCGCCTTGAAAAGCGTCTGCCGCGCTGGGAAGAAGGCTTAAAAGAAGCAGCCGCAAAATTTGACCTGGACTGGCAACTGCTCGCCGCCATCAGTTATCAGGAGTCTCACTGGAATCCCACCGCCGAATCACGCACCGGCGTGCGTGGTTTGATGATGCTGACCTTGGCCACTGCCAGCGATATGGGGGTAAAAGATCGTATCGATCCCTCGCAGAGTATTTATGGGGGAGCCAAATATTTCCGCAATTTACTGGACCGCATTCCGGCGCGGGTAACTGGCGATGATCGGGTTTATATGGCGTTGGCCGCTTATAACGTGGGTATGGGACATTTGGAAGACGCGCGCGTATTAACGGAAATTCACGGCGATGACCCCAATAAATGGAGTGACGTGCGCAAACACCTACCGCTGCTCGCAAAACGCCAATACTACAGCCAAACCAAACATGGTTACGCGCGCGGTTGGGAGCCAGTGGCCTATGTCAAGAATGTGCGCAATTACCACAAGATCCTTGCCTGGCATTCCCAACATGAACAACGTCGATTGGCGGTGACTCACGGTGAAAAAACAGATGGGCAGACGCACTTGCCGTCGGAAACCTTACAACCAGTGAAGAGCAAGTTCAGTCGCAACAGTTTCAATACTTCATCGCTTTCGGTTTTATAGCGTTTTAGAGGGCAAAAGTCCCTTGGAATCCGTTTGTCATTAGGGCATGTATGTCAAAAACGCATGAATACATCCCTGTAGCTCCCTCAATTCATCCCTGAATTGAGGATTTTGACATACATGCCCTAACGCCAAACTCCCATTGTGCCAATATCAATCAACAGCCACTTCAGCTTCCGGCGCCTCAATATTCTCCGGCGCACCAGCACCAATAGTCACTTCTGCATCATTCAACACAAAAGTCACCACCTGGGTTTGCAGCTCTGTTGTGATATGAGCGGTTGCCGGGCTGCCAGGACGCAGTAGGGAGGCATGATCACCCGCCGTGAGCTTGACAATACCCTGCCCCAGCGCCTGATCAATACCGATATCCAACTGCTCCGCACCTACCAGATCGGCCAGTGCTTCGGTACCTGCCAGGGGCGCGCTTTCCGGCCCGTTGGGAATCACCAGGTCATTATTAACCTGCTGCAATAACACCGGCACATTCAACATCCCCAGGGTTTGGGCAAAGTTCACCGGGTCACCGGAATCCAATATGCTTTGAGCGGCGTAGAGGAAGCGTTCGTAATTGCTGGTACCGACATTCACGCCGGCCGCCGCCAGGCCATTATTAATCACCGGCGCAAAGGTGGCTGAATTCACCAGGATTTGTGACACCTGTGAGCCCGCCGTAGAAGCAATCAAGCCGCGAATTGGATTCAGATTGGATGGCAAGCCAACCTGAGCGTCGTTAGCGATTGCCATCTGGTTAACCGTGGTGAAGACGCTGCCGATAATCCCGCCGAGCGATTGACCCACCACATAAACCCTGTCCAGGTCAAAATTAACGTCGAGTGAAGCCTGTAGCGCGGTTTCGACATCTGCCAAACTCGCATTGAGATTGAGCAAATCCATTACCGCTTGACGATTGTTGTCACGGGTGTTGGCGAGGTAGCCCAGATTAATAAACTGCGCGCCGGAGCCGTCGGTTGCTCCAGGCGTTTCAAAATTCATGGGTGCCGGTGCACCGCCCGGGCCAGCCACATTGAAGTGACGCTCGCGCGGGGCATTCTCACCATAGAGAGCCGCAAAGGGAATCATGCTGCCTTGTTCGGTATTGAGCACACCGACAAAATCGCTGGTGGCAGGCACACCGTGCATGGGCAAATCGATGGCCACCGTGGCAATACATTGGCTGGCCAGGGTATGGCCAAGCGCCAGCACGGAGGTGCGATCACTGGTGATGCCGTGGATATAAATAACTACCGGATAACCGGAGGCGGTATAAATCTGGCCACAGGTCAATACACCACCGTAACCCGGCACATGGCTTTCAGATGGCAAAGTCACTTGTAGCGGCACAGACTCATCAGCGGTTTTGACAGCAAAGGGATAGCGATAGGTTACGTTGAAACTGCCATCGACATCCGCCGGGACAGTCACGCCCAGCGCCCCAGCCAGGGTCGTGTCCGGTTGCCAGTTACGACTCAGGAACGCACCAAATGGCAAACCATCCGGGCCGGTTTGATAGTAAGGCAGCTGGATATAACCGGTATAAAGCGCCCCCACATTGCCGGCTAGCAAACCTTCACTGAGGATCGCAAAGTCCAGACCGGTATCAGCAGATATTCCCAGCGGCCGAGGTTTGGGTGTGGGCAATAAGCCGGCACCGTCCAGTGCCATCACATTACCTACAGCAGTGGCTGGCTCCTCACCAGCCGCTATTTGCATTGCCGCGATCGCTGCACGGGGCGATGCCATGGCAACCAGAGGCGCCTGGGGGTCAGTGGTGGTGAAGGTGTAGGTCAATACCAATTTCTCTGTTGCCGCCGCCACGCTGAGTTCGGTCACTGCGCTCAGAAAACCGGCTGCCAACTGTTCCCAGCCGAGAATAGCGTTACGCACCGGCACCAATGATGCCAGCGTCGGGTATTCAGGATCGCCGAGGGCGTTGTAGGTCCAGGATGGTGTCAATGGCTGACCACCGGCATCCATGATGTCGTTAGTCAAAACCACGAGGTATTTTGTCTTGGGTTTCAGCGGCGCGGTAGGACGGATGCGGATGGCGTTGTTTGTGCCTCCGTCAACGGAAACTACCTGGGTATCAAAAGCAGCCGGACCGACCAGACCAACAACATTGGCCGGATTCAGCGCGTCGTTGCCGCCGGTGTCTACTTCCAGCAGGAAAACAGTCTGCATGGGAATGACCGAGGCGGCATTAACACTCCCTTGAATCAGCACATCAAAAAATGCCGAGGAGGAAAAACCATCCAGCATATTTAATGCGGCACGCACCGGATCGGTAGCAGCACCAACATTTGCGGTGCCGTCGCTGGTGGCGGCCGCCGCAAAGATCAAATCAGTATTAAAGGGAAGATCCTGGGCAACGGGGTCAAAGCGCGGATGGGTGCCCGGTTCAAACACGGCAGAGCCGGATGGCTCCGGGCCGCTGTTGGCATCATCATCGCTGCCACAACCCTGTAATATCAACGGCAAACAGACAACGGCAAGCAAGGCATTCGTTATTTTTTTCATCACCACTCTCCAAGAGAAAACAACCAGTCAAACGTTCCAGCCCCAGAAGATAACCTATTACCACCAAACAGTGTAGACAGGATTCGGCGTTGTGTAACAGGAAATGATTCAGACGACAATCGGCGCGAGTGTCAGTTTCTTGAAGGATAAAGTGAGTGGCAAATCTGATAAGCAGTGATGTAAATGAGGTGCCCAAAAAAGCAGGCTCTGCAAAGCCTGCCTCATATTTTCAAAAAGCACATAACACTCAAGCCGCTGATTGCTTTTGCGATTGCGCTATTTTTACCGGCAGGAACCAGGTTTCCGTAATCACCGAATGCAGATTGCCGATTTCAGACTGAATATCATCAATATATTCATGTAAGCCTTTCTCCAGCAACTGCGGGATATCCGCTGCCTTGACACGCGCAATAGCGCTGACAACCGCATGAGAGGCGGCCTTGCTATTGGGTAATTTTTTCAGGCAACCTTCCAGCTCCCCTAATGAATGAGCAACGGCACGCGGAAAATTCTCATTCTGCAATAAAAATGTCACCACATCTTTTGCGTTAACACGATCGCGCACATGCTGGCGATACATTTGATAGCCGCTCAAGGAACGCAGCACACTCATCCACAACACATTATTGTAAGGTTGCAGAACATCGCTACCGCTACCACTGCCAGACGATAAATGCGG
Organism: Cellvibrio sp. PSBB006; assembly: GCF_002162135.1. Classification (NCBI taxonomy): domain Bacteria; kingdom Pseudomonadati; phylum Pseudomonadota; class Gammaproteobacteria; order Cellvibrionales; family Cellvibrionaceae; genus Cellvibrio; species Cellvibrio sp. PSBB006. The sequence continues at coordinate 5,071,687 of NZ_CP021382.1, read as the reverse complement.
CAGTAAATGTACTAGCCCTGCGTCCACAATACGCGTGGTCATATCAGCGCGCTCCAGGTTGCGCCCTAACCGTATAAAATCGTAAGCATCGTTGTGAGTCATGCAGCCGGCCAACAATCCGGTGAATTGTTGAACCTGATTAATCACGTGCAATAACATTCGCCCGCGCTCGCGTCGCGCGACCATGGAATTAGCGTTGTCCTTGATCGTGTGGTACAGATCATTGATCAACTCCCAGGCTTCCATCGGCATGGTTTCTCTTGTGATACGCGCATTTTCCCGCGCCCAGCTGAGCGAGTTTAACAACGATGAGGGATTATCTTTATCAGCCAGCATAAAACGCACAACCGTGCGCTCATCTACCTGATCGGTATCGCGATTGAAATAATCGCCAGTGCCGCTGATGTCAATCAACGAACCCCATCCCACCTTGACGCCGCGCGGCAGGTCAAGCAGTAAATTGGAATTGACGTTCACCATGCGCGCCACATTTTCGCTGCGCTCCATGTAACGACCCAACCAGTAAATACGTTCAGCAACGCGAGATAACATATTATTTATCCCCCTCAACGACAATCCAGGTATCTTTACTTCCCCCACCTTGCGATGAGTTCACCACATAGGAACCTTTCACCATTGCCACGCGGGTCAATCCACCGGGCGTGACGTAATGTTCTTTGCCTTGCAACACAAAAGGCCGCAAATCGATATGGCGCGGCTCGGCATTTTTGTTGGCGAGGATGGGCGCGGTGGACAAAGAGATCAGCGGTTGTGCCATATAATTGCGCGGGTTGGCTTTGATGCGCAGCGCAAATTCATCACGCTCTTTCTTGCTCGCCTGAGGCCCGATAATCATGCCGTAACCGCCCGACTCGTTGGCCGGTTTTACCACCAATTTATCCAGGTTCGCCAACACATATTCGCATTGTTTAGGATCAATACATAAATAGCTGGGTACATTTGGCAGGATAGGTTCTTCACCCAAATAATATTTGATCATTGCCGGTACAAAGGTGTAGATTACCTTGTCGTCCGCCACGCCGGCACCAGGTGCGTTGGCCAGGGCCACATTGCCTTTGAGCCAGGCGCGCATCAAACCGGGAACGCCAAGCATGGAGTCCGGGATAAACATTTCCGGGTCAAGAAATAAATCATCGATGCGTCGGTAGATGACATCCACTCGCGACAAACCTTTGATGGTGCGCATGTAAACGCAATCGTTTTCCACCACCAGATCGCTGCCTTCTACCAACTCCACACCCATCTGTTGTGCGAGATAAGAATGTTCAAAATAGGCGGAGTTATAGATTCCCGGCGTAAGTACAACGACTTCCGGCCGATCCAGCGGGCGCGGTGACAAGGCGGCAAGGGTGTCGAATAGTTGGTTGGGATATTCCGTTACCGGCACAATATTGTGGTTTTCAAATAACTCCGGAAAAACCCGCTTGGTGACTTTGCGATTTTCCAGCATGTAAGACACACCGGAGGGCACCCGCAGATTGTCTTCCAATACAAAAAAATCGCCCTTTTCATCACGAATTAAATCGCTGCCGCAAATATGAGCCCAAACCCCGAAAGCCGGTTTCATGCCCATGCATTCCTTGCGGAAGTTAACCGAGTCCGCCAGTAATGCCATAGGCAGGACTTTGTCTTTAATGATTTTCTGATCGTTGTAGATATCGTTGATAAAACAGTTCAGTGCGGTCAAGCGTTGGATCAAACCCTGTTCGGTTTTCAGCCATTCTTTTTGCGGGATGATGCGCGGGATAATGTCAAACGGCCAGGCGCGGTCGATGTTGCCAGCATCGCTGTAGACCGTAAATGAGATGCCCATGGTTTTGATAGCGAGTTCGGCGGACTGCTTGCGCTCTTGTAATTCATCGCCGGTTAGCGAGCTTAAATACTTGGCAAGGTGGCGTGTCGCTTTGCGCGCATGGCCGGGAGAACTGATGAGTTCGTCGTAAAAATGACCCGGAGAATAAGTCCGCCAATCTATCTGCATAGAGTAATCCCTGTTGCCTGAAAACGATGATCGGAAAAAATCACTTTTCCGTCAGCAGGTTTCTTGCAAAGCCCCTGCCAACCACCTATCTGCGCTATTAATCCTGTGCAAGAGTCACAAATACCGCATCAATGAAGTGCGCACCCAATAGCGGCCGCCCTAAACCAGCGCAATGCGCACAGCTTTAGGGCAGTCCTTGGATGATAGCAAAGTCTTGTGAAGAGGGAGGGTTTATGTCGGTCCGCTTACGCGAAACCAGCCAGCAATACTGTGGCGTTCACGTTGGGCAACCAGAACTTCGTGAGGAAATTTTTCACTGAGAAAGATAACCAACTTGCCATATTCCGGTGCGATGGTTTCCAGTACCAGTGCATCATCTTCATCGTAAAGGCGTAATTCTCCGCCATCCCCCACCTGCCATTCCGGATTGAGATAGAGAACTGTGGAAAGAACCCGACTGGGTTGGGACTGCAGAGGAGAGACTTGGATCTGCGCCTGTAGCAAGGGCGTAGGTAGCTTGAAAGCATCCAGGTGCTTTTTATAGAAAGCGCCGATGCCATAGCTGGCGAAGTGGCATTCGTAATCCATCAAGCCCATAAACAGCCGGCGATTCAGCGCAAGGCGCAGTTCATCCATCCAGGCCAGAAATTCTACCTCGGCGGGGTGATCCTGTTGCAACCAATGAATTCGGTCACGACGCACACTGGTATCGATTTGAAAGTCATCCTGACGACCAATGCCGGCGCGCTTGAAGTCTTCATCGCCCAGGTCATGCAATCGCTCCAGCAGTTTGCCTACCACATCGGCGGGCAAGACGCCGGATAAGATAATGTATCCGCGATCAACCAGCGCATCCGCGATACGGTCAAATAATTGATTACTTTGAATAAACGAGGTGTCGCACAAGGCCGGCTCCCATCACAGACCCAAGAGGAGCGCGTATATACTACAAAGCCTGTGAATACGCCAATAATTTCAGCTGGCGGTTACCGGCAATGAATCCGGCAATTTACGGAGTGTGTAAATATCGAAGCGGCTGGATTTTCCCTCTAACTGATAGGAAGGTTGGCGAGCATCAACAAACGCGGCTTTGCGCGATCGCTTGACCACCACGCGATACCGCGCTTTTGCCAGACATAACGCGAGGAGTTCATCGGCATCTTCATCCTTGCCCACTAACGTATGGAACGCGCGCATTTCCTTTTTTACATCCGCCGACTTTTCGCGTTCGGGAAACATAGGGTCCATGTAGATAACATCGGGACAAGCAGCCTCACCGAGTTGCTTAAGATAAGTGCGGCTATCAGCAGCCAATAAGGTCATACGCTGCACAATGTTCAACAATGCCGGATCATCCATCGCCGCCAGGTTGTGCGCGCGACTTAACCCGTCCTGTAACAACGCATGTACCACAAGAGAGCGCTCAAGCAGTTGCACCGGACAGCCCAGGGTGGCCAACACAAAAGCGTCTTTCCCAAGCCCGGCGGTTACATCCAGCACGCGTGGATAAACACCCGCTTTGATGCCCACCGCCCTGGCAATCATCTGCCCTTTACCGCCACCAAATTTACGTCGATGATCGACTGACCCTTCCGCAAACTCAGCGCGTATCGGTCCCGGTGCTTTGCGGCCGGTTTGTTGTAAAGCAACGCCCTGGTTATTCAATAGCACCACAAAATCACTCTGCGTCAATGCTTGCGGGTCCGCATTCAACAACAGCGGTTGCTGTAATTTCTGAGCTAGGAGCGCTGCCTGTTCACGATATCGTTCATCGTTACAGACAATCGGCAAACTACAAATGGCGAGTGGGGTATCAGTCATAATTCTCATCAGTGCGCGGCAGGGCGGCCATTATCCATCCTGCCCGCACGCAGGACAACCTAACCTTTTTCCAGCTCAAAGGTAATTCGTTCGCGGACATCAAACGATTTAACCGGTACCTCGTTAACCATCCTGGGTTTGTATTTCCAGCGTTTGATCGCCTGAACAACGCTGCTGTTAAAGATGCTTGAAGGAACCGCATTGATGATACGAATATTCTCGGTCGCACCCGTTGGCGCCACGTCAAACATCACATCAACATAACCTTCAATACCGCGCGAGGATGCAGAGGTTGGGTAGTTGGGCTGTACCTTTATAAATGGCATAGCCTGATCGCCAAAGGAGCTATCAAGTTCAACATTGATGTCAGGTTTGACAATCGCTAATAAGTTATCTGTTAACGTGTTTACGTCAGGATTAACCGGGTCCAGTTCCGGAGCTTCGGGCGGCGTTGTCGGCGGTTGCGGCTTGACGGGTTTTTCCAAATTTTCATAGCGGTTGTTGATATCCCTGGGCTCCTCGTTGATAAACGTTGTTATATCCTCCGTGTCTTCCGGTTCAATGATGTCAACAAAATCGGTATGCACCAATTGATACATCAAGTACAAAATCAACAAGGTGGCGATAGAAGCAGCCGGCAAGATACTCAACATACGCACAAACGGATTAGCTAAGGTAAGCGTGGTCATAGGATGATCCTCATAAATAATAATAGGATTTAACAAATTCCGGGCATGACTTTCCCCGTCCCGGTACGGGCAAAAAAGTTAAGGGGTTAGTGAGATAAAATCAGTTTATCGTCGTCGCTGTTCAGCGATGAGAGGCTGTTGGATCTGGAAGGTAAATACTTCGGTTACACCTTCGATAATCACCGGGATACCATCGATGATCTGCGGGTGATAACGCGAGTCTTTTAATGCGGCCAATACAGCTTTGTCGAATAGATGGCGCGGATGAGATTTCAGGATGTGCGGGTCGAAGATTGTTCCATCTTCTGCAATGGAAAATTCAACAATAACCTCACCTTCCGTACCCCGCTCCAGGGCATTGCGCGGATAGATAGGAATCACCATTTCTGCCGGCATGTAGCCTTGCATATGAATCAAAGGTTCCGGCATTTTTACCGGCTTGATTAATTGCCCTCTGTTCGCCAGACCGCTGGTATCCAACGAATCAGGACTGGCGGTAACGATCAGTTTTTCCTGAGGCAACCTGGGCATTTCACTTACACGAACCTGTTGTTTTAATTTGCGCAAAGTCTCCGCATCCAACCGATAGGTTGGCGTAACAGGTTTCTTCCCGGATACGGCTGTCGAATCTTGACGACCAGCGTCAGGTAATTGAATTTTTAATACCTGTGCCATCAGGGTTTGCTGAATTGGCATAAGCTGCAAACTCGCTACAGGCAAGAGCAGCAGCAGTAAAACCAGAACCCAGTATTGCCGCGCTTCCGGTGTCGCATTGTCACGTTGACGCTGGCGGTCCAGAATAGCTTCTATGCGATAAAACACCGGTGAATGCCCGGCCATGGACAATGCAGATTCAGGTGGCGCTTTCACCGCCTGGGCCATGGCTAACAGGTTTTCTGCATAGATTATTTCTTTATTGCGTAGCTGATAATCGTTATGCAAACGGTAGATATAATCGTCACAAGCGATCTCGGCGAAGTGGAATAATCGATTGGTCAACCACCATACCGGCGGTAAAAACCAGAAAAACGCGCAACATATTTTTACGGCAAGGGTCGTTGCCCAATCACAACGCGCCACATGCCCCAGCTCATGCAATAACACCGACAATTTACGCTCACTGGTCCAGCTACTTGCATGCGCGGGTAACATGATGACCGGCCGAAAGATGCCCCACATCTGCGGCGAACTAACGGTGTTACTGACGCGCAAGCTAACCTCACGGGTTATACCCATTTCTTCACGCAAATCCAGCAGGCGTTGCTGCATGTCAATATCGTCACACATTCTCGATTGACGGGTTTGCAAAGCAACGCCACAGATGCCAAGCAGCAAATAAAACAACAGCCAGAACACGCCCATCGCATAAATGGCTGTTATCAGGAGGACATTATTGATTTCACCAAACCAAACGGAAAAATCATAAAGCCAGGCCACAAGCAAAGAGGTTGGTTTATCAAAAGATAAAACCTGCCATTTGATTTCCGGCAAAAAACTGAACAACAAAGGCAATAACAAGAGTGCGAACAAACCGGTGGCTACCCAGAAATGTTGCAATGCCGCTGATTTTTTCCGCAACAAGAGCAAACCGGCTGCAATAGCCAGGATGATCAGTAACGGCTTGATCAATAGCAGTGTAAGTATGTTTAATGCGTTTTCTGTGGCCATGTCTGCCTCGCGAAAAAAACCGCTAATCCTTATTGCTTTTGGCTTTCTCAATCGCTGCCTTCAACTCAGCAACTTCTGCATCACTCAACTCCTGCTTATTCATTCCCAGGAGTGCGTTCACGGCAGCGACCGTTGAACCGTCAAAAAACGTTTTAATCAATTTTTGCAACGCGTTGGCACGCGCCTCGCTGCGCGCCACCACAGGAAAATAAATATAACGCGGTCCTTCTTCGCGATAATCGACCAACTTCTTTTCAACCAGCTTGGCAATCAATGCCCGCACCGCAGAATAACTGGGCGGATCGGGAATGGCTGAGCGGACATCCTGAGCGGAAAGCTCACCCCGCTCAAATAGCGCATCCATGATTTGGCGCTCACGCCGACTGAGTTGATTGTGTAGTTGATCTTTTGCCATAACCTGCCCATTAACCCTATGTATCATTAATCCTACGCAGCGATTGGTGCTAATTTTTTAGCACCATGCTAGAAAATTAGCACCATCAGAAAATAAGTCAAGCGCCTTGTGCTAAAAATTTAGCACCACTGGCAAAAAATTAATTAACACATTGATTAATAAAGATATTTTTATCATCGTCATAATCCCCTACCACAGCGGTGCGTGGATATGATGCAGACGGGCAAGGTCGACCCAGTGCAGCTATGCTTTAAGGGCAGCACATGAATTAACGCTGTTATCAGGAGCGGGATATGCCAAATTGGTTAACTGGCACCATTCTAGAACGCCATCAATGGAACAATCGCCTCTGTTCCCTGAGGGTGTTGTTGGATTTACCCGAATTTGAAGCTGGCCAGTTCGTCAATCTCGGATTGGAAATAAACGGCAAGGCCGTCACTCGCCCCTACTCTCTGGTCAACGCACCGGGCAAACCGATTCAGGAAATCTTCTTCAATCGCGTTGATGGTGGGCTTCTGTCGCCGCGCCTGTTTCAATTACAACCGGGTGACAAACTTATCAGCAGCCCCAGAGCAGGCGGCTTTTTTGTGCTCTCGCTGGTACCTGCCACCCAGCAATTATGGTTGTGTGCCACCAGTACCGCTATCAGCCCTTTTCTCTCCATGCTGCATACTGTTGACCCTTGGGAAAGTTTTGAACAGGTCATATTGATCCATGGCATACGCGACCACAGTGAGATGGCCTACAGTAAAGAGCTGGAGCGCATCAAACAGTTACATTCGCAGCAATTTCATTATTTTTACTCGGTAACCCGCGAAGCGGATACACCGCATTTTACCCAACGTATTCCCGACCTGTTATCAAGCAATGAAGTAGAAAATTTATTGGATTTAACCCTGACCGCCAATAATGCCCAGGTCATGTTGTGTGGTAACAGTGGGATGGTCAATAACTGCCTGTCTGTGTTAGCCGAGCGCGGGTTGAAGAGGAATGAACGACGCGATCCAGGTCAAATCACCATTGAGATTTACCAATAATCCTCGTCTTTAGGTTCCTCTTTACCCACCCGGTATCACAATACAAAACCGCCGGTATTATTTACGTCGCATTGTTCATAAACTGGCGAAAAAGATTTGACCCATCACCGCAGACTACGCAGTATAGTCACGCATTACGCCAGTGAACGGCGATCTTTTTTTCAGGGTTGGTTTTATGCGTGAATTTTTCCTGACCGCTTCCGGGTGGCATATTGTCGTAGCGGGAACATTATTCTTCGCCAGTATCTACTTGACCTTCGGCGGCCTGAATTGGCTGCTGACCCATTATCTTTTTCCCGCCTTAGGCATCGGCAAGAAGCTCGACCCACGACCCTTGATTAGCGGACAATGGCAACACGAAATTGGTTTGTCTCTGTTATCTATTCTGATATTCGGGATAGGTCTCTTGCTCCCCTGGGGACTGCTGCAACTCGGTTGGGCCGGACTCGCGTTACAACCTTCTATTGTGCAGATTGCGATTGAAATTCCTGTTTTACTGTTATGGAATGAAATCCATTTTTATATTACCCACCGCTTGTTGCATACGCGCTGGTTACGACGCTTCCATCTTGCGCATCATCGCTCGATTGTTACCACTCCCTGGTCAACTTACAGTTTTCATCCCGTGGAAGCCATGCTGCTGGGCAATGTCATTGTGTGGCCCATGTTATTCCACGATTTCAGTACCGCCGCGTTAATCTCCTTGCCGTTGTTGAGCTTGTTGTTTAACAGCATCGGCCACTCGAATTATGATTTCCACCCACAAGGCACAAGCCCTTGGTATCAAGCAAGCCGACGCCACCACCTGCATCACGCCTGCTTCAAAGGTAACTTCGGCTTTATGTTTGCTTTCATGGATCGCCTGCTAGGTACCAGCCTCCCTGATGATGCAGCCACATTACCTATTGAAAAATGGCAAGCACGCCAATCGTAAATTATTAAGGATAAATTATGCCTATTCGTTTCACTCAGGTTTATATCGACTCTGCCGGTTACTTTTTACCGGGCGATCCCGTAGACAATGAAGCCATGGATGCTTTTATTGCGCCGATTAATCGATTGTCGAAACGCATCAAACAAAAAATTCTGGCGGAAAACGGTATTCAAACGCGGCACTACGCGATTAATGCAGAGGGTAAAACACAAATATCCCACGCACGACTCGCGGCACATGCCATTCATGATTGCTTGAATCGCAGCACAACAACCCTGGCGGATGTTGGTCTGCTTGCGGTGGGTTCTTCCGGGAGCGACGCACTGATTCCTGGCTTTGCCGCTATGGTCCACGGTGAGCTGGGTGCACCGCCTATGGAAACCTTGTCAAGCCTTGGTGTGTGCGCCGCTGGCGTGAGCGCCATTGAGTTTGCCGCGCAGGCTATTGAATTACAGGGTCATGAGCAGGCGTTAGTTGCTGCGGCAGAGATGCCCTCGCGTATGTTCAAGCAATCACGCTTCGCACCACGCGGTTACAACAGCGATTTTGATGCGCACTTTCTCCGCTGGATGCTATCGGATGGTGCCGGCGCACTCCTGTTGACTCGCAAGCCTAAAGCACAGAACGGAGTACGATTAAAATTAAACTGGATTCATCAAAAAAGTTTTGCCGGCGATTATCCCGTGTGCATGCAATTGGGCTTAACCGAAGACCGTCAGACATCGTTCCTCGATTTTCCTTCCAGCAGCGACGCTGAAGCCGCCGGAGCACTTTCTCTGCGTCAGGATATTCGTTTACTGCCGCATCTGTTCGATGTAAGTATTCATGAGTATGTGAAGTTAGTGAGTGACGGCTGGATCGATTCTAACAGTATCGATCATTTTCTTTGTCACTATTCCTCCGCGCGTTTTATTCCTGTTGTTGAAGAATTACTGGACAAAGCCGGGCTCAGTATCCCGCGCGACCGTTGGTACAGTAATCTCACAACGCGCGGTAATACCGGAGCGGCTTCAATTTTTATTATGCTGGCAGAGTTTCTCGAAACCCGGGAAGTAAAACCCGGGGAGAAAATATTCTGTTTTATTCCCGAGTCAGGCCGTATCAGTGCAGCTTATATGTTGATAGAGGTGGAATCCGCCGAGCCAAACGCGTCGCAAGAGCCTATACAAACAACAATCGCTCCATCTATTACGCATTCTTCAGACCCCTTGATTGATGCACCACATGACCCGCATGCGGCTCCACATCAATTGCGTGAACTCCTGACAGGTTTGGCAAACAGTTGGCACAACTATCGCTCTGATGTATGGCGTAGTCCGATAATTCATAAACTGGTATCCAACCAATTTAACCAGGACGATTATCGCCAATGGACCGCTCAATGGGTGCCACAAGTGAGGGAAGGCAGCAAATGGATGCGTGAGGCAGTGCAGTCACTCAGCGATGAATATGCAGCACTTGGCGAATTGATCGAAACCCATGCGGGCGATGAACAAAATGATTTTATGATTTTGTATCAGGACTACCAGGCCGCCGGTGGCACGGCCATACTGGATGATCTGCGCCGCAATCCCGGTGGCGATGCATTAAATACATATCTCCACGGCTTGGCAGCACGTCCAAATCCGGTCGGTTTATTGGGAGCCATTTATATCATTGAAGGTACGGGGCAACGTATTATTCCGGCGCTACTACCTCTGTTACGCAAGCAAGTTAATCTCCCGGCTAACGCTTTTCGTTTTCTTGACTACCACGGCGCAAACGATGAACACCATCTTGCGCGCTGGCTCAAAGCAGTTGAGATAACCCTGGCGATAAACCCACGCGCTGCCACACTCATTTTGCAAACAGCCAAGCGCACAGCACAGCTGTATCAAATGCAATTTGATCATATTCTGGAGGACTAATATGAAACAGGACGCACCACTGCCACCTTTTCTTCAGGAAGCATTTGATCCTCGCGATCCCAATCCCTGGCTGGCGTTGTATCTGGATCGCAGCACGCCGTTATCAGATCATGTCAAGACTGCCTGGCTAACGGATTCAGGTTCACGCTCCCGGCAATTTTTATTACCTTTTGCCCGCCCGCTCGCGCGCACCTTTATTGTCTTGATACAGATTGTAAAGTCCGTCTTGCCACGCAATTGGGCCGCATCAAAACTATTACATTGGATACTTGCTACTGGCTTGAAATACTTTGTAACGCCCGAGGCTAATTGGCTGGTCTTGCGGCACTTTCATCTCGGTTCACAAATTCTGGCTTTTATTGCCGCGAATGCCCCGGTAAAGGTCGCGACTGACCCACTGGAGCCGGCAACGCTCGATGACCTGAAAGACGAATTATTTTTAAAGCACGACCTGAATCTGTTTAATTTTGTTATTCGTTTAAATCAGGCATTGCGCGACCAGGAAGTGGTTCTGACTGCGGTAAAAAACCCCGACTTCAGCATGATTCGTGAACCAGACCTGGAATTAAAATCGCTACCCAAACGTTGGACAAATTTCATTGATCTGCAAACAGCGATTGAGTTATTTACACCAACGTATCAGTTATTCCTGACAGATAATGATTTCTGGCGCGCGTCCAACTCCCTGCAATTGGACGAACTCATTGGCCTTTATGTCGCAACGATTATGCAGTCACCAGAACACCTTATTCTGTTAAATAACAAACATCCTCTGGTGCCGATGAGCACATTGCGTGCAGGCCATCGCTTGGTGTTGCATGGGCTATCAACCGAAATGCTGCATGCGCTACTGATGGAAATGAAACATAAATCTGTCGCATAAAAAAGCCGCCTGACAAAGGCGGCTTTTTTTATGGCTGGCTACCTGATTATTCCAATGGCAACAATTCCAGCTCAACGCGACGATTTGCCTGACGGCCCGCGTCAGTGTCATTAGTGGCGATGGGGTAACGAGGACCGTAACCGTAGGATTGAATACGGCCAGCAGCAACTTTACGCTCAGACAAATAATTACGCACACTGTTTGCACGTTGTTCACTCAGCGTCTGGTTCAATTGTGCACCGCCGGTAGAATCCGTGTGGCCGCTGATCTTGATGGCCGTTTTGTTGAACTCAGCCAACACTAAGGCTACAGAATCCAGCACGTCGTAGAAATCTGAACGAATGACGGCGCTGCCGGTATCAAAGGTGATATTGCCGGGCATAACCAAATAAATTTTGTCGCCTTCACGACGCACCTGAACACCGGTACCTTGCAAGCGCTGGCGCAATGCAGCTTCCTGGCGATCCATGTAATAACCCACACCGCCACCGATAGCACCACCGGCCAGGGCACCAGTCAATGCACCCTTTTTGCGATCACTTTTGCTGGCTGATGCTGCACCGATTACCGCCCCGGCAACGGCACCGATTCCTGCGCCTTTTGCTGTGTTGCTGGCTTTCTGCTCACCAGTGTAAGGGTCAGTTGACATACAACCGAATAAAAACAATGCAGATAACAAGGCAATTAACTGTTTCATGAAGCGTCCTCTTGTGAGACAGATGATGGAAATTGGTTAGCAAGATAACAGGATTTTAAGAAAATTAAATGGTGTTTTGTCAAAGTTTTATCGGCACAATAGACCCGAATCAAATTCGGCAGTTCAATCATTCCAATTGGTTGAGCCAAGCCCGATTTCGATTCAGCTCAGGTTCAGCTTTTAGGAGAGATAGCAATATTAAGTTGTTTTTTAATAGGCTATTGACTGAAGTCCCCACGGTTATTTTAAGCGGATGATATTGCAAATGAACTCTTACTACGTCACAAGAATTTTGCTACTGGCTGGCATGTGCCTGGCAGGAGCTTGCAGCTATTCCGTCAGCGTCAATGATAACGTCGTTTACACACCGGAACCGTTATTTGCCGATTACCAGATAGCCGACGACAACCTCCGCCGCTGCATAGAGCAGACTATTGCGGATAAGAAAATCACCAGTGCTTCACAATTAACATTCCTTAATTGCAGCAGCGCCGGTATTGCAAATCTCGCGGGACTCGAACGTTTTGATGGATTGGAGGAACTTAATCTGGCCTCCAATCAGCTGAAAACTGTCGCGCCACTTAATAAACTTACGCGATTGAAAACCTTAGTTCTGCGTGAAAACCAACTTATGAGTGTCGTACCCCTGTTAGGGTTACTAAAACTTGTACAGCTGGATCTGGAAAAAAATTCACACCTTGATTGTACAGATGTCAATCAATTGGCGATGAATATGAAGGAAACCAACGCGGAGATATTAAAGCCGGAACAGTGTCGATAAACCCGGCGTAACATATGAAGACGGCTAACACCGAAAGGTTGTTAGCCAATTGGAATCAGCGGCCCACAAACATCAAGCCGATGGTATTACGCAACTGGTGAACAACTTTCATCTTCACCGGATCAATATTGATAGGCCCTACGGCTTTCTTGAAACGCACCATAACCTCTGTTCCAACAGGCGGATTAGGCTGGTTTTCAATTTGAACAAGAGCACCGCCATCAGAGATGTCCTTGGTAAATCCCACAATCGTACCGAAGCTCGGATGACTCATTTCTACTCTTACCGAGGTCGATGTGCGTTCAAACATGCGACGTTCAATCACAGTCAAGCTCCTGATTTTCTGAAAGTTAATTGTACTCGGCGCTAAAAATGCCTATCTCCGGCAAGCTTTAACAAGCATAGAACAGTTCTGCCACATTGAAAGTGGACTGGGCCAGAATTTGGCTGAAGAAAAGGGGCCGGAGCCCCTTAGCGTGACGTATTACACACTGGTATACCAACCAGCGAGGATCAGAAACTCAACCCCAAACGCTTGCCCACCAGTTCGTATGATTCCACAACATTACCGAGATTCTGGCGGAAGCGGTCTTTATCCAGCTTTTCGCGGGTGTCTTTGTCCCACAAACGACAACCATCCGGAGAAAATTCATCGCCCAGGATAACCTCACCTTTGAACAACCCGAACTCAATCTTGAAGTCCACCAGCAACATGTTACCGCCGGCAAACAAATCCTTGAGCACGCCGTTGACCTTGAAGGTCAATTCTTTCATGCGCGCGACCTGCTCCGCCGTGGCCCATCCGAAAGACTGGATGTGGGATTCATTCACCATTGGATCGCCCAATGCATCGTTCTTCAAAAAGAATTCAAAGGTGGGAGGATTAAGCTCAATGCCTTCCTGCACCCCCAAACGACGCGTGATGGACCCGGCAGCAATATTACGCACCACACATTCCACCGGAATCATGTCCATCTTTTTCACGAGGGATTCGGTATCAGACAGCAGTTTTTCAAAGTGAGTGGGAATACCCGCTTCCTGCAATTTACCCATGATGAAGGCATTAAATTTGTTGTTAACCATGCCTTTACGATCCAACTGCTCGATGCGTTTACCGTCAAACGCCGAGGTGTCGTTGCGGAATAACATGACCAGTCGATCCGGGTCATCGGTCTTGAAAACAGATTTTGCCTTACCCGCGTAAAGTTGTTCGCGTTTTTCCATCATGTTGCCTGCTGTAAATAAGAAAACTATCGGTTGGTAAAAGTCAGGGTTACACCAGCGTCAGCCAATCAAAACCTTCGTTCTGACAAGCGTAGGTTACCTGTTTGATCTGGGACGTTACCGGCATCAGGGCCGCCTGTGCCAGCGCCGGCGTATTGTTTTGTTGGCTGATATGCGCCACCACCAGGTGCTGCAACCGCCGGGTATCAACACGCTGCAAAAAACCGGCGGCCTGCTGATTACTCAGATGACCCCACTGCCCTCCCACGCGTTGCTTGAGCGAGGGAGGATAACTGCCGTAAGCCAGCATCGCCGGATCATGGTTTGCTTCGAGCACCATCGCATCACAGGACTGGTAACAGGCTTCAACGTGGGGCGTAATACTACCCAAATCAGTGAGTATTCCCAAGCGGAGACCGGCAAATTCAAGAACAAATTGTGCGGGTTCACGCGCGTCATGGGGAACAGCCACCGGCTTTACCGTTAAGCCGTTAATCTCGAAAGGGGTATAGGCATGAATGAGACGCAAATCGGGAAGCTCACCCAAATTCCGGCTGTGAAAAGTACCGGGCGTCATGTAAACCGGGATCTGGTAGCGACGCGCCAGGGCGGCAACGCCTTTTATATGATCCGAGTGTTCATGGGTGACAAGAATGGCGGCAAGCTGTTCGGCACGCCGGTCAAGACGCAAGAGACGCTGCTCGGTGTCTTTGACACTGAAACCGCAATCGATGAGCAGTGCGCCTGTCGCCCACTCCACCAAAGTGGAATTACCACGACTGCCACTGCCCAGCGATGCAAAACGCATAGCGTTTTCCTTAAATGAGGTTCTTCCGCAGGATAGTCAGCATCTCACGCGCTTTACGCGGCTCAAGACGCTTACCGTAAGGGTCACGTACCCGAACAGTCAGATTACCCTCTTCGCCCGATACAATCACCAGGTAACCTGGTGCGTCCGGCAGCGTCTGCTCCTTTTTACGATTCGACAAGGGCGCCTGATCGAGCGCAGCACCTTGCGGCAGGTTTGCCGTCAATTCTTCCAGGGTGTAAGGGCTTTTTAATCTGATACGCTCTTCTTCGGGCTGGCCAAATATCGCCGTCACCCATTTAGCATTTCTGATACCGCTCCACTTGCGGCTAAACCAGCCCGGCCCTTCAGGATCTATCTTGCGATAGTGCACATAGAAAGTACCTGTTGCCGCATCACTTTCATAAGGCGAGAAACCTTCCTGTTTAACGGCATGGGACAAGGTACCCAAAGCACGCGCGCGATCCAGCTTCAAGCGCATCACCGGCTCGTTACGCAAAATACCCAGGTTGGCTTTGGTGGAACCACCAATAGATTGGGCCAACAAGGATGTGCCGCCCTCGGTGGTATCGCTGGCCAGTGTCGCTGCCAACTCATCCAACAACCATTTTTCTTTTTCAGCGTTGACTGATGCTTGCGGCCAAGTGACCGGAGCCGGCGGCGTAGCGCCGGTTGGAACACTGAGATGGACGATATGAATTTCACTGGTTTCCGGCTGAACGCCCTGATCTATCTGGATGCGATATTTATCGTAGGTGCTGAGATCGGTCTTGAATTGAATCCAGTCGGTTTCGATTACACCGCTGCTGATATCGGCGGAGGCTACTGCCAGTCCATTAACATTCAAGAAGTGGCGTACGCGCGGCCAGACTTCTCCCGGCGCTACGTTCATCAAAATCCAGGTCTGTTGGCCCAGGCGCTGAATCTTGACGCTCTCTTCCAGCATATTTGCCGAGAGCGGTAACGGCCGGGGAATTTCGTTGTTCTCAGGGTCAGCTTCGTAACCGAAATCCGATTCAGTAATCGGGGGGATAGGATAAAGCTCACCCAGGGCGCTTTTGTCCAGGTTTTCATCCAATGCCAAAGGGGGGATGTTATCGGCCATCAGGTAGTCGTTCTCGCGATTGCGAAACACACCATCATCACCGAAGAAAAAGCCACAACCAGACAGTGAAACATTCAGCAGCGCCAGTAACACATAAAAAGCTGGCGACTTTTTAACAGTCATTATTCTCATGAATCGTCTCTACAACAGCCCGGCGGATTGCAGGGCAGATTTAACCTGTGGGTGATACTGCGCCGACAGACGTGTCAGCGGCAGGCGAATACCGGACTGGATCAAACCCAACTGCTCAACCGCCCACTTGACCGGTATCGGGTTGGCTTCAACAAACATAGCAGCGTGCAAGGGTAATAAACTGTCATTAATCGCGCGCGCTTCATCGGTCTGTCCGGCAATTGCCAGCTCACACATCCGAGCGATGGCAGCAGGTACGACATTTGCGGTGACAGAAATATCCCCTTTGCCACCCAAAAGCATCAATTCTACGGCTGTCGCGTCATCTCCCGAGATAACCACAAAGTCATCCGGCGCTTGCTCAATCAGGGTTTTCGCGCGCTCAAGATCACCGGTAGCTTCTTTAATACCGATAATGTTGTCGATCTGTGCGAGACGTAGCGCCGTCTCCGCACGCATATCTACCCCGGTACGCCCCGGCACGTTGTACAGGATTTGGGGGATAGCGACTGCTTTGGCAATAAATTCATGGTGCAGGAAGAGACCTTCCTGGGTGGGCTTGTTGTAGTAAGGTGTCACCAGCAGACAGGCATCCGCACCCATTTCTTTGGCAGCGGCAGTCAGCTCAACAGCCTCGTCGGTGGCGTTCGCACCGGTTCCGGCGATCACCGGAACGCGACCGTGGACCTGGTCAACAATTTTGCGAATGACTTCCAGGTGTTCCTCAACGTTCAACGTCGCAGATTCGCCCGTCGTGCCGACCGCAACGATGGCGTGAGTGCCCTGCTCCAGATGCCAATCCACCAACTTATGCAGACTGGACCAGTCCAGTGCATTATCGGGGGTCATGGGGGTCACCAGGGCAACCATACTGCCTTGAATCATTAGAAACTCCGTCGTTAAGAACACAACGCGCAGGTCTGGCGGTGTTCATAAAATTGCAAAGGCGCAATGGTACTGAGAGGAGCAGCGCGAAACAAGCGCGCTGCGCTGCAATCGCCCCGGCTTACTTTTTAAAATCCAGCATACGCTGCAATGGAATCATCGCACGCCGAGCCAATTCGGGGTCCACATGGATTTCATTATCATCGCGCTCAAAAACCGTGACGAGATTATCGAGCGCATTCATTGCCATCCAGGGGCAATTGGCACAGCTGCGACAGGTGGCGCCGCTGCCGGCAGTAGGTGCGATATGGAATACTTTGTCCGGATTTAACTGCTGCATCTTATAGAAGATGCCTTGATCCGTCGCCACAATAAATTCGCGGTTAGGCAGGGTCTGCGCGGCCTTGATCAGTTGTGACGTCGAGCCGACCACATCAGCCAACTCCACCACCGCAGCCGGCGATTCGGGATGAACCAGGATGGCGGCATCCGGGTAAAGCGTCTTTAAGTCGATAACACCACGGGCTTTGAATTCTTCGTGAACAATGCAGGCTCCATCCCATAGCAGCACGTCGGCGCCGGTCTTTTGCTGTACGTAGCTTCCCAAATGCTTGTCCGGCGCCCACAGGATTTTTTTACCCTGTTTATCCAGATGATCCACCACATCCAGCGCAATGCTGGAAGTCACCACCCAGTCAGCGCGCGCCTTGACCGCCGCCGAGGTGTTGGCATAAACCACGACAGTCCGGTCTGAGTGTTGATCACAAAAAGCAGAGAATTCTTCGATGGGACAACCAAGGTCCAATGAACAGGTTGCCTCAAGGGTGGGCATCAACACGCGCTTTTCTGGCGTGAGGATCTTGGCGGTTTCTCCCATAAACTTTACGCCGGCCACAATCAACGTCGTGGCGGGATGATTCTTGCCGAAACGCGCCATCTCAAGGGAATCGGACACACAACCACCGGTCGCTTCTGCCAGTGATTGGATCAACGGGTCGGTGTAATAATGCGCAACCAGCACAGCATTGTGCTGCTTGAGTAAAGCGGCGATCCGGTTTTTATAATCCGCTTCTTCTTCGGGGGTGTATTGTGGCGCACTCCAGGCACGAGCCAGATGTTCCTGCACCAGCGCTTGCGCGGAGTGGACATCATTGGTGGCAATCATCACAGGTTTTGACATCACGGCTGCCTCAAGTGAAGGTGACGGATTCTACCACAGGGGCTCTACAGCCCTTTCACATTCAATTTGACAATAAAAAAGGGGAAGCCATCTGGCATCCCCTTTTTGTTATGGTGGGTCGTGCGCGATTCGAACGCGCGACCAATTGGTTAAAAGCCAACTGCTCTACCGACTGAGCTAACGACCCGAAAACGGTTTGTCTTACGATTTGTGTTGCAATCGACCCATGCTTGCGCATGAGTCCTTTTGAATATGGTGGGTCGTGCGCGATTCGAACGCGCGACCAATTGGTTAAAAGCCAACTGCTCTACCGACTGAGCTAACGACCCAAAAGAGGCGCGTATATTAAAGATTTAAACAAAAAAAACAAGCGCTTTTTGGCCATTAACCACGAAAAAATGCTCTGTCAAACAATGGGTTAAAAGATGCACAACATCGGCGAACAGGTTGGGATCAGCGCCGGTAATGCGTTGGGTCTGCGACCCCTGCCTGGGCAAAACCGGAACTGCGCAAACGGCAGCTGTCGCACTTACCGCAGGCTTCACCCTGATCATTTGCCTGGTAGCAGGAGACGGTCAGACTGTAATCCACACCCAGAGCGATCCCTTGTTTTATGATCTCAGCCTTACTTAAATCGATAAGCGGCGTCCGGATTTTAAGGCGATTGCCCTCTGCTCCCGCTCGGGTCGCCAGGTTTGCCATCACTTCATAGGCGGCGATGTAATCCGGCCGACAATCGGGATAACCCGAAAAATCCACCGCATTGACGCCGATAAAGATATCGTCCGCACCCAACACCTCGGCCCAACCAAGCGCGATGGATAAAAATACCGTATTGCGCGCCGGCACATAGGTGACCGGAATGCCAGTGGTTTCCTCTTCCGGTACCGAGATGGCGTCATCCGTTAACGCCGACCCGCCGATACTGCGCAGATCCAGTTTTATCACCTTGTGCTCTACGCTGCCCAGCGAGCTCGCCGTACGCTCCGCCGCCAGGAGTTCGCTACGGTGGCGCTGGCCGTAATCAAAACTGATGGTATAACAGGCATATCCCTGACTGCGGGCAATCGCCAGCACGGTGGTGGAATCCAACCCACCCGACACAAGTACCACCGCTTTCTTTTGACTCATACGTCTACACCTCATTAAGTCTCTGGTCTTCAGCCTTGGCGGCAGCGTTGCAGCATCGAAACGATTCGCCGGAAAATCAGTGACCCGGCGTGTCGTTCCATAACAATTTATGAAGTTGTAACTGGAAACGCACCGGCAAGTTATCCGCAATAATCCATTCCGCCAGCTGCACGGGCTCTATCTGGCCAAAACTGGGCGAGAAGAGTACCTCACCTACCCGCTCATGCAGGCGATGTTCATCCAGTTTGAATCGCGCCCATTCATAATCTTCGCGATGACAAATAACAAATTTCACCTGATCCTGCGATTGCAATAGCGGCAGATTTTCCCAGCGATTGCGATTAACTTCGCCGGAACCGGGGGTTTTGAGATCCATCACCTTGATCACACGCGTATCAACATCGTCCAATGGCAAGGCTCCACTGGTTTCCAGCGATACCTGATAGCCAGCGTCACATAATTGAGTCAGCAATTGTGTGCAATCGCGCTGTGCCAGAGGTTCACCGCCGGTGACGCACACGTAGCGCGGGCGATAGCTGGCCACTTTTTCCAGAATCTCACTCAGGGTGAGTCGCTCGCCGCCATAAAATGCGTATGCCGAATCACAATAACCGCAACGCAATGGGCAACCGGTTAAACGCACAAATACCGTCGGCAAGCCGACTGTGCTCGACTCGCCTTGAAGTGAGTAAAAAATCTCGGTGATTTTCAGGGTTATATCGGTCATAAGATATTGGCCGCGAGGGGCGGAGGACGAGATACCGCTGCGCCCGGTAAGCAGGAAAAGACGCGCAGTTTACCCAAACCCCCAGCAGTATGCGAGCGACAGGTTTGTCTGCCAAAGTGCAGACTGGTATCCTGAGTGGTCGTCTGTGGGCCTGGTATCGGGTGAGTGGGCGATCTTCCAGAAACAACGTGGCCCGAGTGAGATACCTGATCAGCATCATGAAACCGATCAAAACCAAACGCCAATTGCGCGATGAGCTCAATCAACAGGTCAGCGAGTTCCTTGATCACGGTGGTTCCGTAAAAGAAGTCCCACGAGGATTAAGTGGTCGCGAAGACGCGCGCGGTCCACTGGTCAGTATCTTTGATGGCCAGGGCGGGGAAGATCGCACTCCGGTCCCGGAGGTCGTTGCAGCTATCGAAGCACGCCGCAAACCCCATCCTCCACTTCACAAAAGCAATCGCAAACCTCGCCCACGCAAACGCGTTATCCTGGATGACTTTGGCCAGCCATTGCGCTGGGAATGGGTGGAGGAATAACAGCTGCTTACCAGGTTGCCTGATTCAACAACGGGAGAAACTGCACCCAGTCCGTAAAAACACAGGTTACACCAAAATTATCCAGTTCCTCTTGCGTTAAATGCGGGCGATAACACCACACAGTCGCACCGCTGTGAACACCGGCACTGACGCCGGGAAAGCTGTCTTCCACAATCAGGCAGCGCTTGATATCAAACCCAAGCGTGGCCGCTGCGCGTCGGTAAATTTCCGGGTTAGGCTTGGCCACCCCCAGCGTTTCCGTATCGAAACGATGCTCGGGCGGGAAAAAAGTATCCAACCCTGTGTGCTTCAATTTCACATCAAGCTCGCGCGCTTGTGAATTGGTTACCAGGGCATAGGGCAGCGTCAGCGATTGCAGAACCTCTTTTATACCCGGCATTGCAACCAGCTCTTGCTCCATCATGTCGCGAAAATAACGGCGATTATCTTCCATAAAATTTTCTGGCAGCGAACTGCCGCGATGCGCCTCAATCAAGGCGACACACTGGGAAAAACTTTGCCCGGTAAAGGTTGTGGCGACCTCATCCAGACTCAGGGTTATATTGATATCCTGCAACGAACGATGCAGTGCACGGGTTGCAATGACTTCAGAGTCCACCAGCACACCATCGCAATCAAACAATACCGCTTCAAAAACAACAGACATAACATCAGGGTCCTCAAGACAGGAGAAACACATTATCAGCAGATAAAACAGGGGAGATTCTTATTAGAAGGGAGTTCAACCGACAAGGCGGACATTGCCCGCCTTAGCTTACAGCCAGTCCTTGCTTTTGAAATACCAGTAAGGTGCCAATGCGCTTAACACCATCAGGCATAGACCTAATTCGAAACCGTACTGCCAATGAATATGAGGCATAAACTCAAAGTTCATGCCGTACAAACTGGCTACCACTGTCGGCGGCAGAAAGATAACCGCAGCGATGGAGAAGGTTTTAATAATCTGGTTTTGTTCGATATTGATAAAACCCTGCGTCGAGTCCATCAGGAAGTTAATCTTATCGAACAGAAAAGCCGTGTGGGACATCAGCGTATCCACATCGCGTTTAATTTCCCGCGCGGTTTCCTGCAACTCAAAGTGTTCGCGCAAATGACGCTGCATAAAGGAAATGGAGCGCTGGGTATCCATCAGACATAAACGGATTTTACCGTTGCTGTCTTCCAGTTTGGCCAGACGATCAATCGCATCTTCCAACTCAGCGTCGGCATCCTCCAATACCATGTGACTGACTTCTTCCAGTTTGCGATGGATATCTTCCAGGGCATCTGCCAGGTTTTCCACCTTTTGCTCAAACATGGTAATCAGCAAGTCTTGCGGCGAACTGACATGCACCTGACCGCGACGCGCACGCATACGCAGCAAGCGAAAATCTGCCAAGTCGCCGTCACGCACAGTCAGTAAGCGTTTGTCTTGCAGAATAAAGGCGACTGTCACGGTATTATGCCGCCCCGATTCCCCGGGGGACAAAAATAACGAGTGAACGTGGATGCCGGCACTGTCCTGAAAATAACGGGCGGAGAATTCAATTTCCTCTACGTCATCCGACTCTGGCAATTCGGCGCGCAGAAACGTATTGAGATTTTCACGTTCTTCTTCACTCGGTTCGTGGGCATCAACCCAAACAGCATTGGCGAGTGCAACCTTGGTATCCTCTTCCTGTTGCGCGGGAACTTCGCGCAAGGTGGTACCTTGAATCTTGAACATTCTCAACATCAGTGCTGCTCCTCAAGGAATGCATTACAACCATGCAAGGGCTTATAGCATATCCTGTTGACGCGTGACGGCTTTTTTGGGGAACCCTTAAAAAATTACTGCGCTGCCGGTGATACACCTGTCGCAAGGGCCGTGTAACCAAACCAAATTTTTCAGCGCTTCTTCCGATAAAAACTGGGCTCGCCAGGCGGCCGTGTTTTGAAGCGTCGGTGAACCCAAAGATACTGGTCTGGCTGACGACGGATGATTTCTTCAATAACCGCATTGGTGCGGGTCGCGTCAGCCACGTCATCACCGCTGGGGAAATTATCCAGCGGTGGATAAAACTCGATCTCGTAATGCCCCTGGGCATTACGGTAATACGACATGGGAATCACCTTTGCCTGACCCATTTGAGCAATACGCCCGGTGCCCACAATCGTCGCCGCATTCACACCAAAAAAAGGTGCAAAAACCCCATGCTTTAAACCATAGTCCTGATCCGGGGCATACCACACAGAATGTCCCTTGCGCAGATTCCTGATCAATTGGCGGGTATCGTCGCGGGGGATGGCGGATGTGGCAAACCGTTCGCGCGCCTGGGAAATCATATAGGACAACAACGGATTGGGATCACGCCGGTACAAGACATCAAAGGTAATATGGCTGGATAAAATACGCCCCACCAAATCAAGCGTCGTTTGATGGCTGCCCATCAAGATAATGCCCTTACCTTCAGCTTGCACTGCTTCGATATGCTCTACACCTTTGATGGTATAACGACCTTTGATTTGCTTATCGCTACCCCAGAGAGCAATCGACGTTTCCACTACGCTGATGCCAACCGCACGCATGATTCCACGCACCAGCTGGTCTTGTTCCTGCGCGCTTAACTCTGGAAAACACAGCGCAATATTTACCTCAGTGATATGGCGACGAGGGCGGGCCAAGTAGTAAAACAAATAACCTATGCCCACACCCAGCCGCATACTGATAGATACCGGCAGGCTCGCTAGCAATTTAAAAAAGCCCAAGCCTAGCCAGGTAAACCAATAGCGCGGGCCATAAAACGAAATATGAAATTGAGGATCGGTTTTTCTATCCACGAAAGCTGATAACTCCAGAATCGGAAAGATCACGCGGGTGCCATACCCACAAAAAAGATGTCGATTATAACAAGCCCGCCTGGTTTATGAACGAGCCAGTAAAGCGTGTTTGTTTACACACCCCCAACGGCGGATATCTGCTAAGGTAAACGCCACCGTTTGACGCAAGAGCACCCAATTATGAAGATCAATGAGCTGTCCGCTAACATCGACCAGAAAATAGCCGAGCTGGAACAGCAATTGGAAAACCTGCATGCGCAACGCGCGCAAACCAGCGACCCGGCAAGTCAGCAAAAAATAATTGCCGATATCACAGCGCTTAACAAGATCAAGTTAAAACTGCTGAAATCCCGCGATATTGCCTGGCGTGCGCATCAATTGTTGCGCGACCAGGAAGATCAACGCAGCGATGATCGCAAGCGTCTGCTTGGCCTGGCACTGTGCATATTTAGCGCCGTTGGGGCGGTAACGCTAATCGGAATTTATTTTTGGAGCGGATTGTTTTGAATTGACGCAGGTGACCGTTTCAGTCAGCACGTGGGCTGGAACAGGCGTTTTCACCTGCGTCACACAATCCGGTTCCAGCAGTGCCTGGCTTTTCCGCCAGCAGTTAATTGACCACAGCGGCATCGACGAGGGTTTTTAATTCACCTTTTTCGTGCATCTCCGTGATGATGTCGCATCCCCCAACCAACTCTCCTTTTACCCACAATTGTGGAAAGGTCGGCCAATTGGCGAATTTGGGCAGTTCGGTGCGAATGTCGGGGTTGGTCAGCACATCAACATAGGCAAAGCGCTGGCCACAGGCCATCAGCGCCTGGGATGCGCGCATGGAAAAACCGCACTGGGGAGCATTTGGCGATCCTTTCATGTAAAGGATGACCGGGTTTTCGGTGATTTGTTGCTTGATCGTTTCCAAAACGTCCATAACCGTAATTGACCTCTGTTTGCGGTGGGTGCGGCAAGCGCGCAGTAGATGAAATAGTGGGGGCGGTGCTACAGAAAGCAAGCCGAATCGGGCTGGCATTCTACTCGGCAATCCGCAATAACCCAAGTCGGGGCAGCTATGTCTTCTCGTCCCGCGCGGGATGTGCTTTCTTGAGGGTTTGCACCAGATTCAGAGCCAAATCCCGACCTTCCGGAGAAAGCGAACAAAAGTAACGGGTTAGCTGATTAACCTGTTTTTCCAGCTCTGCGGCACGTTTTTTGTCCGTTTTATAGCGATCGCTCGGCTCCTTGACGGCTGTCGCCTGGCTTTCCACCTCAGCATATATTGCAGAAACCGTTAACCCCAACGCACGGGCAATTTCTTCTAATAAGTCCAGCGACGGACGCTGCTCGTCCCGCTCGATACGCGACAGATTACCTGCATCGGTGCCCGCCACGAATGATACCGCCTCCAAGGTTTTGCCTTGGGCGTTGCGGTGTTGTCTGAGTACTTTGCCTATTTTCATTTCGCCATTTTCTGCGTCGCGCGCAAACCTAACAACGCGAAATACGCAAAATAAATGGCGTAATTTGCGCTCAAAACAAACCGCGGATGAATAAACCTGAAAAGACGCGCCATCTTAACTCGCAGAATCATAGGGGGTTAATATTCAATTAGCCCCGCAGGAAGCGGGCCAGCCATTGATCGCACACCCTGCATAAGTGCACACTGCAAAATTGACGGCAACAAGATTGAGCCAGGCATGTTTAAACTTCGAACCCAGTTCTTCCTCGCCTTACTAGCTACCAGTGCCGTGCTGACCGGTGCGCTCTATGCATTCTTCAGTTTCAGTTTCGAGCGGGGTTTCTGGCATTACATTGAACAAAAAGAGATTGCCCGTGCGGCGCCGTTGATTGAAAAGCTGGAACAACATTATCAGGAGCACGGCAATTGGGATTGGTTCAGGAGCAACCCCGAGGCCTGGCCCGATTACCTGACCGTTTTTATGATGGACAATTTCCGGAGCCGGCGTTTGCCACCCGATGCGTTACCCGGCACCCCGCCCGACGGGATGGCGCCGCCGATTAACGTCAGCCGGCGGGTCAGCGCGTTGTTCCGCGCGGTGGTGTTGCTCGACAAAGAACAAAACCTTGTCGCGGGCGATCCGCGCATGCGCCGCGATATTTATCGCCATAAATTGCAGGTTAATTCGCGTACCGTCGGTTATCTGGGAATGCCGTTGAATCCGGCCCTGCGCGACCTGCACGATGCCGAATTTGCCGGCGACCAGACTACCAACATGGCATTGATT
This sequence comes from Cellvibrio sp. PSBB006, assembly GCF_002162135.1. Classification (NCBI taxonomy): domain Bacteria; kingdom Pseudomonadati; phylum Pseudomonadota; class Gammaproteobacteria; order Cellvibrionales; family Cellvibrionaceae; genus Cellvibrio; species Cellvibrio sp. PSBB006. The sequence goes on along the minus strand of NZ_CP021382.1, from coordinate 5,046,062 downwards.
GCCGTCGCGGCGTTTTTATTTGCGTTGTTGTCCGCCCTGCCCTTGTCACACTTTCTCACCAAACGCATCCACGCCCTGGTGCAACATATCAAGCAACTGAGCCAGGGCCAGTATGACAACAAAATTCATCTCAAGGGTGAAGATGAGCTGACAACGCTGGCAGAACACCTCAATGATCTGGGTCATTCGCTGCAACAAAGTGAACAGGCCCGGCGGCGCTGGGTCGCCGATATATCCCACGAGTTGCGCACCCCTTTGGCTGTTCTGCAAGCGGATATCGAGGCATTGGAGGACGGCGTTCGGGCGCTCGACCAAAAAGCGCTTGCGCGACTGCAACAGCACACCCGGCGCCTGACCAATCTGGTCGATGACCTTTATGATCTTTCACTCACCGACATCGGCGCCCTGACATACCGCAAACAAGCCTGCGATTTACACGAGCTCTTGCAGGAACTGGTGAACATTATGCAGCCACGTTTCGAAAATGCAGGGCTGGCGTTTGTCGCGCACTTGCCGCCGGGGGATGCACCGGTTTTTGGTGACCCGCAACGCTTGCATCAATTGTTCTTAAACCTGTTACAAAACAGCCTCAATTACACCCAGGCGCCCGGCAATGTCAGATTGCAGATGCACCGTGAAGAACATCATTTTTTAATTACTCTTGATGACAGCGCGCCGGGCGTTGATGACTCACTGCATGAAAAATTATTCGAACGTTTATATCGTGCTGAATCTTCCCGGAATCGCGCTACCGGAGGTGCCGGTTTAGGCCTGACATTGTGTCGCAATATTGTTGAGGCGCATGAAGGAACCATCCACATTACCCACAGTCAGTTAGGCGGTTTAACCGTTACTGTTACCTTGCCTATATCACGAGCCTGATAATTATGATGCGCATTTTGATCGTGGAAGATGAACCGGAGTTGGGCGAGATAGTGCAGGATTATCTTCGCGCGCAGGAGTTCGACACAACCCTCGTCGGCGACGGACAGATCGCCTTACACAAAATCCTCCATGAACACTGGGACCTGGTATTGCTGGATCTAATGCTGCCTGGCAAGGATGGTTTAAGCATTTGCCAGGAAGTTCGCCGCGTATCGCAAGTTCCCATCATCATGATGACGGCCAAGGTCGAAGAAATTGATCGGTTGCTGGGCCTCGAATTAGGTGCTGATGATTATATCTGCAAACCCTATAGCCCACGGGAATTGGTTGCCCGCGTCAAAGCGGTATTGCGACGCACGCAGCCCTTAACGGCCGATACACATTTTTACCTTGATCAATCGACCCTATCGGTACGTTTTCGTGAGCAGCAGGTTGAGATCACAGCGGTTGAATACCGATTGCTGGAAACCTTGATGGCCAGCAAGGAACGCGTTGTTTCCCGCGAGCAACTGATGAAACATGCTTATAACGATCACCGCGTCGTCAATGACCGAACCATGGATTCACATATCACCAAATTACGAAAAAAATTACTGCAACTGACTGAAGAAGAGATTATTCATTCGGTTTACGGCGTGGGTTATAAATTACAAATCCCCCGGCCAGACCTACCACAATAATTCATAAACCCCGGCGGTTTCACATGCACAAAAAAACCGGCACTGCTTGTGCCGGTTTTCATTACGCTTAGTTGCAAATCATGTATTCACTACTCACATATTGCACCCATAACCGTGGGAACTTCGGCTGCAATTCCCTCAGGCTTGGTACCCTGGAAACCAAATTCAACTGTTTGTCCCGGCTGTATTACTGCATTCCAACCGAGGCTGGCGGCCGTGTAGGGATTATTTCCAGAGAATTGCGTATTCCACGCACCGCTGATGCGATCACCGCCCGCGTACTGCCATTCCACCCGCCAACCATTCAAGGGGGCAACGCCCTCGTTGGTGATGCGCACCGCACCGGTAAAACCCGTGCTCCATTCGCTGGTCAAAACATATTCACACTGCGCCGTGCCAACAGCCCCATAAATGCCCGTATGAGTAGTAGAGTGCGATGCGCGGCCATCGCTCACCGTCAAGCGGGTTTCATAGCGTCCGGGATTGGCAAATTGATGGGACGTAATCACGCCGGTTGCGGTAGAGCCATCACCGAACTCCCACTGATAAGTCAAGGTGTCACCGTCAACATCGGATGAACAATTCGCGTCAAAGGTAGCATTCAAGGGCGGCGGATAGATGGCATTTTGAATAATCCGGAAGCAAGCCGTTGGCGGTGTATTGTTGTCTGGAATTTCAATACCACTGGACGCTACCTCGCGCGTGATGGTGTCGGTGAACTCACCATCGCTTACCGTCATGGTGACCGTGTAACTGCCGGCAACTTGATATTGATGAAAAACGGTATCAATGGAACGCGTAGTTTCATAGGTTGCGCCATCACCCATCTCCCAGGAAAACACCAGATCGTCGTCTTCATTTGGGTCGACGGTTCCTACACCACTGCACGCCGTGAAATATTGTTCAACACTTGATCCATCGGGTTGCTCTACCGCACGCTCCACTTCGGTACAGGCAATTGCCGCCACCGGCGGTTCGTTGGGTTCATCTATTTGCCCGGAAGATGTCCAGTTAAATTGCTCAGTCACCGTGTTCAATGTGTCTGATACCGTTAAGGTAATGACGTAATCACCTGCCTCTTCGTATTGATGAGCGAACCTTGTGTATGAGGCAACACCACTGGAAGAACCATCCCCCCAATCAACGATGTATGTCAGATAATCGCCGTCCGGGTCAAGCGTGCCCGACACATCGCACGTCGTCACGGGACCATCGATATAATCCATTGTGGATTCTTCGCAAACCAACGCGGGAATGGGCGGTTCATTATCCTGCACATCACCGACAATCAAAGTCACCGCTTCAGTGTCAGAAAATGGAATGCCGGATGCCGAGAGAGTCAGGCGATAAATTCCCGGTTCAGCATAGGTATGCGACGTGACCAGATCATTGCTCGTCGTGCCATCACCGAAAGTCCAGTTAATGTTATATGCCGCCTCTGAATCACGCGCATCGACATATACGGTCATATTGTCCAGGTGATACTCGAAATTAGCCGATGCGCGGAAGTCATACCAATAAGTACAGTTAGCCGGTGCAAACATTTGCTTGGTATCGGCTAATTCGCCGTCACTCACAGTCACCGTGACATAAGCGCCACCATTAACATAACGGCCCGGCGAGGAAGGGCTGGTTGAGGTGGTGGGACCGGTTCCCACATCCCAGATATAAGTCAGTGCATCACCGTCTTCATCGAAGGCTGCATTGGCTCGGCCATAGATACGCCCGCGGTCAGACCCTATTGCCAGCATCGCAATCGGCGCGCGATTGCCGCCAGTGTATTCCGTCACCGTAATAACGTCGGTGTGAATGTCTGTCAGTTCTCCATCGGAAACAGTCACTGTGACGGTGTAATCGCCAGCTGCTCTGTAGGTATGCCAGGCGTTGCTGTAGCGAATGGCCTCACCATCGCCAAAATCAATGTCGTAGGTTAATGGATTATCGTCAGGGTCCGTCGAGGTTCGCGCATCTACGAATACGGTAGGGCCGTAAACATCGACCTCAACACCGGCACTCGGAGCACGATTAGGTAAGGAGCCTGATATGCATTGCGGCTGGACAAATGCACCCGGATGCGTGCCGTTTATGCCAAATGTTGTGCTCTGGCCCGGTTGCAAAGTGCCGTTCCATTGAAGATTTTCGGCGGTGATAATCTGCCCATCCAACGAGACATCCGCACCCCAGGTATTACCGATGGTATGGCCTTCGCCCAGCGCAATATAAACCTCCCATGCACTGACGGCTTCTGTGCCGGTGTTGGTCACGTTAACCGCAAAGTCGTAACCGGTATTCCAGGCGTTAGCATTGGCAATGGCACACTGAACGCTCGCCGCCGATGAGTTGCTGGAGCTACTGGAACTGGAGGTTGAATATATGCCGCAAGCCGACGTAGATGCGGATGCCGATGTATAGCTTGTAGAGGTTGAATAATTTGAAGTATTTGAAAAACTCGAAGAGCTTGAAGAACGTGAAGAGTTTGATGCGCTTGATGGCCCACCCCAGCATGCCGAAGACAAGCTGCTACATGCTGATGAAAATGCAAATGTTTGCGTCATTGAAAGCGATAAACCAAGAAAAACACAAGATGAAAAAAATAATCGCACCAGAGAGGGAGTTCTCATTGCATACATTCCTTAGGATAGGTGGTTGCTGTCAACTCAATATCAACAGCTGCTTCCATGACAAAGCCTGGCTCATCTACCAACCGTGATCCGGCAAGAAACCAGCGCAAAAACCTTCGCTGCTTTGTCAACCATTAAAATTATTTTTCATTGATAACGCGAAATTTTTCCCACATCAACGCGACCCTGACTGACTACTTATTTTTATTCATAAAAACAATCAGGGCACTCAGCGCGAGAAAAAATGACGGCAGCGCGTGACGTTACATTTACACGTTCACCATGACCATTTCAAGCATCAGGTACAACGATGCTGAAAAGTCAGGTTAAATTTGGCAGAAAGAAAAGTGATGCGCCATATTCTCTTTCAAAGAAATATGTTCAGAAAAAAGAAAATTTATATTAAAGAACGGTTGGAAACCGCTATCAGAATTTGAAATGCACACGCAGCTGCGCCGCAATGGAGTCACTGATTTCGACATTCTGGACAGGATGCTGGATGTAATACACACTGGTTTGAGCGTTCAGCCGATTGAGCAGATGGCCAAAATAACTTAACTCCCAGGCCATCTCCGCGGATTCCCAGTCCGGATAAATATGTTGTTGAAGATCACTGGAACGAGCGTGGGCAATACCCAAACCAATGCCGTCGCCGGCGCGCCACCGATTGTTCACCAGGATACCGGTACCAATATATTCATGGCTCAGGGCAGCATTGTTTTCAGTGTGACTGACTTGCAGAAATACCGCGAGATTATCGTTAAGGTTTTTCTCGGTGAAGCTATAGACGACGTCGCTATATTGCCCGGGATAAGCAACCTCAACAACGGATAATGCGTAACGTGAACCAACTTCAACGGAAGGTTGTGGATGGCTGATCAAGCGCCATTCAGCGTTGATTTCAGGAGAGGACATAACAGGGGTAGTGGAGGAGTCGACGCGCAACATCTCATCAAAATAAGCGACGTCTTCTGCGGATAACGTATCATTCCAATAGGACATGTCATCCGCATGGGCGAAGGCAGCAAGGCAACTGATAAAAGCCGCAGCGATTTTTTTCATCCCATCACCTGTCGATAAACAGATTCAAGCCCCAAGTCAGATATCGCGCAGAAACGCTTTAAAGTATAGCCAAGTTTAGCTCGCCGGAGTGAGAGATCCACAGCAATTTAAGCGATAAGTGCCCTAACGAACATAGACGATAGACATAAGGATAAATCCGCCAACTTCACGACGGCGGATTATGCTGCAATCGTTTTTTTGTGAGCGCCGTTGCCACATGGTCGAACGGATTATCCGGCCAGGGATGACGAGGATAGCGACCGCGCATTTCTTTTTTCACGTCCGGATAAGCCTGTCGCCAGAACGAGGCCAGATCAGTCGTAATGGCCAGAGAACTGCCATTTGGCGATAGCAAATGAATACGTAAAGGTATACGGCCGTCTGCCAGGCGCAGATCGCTGCAGCCAAAAAATTCTTGTAACTTGGCGGATATTTCCGGTGTAGCATCGGCAGCGAATGTCAGGTTCACATGCCGACCGCTGGGCAATTGGATTGTCTCAGGCAGGATGGCCTGAATTTTCTGGCAATGTTCATAACCGAGATAGAACTCAAGCCCGGCACGCCAGGGCAATGCGTCCAGCTGCGTTTGAGCCGTTAAAAAAGGCTGCAGCCACGACGCAAGTTGACTAACCAGACTGGCGTCGTCCAGCGGTGGAAGAGTCAGCAGATCATAGCGTGCAATCAACCTTGCACTCTGCAACAGTCGCTCTGCATTGGCAGACCATGTTAAACCTTGCAAGCCTTTTTCCGCGACGATTGTTTGCACATGCTCAAGCAATGCAGGCGCCAGTTCATCATTGGCGATAACATCGGTTTGCTCAGCAATAACCACACCGCCCATCTTCCATAGCGACTGGCGTTGCCATTGATTCTGTTTAAAAACAAGATAACTCTGACGTTGACTCAGTTGGCGTTGCTGCTCGGCCGTCAAGGTCAATTCGAGCCCCAAACCAGCGTGGCCTTTTGCACGCGGTTGAATAACCGGAAAAATCGCCCAGGCAGTATTCAGGGCGTGTGTAGGTTCGACACTGATGCCTGAATTCAAGCGATAACGGCCTGAATCCTGCCGAAAACCAATGCGATCACTGAAGGACAACGCCAGTTGCTGTGCTGGCAAAACTGATTGCGGTTTTACCTGCGCATGGAGCACGGCAAGCCAACGTTTTCTTCGCAAACGCCAATGCGCTTGTCGTTGCAGTTCCTGCGCAGATTCCGCCAACCAGCTTGGCATGTCTGCGGCAGGATTTAATTCAAAATGCAAAGCAAGTGCGAGCAACAAGGCAGATTCCGGCAATACGCCTTCATGAACCATCGACTGCAAAAGGGCGGCGATACGAGGATGCGTGCCCAGCTCGCTGACCTGTTCGCCGGCCACGGTGACTTTGCCGTGTACATCAAGCAGGTGCCAGGAGTGCAACTGTTGTTGCGCCTGTACCATCGCCAAATGATTCGGTGATTCAAGCCAGTTCAATTGATCTGCCCCACTTCCCCAATGGGCCAGGCGCAACACTAACGGGACATAATCGGTGGTGCGAATCTCCGGCAAGTCAGCCGGTGCCAATGGCTGGTCCTGAGACCATAAACGAATGCAGTGGCCCGCCTGAACCCGCCCTGCCCGCCCGCGCCGCTGGTCTGCACTGGCCTGACTGATACGCGCCGTGCGCAAACGCGTGATACCCGTTCGCTGCTCGTACTCGGCGCGGCGCACCAGGCCGGAATCAATCACCAATGTCACATCCGCAATGGTCAGCGACGTTTCAGCAATATTGGTGGCAAGAATCAGGCGCACACCCTGCGCAGGATCAAGCGCTTGCAACTGTTCCTGCGCCGTGACACGACTGTGAAGACGCACAATCCTGTGGTTCGGGTAACGGTGCAAGACAGCTTGCGCGCAGGCTTCAATATCACGCCAACCCGGTAAAAAAACCAATGTGGTTTGCTGCTGCCAATCGGGACAAGACTGCAAGGCGCGCAGTAAATGATCGTCAAGTTTTTCTGCCTGGCCGTAGGCATTTTGTTTAGGGGACAGAAATTCCGTTGTCACCGGAAAACAGCGACCGGGGGCAAATAAACGCTGGGGAATCTGACGTTGCAAGCCGGGGTCCGGCGTTGCACTCATCAACACCAGTTGCAGATCATCACGCAGAATCTGCACCTCCTGTAACAATGCCCAGGCGAGATCTTGATTGACGGCACGCTCGTGAATTTCATCGAGCATGACAACCCCCACACCGTCGAGCAGCGGATTGCGCAAAAGATGCTGCAACAAAATTCCCGGCGTCATCAACAATAACCGCGTCTTCGCGCTACTGCGGTTGTCATAAGGAACTTGATAACCGACGGTCTCGCCGGGAGATTCACCCAGCAATCCGGCTAAACGATTGGCCAACGCCTGGGCAGCCAGCACCCGTGGCTGAACCACCCACACTGATTGCCCATCGAGTACAGCATCCAGCACCCACAAAGGCGCGAGCGTCGATTTACCTGCCCCGGGCTCCGCCTCAAGCAGCAGCGTTCCCGCCTGAAGGCTTTCCATAAAGGATTCGCGGTAAAGACTTAAAGGTAATTCAGGCAAATTCATCATCAGGCCATGCAATAAGGCGGAATTAATCCCGACAAAAAATAAACGTGTTAATGGACAAACGTCCGCTGCGCGGATCAGGGTTAAAGGCAAAATCTTCGGGGATATTGCCGGAGTGGAGGCTGGTGCAAGGATAGATGAGGATACGGTTGAATACCGCATCATACGCCGCTATCTGTTCAAACAAATTGTTGCTGCCATTCATATAACGGGCAGGCAGTTCGCCTTGTTGTTTTACCTCTGACTCCAAGGTCTCTCGATAATGCGCAAGGCGTTTATCATCGACAAATTCATACCCGGTGCGTCGGTGTCGATAAAACGCTGTGCCACCTTGCTTCCCGGCACACAGAAAATGCACGGCGGCTAACTCAGGACGCTTGTTGGAATCATAATGTGGAATACGATGTGGAAGCCTCAGATGCTCTGGCGGTGTCGTGACCATAGAAAAATCTGCTTGAGCGCCAGTGATAAGCGCTTCGTTCAAATTGAAAGTGCGATAAATCAAATCACCAAGCAACTGGCGAAACGCAGACAGATATTTATCTGGTGCTGGCGAACGCACCCCGGGATAGCCCGGACCCGCCAATCGAAATTGACCAAAACGGGCGACATAATCCACCAGGCTTTCAGCGTTTGCGAGAAAACTATCAATCACCAGGACAGGTTCACCCTCCTGCCCCACTCGATCTACCCGGTAGCAAAAATGCTCATGTAGCTGCGCAGTCGACTGTTGATACATAAATTATTCGTCTTTAGTCATTTTTTGTTAGAAGTTCTTATTCTACCGGGAACACCCTAACGCGGAATATTTGCGTTTTATAATGAGTCCTAGTGTTTACGATCCGTTTATTTCAGTACTCAGATCGCCGTTGTCTGAAGTCGCACAATAACCACAATCCCCCGAAGGAGGATGTATGAAGCGCTTTTACTACATCAGCGATGACCTTGATGATCTTGCACAAGTGGAACACGAACTTGAAATGGCGGGGATTGCTAAACCGCAAATTCATGTATTTAGCCATGATGATGCCGGCATAGAACAGCGCCACCTCCACAATGTACAAGAGTTTATGAAACGGGACGTGGTTCATTCAGCACTGTGGGGGGCATTGATTGGTTTCATCGCCGCCCTTCTCATCCTGCTAGCGGCTCATTTTTCCGGTATTGCCGCCCGCGTACATTGGGCACCCTTCCTGTTGTTAGCCCTTGTTGCCTGGGGTTTTTTGTACCTGGGAAGGCGGCCTCTTCGGTATGCATGTTCCCCACCATGAATTACGTCATTTTGAGGCGGCATTAAAAGAGGGAAAACACATTCTTTTCGTCGATGTAGAACCGGACCAAATCGATTTGCTCTCCAGTATTCACGCGCGTCATTCCCACCTGAAACCCGCTGGCCAAGGCACATCAACACCAGGCTGGGCAATCCTCTGGCAAAAAAAATGGCATGACTTTATTCAGGCTATGCCATAACCACCTGCGGCCGCTGCCATGCAGCGGCCAGCTCTCCCATTAACGCCTCGCCCGCCACTTTGCCTCCTTCGGCTGTGAAAAATATCACATTTCTCAGCAGATCAGACTTACCTTTGCCACGATCCTGGCAGACAATGCAGAATCTTCACGTCAGTCAGTTTGTTTATTAATCTGACACGGCATTCTTATCCGATGAATTTTCGGTGGTGGCAATGTGAGCAATTCACGTATTTTACATATTGTGGTGTTATCACTTTCTATGATGGCTAGTGGGGTGTTTGGCATGAGCTTAACGGATGCAGGCAAGGTATGTTTATTTTCCGGTATCTCCGGTGTGATCACGTTGGATGGTGAGCCGGTCGCTAATGCGCGGGTTGTGCGCAAGGCAGATCGGGATGGCGAAAAGCAGGATGAGACCACTACCGATGAGCGGGGACGTTTCTCTCTTCCTCCGATGTTTGAACGAACCATCGCCAAATATTTACCCCAGGAATTTGCCGCATCTCAGGACATCACGGTGTTTCATGGTGATCAGTCCTATTCGATATGGCGCGGCGTGAAACGCAAGCCGGAAGAGAATACCGAATCACGCGGAAAACCCCTGGTGGTCGCGTGTGAATTACATGCTGAAGAGAAGATGATCAAAGTCAACAACTCACCCATCATCAGTTTATGCACATGGGATGTCGAACCAGACCCAATCGAAAAGGTATTTTGAAATGGCTGAACTCACAGCGTTCCAGGCAGCAAGATTAGCGGACGATGTTTACTCCCTGACCCGACTTTCCTCCCTGAAAGATGCCGTCACTTATTTAAATGGAGAATACGGTGAGGTCTTCAGTTTCTCAGAGCAGAATTTATTGAAAGCAAAAACAGGAGGCCCCTGGTTTATAAAATGCCGCACGGCTTTTGGTTTTACCTTATTAGGACAAGGCACATTAAAAGGCCATGCCTTTTTCCTATTCCGTGGCACCCAATATTTAGCTGACTGGCTTACCAACCTCAATATCAGCGTTTCTCGCTCGCCGTCCGGGCAACCTGTTCACGATGGGTTTAAGAATGCTTTCTTTACCATGGAACCTAAACTGAAAGAGTTCATGGCAATTGTTGCGAAAAACAATATTTCTCACATTCATTGTATTGGTCACAGCCTCGGAGGTGCGTTAGCGACTCTTTGCGGTGACTGGATCAAGAGTGGGTATAAGATTAAGCCTTACATTTATACCTTCGGCAGTCCTCGAGTTGGGCTATACGGTTTCGCTGATTTCTGTACAAGCAGCATTGGGGCTGAACGTATATTCCGCGCCTATCATAAAACGGATATCGTTCCCTGCATTCCAATATGGCCCTTTATCCACACACCAAATGCAGGCCAGGATTATTACCTTCCATCGCCCGGCATAGTGCCAATGGCTGAATATCATGGAATGAATCACTACATTGATTCTGTCAGGAACAAATCCTGGCCCACCCTCGCCGCACTGGAGTCAGAAAGAAAAAGCGATGACGGTATTGTTCGCTGGCTTAAATCCACATCTCCAATCGGATTAACCATTACGGCATTGGAGTGGTTAAACCAGGCTCTCGTGTATGTGTTAAAGAAATGCCTGAAGGGTGTTGCCTGGGCAATCTCGGGGACTTTCGGCACCTCATTTACACTGATGGACCAACTGGCTTATGTGTTGAAGAAAGGCATTGATGTTTCAGAAAATTTTTCTTCACTGGTACTGAACCTGATCAAGAAAATGATGGAAATCCTGGGTATGAAAAAAGTACTCAAGGCCGCTGAGCTTACCCGGGAATTTATTCGCTCCATCTTCCTGAAACTGCAACAGAAGGTGAATGAATTTACGCAGGCTGCCTTGAGCAAAGTTTTGGTGAAGGGGCGCGCTGTCTAGCGCGCGATATTAAAACTTATAAGCCACATCAATACCCGCACTAAAGTTACGCCCCGGTGCGGGTTCAAATGCGCGCCCATTATTTTGGTTAACAATCACTGAACCCACATATTTTTCGTCGGTAAGATTCGCCAGTTTTATCCAGGCACCCATATCCCAATTTTCCCAGGGGATTTGACTGCTTAGCGCAATATCCGCCGTTGTCGATGAGGGCGCAAAGGTTTGATTATCATCACTCGCCGCAACCCGCGCGCGATGTCGAGCGGCCAGCGACAGCGTCAAGCGTTCATCCAGTAACGGTTGCCAACGCAATTGCGTGTAGTGATTTTCCTTCGCCACACCGGGCAGGTTATTACCATCAACATCGCCACCGCTGTATTCGGCATCCAGGTAGTTCATGCTTACGCGTAATGACCAGCTATCCGCTAACGGAATATCGCTCGCTAACTCAACACCGCGTCGCTCGGTTTCGGCAGCGTTACGGTAAGTTGTTCGGCCATTGAGCGATTGATCAACCACAATTTCATTTTTGCTGTCGATATTGAACACGGTGACATCGACTGAAACACCTTCAACCGCGCGATATTTTAGTCCCACTTCTTGCTGGCGATTGTCCGCAGCATCAAGCGCTGTATTCAGGCCAGTAGCCTCATTGCGATAAGCGGTTTCGGTGAGCGTCGGCGTTTCAAATCCGCGCCCTGCACTGGCAAAGAAAGTCCAGTGTTCATCCAGTAAAAAATTCACACCGAAGGCAGAAGACCATTCCGCGAATTTTTTTTCACCGCTGTCATCGGGGTTGCCGGTTACGATGAAATAATCATCCACATCGAAATCAACATCGCTATGACGCACACCCCCAAAAACCTGCCAGCGTGTGGCAGGCTGCCACTGCAACAAACTGTATATATCCCGACTGACCGCCTCACCCAACTCATCGCGCCGCAAGTCACCGGCCACACCGAATTGATTGATATAGCCTCGTCGCCGATCTTCCATTTGCGACACTTCAGCGCCCAGGGTAAAGGTCGCCGGCTGCGCTAAAAATTGGAAGTCGCGATTGTAGTTGCCATTTGCTCCAGCGAAATCGCGCTGCAAATCAACCACACCACCCGCACTGGTGATTGCATCGCCGGCAAATCCGAGATACTGAACGACATCCCGACTCCCTTGCCAGAACGCGGTTTGCCAGCGCCCCTCTCCGCGCTGTTGACGCAGCGTTAAAGAGACCTGGCGATGGGTTATTTCTTTACGTGTATTAAACAGTTCAGCCATGGGATTCAGTTCGTGAGGATCTTCCCGCCATTGCGCTTCCGTCAGGCCCAAAGGGTCTTGCAGCGAGGGATCGCGACTCGTGTCCAGACGTAACACAGCGTCGATGCCACTGTCGCTGGTGTAATAGACCTGCGCACCGGCATGGCGACGTTCGGCACTGGCATGGGGGCGATCACCGTCAGTCTCCAGATTGGCGGCTTGTATGCGCGCGCCCCTGTTGCCGTCGCGCCACTGACCCGTGACCGATTGCCGCGTCAAATTATCTTCGCCCACTGACAATCGGGTGCCAAGCCTCGTCTGATCCGGAGCGCTGGTTTGCAATGCGATCACACCGCCAGCACCGTTGCCATAAAGGCCGGCCACTGGGCCGCGTAACACCCCGACGGAGGTAATTTCATCCAACAGCACGCTGGACAATTGTCCTTGCCCGTCCGGTGTGGATAGCGGAACGCCATCCACCGATAAATCGATACCACGCACGCCGAATGCCGAACGCGCACCAAAACCTCGCAAGGTAACGCGCGTGTCCTGGGCGTAGTTGGAGCGGCTGTCTGCTTGCACGCCAGGCAATCCTTGCAAGATTTCGGCACTATCAATACGCAAGCCGGGTAATTGATCGCGAGTGGCAAGCTCCACGGTACTGGAAGCCAGTGGCATCGCAGGAGAGCCTGTAACAACCAGCGTCTCAAGGGTTCCGGCGCTTTCTGCCCAGACATTCGGTACTGAAACGAACAAACCTGGCAAGAGTATGGCAAGGTTATAGAAACGCATAATTCTCCCTATATGAACATTGACACGCAAAATTACATTGTCAGGTGAGGATTAAAAATATTCGATGCGTAAGAACACTGAATGTGCCGAATAGTCTCACAGGGATAAGAAAACTGGCGCTTGGGTTTGCAAACTTTTACGCGATGAAATTATTTCTCGCCTTACATGCCACAGTATCAACTGGCATGCTATGCGTGCCGGCGAGTTTCCGACACACATGCTTCTGTCTGACCAACAAACCATGAGATCAATAGGATGCCTGATACATTTGCTAAAGAGTTTCAGTTATTGCGCAGCAAATACATCGCCAATCTCACCGAGCGCGCCAGCCAGATCAGCGAACTCTGGAGTATGTTGCGTTACCTGAAGTGGAGCGATCAGGGGCTCCGCGCGTTGCAACACCTGGCACACCAGTTAGCAGGTTCAGGGGACACCTTTGGTTTTCCTGCCATCAGCCACGCGGCCAGACAGCTTGAAAGTTATTTAACGGAACATCAAAACCCCGCTCAACTTATCGGAGGTATGGAGCGCAAGGTGATCGATGAGCATATTGCTGCATTGACGAATCTCTTGCGCACTGCGGCTGATATATCACAACAGGTGCCCGTGCAACAATCTGCCGAGCCGGTTAAACAAGGACACAATAAAAAAATATTTATCGTGGATGATGATACGGCTCTCTCCGCCCTGTTGGCCGTTTACTTGCGCAGTGCCGGCTTTGAGGTCACTACGTTTGAGTCGCCAGCCAGTTGTATGCAGCAATTGGAACAGGAACTGCCTGATGCGGTTTTGATGGATTTGCTTTTTCCAACCGAAGGCCGCTTTGCCAATCCAATGCCGGGCATCACCGCCTTGCAGGACATTCACCAACGCGTCGGAGAAGGGATACCGGTGATCCTGATTTCTTCGCGCAGCGACCTCAATGCACGCTTGCAAGCTTTACGCGCAGGCGGCGCCGGTTATCTGACCAAACCGCTGGATTTTCCAGTGCTGGTAAAAACATTGTTGGCCACGATCGAACAACACGAACCGGTTCATCGCGTCATGATTGTTGATGATGATCAGGCAGTAGCAGAATTCCACGCCGGTATTTTGCGCAACCAGGGTATGGAAGTGATGTGTGTCAACCAGGCCATGCAAACCTTCCAGCGCGCCGCGCAATTCAAACCGGCGCTGATGATTCTGGATATGCATATGCCTGACATCAACGGTGTCGAGCTGGCGACCCTGTTACGCCAGGAGCCGCTGTTTACGCTGTTGCCGATTATTTTTTTAACGGCTGATCATTCCGAAAAAGTGCATGAGCGCATACAGGCGCTGGGGGTTAATGGATTACTGACAAAACCTGTTGAGCCCGCGATGTTGGTACAGGAATGCCAAACGGCGCTGCACAATACCCAGTTGCTCAAAAGTCGTATCGAGCACGTTATTCGCAAACGCGACAATCATCAGGTTACCCGTCACTTCCTGTTTGCGGCCATTGAAAACGAATTACAACGCGCGCAAACCTCAACGCAATCTGCGGCGGTTTATTACATCAGCGTTGATCAATTGGAAAAGTTGGATAAAACCTATGGCTATTCCGGCATGGCCGAATTACACGACGCTTTTTGTGAACGCCTGGCCAACGTGATCGGCAGCCAGGAGCAATGGGCAGCCATTGCCAATCTGACTGCCTGCGTGTTGGTATCGGCACGCACAACCGAACACCACCAACAACGAGCCCGGCATATTATTGAGCGTCTCACCGCGGAACCCTACACCGTTCAAGGCGAAGATCGCGAGTTGCACATTTGCATTGGAGTTGCCTATTTAAATTCCACAAATCTCAATGTCAACGATGTCATTTTCCAGGCGGAGAAGGCCCACGAATCCGCGCAGCAGTCCGGTGATAAAGGCGTAGCAAGTCATCTCGCCGCACTGGCTGACAACACAGAACAACCGGCTACAGGAGCCAGCACCATCAGCGAACCGCAGATTGACATTACTGACACCTTGCCTTTGGATAAATTGGCGCTCTCCTATCAACCCGTGGTGAATCTCGAAAACAATGACATCAATCATTATGACGTGTTAGTGCGTTGGCGACGGGAGGATGGTGAACTCATCTCGGCAGCAAATTTTTTACACCGTATTGAAAACCCCAAATTACTGGTGGAGCTGGATCGCTGGATTTTACAAAGCGCCGTTAACGCCATGATGGCCGACAGCAGCACGCGGGAAAGCGCCACTCTGTTTTTGCATCTTTCGGCTCACACACTGCAACAGAAATTATTTTTCTCCTTCGCGACCAATCTGATGCGCAACACGCGCTTGCGCGGCAATCGACGTATCGTGTTTATTTTGGAAGAGTCC
The DNA here is from genome assembly GCF_002162135.1 of Cellvibrio sp. PSBB006. Classification (NCBI taxonomy): domain Bacteria; kingdom Pseudomonadati; phylum Pseudomonadota; class Gammaproteobacteria; order Cellvibrionales; family Cellvibrionaceae; genus Cellvibrio; species Cellvibrio sp. PSBB006. The sequence continues at coordinate 5,030,467 of NZ_CP021382.1, read as the reverse complement.
TGGGTTATCGCCGAAGCCTCCGCAGCTCGCACCTTGGTGAAAGCCTTGCAGGATGCACAATGCGGTGTTTGTCTGGCCCGCGCCGGTGAGTCACCCGAGGCACTGCATCTTCTCGACGACCTCGTGTTTAACTACATTCGCCTCTCTACCGGATTGACCGGGGAACTGGCAAAACATGAGGAACGCATCGCGCAACTGATTGCAGCCGCGCGAACGCAAGAAAGCCGGGTCATCGCCACACACGTTGAAGACGCCCGCCATCTGGCTGCGTTATGGCAGCTGGGTGTAACGCTCTTTCAAGGCTTTTTTATCCAGCCGCCGGGTAATGTGTTTTATAAAAAGAATGACCTGGCATATAACAAAGCCCATGAAATTTGAAGCGCCATAAAATATTAAGCGAGAGTTTCATACCATCAGAGTTCATCGCGCACGCGCAGGAAACTGGCAAAGCGCGGTAACTCGCTGTTGGTTTTACCGAAATACTTATAAGTAATTGTGCTGCCGATGGGTGGCGGATCGGCGCGTTGTGCATCGCTGAAGCCGGTGCCGATTTTAAAGCGACGACGGTTCGGCATCTCCACCAACAAGGAACCCATCATGCCCTCGTATTTTCCTTTGCCGGGCAGATGGGCAATCACCACGGCCTCAGCGTCTTCGTATGTCTTGAGTTTTAACAAATCATCCGAACGGGCGGCGCGGTATAAAGACGCACCGCGATGCAACATCAGCCCTTCACCGCCCTGTGCAACGACTCGCTCCAGATCCTGCATCAAGGTCGCCCGATCAGTGACTTTATATTGTTCAACCAGTTGCAAATGAGGAAGGCCCTGCGCGGCAATCAACTGCGTCAACCGGGCAAGGCGCTCATCGAACGTCAGGTCCGGTATTGGCATATCAAACACCATGTAATGGACCTTGCGCCATTGGTCATCATCCGGCGTTTGCTGGCGCACGGTGCCTGACAGCACGTCAAATGTACCGCGCCCCATCCATAACTCGCCGTCCAGCGGCTCATCCGGAAAACCGGCAGTGAACCAGGCTGGCGCCGCAAATCGATTGCCTTGACGGGAGATGAGCTGCTGTCCATCCCAGTAGGCGCGAACACCATCCAACTTTTCGCTGACCCAATAATTATTCAGGTCGGTCTGATCGCTGTAAACCTTGGCGAGGAGTAAGGCTGGAGCATCAGCCAATGCCGATGAGACGAACAGCGCAAGTAGCAGACCGCTATAGAAGATACGACAACAGAATAAGGGGATGGGAAATAAGGGTGACATGGTTATCCTTCCTTGACAGATTGTGAATGATCAAACGGCACAAGATCCCTTGCCCCGCGAGCAGGCAAGTCTAAAAGCCAATCCGCGAAATGTCACCCCTCGATTATTGCGCAAAAATCCGACCTGAATTCCTGACCGGCGATTTGCCAATCCGGCCATTTGCTTATACTATTGCCGCCTTAGTCTTTCCCGCAGGCAGCCCAGATGCTGCCTGTTTTGTTTTAGACTCTCTGGTTTATATCCCATTTCGCCTGACAAAAGCCCGCTCTTGTAACGGGCTTTTGGCGGTTTTGTTTTTGGTACTTTTGCGTGGAGACTGTGATGGCAACGCTGATGAACACATACGGCACCAGAACCCTGACCCTGACCAAGGGCGTGGGTAGCCGAGTGTGGGATGATCAAGGCAAATCCTATCTGGATGCCATCAGCGGTATTGCCGTGTGTGGCCTGGGTCACGCCCATCCGGCGGTCACAGCTGCCATTAGCCAGCAGGCGGCTACCCTGCTGCACGTCTCCAACCTGTACAACATTCCCCAACAACAGCGGCTGGCGGATTTGCTGATCGAGCAATCCGGCATGCAGAAAGCGTTTTTCTCCAATTCCGGCGCTGAAGCCAATGAAGCGGCCATCAAGATTGCGCGTAAGTATGGCAATGACAAGGGCGTGAAAAACCCTGCCATCATTGTCATGGCCAACAGCTTCCATGGCCGGACGCTGGCCACTCTGAGCGCCACCGGCAACAGCAAGGTCCAGATCGGTTTTGAACCCCTGGTGGAAGGCTTTATCCGCGTTCCCTACAACGACGTCGCCGCCGTCAAGGCCGCTACCGATGAACACGCCAATATCGTTGCCATACTGGTTGAACCGGTGCAAGGCGAAGGCGGTGTGCGGGTACCGGCAGCAGACTACCTGAATCAACTGCGCGCAATCTGTAACGCCCACGATTGGTTGTTGATGCTGGACGAAATCCAGACGGGCAATGGGCGCACCGGGACTTATTTCGCCTTTCAGCACAACGGCATATTGCCGGATGTGGTCACCACAGCCAAAGGGCTGGGTAACGGCATGCCGATCGGCGCCTGCCTCGCAACCGGTAAAGCGGCCGATGTATTGCAACCGGGCAATCATGGTACGACCTTTGGCGGCAATCCGTTGGCGTGCAGCGCCGGTATCGCCGTGATCGAAACCCTGAAAGCGGAAAATCTGGTTGCACGGGCCAAACACCTGGGCGAAAAATTATTGGCCGACTTTAAAACAGCCCTGGCTGGCCATGCCAAAGTCGTCGAGATTCGCGGCAAGGGCCTGATGATCGGTATCGAATTAAATGCACCCTGCCCTGAGCTGGTCGAAAAAGGCCGCGCAAAAGGGCTTCTAATTAACGTAACTTCCGTCAATACCATTCGTTTACTGCCGACGTTTATCCTGACTGATGCAGAAGCGGAGGAGCTGGTCACGAAAGTGGTCGAACTGGTGACGGAGTTTTAACCAGGTGCGGGAGTTCTTCATCCCGCACTGTAATGAAAGAGCGCGAGCAGGTTTTTTCTTTCGCGCTCCGTAGAAGAGTAGGCAATTATGGTTCCCTCAAAGGCACCGAGACATTTTTTAACTCTCAACGATATTTCGCGCGATGAGCTCAACCACATCATCCAGCGCGCGATAGAACTCAAATCCCTGCAACGCAAAGGTCAATCGCCCGAGCTATTCAAAAACAAAGTGCTGGGCATGATCTTCGAAAAGTCATCCACCCGCACCCGCGTTTCCTTTGAATCCGGTATGGCACAGATGGGCGGCCAGGCGATTTTTTTATCGACCAAAGATTCACAACTCGGCCGCGGCGAACCCATTGAGGACGCAGCGCGCTGCATCTCCAGCATGGTGGATATGGTGATGATCCGCACTTTTGCTCACAACACCGTGCAACGCTTCGCCGACTACTCCCGTGTGCCAGTCATCAACGGTTTGACTGACGATTTTCACCCCTGCCAATTGTTGGCCGACATCCAGACATTCGTTGAACAACGTGGCTCAATGAACGGCAAGGTGGTTGCCTGGGTGGGCGACGGCAATAACATGTGCAAAACCTACATCCAGGCTGCTGCGCTGTGTGATTTTGAATTGCGCATCGCCTGCCCGAAAGGGTTTACGCCGCGTAGTGATCTGGTAGAGGCCCACGCCGACCGCGTCAAGCTTTGCGCTACGCCGCAAGAAGCCGTTGCCGGTGCCGACCTGGTGGTGACAGATACTTGGGCGTCTATGGGTCAGGAAGAACAAAAGAAAGAGCGTGAATTGATTTTCTCTGGCTACCAAGTTAATCGCGAATTGATGAACCACGCTAATGCTGATGCATTATTTATGCATTGCTTACCGGCGTATCGCGGTAAGGAAGTCAGCGCGGAGTTGATGGATGATGTGAATGCTATTGTGTGGGAAGAAGCGGAAAATCGTTTGCATGCGCAGAAAGCATTGATGGAGTTTTTGTTTAATCAATAGTTATCTTTTTTCGAGGGTGACGTTTGCACAATGCAAGTTTGGCGTTAGGACTTTTGTTTCGAAACCTTCAAGTCAGGGACGACTTGAAGGAGCTACAGGGATGTATTCATGCGTTTTCGAAACAAAAGTCCTAATGACAAACGAACTACGAAGCACCACTCACGACCTCGGCGAGCTCTTCTTCATCATTTCTCCCAAACCCGCACCCACCATCGCTACCCCGCCTTGTACCCAACCGCCGTCCACCGGCACGATAGCGCCCGTAATGTAGCTCGCCATGTCCGATACAAGAAATAAACAGGCGTTAGCAATATCTTGCGGCGTACCCATGCGTTTTAAGGGAACTGAGTTCACTACAGCGTGACGTACAGCTTCCGTAGGAGCGAGGCGTTTCATGCCTTCGGTACCGTCGATAGGGCCAGGAATGACGGAGTTGATGCGAATACCTTCGCCACCCCATTCAAGTGCGAGGGTACGCGTAATCATGTCGACGCCGGCTTTGGCGGCGCAGACGTGGGATTGTGCGGGCATGGGGATAATGGCTTGTGGAGCTGAAATATTGATGATGGCTGCGCCGGGTTTTTGCAGGTAAGGGTAAACGGCTTGCATGACATGAAAGGTGCCCAGCAAATCAATCTCAATTACTGAACGAAAACCATTGGCAGACATACCTGTGGCCAAGGCAGGAAAATTTCCGGCAGCACCGGAAATTACCACAGAAAAATCTCCCCAGGCTTTATGGATTGACGCAACCCCGTCGTTAATGGCGGCTGCTTCGCGCACATCTGCCGTGAAGCCCATCGCATCTGCCGCGCCAAGTTTTTTTAATGCGGCAACAGTATCGTCCACTTTTTCCTGGGTACGACTGGCCACAGCGACCTTTGCGCCTGCACGCGCAAAAGCTTCGGCAATACCACGGTTAATGCCGCTGGTGCCGCCAATAATCACTACCACTTTTCCTGCATAATCAAATGTTACATTCATGACTTTTCCTTTTTCAGATTTCGCCATGATCAAACAGGATTAAAAAGATTATTCATGTGTGCAACTGACATATATGCCTGCTGTATTTTCGCAGTCCGTCGTCCAACCATATACCACGACGGCGCCAGTCAATAACACTACACTCAACAAGGCTGCTTTAAGAATTTTCATAAACACCACCCTTCTACAGAATCAGTTATTCCTGATAATAAGACAGTGTTTACGCAGGCTTATTCAGCTTGTTTTGCTCTAACGCTTTTGAATCCTTATTTGAACCATGACACAAATTCTTCGTTATTTAAGGCTTATCTGTTTGCCATCCAACATAAGCATCAAATTCGGTTTTGATATTAAATGGCTATTCAAAACGCGAAAAATCCGGCGTTCGTTTTTCAAAAAAAGCCATCACGGCTTCCTTGCATTCATCTGAGCCTAAGCCTTCCGCAAAACCAACAAATTCAGCAGCGATGGCCGCATCAACGGCGGGCAACTGTGCTTGCTTGAGCAGAGCCTTGGTACGACGTACAGCGGCGGGTGGTTTTTGTGCAAGTCGTTGCGCCTTGGCAAGGACAAATTCATCCAGCTCAGCATCGTCTACCACGCCGGTGATCATATTCCATTGCAACGCCTGCGCGGCGCTGAAAGGTTCACCGAGCAATAACAATTCACTGGCTTTTGCATGACCTAACATCAACGGTAATAAATAACTGGCGGCGTATTCGGGACACAGCCCCAGATTAACAAAGGGCAACTGTAAACGCGCATTATCAGAGGCGAATACCAGGTCGCAATGCAACAGCAGAGTAGTACCAATACCGATCGCCGGGCCGCGCACTGATGCAATCACCGGCTTGGCGGTATGCTGTAGGGCACGCATAAAACGCACTACCGAATGGTTCTCATGAATCTCAGGCTCATTCATAAAATCCACCAGATCGTTGCCACTGGTGAAACACTCGCCTGCTCCGGTAATGACAATCACCCGCACCTCACTGCTGACATCCGCTTTTTGCAGGGCATCGGCAGCTGCGGCGTACATGGCCAGCGACAACGCATTTTTTCGCTCCGGCCGATTAAATCGCACCGTCAGCACCCGCTCGTGCAGATTAACCTCTAACTGAGGGCAGTCACTGGTAATACTGGTCATAAAAACTCCCTGAACATGATGATGAAGAGATAAGAGTATAGTCAGCTGCGTGGCGGTGTTCTGCGATACAACCACAAAACAGATAGATGACACCCTCCAAGCGCCGCAGGTACAATTCCGCCCTGTTTCTTTTGCTGACATCCGGGATGCTATGAATATCCGCGAATTATTGAACCATAAAGTCCACCAGGCCATGCTTGCCTGTGGCATTCCCGCTGAACTCCCTGCCGTGATTGCCCCCGGCAAAAAGGCCGGTTTCGGCGACTATCAGGCCAATGGTGCCATGGGCGCCGCCAAGATGATGGGTACCAACCCGCGCGAACTGGCCGCCCGCATCGTGGCTGAGCTGCAGCTGGATGATATCGCTGCCAAGGTGGAGGTCGCTGGTCCAGGTTTTATCAACATTGATCTCAAGCCGGAATGGCTGGCACAGCAACTGGCATTGGCGGAAGCCGATCCGCGCCTGAAGATAGCACCTGTTGAAACGCCCCAGACTGTGGTTATCGATTATTCCGGCCCAAATCTCGCCAAAGAAATGCACGTAGGCCATTTGCGTTCGACCATCATTGGCGATGCACTTGCGCGACTGCTGGCGTTTCAGAGGCATAAGGTGATTCGCCAAAATCACGTCGGTGATTGGGGCACGCAATTCGGCATGTTGATTGCCGAACTGGAAGAACAATTAGGCAGTGACCGTGAAGCCGGTATGGCACTGAAAGACCTTGAAGTTTTTTATCAACAGGCCAAGAAGCACTTCGATGAAGATGAAGGTTTCGCCAATAAAGCCCGTGATTATGTGGTGCGCTTGCAATCCGGCGATGCCGACATTCTCAAACTCTGGCAGCAGTTTAAAGCGGTTTCATTGCATCACAGCACAGAAATTTATCAACAACTGAATGTTACCCTCACCGATGCCGATGTACGCGGCGAAAGTTTTTATAACGCTGATCTTGCGCCGCTGGTAAAGGCTTTGCAGGAGCAAGGTCTGGCGGTGGAAAGCGATGGAGCGCAAGTTGTTTTCTTGCCGGAGCTGGCTGACAAGGATGGAAATCCGTCCCCGGTCATTATTCAAAAACAGGGTGGTGGTTTTCTGTATGCCACCACCGACCTCGCTGCACTGCGCTATCGCGCCAATACCTTGCATGCCAAGCGCATTATGTATTTTATCGATGCGCGTCAGTCGCTCCATATGCAACAGGTATTTACCATCGCGCGCAAGGCAGGTTTTGTCAGCGATGACGTAAGCCTCGAACACTTGGCCTTCGGTACCATGATGGGTTCCGATGGTAAGCCGTTTAAAACCCGCACCGGTGGTACCGTTAAATTAGCCGAGCTGTTGACTGAGGCAGTCGAGCGCGCCGCTGCACTGGTGAAAGAAAAGAATCCGACACTGAGTGACCTTGAGGTGGCAGAGATTTCACGGAAAGTCGGTATCGGCGCGGTGAAATATGCAGACCTGAGTAAGACGCGCACCAACGACTATATTTTTAACTGGGACGCCATGCTCAGTTTTGACGGCAACACTGCGCCATACTTGCAATATGCTTATACCCGCGTGCAAAGTATCTTCCGCAAGGCAGAGATTGCGCCGACGGCTCTGACCGGCGAGATTATTGTCGGCACGGACCAGGAAAAGATGTTGGGCATAAAACTGCTGCAATTCAGCGAAGTATTGGATCAGGTCGCAAAAGAAGCATTGCCACACCTGCTGTGCACATACCTGTATGACATCGCCAGTTTGTACATGAGTTTCTACGAAGCCTGTCCGATTTTAAAAGAAGGCGTAGAAGCCGATGTGCGCAACAGTCGTCTGCGTTTGTGTCACCTGGTTGCCCAAACTATTGAGAGAGGTTTGGGTTTGCTGGGTATTGACGTCATGGAAAAGATGTAACCGTGAGGGCATGCAAGCGCATGCCCGAAACGATAAAAAGAGAGCGCGTTAACCGGAGTCAGCCAAATAATAATTCCTGGCTCCGTGAAAAAATCAACCAACCCGAGAGTACGCAGCCATGAAAATAATAATTGGTGTACTGGCTCTGGCGCTGGCTATTCTGGGCCTGCGCTATGTCGATTTATATCTGGATCACACCACCCTGAAAGACGAGTTGTTGCACAAGGAGCAATTGCATTCACAACAGTTAGAAGAACAAAAGCTAGACTATTTGCGGCAAATCGAGAATCTCGAACAGTTTCTGGTTTTTAACCACAACAGCAACACCTCTCCCACAACCAAGCAGCCTGGCCAGGGTTTACCGCAAAAAGTGGTGGATGGCAGCACCAGCCTGCAATCCTTTGCTGAAATACGCGATTCAAGCCTTACGCGGGCAGTGGATCAAAAATATTCCATTATATTTCCCGGCCTTTCATTGCCTCACGAAGATGAAGAAAAACTGCGTCAATTGTTAGTGGATCGGGAGCGCGTGTTGGGCACCAGCACCGTTGGTTACCACTCCAGCCAGAAAGAAATCGAAGACAGTATTCGGCAACAACAGGAACTGTTAGCGGAAATCGATGGGCGCATCGCTGACCTGCTCGGCCCGGAAGAAGCCCAAGAGTATGAATTGCTCAAAGATTCGAGTTATGAGCAGCACCAGATGAATAGCTTCTATGAGCAGCTCGGCGGCCGAAACAGCCTGAGCAACGATAACCAGCGCGCGCTGTTGATAACCAAACTGGAACACAAGAAAAATTTCAATACCCAGTTACAGGAAGCGACTGCTTACCTCAACAATGCGTCGCCGGAAGAGCGCGCCAATGCAGAGAAAAAAATGCAGGATGCATTGAATCAGTACAAGGAAAATTATTTACGCGAAGCTCGTTCAATCTTGACCGATGAACAGTACAACGTGCTCAGTGAATATGAACAAATGCAGTTTGAGGAAATGTGGAGCAGCCTGGAAACCGGTTGGCGGGCGCAAGCGCAATAACCTACTAGCGAGTCAAGAGCACATCAATGCGGCGCAGGTGATTAATCAGGTTGGCGGTGTTTAATCCCAGGGGTTGGAAATATTCTTCTGCCATGGGTGCAACACCGCAATTGACCGGCAAGGCGTCACGCGCTTCAATCAAATCGTATAAACGCGGGATAAAAATAAACTGTAGCCATTGAGAAAAACTCAATGTATCAACCGCAAAAGGCTGCACGCTTGCCAAGGCTTCCGCAGAGGGTGATTCAGCTTCCCACAGGCGCAGTTCGCGCAACTCTTTTTCGAGATCAATAAGAATTTCAGCCAGGGCAATATGTTGACTCATGTTGGTTCCTGTTTGCGGGTAAAGCCGGAACTGTAGGTAAACCGCGAATTAGCGATGCACTACTTGCGTAAACGGCGGCAGTGAATTCAATATGGCTTTGCCGTAACGCTTGGTGACAATACGGCGATCCAGCAGAGTGATCTTTCCGGTATCGGTTTCTGTCCGCAGTAAACGGCCGCAGGCCTGCACCAATTTTAAAGAGGCATCCGGCACGGTGATCTCCATAAAGGGATTGCCGCCGCGCGCTTCTACCCATTCCGATAACGAGGCTTCAATCGGATCATCGGGCACCGCGAAGGGCAATTTGGCGATGACGACATGACGACAATAATCACCGGGTAAATCCACGCCTTCGGAAAAACTGGCAAGACCAAACAAGACACTGCCCTCGCCCGCATCAATTCGTTTGCGATGCTGCGTCAACATTTCCTGTTTGGAACTATCGCCCTGTAGCAATATACGTGTACGCCAGCTTTCCGGTAACGCTTCGTAAACATCCAGCATCTGACGACGCGATGCAAATAACACCAGTGTCGCTTCATCTTTGTCGAGTAATTCGGGTAAATGTTCAATCAGGGATAAGGTATGTGCATCGGCGTTGCTCGCATCCACCGCGCATGCAGGAATTTCCAAGGTGGCACTGGAAAAATCAAAGGGACTCGGCACCACTTGATAATTGGCATCCGGTGGTGTTCCTGCACGCATACGGTAGCGATCAAAGCGACCCAGTGCGGTCATCGTGGCCGAGGTGACCACTGCACCGCAGCATTTTTCCCACAGACTGTACTCCAGTGTCCGCGCCGCCAGGATAGGGCTGGAACAGACTTCGATATCCATGGACCCGGTGTGATCCACCGGTGTCAGCCAACGCGCTTTGGGAACACTGTTGGCATTGTCCGGCGCAGCGTAACTGGCCCAAAGTTCGCGGTTGGCTTCCGCGCGGGCTTGCCAGGTGCCCACCACAGGAAAATGATTTTCCAGGTCGATCTTCGGCACAGGGCAGTGCGGATCTTCCATCGCTTCACTGAGTTCTTCGGTCATCTTGGCCAAGAGTTCCGCCAGCCGGCTAAAGCTGCGTTGTAATTCCACGGCGGGGATCAACAAATCCTGGGGAATAACGCCATTGGGAAAACGGTAGTGCGACTGTCGATCATCAAAGGCGATGCTTTGTGCGAGCACTTCCAGTTGCGGATAGATACGATCCAGTTCCTGTTTGCAATCCATCAATGCAGCGGGCAATTGCTCCGCGTAGCGATCCACATTGCCTGCACCGCTGATATTACCCAACATGGTTCCAAGAGTTTTGTTGCATTGATCCAGCCATTTGCTGGTGGACGACACGCGGCTGTGATGGGAGAAATGTGACAAGGCTTTTTGGGGTAAATGATGACCTTCATCGAACACATAAATACTGTCCGCCGGGTCGGGCAGGATGGCACCGCCACCCAAGGCTAAATCAGCAAGTACCAGATCGTGATTGGTGACAATGCAATCCACGCTGTGCAGAGAATCCCGCGCACGAAAAAAACTGCAGGACGATACATTGGAACAACGGCGCCCGGTGCATTGCCGGTGATCGGTGGTAATAATCTGCCATTCGTTTTGTTCGAGGGCTTGGGGCCAGGTGTCGCGCTCGCCATTCCAGCGATTGCCCGCCAAGGCGTCCATCATCGTTTGGTAGAGTTTAATTGCCTGCGCATTAATGCTGGGTAATTCATCTTCATACAAAGCGCGCGTGGGATTCATACCGCTTTCGTATTCATTGAGCAGGTTATCCAACTTGCTCAAACACAAATAACGGCCGCGCCCTTTGGCCAGCGCAAAATTAAATGATAAGCCGCTGTGGCGCAGTAGTTCAGGCAGGTCCTTGTTAACAATTTGTTCCTGCAAGGCGACGGTTGCGGTGGATACGACCAATTTTTTTCCCATCGCTTTAGCGATGGCAATGGCAGGCAAGAGATACGCAACGGTTTTTCCGGTACCGGTTCCCGCTTCCACAACGCAAATATGCCCCGATGTGGTACGGCGATTTTCATCATCCAATGCAATGGCGCCGAGCGTGCGGGCAATTTCGGCGATCATCAATTTCTGGCCATAACGCGATTTCATACCCTTGCTTTCCAGAAACTGGCTGTAAGCGCGCTGAATCTGTTGCTTGAGCTGGTCGGTTAACATGCGTCGGGCCAAAAAAGAAAAAGTGCAATCGCCACCACGGGGGGCGTTCGAAAAAATTAATCCTGCAGTTTGCTCAGCACGGGATTAGCGTACATGGCCAACACGAGTTCGCGATATTCCGTCGGAATAGCCTGCATACGCAACTCGAATTGCTGGCGCTGTTCCCCGAGCTTTTCCGGCACGAACGGAACATTTTTATCAGAGTAATTTACCTTCGGCACTGTGCCATGGAGCATTTGATAGGCGAAGCAGTTACTGCTGTGCAATACATAATTGCTGAGCACCTGGCGATCAATTTCCGCGACAACTTCGTCAGCATCCATATAATCCTCCTTCAGTACCTCACCGAAGGCTATATGCACGTGGCCTTTCTGGCCGGCAATGCCCATGGCAATGCTTTTCACATCTTCGTGCTGTTCTTTTTGATAACTGCCACTGGTGCGCTGATGATACAGCTCACGCGCTTTGGCCGCGTCGCAGGGATCGAATTCATAAGAAATAGACACAGGCACAATGTGCAGGGCTTTAACGTAATCGCTGAATTCCTGGGTCTTGGGGCGGTTGATCGTCAACATACCAATGACCGCAGAATTGGTTTTATCGTGTCCGTCTTTAGCGCGCCCTTCACGCTGCGCAATCCAGATATTGCTGTTCTCGTTGACGATAGAATGATAGATATACGCCGACAAATGTTTTGCTGCTTTTAATTTCTCACGGGGCGCTTTGGCTGAGCGGTTGACAATAAAACTTTTGTTCAAGCGCATCAGATCTGACACATAAGGTTTGGTCAGCAGGTTGTCACCAATGGCAATGCGCAAGGTGTTACAGTCGGAGTGGTACAGCGACCAATTCACAAACGCCGGGTCCATGGCGATATCGCGATGATTACTGATAAACAGATAGGCCTGTTGTGGGTCCAGGTGTTCCAGACCGGACACCGTTAATGCCGATGTAGTATTCCGGATCATGCGCGCCATATACTTCTCTACCACGTCCTGAAAGCCGCGCACCGAATTTACACCGGCCAGCTGTTTGACCAGCGCACGCTTTACCAGGGGACGCAGCAAACCACCAGCCCAGGAATTCAGGCGTGGAAATTTAAGGCGCGCCACCGCATCAATCAACTCGGGATCAGCGAGGATACGATCCAGCGTCGGGCGGACTTCGTCATCGTGGTAGGGGCGGATATCATCGAATTCTGTGGTCATGAAGGGCAATCACTTAAATAACAGACATGGAAGTTTTTCAGTGCCAAAAAATCCGTGGCGTTTAACCAGAAATTTGTGGTTTCGAAAAGATTCTTGGACAAAAATAGCCGCACAACATACCGAAAAGAGGTGGAAAATGCCACAGGCGAATGACCCGATCCCCCTTGCTGCACATGAGCAGGACTGTCCCTGTGGCAGGGGATCACCACTGCGTAACTGTTGCCTTCCGAGGCTGAGCGGCGAACATCCACCTCGGACCGCCGAACAACTCATGCGCTCCCGTTATACTGCCCATGTGTTTTTGCAAATTGACTACCTGTGGCAAACCTGGAGTTCGGAACAACGACAACGCAGCAGCCCCGATCAGATTCGCGCCTGGGCCGCCAGCTGCGAATGGTTAGGACTGCAAATCATCTCAACAGAAGCCGGACAGGAGAATGACAGCGAAGGGTTGGTCAGTTTTGTCGCGCTTTATCGGCATGATGGTAACTTCCAACAACATCATGAAGTGTCGCTGTTTCATCAGGTTATGGGTCGTTGGTTCTATGTCGACCACCGACCGGCTGAATAAGTCGCCATTGTGGGTGTGATCCAGCCTACGCTATGGCTATAAACCGGCCTTATACAGACCCGGATCATCGACGCGGCGCCCGCCGCCACCTAAGATAAAGCCCATCGATTAATGCGATACGGCAATAAAAAGCGACTAGACTTAGTGCACATAAAAGCTGGAGTTGTCATTGCACTCCGGTATATCTATTGGGGTAAAAGTCGATATTCATGAAGATCCTGTTGGTCGAAGACAGCGCCACCCTGCGCCATGCCATGAGTCACTACATCACTGATGCGGGTCACACGCCGCTGATTGCCCGCAGCGGTGAAGAAGCTTTGCAACTGCTGGAAGACACGCCGGTGGACATGATCATCATGGACGTCGAAATGCCCGGCCTTAACGGCTTTGAAACCACCCGCCTGATCCGTGAATGGCTTGGCGGCCACTGGATTCCCATCATCTTTGTCACCGGTCGTAATGAAGATGAGAGTTACCGGGAAGGTATCGAGGCCGGCGGCGATGATTACCTGATCAAGCCCGTCAGCTACATGATCATCAAAGCCAAGATCCGTGCCATGGAGCGGATCGCCGAGATGCGCGACCAGTTAAACCGCCTCAATGCCGAACTCGAAGCGCTCAGCCAGCTGGACAGTCTGACCCAGATTTACAATCGCCGTACCTTTACCGAGCAGGCGGAACAACAATGGTTGGTCGCCACCCGCCAGCAACAGCCTGTAAGCGCGTTGATGATTGACGTGGACCATTTCAAGCTATTCAACGATCACTACGGCCACCCGGCCGGTGATGCCTGCCTGAAGAAGATCACCCAGGCCATTAAAAGCTGCCTGCGACGTCCGCTGGATTTACTGGGCCGCTACGGCGGTGAAGAATTTATCGTGCTGCTGCCCGAGACCGACAGCGTGGGCGCATTTCGCGTGGCCGGATCGATCAATAAAGCGGTCGAGGCATTGGGTCTGCTTCACGAAGTGTCGCCAACCAGCGCGGTGGCAACCGTCAGTATCGGCGGCGCAACCTGCCCGCGCACGGCGGGACACAATCTGGAAGAGCTGATCAAATGCGCCGACCGGGCACTTTATAAAGCCAAACGCAGCGGGCGCAACCGCGCGCTGGTGGATGAAGTGGTGATTCACAAGACGGTGTTGATCGTCGACAGTGAAGCGGATGACCTGCGACGCGTAACCAGTATCCTGCAACAGCATTGCAACATTCTGACGGCGGAAGCCCTGGATGAAGGGTTGGAGATTGCGTTCGACGTGCGGCCCGACGTCATCCTGATTGATGCGGGTACAGCGGCGGAGGATGATCACCGTTTCTGCCGTCACCTCACTCGCAGCGACAAAACAGCCATCATACCCGTGGTGTTGATGCTGGATGAAGACGCACCGGATGGTCCCATCCCCGACCGGTTTATCGGCATCCGTGAATACCTGCGCAAACCCCTGGCGGAAAAAAACCTGCTCAATAAAATCCAGCAATTGTTGTCCTGATCACCAAACCACGGCGACATGACTCGCCGTGGCTCACGTCTCAAACATCAACCCTCATTCGTCCGCAGGGCGTTATACCAGCCCACATCGCGCGCGCTCTTATCCACCTGATCCACCACATCCAACACCAGCGCAAACAGCGCCATGCGCACCAGCACGCCGTTATCCGCCTGACGAAAAATCGCCAGATTGGGGTTCTGGTTCAGGTCGTTGTCCAGCTCATTGGCATCCGCCCGGGAATCGCGTGGCAAGGGATGCATGATGACGGTGTTGGGTTCGCAGTACTGAGTGTAAATAGATTGGTTGAGGCGAAAGCGCCCGCGGTAGAGATCGGCCTCTTCCTTACTGGAAAAGCGCTCTTCCTGAATTCGGGTCGAGTAGGCAATGTCCACCTTGGAGATACTGTGCGGCAGGTCGTCAGTCACCACTACGCTGTGCCCGACTTTGCGCAACTCTTCAACCAGATATTCCGGCATCGCCAATTCACGGGGCGACACCAGAGTGACCTGCACCTTATCGAACAGACACAAGAGCTTGCACAGCGAATGAACGGTACGGCCATGCTTTAAGTCGCCGATCATCGCAATCCGCAAGCCGTCCAGCCCGCGCCCTCTGGAACGTAACTCTTTGCGAATGGTATAGAGATCCAGTAATGCCTGGGTGGGATGTTCGTTAGCACCGTCACCCCCATTGATGACCGGCACACGACTGGCCTGGGCAAACTCGGCCACCGAACCCGACTGGGGATGGCGCATACAGATGACGTCGCTGTAGCCCGATAAAACCCGGGCGGTGTCATAGAGGGATTCGCCCTTGGTGATCGAAGAGCTTTCAAAACCGGTGGTTTCGCGCACCTCGCCGCCCAACAAATTGAATGCACAACCAAAACTGATACGCGTTCGGGTACTGGCTTCAAAGAACATGTTACCCAGGATGGCGCCTTCAAGTACCCGCGTCATTCGTCGACGCAGGGCGTAGGGCTCCATGGCATCCGCCACGTCGAAGACACGCTGGATATCAGCACGTTCAAATTGTTCAATGGAGAGAATATGGGCGCCGGTAAAGTTCACGAATGGTCCTCAGCAGTGATCCGCACAAAGGCGGTTAAGACAGTGGATGGGGTAGTTACAAAGCAGCCTGGTGACAATGCGCTAAATGCGGCTATTCTAACGGCACTGCTCTAACGGCACTACCACCATCGGGAAATTGTTTATCCCGCGGGTTTGAAGATTGTGGACTTTACTGCTGTAATCAAACCAGCTCTTGTGTGCCAGTAGCGGCTTATCGACAACGGTTCTATTTGTGAGGACATGTTTTGTCATCGGTAGCCGAGATAAGCGAATTAATTATTAAAATAAATTGCCACCCATAGGACCCAACGTGTTCGAATACCCGGAAACCTTGTCCAAATTCTGTACAGCCGAGACGGCAACCAGGATGTTAACTTCCCATACTCTGCGCTGGAGTTCGCCGCATTTGTTTGGCGATCCCTTCGAGCTGGACCACCGTACCGGGTTGAGTTTTGATCCACACTCCATGCTGAATGAAGTGATCCGTACCACCATCGCCATGATTTTTTCCCCCAGTGCGCCTCACGGCAATTCGTTGCTGATAAATGGCATTCGCCGCTGGCGGGATGACGGGCGGTTTGAAACGCCGGCCGAAGCCGAAGCCTCGGCTGCATTGATGGAGTTGCTGTCAAAGATGGTTGATCAACGGCAGGCCGACATTGATACCCTGATGGCCGACTGGCGACACTTTACTCGCCACCTGCGCATCTGCTGCTTCAGCGATAAGCCGGATAACCTGCCCTGCTGGCAGCGGCATGCGGACAACCATCGCGGCGCCGTGATCCGTTTCCACGTGTATGAGCTGGGAGTTAACCCCGATGCGGCAGATGCGTTGCGCCCGATAGAGTATCGGCAGATCCGCCCCGAAATTACCACCCTCAAGGAACAGTTAAACGCCGCGATTTATAATGAAAAACCGAATTTACAAACCGGCTTTCTCGATAAATTATTGTGCAAGTCTGCGGTAGCCAGCGGCGAACATGAATGGCGTTGTTTCTATAACGCACTGACAGAACCGAGCAGCAAAAGTAACAACGACATGGATTGGTTTGATGATCGACCTTTTTTGAGCAAGGCGGTCAGCACCATTTACCTCGGTGCTTATATGTCGGTGGATGACAAGAAAAATTTATTGGATGTGCACAGGGAATTTTATCCCAATGCCAAAATTTTCCAGGCCCAACCCGTGCACGGCAAATATGATATCGAGTTTGTAAAAGTTACCCGTTAATCCATCAACAATTTATTCCGGATATAGCGGCAATTGAGCGGTATCACCGCGTGCTTGCCGCTCCGGCAGCGCCGCACGAACACGATCAAGCGCCATTTGCGCCGTCGGGCGATAGGTGGTTAATTTCCCGCCCATCAGCGACAACACGCGCGGGCACTCCGCATTATCCACATCCAGCAACACTTCGCGCGGCCGAAAAAATGCGCTCTTTTCGCTGCGCGGCAACACGCGCAATCCGGCAAAACCTGAGACCGGCACACCGGAAAGATCCAGCGCGGGAAAATAATGTTTTAACGTCGCCAGCAAATACGCTTTTTCGCTATCGAGGCAACGTGCTCCTTCCGGCGGTCCATGATGAATGGTTTCTGTTGTACCGATAAGCAATTGCTGTTTCCAGGGCAAAACAAATACCGCGCGTTTATCCTGCGGCGCTTCCAGGTAAAAATATTGTTGCAACAAAGGCGGCAACAGCAAATGGCTGCCCTGCACTAATTCTACTGCGGGCAACGTGTGTGCAGGAAAGATGCGGGCCAACACATCCAGCGCCCAGGGGCCGCTGCAATTCATCAACACACTCGCGGTCACGGCGTGCTCTTGCCCTTGGTAGTGGTAATCAATATGAACCTGCGTACCCTGCACTTCGGCAGCGATAAAACGGGCGGGGATCAATGCCTCGGCACCGAGCGATAACGCAGAGCGCAACACCGCCGCCGTCAAGGCAGCATCATCCGTTTGTGCTTCGTAATAGCGAAACACTTCGCGCAATCCGTCCTGTTTTAATCCCGTTAACGTATCCCATTCGCTCTGGGGCAAACTGCGAAAATGGGCGGTATTACTCAGCCCGGCAAGTACGGAATACATACTCAAACCGGCGCGGATTGTTAAAGGCGAACGCTTGGAATCCTGATAAATCGGAATATGTAGGGGTTGCAGTTTGACCAGGTCAGGTGCCAGTTTTAATAACAATGCGCGCTCGCGTAAGCTTTCGCGCACCAAACCAAATTGGGCGCTCTCCAGATAACGCAAACCGCCATGGATTAATTTGGATGATTTACTGGAAGTACCCGCAGCAATCGCTTGTTGCTCAAGCACCAGCACAGAATAGCCGGCCGCTGCCGCCGCTTGCGCAACGCCAGCCCCCTGAATCCCTGCGCCGATCACCACCACGTCGTAATGCATAAAAATGTCCCGTTAGATATAGCAGATTGCTGGTCACACTATGAATTGCCCAACCACACATGCAGCGCACCTTGCCACGCCAGAAATCGCTGCTGTAGCAACGGATTGTGCGTAGCAACAAATTGCTCATCATTATATTGCGGCTGCCATTGGGCAGGCATACCTGCCGTTGTGAAAGCAACGCCTTGCAAGGTGGCATCGGTGTTATCACTGCGGTGAACTGTCACGCCCGTTAAATCTGCCAGTCGTTGACACAGTCCATCAGCCCGACTCAATCCGCCACTGATATAAATACGTTTTACCGGACCCAGCGATTGCATCAAATGGAAATTAACCAACAGCTGAAACACCACACTTTCCAGCCAGACTTGAATTTTTTCCAGGGGCGCCAATGCTTCGCTGAAACGAGAGCTCAGATCGGTTCGCCAATAAGGCGCACTCAAACCACCGACGGCATTTAAAAAATACGCATTCGATTTTGTTAACGCTGTTGCCAGGGCAGTGTCGATAAGATTGGGGGTAATTTCTGTATCGATTTCCGTCTGCAGCCAATCAATAGCCGCCGCTGCGCCATTAACCGTCGCTTCCCACGCGTAAAGCGGTGTAGAGGAAGCACTGGCTGGATCAGGTAACCATAGCGGGCTGACCAATAATCCCGCCGGGGCCTCAAGTTGGCTGGTTACACGTTGTATAAACGCACCGGTACCGATATTGATATAACACGCATCCGCCTCAGGCATACCGCGTGCAAAGAGCGATGCCCCCTGATCGCGCTGAGAACTGTTCAACGGAATATTATGGCCACGCATGGTCAAGTGGCCGAACACACTGTTATGCCAGGCACATACCGGCAAGATCACTGGATCGATCCGAAAACAATCCAACAAATCACCATCCCACTCATGGGTAAACAGATTCCACAACAGCGTGCGTTGCGCATGCCCTGGGTCGATAAACGTTTGCGCCGTTTCATTGCGCAGCAGATTGGAAAATAGGTAACTGGCTATGGGACCGATCATCAACTGGTTTGAATTCGCTGCTGATTTGACGGCCTCGATATGATCAAGGCACCAGCGAATTTTACTCGCGCCATAGTGGGGAGAAATGCGAATCCCCGTTCGCTGCTGCACTTCATTTTGGGAGAGCGGAAAATTGTGCAGCCAGGATTCAGCACGCCGATCCTGCCAGCTCAATACTGGCGATAAAGCGGCTCCGGTTTCACGTTGCCAGCAAAGTAATGATGACCCCTGCCCCGCAAAACCGGCAGCCGTGACATTGCGGATCGTCTCGCCCAACTCATCAATCATGCCTTCAAAGCAGGTGCGAATGCCGCCGAGAATTTCCTCGCCATCCTGCTCAACATGAACATGCTGCTGTTCATCCGAATAAGTGTGTGTCGCACAGGGAGCAGAGAACATACTGACCTGCTCCCCGGTAGTGCGATACACGGCTACCCGACTGCTCTGGCCGCCCTGGTCTATCGCCAGAACCAGCGGTTCAGCCGGGTTAGTTGTTGAGGGATAACGTGGATGGTTTTGCGGCATCAGGCGCGCGCCATGAAGACGGCAAGCAAGGGCAAGAGCACAACAGCCAGCAACTCGATACGTTGCACCAGTCGGATTTTGGCCGGGAGGGGCATCAGGGTATCCGGGGGCAGATTAGCCGAGCGTCTACGCGCTTTGAAAAACACCAGCGTAGGCCAGATGGACAACAAGGCCACAATGACAAACAGCGTAACCTTTGCATGAAACAATCCATTCTGGGCATAAAAGATCGCGGGCTTGCCCACCCAGAACACCTTACCCAACCCCGTTAGCAACACCAGGATAGCGGCGCCACCATACATACCATCCAGAATAAAAAGACGTTTGATTTGCTGAGGGTTCGCTTCCGTCACAAACAGCAGGTGCTGGGCAACCAACGCCGCAAACAACACCATAAAACCCAAGTAGTGCAGATAAGTTACCAACGCTTCCGCCATCATGAATCAGGACTCCATCAATCAATATGCGGTGAGCATACCCTTTATCGAACCGCAAAAAAAAGCGGCCCGATCTAAAAAGACCGGGCCGCCGGGTTCTTTCTCAGGGCGTTGATGTATAAACGCGTTGCTACTCTCCCGAGCCAGGATTAGGTATAAAACCGCCGTAGGGAAACTGGGCTACCTTGTCGCTGCCCTTGAATTCGCTGATCTTGGCTGAACCTTCTTTTTCCACTTCATCAATGCGCACAATGGCATGCATGGGAATATAAGAGCGTTTCACGCCTGCAAATTCATTCTTCAAGCGCTCTTCCGCCGGATCAACCAGCAGCTGACTGCGCTCGCCAAAGACAAACTCCTCAACTTCGATAAATCCATACATCTCGCTCTGGTATATGGCCCGAGCAAAGACCTCATACACCTGCCCTTGATTAAGGAAAATGACCTTGTAAGTGGGTTTAACTGCCATATAACTCTCTGAATATGCGTTGCAGATGGCCGGATACCGACCGATGGGACGAAGGGCGCGAAGGATAGCACAATTCGGGAGGTTTCTCGCCTAAGCGACCGATCAGGCTTTTACAGGAGGACAAGGGCGCGGCAGCACCCTTGTCGGTGTGAGTCCACCGTCTAGTGAACGAGGTACATTGCCTTATCGGTGTTGAACATCAGGCGCGACTCACCTTCGTCCGCTACCCGGTTAAAAATACTGCGCGAGGAAAATGAGCCCAATATATTCATCTTGCCAATTAAACCGCCGGACTCCAGATCGAACGCGCCAATGAAGTGGTCGTCATAGTAACTGGTTGGGTTACGTGCACCGATATACAAATGAGAGGGTTGCGCAGGATCAGCCGAAAAAGCCATATCAATCAGATAACCTGGAATTTCCCATGATTTTATAGCTTCATCAAAAACATCATCCTGATAACTGAAACCCAACAGGCCGGTTTCATATTCGATACTACCGTAACAGTATATTTTCACCTGTCCTTGCTCTTCCCGTGCCAAAAGGCGCTCACAGTTCACCGGTGTTGTCATCACAAGGCTGAAGGAAACCCCGTCCTTCCGCCACACTTGCAACTCGTTCCAGGAAGAGACGATGACATCAATGGTGTCAAGATCAGGCCTGTCTACGATAGCGTAATCCCTAATTTGATTATTCACGATATCGCTGGAAATAATTGCTGCTTCACTGATGTCCGTCATAATCAGCTTGTTATCATCAATATAGATGCCATCCATCAGGTCATCGCCATTAATATCGAATGCAGTGGGAGCCCTTAAACCGCTGTTGTACTCAGTGGAGCCTGATGACCAGATTTCACTCAGATTGCTGGCCTGGAATGCCTGAAACTCCTGCCCAGAGTAGTAATCATTTGCGCCTATGAAGAAGACATCCCCGTAGCCATTCTGATCATAATCTGTGGTTACGCCTTGCAATCCACTCGTGGTCCACGAATTAAGTAAAGCAGACTTTTCCGTAGCGCCATTCTCTTGCACAAAAAGCAAATGTTGACCCTGGGCATCACCCCGCTGCTGCACAATAAACACCGATTCCTGTTCAGCGTCAGGAGTGCGATTCAGCCAACCAGCTGCAGAAAAATAATCCCAGTATGTGCCATTGTTCCATTGGTCATCACTGAACAGCACAGTCAGTGATGTTCCACCACCAGCCTGATGGATTTCATTAATGCCATCGTTATTCGAATCACCTATGGCAAGACCATAGGCATTGCTGTATTCCGTTTCACTCAGTGTTCGATCGATAACTGCGGCTCCACTGGCAACATCATAAATAGTTGACTCATCCCATCCGCAGGAACTTACCAGAATCTCTGCCTGGGCGTCGGCGTCAAAATTATTCACTAAAATATTACAGGCATATAGGTCATCGATACTCATGCGCTGGCTTTTAGCAACCGCATCAAAAATTACGACACTAGCGCTGTAAGTATCTCTGAGCGAAATAATCTCCTCGACTCCATTATTATCCACATCACCCAAATCGAGTTTGGATCCGAAACCATCTCCGTAGTACCACTGATTAGCCCAGGTTACTGTGTCATAAACCAACCCATTGGACAGCACAACCTCCAAAGCGGAATCTTCATCAACATTACCTACCACGAGCTCTTCGGCAGGAGAAACCAGATTGATGCTTCGCAACTGCTCGCCTGAGGGCAAGTCATACACCACCAAACGCGGTTGAGAGCCGTAATAACTGCTATCGCTAACCAGCGTGATCAATTCAGGTGTCCCGTCGACATCAATGTCAGCAATCTGGGCTGCGTGAAAATAACTGTCCTCCAACAATTCAATTTGTTCTGCTGGTGCATCGAGATCCAGAATGATGTTGATATTACGATTGCCAAGCACGAGGATTTCCTGCGCAGAATCTTCATCAAGATCGGCGGGCAACACTCGAATGATATTATTTTCAGTATTTAACGATAATGGATACAACCAGGACTGTTCGTAACCCTCACCAGTGAAAGAAACCAACATCACCCGCTCATTCCCATCTGTGGTCAATATTTCATTATTGTCATCACCATCAAAATCGCCGACCCACAAGGAATGTGGACGTGTCGACGTCCTGATATCCGAATAAGCCGTTGGCATCTTTTTAGTGGCATCAGTTACAGTTACCTGACGTTCAACCTTCGTTTCATAGTATTCATCTGTAGATGCATCAAAAACAAAGCTATATGACATGACGTTGCCGAACAACGGTGCCGTCGCAATCCATTCTACCTGTCCATCTTCATCAATGACCGCACCCGGCGGAGCAGAAATCATGGGCAATGCTTGAGGGACATTGCCATTATCAGGATCAATTAATACGGCAGAAAATGCCACCAATTCACCGGGTATTACATTTTCTGTCGGGGTGTCAATACTGACAACACCGGGGGCATCATCGATGTAAATATCCAGGCGCGAACTACGAGTAGTATTGAAGCCATCTGAAACCACAGCAACAACACTCACCGTATCACCATACACAGCGACATTAGCGGGAAAGGTGGTAGAGCTGCTCAGAGAAGAGAGCACATTGTTGATGTACCATTCATAAGAAATACTTAGAGGATCATTCTCTACATCATAAGTGTCGGGTGGAGTAACAACCAGGGGCGTCAATGTCGTGGCGGACCAATTTTCCCAATAAAAATAATAAATCTGTGGAGGGAAATTAATGTCATCTATGGGAACAAATACAGGATCTGTCGCCGCAAAGCTATCAAACTGAAAAAAGTCTGCAAGGCTGGTACCGACATCGAGAACATCATCACCATCGTAATCAATAGCGACAATTACGGCATAATCATGGAAATTAACATGCCCCACCGCTTCGCCTGAGCCGGATATTTTTATGTTAGATCCTACTTGGGTAGGTATGACAGTAACTTTACCGAGCGAACCAATAAATAAAGTCCCGTTAATGCGGGGCGTATAAACCTCATAATAATTGACGTTTTCGGTGAGATTTTCCAATTTATATTGTTCATTGTTTGTTTCATTAGTAAGCGTGACGTAATGAACAAAGGTGTAACCATAAAAGCTAGAGTAAGAGAATTCTCTTGAAGAGTAACCGGAAGCAATCCAACGCTGGCCATTCAATGTCACGCTAAGCCGATCATAATAAAGGCCTTCCTGCGAAGCGTCTTCGTAATAATCGCCCACAACGGCATATTTGCCGTTGTATAAAACCCCGTCAAAACGGCAAGAAAAGTAAGTCACAACCACTTCAGCATGGCTTTCGCTTTCTATTCCTTTCACCGTGAAATAACCAGATTCATCGCAGTCAATTCGTTCGTCAACTTCCTCATCAGCAAGGCTGCCTTTTTGAAGCCGCGCCACATCGATATGTTTTGTCAAATCAGATGCAATTTCATTCATGAACAATTGCGGCTGACGGTTTGATTTTTTAATTTTTTGTTCTTCAACCGATGAGGAGGATGGTTTAAAACCTGGGCTGACGACACCATCATTTTCCCTCTGAAATAAATACTCCACATATACCGGGAGCGTTTCTTCATTGATTTCCGCTGTAGTGGTTTTACCGGTATAACGCGTATCACTCAACTTCTTAAAAGTCGTGTTCATCACTGCCGGATCAAGGTCAGCAAAAGGATCGGATGGCGGGGGAGTTGGTTTCCCACCGTTTCCACCGCCCCCTCCACCACCACCGCAGGCAGTCAGAGAGAACAAAATCATGATCACTGCAGGAAAACGGGAAAAGTTGGAGATGCTTTGAAGCGAGGGGAGGATTTTCAACATGTTATGGCCACTCAGGGAAGTCCATTTGGGAGGCGCAAAGAATAAATTAAGCGCCATTGTAGCTCAATCATTTTTTATGCAGTTCGTACAAAATCCGGCCGAAAGATTCGCTAATTTGTCCCAGGCTCATCGACCTATAGGCTTTACCACCCAAGGCCGCTATAATGCGCGCCCGAGTTTTCTGCGTAATTTTTGATCAGGTTTGCTGCCATGACCACCACCGAAACCACAACCAAGAAGCTGTACATCAAGACCCACGGTTGTCAGATGAACGAGTATGACTCCTCGCGCATGCGCGATTTGCTGGGGGAGTCGCACAACATGGTGGCGACGGAAAACCCGGAAGATGCGGACGTTATCCTGATTAATACCTGCTCCATCCGCGAAAAGGCGCAGGAAAAGTTGTTTCATGAGTTGGGCCGCTGGAAGCAGCTAAAAAAGAAGAATCCCAACCTGGTGATCGGCGTCGGTGGCTGTGTCGCCAGTCAGGAGGGCGCCGCCATTGCCGAGCGAGCGCCTTATGTTGACCTGATCTTCGGCCCGCAAACCCTGCACCGCCTGCCGGAAATGATGGAGACCAAGCGCGAAAACGGTGCTGTGGTGGTGGATATCAGTTTTCCCGAGATTGAAAAATTCGACCGCCTGCCCCAGCCCGATGCAGATGGTGTCAGTGCCTTTGTGTCGATTATGGAAGGTTGCTCCAAATACTGTACCTTCTGCGTCGTTCCTTATACCCGCGGTGAAGAAGTGAGCCGCCCGATGGCCGATGTCATGGCCGAGATTGTCCACCTGGCCGGTCAAGGTGTACGTGAGGTGAATTTACTCGGTCAGAACGTGAACGCCTATCGCGGTGCCGGTAAAGACGGCACGGTGGTGGATCTGGCGGAGCTGATTACATATGTGGCGGCCGTTGAGGGTATCGACCGCATCCGTTTCACCACCTCGCATCCGGTGGAATTCAGTGATGCCTTGATTGATGTATACAACGACGTGCCCGAGCTGGTCAGCCACTTGCATCTGCCCGTTCAAAGTGGCTCCGACCGCATTCTTATGGCGATGAAACGCGGCCACACGGCGCTCGAATACAAATCCAAACTGCGTCGCCTGAAGAAAATTCGTCCCAACATCAGCTTCTCATCCGATTTTATTATCGGCTTTCCCGGCGAGACAGATGCGGACTTCGAAGCCACCATGAAGTTGATCCACGATATGGACTTCGACACCTCCTTCAGCTTTATCTACAGCCCACGTCCAGGCACCCCCGCAGCCGACTTGCCGGATGAAACACCGGAAGAGGTCAAGAAGCAACGCCTGCAAATACTGCAAGACCGCCTGATCCAGCAAGCTATGGGTATCAGCAGACGGATGGTCGGCAACACAGAGCGCATACTGGTCAACGGCTATTCGCGCAAAGACCCCGGCCAATTATGCGGTCGCACGGAAAACAACCGCGTGGTGAATTTCCGCTGCGATAACCCGGCGTTGATCGGTAAGTTTGCGGATATCCTGATCGAGGAAGCGCTGCCCAATTCATTGCGCGGTACCTTGATCAGTTCGGAGCTTGATGCTGATTGGTGCTGATGCTTTTCACTGCCTATTGCTAGCATCGCCAATATACCGCTCCACACCAGACTCAACTTTTCGCCCCGGTAAAAGATCCGGCAGCGCTTGATTAGGTAAGGAACTACATGATGAGGTTGAACAAGGACTACGTGTGGCCGATTATTGGACTGGCTGCGGTAGGATTTTCGGCTTGGTTGTTGTTCCATCAGCTACGCGACATCTCTTTCGACGATATCGTCGACAGCCTCAATGCAATACCTGTCACTGGCTGGCTGTTGTCAGCCCTCGCCACCCTTCTCGCCTACGCAGCCCTTGCTGGCTACGATCGTCTTGCCTTGCTCCACCTGCGTAAAAAAATATCCTGGGGTTATATCGCGGCGGCCTCATTTACTGCCTATGCCATCGGCCATAACATTGGCGCTTCGGTGTTTTCCGGTGCTGTGGTGCGCTACCGTGCCTACACAGCAAAGGGTTTGAGCGGCGCCGACGTCGGTGTGCTGGTGGCGTTCTGCTCGTTTACCTTCACCCTGGGTTCTATTCTGCTGGGTGGCATCGTGCTGCTGATTGAACCTCGGCTACTGAATCGCTTTTTTGAGGACCTAGCACTGTGGGTTCCCATTGCCAGTGGCGTAGCAATGCTGGCCATGGTGGGGCTTTACGTTGTCGGCAGCAGTCTGCGTCTCAAATCCTTGCGCATCCGTAATTTCCGTCTGCAGTATCCCCGTTTGCATATCGTGTTGCGTCAATTGATCATTGGTCCGTTGGAATTGATCGGCGCGGCAGCCATTATTTATTTTGCGTTGCCTTCCGCCAGCAACCCTGGTTTCCTTCTGGTATTGGGCATATTCCTCGCCTCCTTCTCCGCTGCGCTGGTCTCCCACGCGCCGGGTGGGCTCGGGGTGCTGGAGGTGGTGTTCCTGCTGGCGTTGCCGGATGTGAATCCCGCCGATGTGATAGCCGCGCTGCTGGTCTTCAGATTGTTTTATCTGCTGATTCCCTTCGCTTTATCGCTGGTGATCGTATTGTTGTTCGAGCATGACCAGTGGCTCCAGCGATGGCGCCTGGCTCGCAAACCACCGAAAGAGTAGGCCTGGTTTCTATAACCGAAGGTTAGTAAAAAAGCGTTGGAAAGAATCAATTGGCCGATCAAGAGGCTTTTACCCATTCCGGGAATGGTTTAGTCTTTAACCGTGTATTGCCAAAAGAGCCTCGAACCTCCATTGATGAATAGCCATGTAGTTACCAGCCCCGACGCTATCACCCGTCAATTGACCCTGGAACCGGATGATAGCCGACGTCTCGCCAACCTCTGCGGTCAGTTCGGCCAACACCTGCGCCAGATCGAACAACGCCTGAATGTGGAAATCCGTAACCGCGGCAATGAATTTGCCCTGGTCGGTGAAACACAACCCACCCAGGCCGCCGCCGAGTTATTACGCCACCTTTACCGAGAAACCGACAATGTCGAGCTGACGCCGGATGAGATCCATCTCGCCCTGCAAACTTCCGGCATAGAGGCCCTTATGGAACAACTGAACACCCCTTACGACGCTGGCACTGATACAGCCCATGAACAGGACAACGAAGATACCAGCGCCGGCATTACCCTGATTCGCACCAAAAAATGCACCATCAAGCCGCGCGGTTTGAATCAGCAGCGCTACGTGCGTTCAGTGCAGGACAATGACATTAACTTCGGCGTCGGACCGGCCGGTACCGGTAAAACCTACCTCGCCGTCGCCTGTGCGGTTGAAGCGCTGCTGAAGGATGAAGTGGAACGTATTCTCCTGGTACGCCCAGCGGTCGAAGCAGGGGAAAAACTGGGCTTCCTGCCCGGTGACCTGGCGCAAAAGGTCGATCCTTACCTGCGTCCGCTTTATGACGCTCTGTTCGAAATGCTGGGCTTCGAAACGGTCGGCAAGTTGATGGAGCGCGGTGTCATCGAGGTAGCGCCACTGGCCTTTATGCGCGGTCGCACATTGAACAATTCTTTTGTCATCCTCGATGAAAGCCAGAACACCACCCGTGAACAGATGAAGATGTTCCTCACACGCATCGGCTTCGGCACCACAGCAGTCATCACCGGCGATCCAACCCAGATTGACTTACCGCGCGGCCAACAATCCGGTTTGCGTCACGCTATTGAAGTGCTTGAGAATGTGGCCGGTATCAGCTTCACCCACTTCAACTCCAAAGACGTGGTTCGCCACCCACTGGTACAACGCATCGTTGAGGCTTACGACCAGTTCGAGCAGAAACCGGGCACGACCGACTGATCATCATGACCACCCACGTTGATATTGATGTTGCCAGCGGCAGCACACACATTCCTGTTACCGAGCATATCGAACACTGGATCAGCACTGCCCTGACGGCAGTGCCTGATCTGGACCGGCCGGACACCGAAGTCAGTGTTTACATTGTTGATGAGCCCGAAAGCCAGGAACTGAACCTGCGCTATCGCCAGCAAGACAAGCCTACTAATGTCCTCTCCTTCCCTGCCGACATTCCACCCGAGTTGAATTTACCTTTATTGGGGGATCTCGTCATCTGCGCCCCGGTCGTAGAACGTGAGGCGGTCGAGCAGCATAAAACCCTGGAAGCTCACTGGGCGCATATGGTGGTCCATGGGACCTTGCATTTATTGGGATATGACCATATAACCGACCCCGAGGCAGAGGAAATGGAGAGTCTGGAAACCCGAATTCTCACGGAAATGGGCTTCCCGGCACCTTACGAATTTCACGAATAAGAACTCTCACTGAATAATTTCTATATCACAGGAAAGCATTACCATGTCGGACGATCCCACGAGTAGCAGCGTTCAGCGCCAAGCGGACCGCATAGAAAAACAAGACCGGTCCTGGCTGGACAAACTGCTCCATGCCTTTAGCGCTGAACCTAAATCCCGCGAAGAATTACTGGACATCATCAAGGATGCCGCCAATAACCAGCTATTGGATCAGGAAGCCTTGAGTATTATTGAAGGGGCCATGGACGTGTCCTCCTTGCAGGCCCGTGAAATCATGGTGCCGCGCTCCCAAATCGTCGCCGTGCGGATTGACGATACACCCCAGGAATTTTTACCCAAGATCATTGAATCCGGTCACTCCCGCTTCCCGGTGATTGGCGAGTCGGCTGACGATATTCGCGGCATTCTGCTCGCCAAAGACCTGCTGCGGTTGCTGCTGGATAACCAGCAAGAGTTCAACCTGGAAAATATCCTGCGTCCAGCCAACATCATTCCCGAAAGCAAGCGCGTCAATGTGTTGCTGCGTGAGTTCCGCGAAAAGCGTTATCACATGGCGCTGGTGATCGATGAATACGGTGGTATCTCCGGTCTGCTGACCATTGAAGATATTCTGGAAGAAATTGTCGGCGATATTGAAGATGAAACCGATGAAGAAGTCAGCGATGACTTCATCAAGCGCGTCGGCGAAACGGACTACATCATCAAGGCACTCACCCCCATCGAAGACTTCAACGAGTTCTTTGGTTCAGGACTGAGCGAAGATGACTTCGATACCATCGGCGGTATTCTGATGCAGGAGTTTGGCCATCTACCCAAACGGAATGAAGTGGCGACTATCGACAACTTCCAGTTCCGCGTGCTCTATGCAGACAACCGACAAATACATCTGCTAAGGTTGACGGTCAACAAATAGCAAAAAATCCCGCCCTCTCCGGCGGGATTTTTTTAGCAGCTCCTTTCAACTTCTGCGACGAACCTTTCTACATGACGGCTTCACCTTTTGCATTGCGTCTTCGGGCCTTACCCAATTGGCTTGCCTGCATTCTGTCACTGATTGCCGGGGCACTGGTTCCGCTCAGTCTCGCGCCCTTCAATCTCTGGCCTCTGGGCATTGGCGGTATGGCGCTACTGGCGTTGTTACTTGAGCAGGGCTCGCTGGCACAAGTCTTTAAACGCGCCTGGTGTTTCGGGGTAGGATTATACGGGGTGGGGGTGTCATGGATTTACATGAGCATCCATAACTTCGGCGGGGCATCGATCTTGCTGGCCGGCTTTCTGACACTGATATTTGTTTTTTTTATGGCCCTGATGTTCAGCCTGCCGTTTTATGTATACGGACGCTGGTTCAGTCGCTGGCGCTGGAGTTTAGTGATTGCTTTCCCCGCCTGCTGGTTACTGGGCGAATGTTTTCGCTACTGGTTCTTAACCGGCTTCCCGTGGTTATACAGCGGTTATGCGCATCTGCATACGCCATTGTCGGGTTGGGCTCCCTTGGTCGGGGTGATCGGATTGGGCTTTATCTGTGCCCTTACGGCAGGTGTACTGGCCCAGGTAATCTGGCAGTGGCGGCAACCAACCCTGGCATGGGTGGGCGGTTTGGTGGTCGCAGCCTGGATCAGCGGTTTTATGCTGAAAGAAGTCTCCTGGACCCAACTGGATGACGAGCCAATCACAGTCGCCATGGTGCAGCCGAACATCTCCCAGGACATCAAATGGAGCGCTGCCTTTGTTGAGCCTACCCTGGATTTACTGCGCACCATGACGGAAGATCTTTGGGGAAATGATTGGGTTATCTGGCCTGAAGCGGCCATTCCCCTGACCTATCATCAGGCCCTGCCTTTCCTGAACGAAATGAATGATCGCGCCACCGCGTCTGGTGCGGGCCTGATGACCGGCATTATCTACGACAACCCACACGATGATCGCTACTACAACTCGATTGCCGGGTTCGGTGATGCCATGGGGATTTATCACAAGCGTCGTCTGGTGCCTTTTGGCGAATATGTACCCCTGGAAAACTGGCTGCGCGGTTTGATTCACTTTTTTGATTTGCCCACGTCCATTATTGCTTTTGGTCCGATGGAACAACGCGGTATTCAAATTGATCAGGTCGCTGTGTCGCCTTCAGTTTGCTATGAACTGGTGTACCCGGATCTAGTGGCATTCAGTGCGAGGGATGCTCAGGTATTGCTGACCATCAGTAACCTGGGCTGGTTTGGCGATTCCATTGGGCCGTTACAGTTTATGGAGATGGCGCAGATGCGTGCTCTGGAGACTGGTCGTTACCTGGTGTACAGCACCAACAACGGCAGCAGCGCCTTCATTGATGAAAAAGGCCACATCATCAACTTCAGCAACACCTTTGCTACCGAAACCTTGACTGGCACAGTCTACGCTGCCCAGGGAATGACACCCTTTATGCGTTGGGGCAGTTTGCCACTGGCAATCCTGAGCCTGATGTTACTGATTGGGGTGCGTGTTTTGCGCGGGAAAGAGCCCGCCGTACAGGCAAGCATCCTCGATGGGATTAATAATGGTGAAGGTTAGTAACCCGCTGCGGGAGAAATCTCCCGGGGTTTGGCCAGATTCCGGGTTTGGCCGTAGGTAATAGGCACGACCGTTGCCTTGACAATCCAGTCTTGCAAGCGCTTGCCTTCGTCCAGATTGTTCAGCATGACAAATTTATAGCTCACCAGGTCGGCATCACTCCACACGATATCGAAGCGACCAAACATACTGCCCTGTTGAGGGTGATAAACGTGGCGATAAAATTGTGTGCTGACCGGATGCAAACTCAAACGCTGCGCTAATTGCGCCAGATAGGTGGCGGCATTACGTGAGATGGAACTACTGGTGTTGTTTTGCCTGTCCGACATAAAAACCGCAACGGTCCCGGCCAACGCCAGCACTTTAACGTCAACACCCACTTCCACGTTGTCTCTGTCGAGTAACAGCACGGAAGTCATCTTTGGCAAACAGTTGGTTTTCATCGCGTTTAATTTCGCCGTTCAGGTGGCCGCAGCCTTCAGTTGATCATCGGGATCGAGCAAGCGCATTAGTTGTTGTCGTTGCACAGGAGAAGTGATGAGTTCGCCCCTGCCCGACAGCGGCGTTGTACCCACCCACTCAAAACGCCAACGCCACAGACTTTGCTCGTCCGCCGCGCTGCGCAATTCCACCAATTCAAAACGCTTCGTGTCAAGTTGAAAACGGTGCAATAACTGAAACGCGAAATGGTCGGCATTTTTTCCGACAAAACTCGATGCCTGCTGGCTTAATGCGGTAACAAAAACGTAATCGCGCATCTCTGTGGGTATATGGGTAACGCCTAGAAAAACCTTTTGACCGAGGCGATTATCAAGTTCCAGCCGGGTAAAACAGGAATGATGATGCATGCGAGAATGACCTTGTTATAGGAATAGCCCCTATTGAGCAACTCCGTACCGATAATCATGCCGGGCTAAAAACCCGATCAAATAGGGGGCGGCAGTTTACGCACAAACAGCTCATGCGCAAGCGAATTCATCATAGACTTGAGTTAGCAGTGATTTATCCGCCAAAATAAACTTTTTGTTTGCGCTTTCCTGTGAGTACCCGTTGTCAGGCGGTTTTGGACTGGCAACAATGGACCACCGCAGCCGGAAGGAACAACTGAAGTCTACTGATGCAGCAGCCCCCGACAGGCTAAACCTGAACTCATCGATTTATCGTAAGGAAACACCATGAGAAACATGATTCGTTTTATATCTCTGATGTCACTAATGACGCTGATGCTGTCTGGTTGTACATCTCTCTCCCAGGATGTTTTTGACACACACCGCAAAGCCTTGTTGTTACCCGAAGACACCTTGGGCGACCAGGCATCGCGCGTGGTGTATCCCGAGCAAAACTGGGACCCCGACGACAGCTTGTGGTTCTATAATACGGCCCAAGGCTCTCACCTCCTGCCCTACAACATTTTCCTGCATCTGGAACAAGCGAATAGCCAGTCATTGTTTCGTGCCAGCGATAACATGGACCGTTTGCGCTACCTTGTTCAAAAGCCCTCACGCGCTAACCCTGATGGTTTACCGCTGGGCTGGGTCAAGGAAAGATATCAGGGCAAGGAATATGTTGGCCTGACTTGCGCAGCCTGTCACACCGGCCAGGTTAATTATCAGGGTGTTGCGATTCGGATTGATGGAGGACCAACGCTGTCGGATATGGACAAGTTGTTAAACGAACTGGCAGCAGCACTGGAGGCCACCACCAAAGATCCGGAAAAATTCAAGCGCCTCGCCGCCAGGCTTCTCGATAAAGCTACGCCTGAAGATCAGCAGGCGCTGCTCGATGAAGTGAAACACCTGGAACAAAACCTGCGCCGTTATAACACCGCTAACGCATCCTATGCCGACGCTCAACCGGTACCCTACGGCTACGGACGCCTCGATGCATTCGGGCGGATCTACAACCGGGTTTTCGCCCATCTCACACCCGGTGTGGAAAACACCAACCCCGCCAACGCACCGGTCAGTTATCCGCAATTATGGGATACACCCCAGCATGATTTTGTGCAATGGAACGGTGTCGGTGATAACGAGGGTGACGGCACCTTGTCGCGCAATGTGGGACAAGCCATCGGTGTGTTTGCCACTTTAGATTTACAGCGTTTGCCCGCCGATGCCGGCTACCGCTCTTCCGTCAACATCCGCAATGTGCAGCGGCTGGAAATCCACCTGGAAAAACTCTGGTCACCCAGTTGGCAAGAACTCGCCAATAAAAATATTCTGCCGCCGATCAATCGTGAGCTGGCAGAAAAAGGCGCTGCGGTTTACACCGAATACCAGTGCCATACCTGCCACGCATTGATTGATCGCACTGACCCGAATCGACGCATCACTGCGCACTTCGCCAGTCTGCAACCCTTGAATACAGATCCCGCCATGGCTCACAACGCTTTGCATTACGCGGGCAAGAGCGGTTACCTCGAAGGCCAGGTTTCACTCAAACCACCAGCCAGGGTTTTTGCGGCACAGGTATCGGCCCTGGCCGCTGTGCGCGATGTGACCGAAGGGGTTATACGTGCAGCGCAAGCGGAAGAAACAGAACAGAATGAGGGTACGGCTGACCACACTACCTGGCGTTCCAGCGTGCAGATTCAATCCACCCGTCGATTGCTGGACTTCGAGTATGTCGATAAAACCAACCCTCAAACCCTGATGGCCTACAAGGCTCGTCCCTTGAATGGCATCTGGGCAACAGCGCCATATCTGCACAACGGTTCTGTAGCCAATCTTTATGAACTGTTTCTACCAAGCTGCAGTGATGCCGAGATTGCTGCTGGAAAAGTATGCCGAGCCAATCAATTTACCCTGGGCTCACGAGAACTTGACCCGGTTAAAGTAGGACTTGTGCAACGCGATCCGCAAACTTATCCCAATGTATTTGTGCTGGACACGCGCTTACCAGGCAACGCCAACAAAGGTCATGAATACGCTGCGGGCGTTACACCGGTTGCCGTTTTCGATGAGCAGGGTCAATTGATTAAAGATGCCGAAGGCAAGGTGGTGATGCGTAAACTTCCGCCCATCAACGATGAAAAACGCAAAGCGTTGGTTGAGTTTTTAAAGACATTGTAATTTTCCACAATGCAAGTTTGGCGTTAGGCCTTTTGTTTCGAAACCCTCAAGTCAAGGATGACTTGAGGGAGCTACAAGGACGTATTCATGCGTTTTCGAAACAAAAGGCCTAATGCCAAACGGATGACGAAGCGCCTAGCTAAAAAGCGAATTTATATTTTTTCCGCCCAACGTTCTTTAACCTCCAGTACTGCCGGCAGCTGTTCAAGAAACACCTCAACCAAACGCGGATCAAAATGTTTACCGCGTTGCTCACGGATGTAAGCAATCGCCTCATTCAGCGGCCAGGCTTTTTTATACGGCCGCTGAGTGGTCAGTGCATCAAAGACATCCGCCACCGCCACGATACGACCCACGACCGGAATATCTTCGCCCTGTAACCCACGGGGATAACCGCTGCCATCCCAACGCTCATGATGCGTCAAGGCAATATCGTGAGCCATATGTAAAAGTCCGATAGTGTGTACGCCGATAATACGCGCACCAATGACAGGATGTTCACGCATGATCGCCCATTCTTCCGGCGTTAATTTACCCGGCTTCTGCAAGATACAGTCGGGGATACCGATCTTACCGATGTCATGCATAGGCGCTGCATGGAGCAAATCTTCCGCCCTTGCTTCATCAAAACCGGCAGCGCGGGCGATGATATGGGAATAGTGGCTCATGCGAATAACATGAAGCCCGGTTTCGTTATCTTTATATTCAGCAGCGAGCCCCAAACGCTGCACGATTTCCAAACGTGTTTTCTTTAACTCATCGACCTGCACCAGCGATAAATGCGTAGCAACCCGCGCACGGACAATTGCTCCACTCACCGGCTTGGTAATGTAATCCACTCCGCCCACCGCAAAACCCTGGGCTTCTTCAGCCGCATCACTCAATGCACTGACAAAAATGACCGGGATATGTTGGGTAAGTATATTTTGCTTCAACCGCTCACACACCTGATAGCCGTTCATCTGCGGCATCATCACATCCAGCAGTATTAAATCCGGCAACTCTGTCTCGGCCAACTCCAGCGCTTTTTCCGGCGATTTGGCAAATAGCAAACGGTAGTGCTGTTTAAGTATTTGCCGCAATACATTCAGGTTGGTTGTCTCATCGTCTACCACCAGGATCGTGATGCTGAAGTCAGTTGTCATGATGTGACTCTCGCGATGTCATTATTGATTATTGTTGATATCGGCTATCGGGCAGATGTTGCTGCCCCAGATGTTTGCTGCAAAGCCTCAAGGTGATGTAATGCGGTGGAAAATTCAAAATCCATCATCGCCTGCTGGATTCGGTCGAGAATGATCTGCTGTGGTGCTTCACGAAACGCCTGCCGGAGAATGCGCAAGGATTTTTCATCCAGCTCACCGCGCCCCAAGGCGCGGGTCAAATGCGTCATAGCCTGACTGCTTTCCTCTGCACCAACCAATAATTGTGGCATTGCAATTTCGCGCAACTGTGGCAACGCATTAACGGCATCAATTAAATGTTCGACAACCACTTCCAATTCTGCACGCTGCTTGCGCCAGGCATCGCCTTGCAGTTTTTCAACCGGGATTTGCGCAACGTGTTTGAGCGCTTCCGTCAATTCCGGTAAGGCAAGATTCACAGCCGCCCCACGCGCCCGGTGCAGCAACTGTGCAACGGCAGACACATTGCGATCAACCAACGCAGCCTCCAGATTCTCCACCAGCGATCGGTTTTCCGCGATAAATTGACGCAGTGCGTTGTAATAAAAGGTTTCACTCTGCCACAAAGCAAGACCTGCACTCAGCGAGATCGGCACCGCTGTCGATGTCGGCATCGCAGGTGGCGCGACAGATGGCTGCAACCTGAGCCCCAGCAAGCGCGCCATCTCCGATTGCAACTCAAACAGGTTGATCGGTTTGGAGGCGAAACCATCCATACCCGCGTCGCGCGCGGCCAGTTTATCCGCATCCAATACACTGGCCGTTAACGCAATGATCGGCGTGGGATTTAATTGATTTTCCTGTTCGTGTTGGCGCATCAGCCGACTGGATTCCAAACCGTCCATCACCGGCATCTGCACGTCCATCAATACCACGTCGTAGGTGTGTTGCTTAAACGCCGATAAGGCTTCAGCGCCATCCATCGCTGAGCTAATGTCGTGGCCACCTTTGCGCAGCAAGATTTCCAACAACTGCACATTTGGTAACACGTCATCAACCACCAGAATACGCAACGGCGGCAGTGTCATTTGCTGTCGATTGGATGAGCGGGAGTGGATTTCGCCCTGCGCTAATGGAATACGGAAGGTGAAGGTCGACCCCTTGCCCACCTCACTGGTGACAGTAATAGTACCGCCCATCAACTCGATCAACTGTTTGCTGATGGTAGTACCCAAACCTGAACCGCCAAAACGGCGTGTCATGGAAGCATCCGCTTGTGTAAAAGGATCGAATATATGTTCCAGCCGATTAGCGGGAATGCCAATGCCCGTATCCTGAATGGCAAAACAGATGAACGCTTCATCGGCAGATACCTTGACAACCACTTCACCGCGCTCGGTAAATTTCACTGCGTTACCGACGAGGTTCACCAAGACTTGCCGCAAACGTTGTTCATCGCCACGAAAAAATTCACCCATGCCGGAGGAATACGCCAGGCGCAGCGCCAGGCTTTTTTGTTCAGCATTGATTTTGAAGGTCGCAAGCACCTGATAAAGCAGTTCGGTCAACGAAAAGTTAACGTCTTCCAGCTCAACAACACCACGCTCCAATTTGGCGGTATCGAGCACGTCGTTGAGTAAATGCAATAAAGACGCAGAGGCGTGATCAATGGTATCGAGGTATTGTTTTTGTTCTGCGCTCAAGGGGGTTTGCAAGAGGATATCAATGAACCCGATGATGGCGTTCATGGGCGTACGAATTTCGTGGCTCATGTTTGCCAGAAATTCTGTCTTCACGGCTGCGGCCTGCTCTGCTTTTAATTTTTCATGGCGCAACACCTGCTCCATCTCATAACGCTGGGAAATATCCAGGATGACCCCATCGAGCCATACAATTTCCCCCACATCATTGGTAATCAGGCTGCCATTTTCCCACACCCAAAAAACCCGGCCGTCTTTGTGAATGATGCGATATTCCACTTCAAATGTTTTATCGCTGTTGAGAATTTGTAAACCGATGCGGTCGCGATCATCCGGGTGCACCACATCGCTGAATGTTATGCCCCCTTGCCGCATGAATTCGCTGGCAGGGTAGCCGGTGAATTCTTCCACCGTATCGCTGATGTACAACATGGTCCACTCTTTGTCCGGCAAACAACGGTATGAAATACCCGGCAGGTTACCGACCAGCGAGCGGAATTTTTCTTCGCTTTCACGCAGGGCGGTTTCAAAGACCGTTTTGTGTTGCACCTGTTGATATTGCAGGCGGCGATACAATGCGCGATAGCGCAGAAATCCATGTACGGCTAACACAAGAACTGTCAGGACAGCGGCGATAGCAAAGGTCGCGAGTGCAATAAAGGTAACACCGCTGGGAGGATTGTCTAACTGCGCCACACCGAAGAAATGCGCTAGCGCCATACCGGTGTGATCAAACCAAGTCAAAAAATGTGTCGCCACACCAGGACCTCGTGAGGGGTGTCGTTATGTCCTGTGCGAACTGCTGGGGTTCAGGGCCGGCGCAAGCAGGATTTTTGCTCATATGGTTCAAGCATAGACTGCACCACCGAGGCTCGCGAACTCTCCCTGCCAGCACAAGCAGATTTTCAGCGCGGCGCCAGCGTATCCACTGACACACCGGACGCAAGCTCGACCGAACCGCAGATACGATTACGTCCTTCAGCCTTGGCTCGATACAGCGCTTTATCTGCCTGGGCAATCAATTCATCCGCATGGATATGGCGGGCGCTGGCAATGCCGCCGCTGATGGTGAGTATGTTGTAGGGGCTATGTTGATGACTCAGGGCGAGGAGCTGCACAGCCTGACGCGCCCGTTCCGCAGCATGACTGGCGTCGCCGATGTCGGAGCCGGGTAACAGCATCAACAGTTCTTCACCGCCGTAACGGTAAAGTGTGTCGCCATGGCGCATGGTATTTTTGATGGCCGCCACGACCGCTTGCAAGGCATGATCACCCTCCACATGACCATAGTGATCATTAAAGGGTTTGAAGTAGTCGAGATCCAGTAAAGCAATGGCATAACCCTGGCGGGTACGATGGGCCGTTGCCGCCACTTTCGCCATATCCGCTTGCATCGCGCGCCGGTTGCCAATCCGCAGCAGTGGATCTTCCCGCGACTGGGCGCGCAGCTCGGTATTGGCATCTATAAGCGCTGACTGCTGCTCAAGAATATCGACGTAAAGATTGATCATATCGGTATGGGTGACCATGCCCACCAGGTAGCCCTGGCCATCAATCACGGGCAGATGGCGCACATGGTGAGTACGGGCGAGCCGCAAGGCTTCAAAGAGGCTGGCATCCTGGCTGACACAAACCGGATCGGGCGTCATGATTGATGACACCTCCCAGCTATCGATCACCCCGGTTTGCAGCGCACGCGAATAAGCTACGACCAGATCGCGCTCGGTCAGTATTCCTTTAACCAGTCCGTCGGCCGTGATAACCGCACAGGAATGGTTGTTGGCCCGCATGGTGGCAACCACATCCACCAAAAGGTCGTCTTCCCTGGCAGAGGAACCCACTGAGCTCATCAAGTCGCTAACGGTCGTCATAAATTATCCTGAGAACCACCCTGGAAACGCCATCCTGCACCGGTCTTAATGTTATGGGTTGCAGCGGTCGCGAAAATGTGCGGCGGATAATAACACGTATGGCGTTAAAATCTTCAGCTATTGAGCAACAATTAGGCGAAGCGTTTGAGAAGTAACCGACATATCCGCCAGGGACAAGGGTTTTATCCTGAGAAGGAGTAAATGAATTGTAAAACTTTGTGCGGCTAGCCGATGGGGACAACCCTGAGGCCCAGCCCCGCCGCCTGGATATTTAATAGCCCACAACCGCCCGGCAGTACTGCTTTTCCCGACGGCTTCCGAGAATTCCTGAACCAATTGGGTTGGCCCGCAGTCCTAATTCCCGCGCCAACAGCGCCCTTACGCAAACCTAACCTCACCAGCAGATATCTGTGTGTTTGGATTGACACCGCGCCCTACGACACACAGAATCGCCGGCTAGGTTTTACTATCAGGAACAGGCTGCATGAATATTGATCGAATCCAGCGCTTGCTTAGTCGTAGCGCCCTTGTTTTTTCACTTTTAGCCAGCGCATTGGTAATGACCGCCTGCGGTGGCAGCGATAAAAATGATGATGTATTTCCCGACCCCAGCAGCAGTTCTTCCAGCCTGTCCAGCTCCAGCAGTTCATCCAGTTCCAGCGCCAACGCTGTGTGGCCTGACATCAATGTGACGGCGAATTCGCCCAAAACCCTGTCATTCAGCTGGACACCGGTGGAAGGTGCCCTGTCTTACCGCCTGTATAAGAATGCGGATGGCACCAGCGGGTTTGTGCAGGTCGGTGCCGATCTGACTAGCACCAGTGCTACCGATACTATCAGCGTTCACCTCCATGACTGGCTTAACGCCACCTATTATGTTGAAGCCTGTCTCTCCGAAGACTGTACCGATAAAACAGACTCCAATCCCGCCACTACCCCCGACGCCATGTTAGGGGCTATTGGCTACTTTAAAGCGTCCAATACCGAGACCAGTGACTGGTTTGGCTGGAGCCTGGATATCTCTGCCGATGGACAGACCCTGGTGGTTGCCGCCCCGGCTGAAGACAGCAATGCCACGGGTGTTGACGGTTCGCAAACCAGTAATACCAGCCCCTCTTCCGGTGCCGTTTATGTCTTTTTCCTGACTGAGGGCGTGTGGACGCAACAAGCCTACATCAAAGCCTCCAATACTGAGCAACCGAACGACGATGAAGACCTTACTCTGCCTAATGACCGTTTCGGTTACCGTGTGGCCCTGTCTGATGACGGCAATACCCTTGCGGTCACTGCCCTGATGGAAGACAGCTCCGGCGCCGGCATTAACTGTAACCAAGGCAATTACAAGTACATCGACACCGAAGACGAAGACAAGGTTAAACACGGCCAGGTCAATGCAGGTGCTGTGTATATCTTTACGCGCAGTGAAGCTACCTGGAGCCAGGAAGCTTATCTGAAGCCTTTTAACACCTCTTTGGATCATCAGTTTGGTTACAGCCTGGCGCTTTCCGCCGATGGCAATACCCTGGCGGTTGGCACTGTGAATGAATCCTCGTTTGTCGCTGGCATTCCCACGCTCAGCAGTTCCAGCAGCGATCCAGCGCGTTGCGAAAATGCCAACGCCTCGCCTTCGAGCGCCGCATCCAGCACCAGCTCTTCATCGAGCAGCTCCTCGTCAAGCAGTAGCTCATCGTCCAGCAGTACCAGCAACTCTTCATCCAGCTCCAGCTCCACACCCGGTGGTTCCAACTCCGGTGCTGTCTATGTATTCGCACGCGCTGAAGGTGTCTGGATGCAGCAAACCTATATCAAAGCATCCAACGCCGGTTCGGGAGATAGCTTCGGTGCTAGCGTCGCTTTGTCTGCGGATGGCAATAAACTGGCCGTCGGCGCACCCGGTGAAGATAGCGATGCCACGGGTGTGAACGGAGACCAGGCCAATAATTATGCAGTAGGTACTCAGACTGGAACCCAATACCTCAACGCTGGTGCGGTGTACGTATTTACCCGTACCGAGAGCACCTGGACGCAGGAAACCTATCTGAAACCGGATTATGTCTCCTGGGCGCTGCAGTTCGGCCACAGTGTGGATTTGTCGTCTGATGGAAATACGCTGGCGGTCGGTGGTATTGGCGACCTGAGCCGTACGACTGGCATTAACGGCGACCCGTCTGATTACGACCTGGTACAACTTGATCTGCTGTATCCATCCGATGGCGCTTTCTCATCAGGTGCGGTTTATGTATTCACCCACAACGGCACCACCTGGACCCAGAATGCTTATATCAAAGCGTCCAACGCCGAAACCAATGATCAATTTGGTCATCGGGTAAAACTGTCTGGCGACGGAAGCCGCCTTGCTGTCAGCACTATCATTGAGGCAGGCAGCTCAAAAGGTATTAATGGTGATGAAAGTGATAACAACACCTCTAACACCGGTGCGGTGTATGTCTTTGGCCTGGATGCCGGCAACTGGACCCAAACCAGTTATGTAAAACCCTCTAACACCCGTGGCGGCGATCGTTTTGGGTCAGGTCTGGGACTCAGCACAGATGGCGGCACCATGGCGGTCGGCGGTTATCGCGATCCGAGCAATGCGACCGGGGTGAATGGGGATCAGAATGATGATTCCGCGCCTTCGGCTGGCGCGGTGTATGTCTACTAGGACTTGATAGATCTTGTCCCATAGGGATGTGGAGCACCATTTGCTCGTCCCGCACACAATCCAAGTTTGGCGTTAGGGCATGTATTTCAAAACCCTCAAGTCACGGACGACTTGAGGGAGCTACAGGGAGGTATTTATGCGTTTTTGAAATACATGCCCTAATGACAAACGGACTACGAAGTACCTGAGTCGTCACACCTCGTCGTGAGGATTGAGTGGAGCGGAGTTCAACTCACACCGTCAGATTAATCTCCTGTACCGTCCCAACCTCGCCCGTCTCCGTCAGATAAACGCCGCTATTAACCACCTCTCCCAATGATCGGTTTTGTTGATCCTTCAATTGAAACGGACTGGTGACATGGCCAAGATAAATGGCACCTATTCCTTTTTCGCCAAGACCGACCAATTGACTGGAACCATCTTCGTTCATGAGCCAGATGCGCAGACGGGAATAAATGCTGTCAGCCTCATCAATAAACTGATTACTGTCCTCATCATACTGCGCCAGCTCTTCAAAGCCGCGCCCGGAACTCGGACCAAAGAGTTCACTGCCGTCGTTGATGGTGCCGTCACCGTTGCGATCCAGCGCCAGGAATCCGCTGCCGGAGCCGAGCATGGCAATCTGGTCTTCGGTACCGTCGCTGTCCAGGTCAAAGGCGAATCGGGTTTGCGATAAGGCAGCACCTTTGCCGTCAAAGTTAATCACCAGCGGATCAATGCTGGCCACCTGGCCCTGCCGAATAATTAGGCTGGATTCTTCGTAATAATCGCGCGACATGCGCAAACTGGAGCCGAAGCTGATCGTGCGGCCATCCGCTGTTTCTATAAGCCCGGTAGCCTGAAATACCAGTTGCTCAGTTTCCCGATAACGTTCCCGTCGCTCATAAACTAGGCCTCCAGCCGTGGCGTTCGTTGTCGGCGGCAGCGGTAGCGCCAGGTCCAACGAGGTAGATGCTCCCCGCTCACTCTGATTCACATCCGCCGGAGCCATCAGATGCAGCGGCCGGCCCATGACCTGTTCAAACATCATTTGCAAGATCAGGAGGTTGATACGGGACTGGGCGTCCAGCCCTGTAGTTAGATCGAAACGCTGTCGATTAACCTGGGAGGCCAGCAGGTTGAGGGAAAAGCCATGGGGTGAAATATTGACCGGGGCAGGCTGGCTCGCCTGTGTATGTGGCGATGCAACTGCATCCCTTGCCTCCGGCAGGATGAGCAAACGCTCTTCAAGCTCATGGGTTTCCTGGTATTGATGGCGACTGGCCATCGCAATCGTGGCATTGGTGACAATCATTCGCGTAGCTCCTCCACAAGCCAATAATGTGGATAGCGGCAAAAATTGCGCAAAGTTTAGTCAAAACGGCGTTTAAATTAATTTTCTTCAGGATGGATTGAGGGGGGGTACAGCGGACGAATAATTAAAAATTGCTTGCCTGATGTGAAGCCTTGGCCACATCGATCTCCGCCAGCGCATCTTTATAACGCTTGTGCAGGATACGCACACGCTTAACGTAAGCCTCGGTTTCAGCGTAGGGCGGTATACCATCGTAGCGTTTCACCGCGCCGGGCCCGGCGTTGTAGGCAGCCACGGCCAGCGTGATATTCCCGCCGTGAAGTTTCAGAAGATAAGCCAGATACCTGACCCCGCCGTGGATATTCTGGGCGGGCGACAAAGCATCTTTCACGCCCATATCCCGCGCCGTACCCGGCATCAACTGCATCAACCCCACCGCGCCTTTGCGTGAGATAACACTTTCACGAAAGGCCGATTCCGCATGGATCACAGCACGAACCAAGGCGCGATCAACATCATGTTTCCGGGCCGCTGAATCTATGGGATAGGTAAATGCGTGGGTGTTCAGTTTGATGGAGTACCAATCGACCTTTGAAGCGGGATTACAGGCGAAACAACTGTAGGTGACCACTTCGTACCGGGTGCTCATAGGTGCCCGATCCGAAAAAGAAACAACCCCATCTTTATTGTATTTGTAGACCCTCAGGTTCGGCTTTGCCTTGTCCGCCTTGCCGTCGCTGAAGCTGTTGGGCTTGGCTGACGCAGGTGTACTTTCGGTCTGGCCCACTTCGTGATGCGTTTGCGCATAGACCGTCTGGGCATCACTGACGGATGCCAAAAACAGAGCGACTGATCCAGCGAGCCACCCGGCAGCGCGGGCGGACAATATTGATACATGCACGGTAAGTGTGGTCCAGAGAGAACGTCGTCTGATAACAGCAGGTGCGCTGTTAACGCGGGTAACTGTTAGTGTAGCGCATGGCACACAAGTCTCCAGTCCGACAGCGACAAGAGGATCGAAGAGTGAGATCTGGTTCTCATCCGCTCAGCCCTACCAGAGGCTGGCGTGAGTTTTTGTTAAGTAATGTCTAGGCTCAACGCGAGTGGCAGCCATTCACTTATACTCCCGCTAGCCTTAGCCATATAAATAAGATAACCACACAATAACTAACCCTCTTGTGAAGATGTCCATGAAAAAAACCTATTCCCTGATTCGCTCGTCATCCATCTTGCTATTACCTCTGTTATTGATCTCTGCCTGTTCACCCGAAGCACCGCAAACACCGCCGCCGACGGAGACAGCCAGCAGTGCAAGTTCGAAAGCCGCGCTGGAAATACGTCAGGTGACTGACGATGAAGCAAAAAAAACCGCTGCCAGCATCAACCAGCAAGTCAATCTGGTACCGGCAGAGGGGCTGGAAGCCCAG
The DNA here is from genome assembly GCF_002162135.1 of Cellvibrio sp. PSBB006. Lineage (NCBI taxonomy): Bacteria > Pseudomonadati > Pseudomonadota > Gammaproteobacteria > Cellvibrionales > Cellvibrionaceae > Cellvibrio > Cellvibrio sp. PSBB006. Next base: position 4,986,117 of record NZ_CP021382.1, on the reverse strand, counting down.
CTTTGGGCCTCGGAAAAATTGTTGGGTGATCCGGTTGCGATCAGCGTGGATAACCGGAATCGCGTCTGGGTCGCCGTTACCAACCGCAGCAACAACTCCGAATTTGATATTCGTGGCTACCCGCAGTGGGAATTCCCATCGGTAGCATTCCGCTCAGTGGAGGATCGTCGCCAGTTCCTGCGTAGCGAACTGGCGCCGGAAAAGAGCCAGCAAAACACCTGGCTGCCGGACCGCAATAAAGACGGCTCCCACGACTGGCGCGACCTGGCGGTGGAGAAGGAAGAAGTCCTGGTTCTAGAGGATAAATCCGGTGATGGCCGCGCAGATCACTCACAGGTTTTCCTGCGTGACTTCAACGAAGAGGTCACCGATGTACTGGGCGGTATCGAATATCACAACCACCGCGATGAAGTTTTCCTCGCCGTGGGCCCCGGCTCCTGGCAAGCAAAAGATACCGATGGCGATGGCGCGGCAGATACCACAACCCCACTGGCTGACGGTTTTTCTATCCATATCGGCTTCAGCGGGCACGGCATGTCGGGTATGACGGTCGGGCCGGATGGCCGTATTTATTACGGTATCGGCGATATTGGCCTGAACACCACCGACGCCAAAGGCAAACACTGGAACTACCCCGATCAGGGCGTCATTGTTCGCAGCGAACCGGACGGTTCCAACTTTGAAGTCTTCGCCCATGGCCTACGCAACACCCATGAATTCACCTTTGATAAATACGGCAACCTGATCACCGTCGACAACGATGGCGACCATGAGGGAGAGTTCGAGCGCCTGGCTTATTTGATTGATGGCTCGGACAGCGGCTGGCGGATCAATTGGCAATTGGGCAAATACAAAGATCCCAAAAACAACACCTACAAGGTGTGGATGGACGAGAGTTACTACAAGCCCCATTTCAAAGACCAGGCGGCGCATCTCCTGCCACCCCTGGCACCCTATCATTCCGGTCCGGCTGGCATGGTCTACAACCCCGGTACAGCGCTGGGTGAAGAATGGCAGAATCATTTCTTTGTGGTGGAGTTTGTGGGCTCGGCGCCGCGCTCTGGCATCAATGCATTTACCCTCGAACCTGAAGGTGCGTCATTCAAGCTCACCAGCGATAAAAAGGTATTTCGCGGCGTACAAGGCACCGGCCTCGATTTCGGCCCGGACGGCGCACTCTATATGAGCGACTGGATTGAAGGCTGGGGCCGCAATGGCAAGGGCCGCATCTGGAAGCTGGATAAACCCGCCGAGATCGGCAGTGAGCAACGCCGGGATACCCAGGCCAAATTGGCCGAGGATTTCAGTCAACACACGCCAGAACAATTAGCGTCCCTGTTGCAACATCCCGATATGCGCGTCCGCCAGAAAGCCCAGTTTGAGTTGGCGGAACGCCAGGCGGTGCCTGCGCTGCTGGCCGCGATTGAACAACAGGAGCATCAACTGGCGCGCATCCACGGCATGTGGGGATTGGGCCAGTTGGCGCGCCAGGATCAGGCTCACGCCGAACCGCTGGTCGCGCTGCTAAGCGATCAAGATCCGGAAATCCGTGCCCAGGCGGCGCGTTTGCTCGGCGATGTGACCTATGCCAAAGCGACTGATTTGCTGATCAAGGCATTGTCTGACGATAATCCCCGCACCGTATTCTTTGCCGCCCAAGCCCTGGGCCGTATCGGCGCGGATAGTGCCATAGCGCCGCTGGTGGCCATGCTGACTGAGAACAATGATCAGGATATTTATCTGCGCCAGGCCGGTGCTATCGCATTGGGTCGCATCGGCAATGAGGCTGCTTTGGCGGAACTGGCCAACCATTCTTCGGAAGCTGTACGCATCGCCGCCGTGATTGCACTGCGTCGCATGCAAAGCCCCGAACTGGAACGGTTCCTGAGCGACAAGAGTGAGTTTGTGGTCACCAACGCGGCGCGCGCCATCAACGATGATGCGTTTGTTAAGCCAGCACTGCCTGTATTGGCCCGGATGCTGGAGCAAGCCCGCTTTACCAACGAACCTTTGTTGCGCCGTGTTATCAATGCCAATCTCTATGTCGGTACCCCCGACGCCGCGACACGTCTGGTTAATTTTGCCCAATCAAAAGAGGCGGGCGATTTGCGCGCCGAGGCAATAAAAGCGCTGGGTGTTTGGGGCGAAACCTCAGCATTTGATCGGGTCACTGGCCAATATCGCGGCGCCATTAAAAACAATGCTGACGACGCACGTGTCGCGCTGCAAGCCGCCTACCCTGCGCTGCTGGCGGACAACACGCCGGCGGTACGCGAAGCCGCTGTTTTTGCGCTGGGTGACCTCGGTTTCACCGAAGCCCTGACACAACTGAATGAGGTGATGCGTAAGGATAAGAGTCCGCGCGTGCGCATCGCAGCGCTGAATAATCTGCAAAAACTCCAGTATGAAGCCATGGGCGACGCAGTCTTTGCCGCCATGAATGATAAAGACCAGGACGTGCGCATGACCGCTCTGGGCTTGCTGCCCACCCTGGACCTGCCGGTTAAGGATGTTGTAGAGATGCATCGCATCCTGCTGGATACCGGCAGTGTCGGCGAACAGCAAGCGGCCTACATCTCCCTCGCCAATGTCGAGGCGCCGGAAGCACACCAGGTGCTGGCAGAAAAAGTACAAGCGCTGATTGATGACAAGATTGAGCCAGCTGTGCAACTGGAAGTCATTACCGCCGCGGAAAAAGCCGATACCGCCGAGCTGAAAACGTTGCTGGCAGATTACGAAAGCCGCAAAGACCCCAACAATCCGCTGGAAAAATATCGCGAGGCTCTACTCGGCGGCGATGTGCAAGCCGGACAGGACCTGTTCCGCTACAACAGCGCCGCCCAATGTGTGCGCTGCCATATGGTCGGCCATCGCGGCACTATGGTCGGACCAGTGTTAACCAACATCAGCACCACCTTAACCCGCGAACAATTGTTAGAAGCCATGGTTGCGCCAGGCGCCCGCATCGCCCCCGGCTTCGGCCGCATTACCGCAGTAATGCCCAACGGCGAACGTATCGAAGGCTTCTTTGAAGCAGAAACAGCAACGGAGATCACCCTGGTCGCCGCAGACAAAACCCATCAACTGGCAAAAGCCGATATCAGCAAAATCGAACCGGGTGTGTCGGGTATGCCGCCCATGGGCTACTTGCTGGACCGCGCCCAACTGCGTGACCTGGTAGCGTATCTGGTGACCTTGACCGGGGAAGAGGAAGAGGCGGAGAAGCATTAACCTATTATTTACCCCTCAAAGTCCATAACAAATTTTTGGGGGGTAACTGCCCATCTACTCACTTAACTCAATGTGAGTTTTGGAAGGGGAGAGAGGGTTTCGAAACCCTCACGTCAGGGACGACGTGAGGGAGCTACAGGGACGTATTCACCGCGTTTTCGAAACCCTCTCTCCCCTTCCAAAACGTATTGTGGCACCAATAACCCGCCACCTTAATAACGGCAAGCCTTAGGATCGTGTTTCACCAGATAAGACTTGTAGTTACTCGCCCTCTCATCCATACACCCCTCCAGATTCAACATACGCACCGACCGGATATCCGTGGGGTGGGTTTCCGCCTGAAAGGCGATATAACCGCTGTCGCGCGGCGTTCCGTCGTCCAGTTGCATACCGCTGTATTCCATGACCACCTCACCATCAATGATGTGCTGGGCCAGTTTATTGCCCTCCACATGCAGCTCCATCGTCACCCATTGATCGCCATGGTAAGTCTTACTGGTAGAAACGATGCAGTGATCGGTGCGCAGCTCGCCGTCGATAACCACATGGGTTCCAGGCGTACAAAGGTTGGCCGTGGTGCGGGGTTTCTCGCCGTCGCCGCCGAGCAACTGGTACTCGATACAGGAAGGAAAATCCTGGTTAACACCCATCTCCAGCGGCGATTGGGCGTGATACATGATGCCGTTGTTACGCCAAGCCCAAGCCGGACCACCCTTGACCTGTTCGCCGACAAAGCGATATTCAACTTGCAGGATGTAATGGGAGTAAGGGCCGCCGTTGTAGAAGATATGGCCAAAGTGATTACCGAATTCACTGTATTCGTCGTAACGGGCCTGCATGATGCCGTCTTGCACACGGAAGGTATTAAAAGCATTTTCGCCCGCCGGATAACCGTTGATCTTGACGGTCCAGTCGTTGAGGTCGCGCCCGTTGAACAGGTCGACCCAGACTTTTTCATCCGGATTTTCACGCGGGGTTTGGGCGATGGGATCGGTGGCACTGCACGCGGTGGTAAAGGTGAGGGCGGCCAGGACAGCCAGATGGTGTAAACGCATGTTTTACTCTCTTATGGGTTGTTATCTTCTGGTCAAACTTACCCGAAAAGAGCAGCTTCTGGCAGGGGATTAACAAAAATATACGATAAATATGAGCATTGTGATCGACGATCTGCGGCTTGGAGAACGGCGCTCAGCTCTCCAGCCAGACATCGTGAATCCAATGCCACACGGATGGCCAGGTTTCATCCGTCAGGTCGCCGTCACGCCACAACACCACCTCACCTTCCGGCTCGACGCAATAGTAGCTGCCGTTGTCCTCGCACAAGGGCACCAGATAACGGGGCACGCCCAGTGACCAAGCCACCGCAGCCACTTCCGGCAGATAGGTGTGGGAATACGGATCAGCTGCCGTGACCGGTTCCAGTGAGCCAAAAATCACATCACTGGCTTCGAGCAGGTAGGTCCGCATATCGCGGGGGATGGGTAACAGGATTTGCTCTTCTACTTCCACCAGCACATCTTCATCCGGTAAATCCAGGGGCACGGGTACAGGCTGGTTGCTGTCGCGCAGCATGTCGATAATCTCTTCCGCTTCCATATCAGTTCTCACGTTCAATAAACAATGTTGAGATGCTAAACGCCTGCCAAGTGATAAACAAGCCGCCGAGAGGTCACTTGAATAATGTCAGTTGGCTATCAACCAGTTCTGCCAGGGATTGCTCGACAAAATGTAAGATCGTATCCGCTACCGGCGTTAATTGCTTATCAACATAGTGCTGGTAATCCAGAGGACTTTGTTGCGCCGCCACCGGTTCGGCACCACTGGTGGTGATCACATAGTCAATCCAGTCACCGCGCCGTAACCGCTCGCCGGTCCACTGTTGCAATTTGCGCGCGGCCTGCACATGGGGCGGTACATTTTTTTGGTATTCGTGCAGTTGGCGACGCAGGCGTTTGCGATAAATTAACTCGGCATCCCGCTCGCCCGCCAGCACGGCTTGCGCCGTTGCACGAACAAAATCCCGATAATCTTCTCCGGCAAAAATTTTGGCGTAGAGCGCCATCTGAAATTCGCGTGCTAATAGAGTCCAGTCAGTACGAACATTTTCCAGCCCTTTGAATACCAGTTCCCGTTTGCCGTTTTTATCCACCACACCGGCGTAGCGTTTTTTGGTGCCCAGGTCAGAGCCGCGCATGGTGGGCATGAGAAAGCGCAGATAATGAGTTTCGAATTGAATTTCAAGAGCGCAGGGCAAATTGAACGAATCCGCGATGGTTGTTTGCCACCAGATATTTAACTCCCGCGCAAGGCGCGCGCCGATTTGTTGACATTGATCGGATGACTTGGGGGTTGTATCCACACTGTGATTTTCGAGCCACACAAACAACGAATCGGTATCGCCATAAATCACCGTGTAACCCTGTTGTTCAATCCAGTCGCGACTGCGCTGAATGATCTCATGTCCGCGCAAGGTGATGGAGCTGCTGATACGTGGATCAAAAAAACGGCAACCGGTTGAGCCAAGTACACCGTAAAAAGAATTCATAATAATTTTGATGGCGTGGGATAGCGGCGCGTTTTTTTCGGCTTTGGCTTGATCGCGCGCCGTCGACAAATGTTCAATGACCTGCGGCAGAATATGCCCTTCCCGCGCAAAGCAGGCGCCGTTAAAACCCGGTACGACTTGCTCGGTAGACAGTGATTGATGTTGCGCCAACCAGAATGCGCAGGGATCAATTAAAAATGTGCGCATGATGCTGGGATACAGACTTTTAAAGTCCAGCACCAAGACATTGTCGTAAATGCCAGGCTGCGAATTCATCACATAGCCGCCCGGGCTGATGATGTCCGACTCAAGTTCTCCGAGATTGGGCGCGATGTAACCGCGCCGATGCAAACGCGGTAAATAGGAATATTCAAACGCGGCCACGGAACCGCCGCTACGGTCCAGTAACAACCCTGTCAGTTGGCTGCGTTCCATCGCGAAGTGCAGCAATTTTTGATCGGCAAAGATCTGCCAGACCAATTCACAATCGCGCAGGTTGTAGGCGGCCAGAGCGGGTTTATCGGTAAGAAAAAGGTCAGTAATTTCTTCGCCGCGTCCCGGCCCCTGCAATAATTTTCCTTCCCCCAACAAGGTCTCGGCAACGTTCTGTAAGGAGTAACTGTCGAAGCGATAATTGGCCGCTTTTAATAATTCGATACCGTCCAGCGCAACACGCCCAGGCATTGTGATGTAGCGTCGGCCACCCTCGCCTTCTTCCTGTCGCCAATGGACTGATTGCCCGCCACGCCCCAGTGCCAGCGTAATACCGTCCCGCTGACACAGGGTTTCCAACACCCATAGATCAAACTGCACCAGATTCCAGCCAATTAAAATATCGGGATCATTGTCGGCAAGCCATTGGAAAAAAGTTTGCAGGCACTGTTTCGCGTCGCGGCAATAAATCAGATTCTCCATTGACGGACCTTCGCCCACCATAAAGATACGCTGCTCTGCCTCTGTCCAAACAGCAATTGAATAGAGTTGTTTGGCATCCATGGAGGTTTCAATGTCCAGGGACACCATACGCAACGCGGGGCGATAGTCGGAAGGTGCAATACGTGGGTTGCGTTGCGGTTTGTCGGCAGGGACAGAAGGTTCAGAGAAGGTCAGTTGCGCGGCGGCCGTGACAAAGCGTTCCATCAGGTATCGCTCTGGTGGGCGAATATCGGCTTCCCAATAATGAATACCGGCGCGATCGAATAATTGTTGGGCATCGCGAGCTGTACGATGGCTGCGGAAATACAGTGCGTTGACCGGTTGATCGCGAAATGTTTTGAGGTCGACTTCCGCACTGCGCCAGTGGCGCAGGTTGCGCAACAATGGCGTCGCTTCCCCGGCGTCGGCCCGCGCAATAAAAAATACCACCTCCTGCCCCAGCGTTTGGGTCCATCGGGCGCCCTGCTCTGTTGCCCACCAAAAATCGAGCACGACGCCCTCGCGGGTATCACGCCATTGACGGGTTAGCAGGAAGGCTTGGGGCATAAACAGGAACCTCAGAAAAGCTGGCTATTTATACAGCCATAACTGAAGTTTGGCAAATCAACACCTGAAAAAAAAGGCCGGATGACAATGCCATCCGGCCTTTGCTACTTACGTACGTTTAGCGTCCGGGCACACACTCCAGATTGATGTTGGTCTGGAACATGAAGTTGGAATCAACGGTATGACGCTCGGCAAAGAAGAGGTCAAACGAGTAGGTTTTACCTTTCTCAATGCCCAGTTCAGCAGCACGCTCGTCGAGACGGATACTGCGCTCGATCACACCGTGGACACCACCGATATCAATGGCCAACTTGCCGTTGATGAACACAAACAGGTCGTCGTCACCGCGGAAGGTAAAGTGCTCGCCACCTTCGTAATCAAATTCCAGGTGCGCCTCCAGAGTGAAGTGATAGTTATGGTCCGGGGCCGGCTTCGGCATATTGCCATAACCCAAACCGTCGATCGGGAAGAAGGTGTCATCAGCGTAACTCCAGACAGTCGTTCCTTCACGGCGTGTCATCTGCAATTCGTAAGGGATGCGAATATTCACACCGCTCACATCGCGATACCACTGGTTAAAGTTGGCGGCACCAGTCGTGGTGCGCGTACCACCAGAGCTGCGGGCATATACCGGCTTGCCGTCATCGCCCAGCGTTTTCTTCACGATGCCGTAGTCTTCACCGATCGTACCTTCGAAGTCAGGGTGTGACTTATCGAAGTCGCGGATGATGACCGGAATCGTGCGGCGTGTGTCACTGGAGATATCACAAACCGGGTGCTGTGCATTGATCGTGACGGTATCCGGTTGGCTATCCAGTTGGCCGTCATTCACGATCAACTGCGCCACGTAGGTTCCATCAACATCGGCAATGAAATGCGGTGCCGCACTATCGGCCGCTTGCAAACTCACTGTGCTGCCCTGGGGTTTGCCCGTCAGGCTCCAACGATAGCTGAGTTGATCACCGTCCGGGTCATGGCTGGCAGAACCATCCAGCTCAATACGGTCACCCACAGTCACGTTCTGATTAGCTCCTGCTTCTGCAATGGGTCGAACGTTAGTGGTGGTCAGGATCACCGTATCTGGCTCACTGTTTTCATAACCATCGTTAACAATCAACTGCAGTACATAGCTACCCGGCACATCAATATCCAATTCGGTGATTTCTTCAGCCGGATTGATGAGCTGGGAGCTGCTGCCCTGAGGCTGGCTCAACAGACTCCAGGAGTAGGTCAGCGGATCGCCATCAGCATCAGAGCTGGCTTCACCACTTGCCAACGCAAGCTTACCGACAAACACCGATTGATCCGGGCCGGCATTGGCTACCGGGCGGGTATTGCGAGTATCAATGGTCATGCTGTCCGGCTCACTGGCCAACCGACCGTCGTTAACCACCAATTCAATGGTGTAAAGGCCATGCAGGTCCGGTGTAAATGATGGCGTAACCCCGGTGCTGTCGACCAACCCGGCAATACTGCCAGCAGGTGCATCCGCCACACGCCACTGGTAAGTCAGTTCATCGCCATCAGCATCGGTACTGGCAGAACCGTCCAATTGCAGTTCATTACCCAGAATACCGGTACGATCCGATCCGGCATTGGCCACAGGTTTCATATTGCCAACCACGAGCTGAACCGTGTCGGGTTCACTGTGTGCCTCGCCATCGTTAACAATTAACTGAATAACATAAATGCCGTGCTCTTCGATGGTAATCGTCGGCATAACAGCTGTCGGATTGAATATGGTTGCCACGCTGTTTTCCGGGCTGATGATAGTCCATTGATAAATCAGACTGTCACCGTCTGCATCGCTACTGCCGGAACCATCCAGGGTAAGCGTATTGCCGATATAGGCTTGTTGGTCCGCGCCTGCATTGGCTACCGGCGGTGTATTTTCGGGGTCTACTGGATCAACCGGATCTACCGGATCAACCGGGTCCACTGGATCAACCGGGTCCACTGGATCAACCGGGTCCACTGGATCAACCGGGTCCACTGGATCAACCGGGTCCACTGGATCAACCGGGTCCACTGGATCAACCGGGTCCACTGGATCAACAGGGTCTACTGGGTCCACCGGATCTACTGGATCAACCGGGTCCACTGGATCAACAGGATCTACCGGATCAACAGGGTCTACTGGGTCCACCGGATCTACTGGATCAACCGGGTCAACCGGGTCAACCGGGTCAACCCCGGGATCATCACAAATCAAACGACTGGTATCCAGATCATCAACAAAATTCGTGTTGTAAGCGTGGTAAGGCAAATCCAGGCCGCGATGTGGTTGTGCCACAGCAATATCGCTGTACACCATATCCTTGCGTGCGCGAACTATTGGCAAGCGAGTATCAGATTTATTGTCGACCACCCAGATACCGTACTGGCTGCTGACCTGTCCTTCAGTGCCATCTGCTTCACAGAAAGAATTTACTCCGCCATTAACCGCAGAACACTGCGACCAACTCACCAGCATCCGCTCGGTGCCGTCACGGTAAGGCCACACGGCGCTATACCAACCGTTAAGCGAATATTGATTGGGGTAGAGATCGACGCTGCCATTCATTAATGGGCGCGGTGCAATATTGCCAAACACTTTGTTGGGTTCCGGGCTATCCGGTGATTGCAACTCCAGGATATTGCCGCCCGAAAATGAATTGTATTTATGGTGGATAACCGCAACCAGGTGACCATTTTCTGCCTGAACAATCTGGTCAAGTTCAATAAAGCTTTCATCAGACCCTTTGAGGGTCACAGTTTTATAAAGCTGTTGCAGCTCTTCACCATCAGCAGTAATGCGCAGGATAGTGTAGTGGTTGCTCGCAACCACTTTACCCAGCGGCGTTGGTTGCGCCAGAGCACACAGGGCTTCATGCGACCACTCCGGCGGCATGTCCAGCCCTTTGGGGTATTGCGCATCAAAGATGTCTTCAAATTCCGCAGCGGTTGTGCTGCCATCCAACGGACAGCCTTGAATCAAATCGTAACTGCGCGACCAACGGATAAACGCAATGCGCCCGTCTTTCAAGGTCGTCGGCTTGGTGTCGTGGTTTCTGCCGTAGGTCAACTGCAGGATGTCTTCACCCTGGTTGGTCATGGAGTGCAGCAGAGAAGGCTTTTCACTGGGGCCGACCTTGTAGCAATTCTCGGCCTGATCTTCGTCAACAATATTGTCGATAGGGCTGTTCGGATTACCGGCGGAACGATCCGAAGAAAAGACGATGGTCCCATCCAGCGCATAAGTAGGATTGGTATCTTGACCTGCGTTAGCCAGAGAGTGGGTTTTGATGATGCGACGAACCGTTTTACCTTCAAAACTGTATTCGTAAATATTCCAGGTGTAATCCGTAGGATGGTTTGCCGGACCGTGGGCCGCGAATACCAGCCGCTTGCCATCGGCTGATACGTTCAGGTCTTTGACATCATAATCGGTTGATCCGAAGTACTCAGCCAGCACTTCCGTATCGATAGCATCGACGTCGAGGCTGGACCGGCTCATCAGCTTGGCGCCGGGGCGGAATTGATAAGGGGATTCAAGATCCAGGGGGGCGCGGTCCTGCCCGCTCATCGAACGCTTGAAACGTTCTTTGCTGGCCTCGTTATCTTTAGCCAGGTTGCGTTCAACGTAGACAAAAGGCGTGTCCTGAGACAGGCCAAGGCTTTCGGACGAGGCATCACCGCCACTACCGCCACCGCCTCCACAAGCTACCAAAATCAAAGGCGTGACAAAAAACACAAGTGATTTTCGACATGATTTGATTAGCCAAGACATTTTCAGCACCATGATAATTTGTTGTTGCATTGGATTACGGGAAAACCGCAAAGCAGGGATGGTAGTGCTGTCAGCAGTACCCCAAGTCAAGCAATGAATATCCTTTAAAAAGGATTTTGTATTTCCCGGGAGGCTGTTATTGATCAACAACTTTTATCCACAGGATTTTTTTGGACACTGACATGTTGCCAGTAGCGGATTAAGGAAAAAGGTACAGGATCACAATTGCCATAAAATCCATTTATCAGGTTATTCCGGTTTAATTTTTTGTGAACTTAAACACTGGTGAGTATCGGACTTTCTTACAGTTTTTGCGTGAGCTGACGCATGTTTAAAAAGCAGAAATAAACGATTTTTTGGTGGCGATTGATCTTTCAACGACGATGATCTGATATCGACAGGGACAAAGAACATTGCCTCAATGAATAATGCGCCGCTACCAAAATCCCTCAGCAAGAACTAATCGAAATGCTTGATCCATTAGCTTATGAACAAAAAAACCGTTTTGCGTATTTTGCAAACCATCAATAAAAAACCCCTGATCGATTCAGATCGATCAGGGGTTTCAGTCCGAACAAAAATCAATCAGCTCGGCAAGAAAACAAATTTATATTCAATTACTGTGGCAGAGACATCTTTCGCGCCGAAGTTCACCTGCTTGATACGCGCAAGGATACTGTCTTCCAACTCCGCAATACCCAACTCGCTCACCACCAGCTTCAAATTGGAGATACTGCCATTGGGCTCAATCACAATCGAAAACGTGAACTTGCCCGCAAGTTCAGGGTGATCCAGTAACGCGCGCTGATACAGCGTGTACACGCTGCTTTTGGTTTGCTCCAGCGTGCGGCGAATACTTTCCATATCGCGCTTGCCCGATTGACCGGACAAATGACTGTATTGGCTACCGATATTGGAATCACCGCCGACAACACCTTCCACCTCGGTAGACTGGTGTTCCGCCAGGGCAACCAGTTCGCCCTTCATGATTTCTTCATTGACCACGATACCTTCGCTTTTCCTGACGATGTTGTCAGCGCCCAGAACCGAGCGATCACTGGCGGCGACGGTACCACCGGTATTGGTAGATACGTTTTTATTTTGCATCTTGGCAACATCAACAGAACCACGCAGGGATTTTAATTGGCTGGATAACTCCGCCAGTCCCTGTGATTTTGCGATCGATGTTCTGGTGTCGACCGTCGGTGCTTTCGCAACCGCTTTGGGGCGATCATCTACCTTGGGCGTAGGCGTCGGTTTTGGTTCAGCCACCTTGGGCGGCTCCACCGGCACCGGCTTGGGTTTTTCCTGCACAACTGGCGGTGGCGGTGGTGGCGGGACTGGTTTGGGGGGGTCCAGCAAAATCACCGTTTCCACCCGATCTTCATCGGGCACATATTCCTGCTCAATCTGGCTCAACCAGGGAACCAGCAGAAACAGGATCAATAAGGGAATAAGAACTTTTTTGAGGATGTTCTTAAATGCCTTTTCGCGCTCTTCATCTGCATGCCAGGGCAGTTGCAGCTCTAACGCAAATGGCTGCGCGGCAAAAGACTGAGCGGCAAACGGCTGAATATTTGCAGACATGTTAACCTCCAGCCTTTGAAGAAGTATTAGCCGTTGCTCTGGCCGCCATGCCAGCGGCATTCGGTGTTGTAACCACCTGATTAACAGCAAGGGAAATTTCACGGAAATCACTTCCCTGACAGGTGGCCATAACACTTTTCAACAAGGTGTAAGAGACGGTTTTGTCCCCCAGAATTGTCACCGGCAAGCCATTGTGCTTCTCATATCCGGTTAAATCACCCAAGGATTCCTTGTGTGCAGCCAACGCCTGGGTTAAGGCATCGATAGGCTTTTCCGGCGCTTTTAATACGTCGGCCACATCGGCAACGGCTTGATCGCCGATCCAGATTTTATCCTCATCGATCATGATGAATAATTCATTGTGCGGCGTCACACCCGAAATGGAGTCCGGCAGCTCAATAAATTTAGCATTCTCAATTTTCTGGCTTTCACCTGAATTGAGGAGCAAAAAGAACACCAGAATCGTAAAGATGTCCATCAACGCCACAAGATTCAGCTTGGGCACAATTGATGTCTTGGGCTTGGTGTAAAAAATAGTTGATCCAATCATTTTGTCATCAACTCACATCATTTTTTAATGGCATCCCCCAGAGAAATCTCCGGGAAAAGTTCAATTTCCACCACGCTTGTCGCCACAACAGTCTTGTAAGACTTAACGGCGTCCATGGTAAACACCAGGTTCTGATAATCAACGTTTGGGTCAGACAAGACCAACACATCGCGCTTTTCAGGCAGTTGCCGTTTTACTTCCTGCATCACCTGTGAGAGCTGCACATAATCATAGGCATTGCCCTCTTCGGTTTCTTCAAGAGGGATTTCCTTGACCAGCACATTCTCCGGATAGAAAACCTTGAAGCCATCTTCAGCAATACGGATTTCCAATTGCGATTGCTCTGTCTGGCTCACCGCTGGACCGCCGGTCAATTCCGGTAGTTTGACATCCAGCACCGTGATTTGCGTAAACGTCATGCTGAGCAGCAATACTGGCACCAACACGATCATCAAACTCATGAACGAGGTGATCTCAAGTTCTGCCTCATCGGTGCCCTTGTATTGAAATTTAAGGTTCATGGCATCAGGCCTGACTTAATACCGCACCAGCGGGCAACACATCATCAGCCGGCGCTTGTTGTGCGGGAGCAGCCTGTGCCGAAGCAACCGGTACCGAAGTAACCAGAGTTTCCTGCGGGCGCGGTGCGCCGGCTTCAATCAAACGGTGCAGTGTCATGATGTTGAGGAATTTCACCGCCGACATCTGGATACTGGTCACAATAGCTGCAACTTTGTTTTGCAGCACAGCATGCAACACCAACAGTGGAATTGCCGCAATCAAACCGAACGCGGTGGTGTTCATCGCCACAGAGATCGACATGGACAGCAATTGTGATTTTTCAGCAGGGTTTGCATTGGCAACGGCAGTAAAGGCGCTGATCAAACCGATAATAGTTCCCAAAAGACCTAACAGTGTGGCAACGTTTGCCAGCACAGCGAGATAACCCACACGCTTCTCCAGGCGCGGCATGGTTTCCAGCATACCTTCGTTCATGGAGTTCTCGATATCGGCGCGTTGCTTGGATACTTTCATCATATCCAGACCACAGGCAATGATGCGGGTAACCGGTGCCTGGCTTTCACGTGAATACATCTGCATTTTTTCCATGTCTGTTGTGCGCAACAACGGCAGGAAATTTTCGAACGCTTTGATATTGCGGATGCGCTCGCGCGTCAGATAAACCCAACGCTCCAGACTAATTGCCAATCCAAGCGCTAATACCAGAGCGATTGGATACATAAAAAATCCACCGTCCTGAAGGAAGCTGGTTACCATATTGTATAAATCGTTCATGATATCTTCTCTCTGTTAACAATTAATCTGCTGAACCGGCGCTTTCCAGATTCATTTCGTTGTAAATATTCATCGAGTTAAGCAAAACATCCCGGTCGACAACCTGCAGTGTCTGGTCATGCTTGCGCTCCATATTCCACTGCAATTTATCCGGCGTGGTATTTCCTTTCCACGGAATAAAATAACTGATCGCTGGCTGCTCTTTGTCTCCAATAAATGTAGATTCCAACAAAATCGTCGGATCGGCATTTTCGGAGGCTTCCTCCGCCCAAACGGTCGGAACCACAGACAACAATACGGCGACAATCAATACGTTTTTCATAGGGTTATTCATTTCACGATAAAGGCTTGGATTCAGCTTTTTGCTTCTCTACTACCAGGCTGATGGGAACACCGGTGCGTTGCTGGATCTCTGCCAACCACTTGGCGACATCCTTATTCTCACCTTGGGTGAGAAATTGGTAAGCCTCCATATGCTTTTGTGCGCGCAGTGGGTGGTTGAGATAAATGTCGTAGAGCACAGCGAGATTCAGATGCGCTTCGGGAAAATCCGGCCACAGGGCAAGGGATTTGGCATAGGTATTCTGTGCATGGAGAAAGTTGCCTTGCATACGCTGTGCTTTTGCCAGCCGCATATAAGCATTCACATTCTTACTGTTAAGCTCTATCGCTTTAGCGTAATGCGTTATCGCCTGATCATATTGTTTTTGCTCAAGCGCCACATCACCCAATCCGATCCATGGGCCAGATAGGCTTTTGTCTTCCTCCGTCAGGGTTTTGAAAAGCTGCTCTGCATGACGATAATTTTTTTGCTTCAACGCCCGCTTGGCATCGATGTATTTAACAATCGATTCCTGCTTTATCTTGCCCCGCTGGGCAAGATAAGGGTTTTCCTTCGGCTCATAAGGCAGATATGCCCCTGCTTCATCTGTCTCGGGAACGGGCAGATATTCCAGAGTCGACACCAGGGTAGCCTCCTGGTTTTCGTCCACCACGAGATTGACTTTTGATCCAGAGGTTGTGGCACAACCTACACTGATCAGCAACCCGCCCGCCAGTAATGTGCATGCAATAACCTTAACGTATTTCATCGCCGTAACTCACCATAATTTCCGTCTTGTTATATCTTGCCGGATTCAGTTTCATCATCTCGGCAAAACTCCGGTCGATCCACTCGTTAAACTTGCCTTCCCATGCGCGATCAATATTGGCCTGATGCAGCTCAATGGCCAGACCATCAAATGGCAACGCCTGCTCTTCAATAATTTCTGCGTAGATAGTTTGCTCATCCGGCGATAACCCGGCCGGTTTGGGTGACGCCCGTAACTCCATAGCAAACTGCTGATATAAGTTCGCAATCTTGAAGCTGGACATGGTGACAAATTCCAGAATGCCGTAATCAGCTGACGACTGATATTGTTTTACAGCACTTTCCAGAGACTTGTTTTTAGCGGGTAAGCTTTTCACCAAAGGTAGATAAAGCTTGTGCGATGAAAATTCAGCCGCGTAGTAATCCCCGTACTTAATGTTTGCCCACGCCCCAAGCCATCGGCTGCGATCCGTGCGTTGAGGGCCGGCTTTCTGGTCGCCCTCGATTAAACGCTTTAACCAAAATAATTGCTTTTCTGTATCGCCCAACTTCTCGTACTGGGTCGCCAGGTGGTAGCGCGCTTCCATTCGGGAAGTAAAGGGTTTTTCGTAAGTAGCATCGTAGCTCTTAAAATGTTCGATTGATGTGGCGTAGTTCTTGTTTTTCTCAAACATTGTTGCCGCCAGGAACAAGGCTTCCCGGCGAACTTCTGCATCGGGATCTTTTTCACTCAGTCCGAGGTAACTTTCAGCGGCCAGCGCCCAGTTTTCATTCTTCTCATAAGCGAATGCCAGCTTACGCGGAAACTCTACCGCCAACTCATGCTCAGGATAAAGTGCAGCCAGTTCTTTCAATTCTGTAATCGCGCGATCCCATTGCTCCAGTTCCAGCAGCATACTGGCCGCGTCAAACTGGGCAGTAACGCGGATGGTGGAATCAGGAGTCAGGGTTTTAATCTTCAGCAATTGCCCGATAGCGGCTTCTTTTTCTCCGCTGTCCACAATACCTTCAGACTTTTTATAAATAGCCGCCGCCAGACGCTCGGAAATCTGGGTATATTCATCACTGGTGCGGTCAACCAACTCACGCTGATTCAGGTAATTGTTTTCCGCATTTTGATAATCACCCAGCTTGAAATGCGAGTGCGCCATAATGCCGTAGGCGGTTTTCTTGAGGGTTCTGTCCAGTTGTGGATTGTTTGCAATCAGACCGCCAGAGACTTCCAGCGCACGCTGGTATTGATCGAGACTAAACAGGTATTCCGCCGCGTTGGTCAGCACCATGGGGGAACGGCTGTCGGTGTGAAAGGTCTTGGCGAATTGCAAACTGCTTTCTACCGCTTGTGCCTGCCATTTCTTCACATCCTGGCTGTCTGCCGGCAGGGTTTCAATGTGCTTTTGGTAAGAAATAATCGCTGCATAACCGGCATTGGCTGCGTGTTTTTCAGCACTTTTTCCTTTTGGACGATAAGCCACGCGCTCGTAGTCTGCCACGGCTTCTGCATAACGCTTGGCGAGGAATAAAGCTTCAGCCTTGAGGAAATAAATCTCATCAATGCGCGCATCATCAGGGAAAGTCGCCACGTATTGCTGATAGAAATCCGCAGCACGATCAAACGACGCAATGGACATTATGGATTTCTCAGCAATCTCTTTGTCGTCGCGGTTCTTTTTCTCGGCAAGCTCAGCAACCAGCTCCTGATAATCCTGACCTTCGTTGTAGTAATGACGCGCAAGCTCATCAAGATAAACCTTGATCGATTGACTTACGTTAGCCGGCATACCACCACGATTACCCTGATAATCCGAATGCAAGCCATAGGCATTGACGTAGGCTTCTTTCTCATCCAGCGCCTTACGTGGGAAACCGCCTTTAATATAGGTATTAATCAGTTTTTCATGCAGCATCGGCGCCTGAACTGAATGGCGATGATTGTTAACAAATAATCTGAAGGCTGTAGCAGAATCTTCATAAAGCTCTTTTTCCAGATAATGCTCGCCGATATCTTCGTAGATCATCCACACATAACTTTTGGTGGCAATCGCCTCCAATGAAGCAATGGTCTCCGCTCCACCGATTCTGTCGAGCGCCAGGGTCATGGAATGCAGGGTATCTTTTACCAACGGCTTTTCAGCTTTACCCAAATTCTCGATGGAAGATTGGTTAATCAGCAACTGATCGAGCACATACGTGAACGCATCAATACTTTTGTTGTACTCGGTTTGCTTGTAGTAGGCCCAGCCCAACATGTAATGGGCATTGATTGCCAGCTTACTTTTATCCAGCTGGGTCACTGCGTGGTAAGACTGCTCGGCGCGCCGATAATCCTGATTGTTGAAGTGGATATCGCCCTTGCGAAAATAGGCTTCGGCGAGATTGGGATAAGTAGGATGACGCGTAGTCAGCTGGGTCAGCATCTTCAGCGCTTCTTCCTGATCACCCTCCATGTCGTAGGCTTTTGCCAATTGATAAAGCACTTCAGCGTTATCAGGTGAATCCGGATATTTATCGAGGATATTGCGGTAGGCTTTAATCGCGTCCACATAATAGCTTTGACGCTGTGCCTGCTGATTTTGATCGTAGACGCCTTCCATCATGTAGACATCGGCAATACGACGCTCAATCTGCTCTTTGAGTTGTTTATCCTCAAATAAGTCCAGCAGTTCCTTGTATTCCGCCCTGACCTCCTGGTGATTGAGCTTCTGGAATTCAATCTCCTCTTCTTTTTCTTTGGGAGTATATTTCAGAGCGCCCAAGGTGTTGCTTTTATTGGAAGCACAACCGAGCGATAGAACCAGCACCCCTACTAAAGGTATCCAGGCTTTCATCGTCTTCATTATTCATCCCCCTGTGCATCAGCACCAACATCGTCTTGTACTGTGGATTTAGCTTTTTCAAGCGACAGCAGTGTCATATCGTACAAACGGGCTTTCGCCAGTTTGGATTGCGCGGCGTAATAGCGCATACGTTCTTCATGTTTATCCAGCTCCACCTTGACGAGACCGCGCATGATGGTTTCAAAGCTTTGAACAAACTTTTCTGTTTCTGCCAGTTGCCGCTCAATTTCGCGGTGCTTTTCGGCAACCATTTTTTTGTAGTAAGCCGGTTGTTCGTAAGGTCTTTTGTAATCCCTGAACTTGGCCACCTTGCCATCCAGCAATTTCAATTCACGCTCAGTGGTTTCGATTAACGCCTTGAGGCGATCCTGGTCTTCTTCATTAAGCGCCAATGAATGCAAGCGTAATTCAGTATTCTGGTCAGAAAATTGTTCGTTTAATTCAGCACTCGTCTTAACCAGCTGTAACACCGAATCGTCAAAGTTTTTCTTTTTATTGGCGTTGTCGAGAATCAACAAATGCTCATTCGCCTGAATTGACCAGTACTTAAGGTTTTCTTCAATCGCGTAAAGATCTGCCAGCTCACGCAGGGTCTCGTGAAACGGATGGCTGGCCATCAGGTCAATCAGAAAGGGCGTGAGCTTCTGGTAGTCAACGGATGGACGCGTGCTATACCAATCACTGTCGTCCATCATGGCATCCAGATTTTTGATAAATTCGCGCGGCACGTCCTGCTTTTCAATAACCCGGCGCGCTTCCGCAATCATTTCAACACCCTCATGAAATTCTTTTTCGGCGATGAGATTACGTTTAAGCGCCTTGCGCGGAGCACCCTCTTGCTCATAGACGTGAGCCAATAACACCTTAGCTTCCTGCACTTCCGGTATGGCAATAGAACGCTCATTCAACAGCTCAAGCGCAGGAATAGCTTGCTGGTATTGTTTCAAATTGATAGCTGCCCAGGCGTAGGACAAGAGCGCACGATTGGAATACAGGCCGGTGGTGCGGATATCTTTCAGGTAAAGCCAGGCCTGCATTAAATTGCCGTGTTGCAAAGCCAATTCTGCCAGGCCATGCCGAGCGCGGTCAGACAATAAAGAAAGCTCTTCACTCACCCCCGCGTAATTCGTCACCGCTTCAAGATTAGCTACTGCGGATTCCAACTTGTTATCCTTCAATTGCAGGATAGCCATGTTGAATAATAAATAAGGGTAGTAAGGATTTTCTTTGGAGACTGCTTTGAATTTATTTTCAGTGTCACCGAGATGATTACCTTCGTGGTTCAACAAGGTAGCCAGGTAGTGGTAATCCGTATGCAGATCGTCAGGCATCTTGCCGCGAATTTGTGCCAGGGATTCACGCGCATTCTGCGCATCAGATTTACTGTAGAACAGCTTGGCCAGATAAAACCATGCGCGGTTTTTCACTTCTTCCGATGCAGAAGAATCCAGCAAGGTATCAAACATGCGTTTTGCTTCATCGGCCATGCCATATGACAGCATCATGCCGCCTTTCAGCACCTGCCCGCGCGGGCTCTTGGCCGTGGCATTATTGATGGCCTGCGCATATTCCTGCTCAATCAGGGCCGAAAAATAATCCTGCTGGAAATAATCAAACAAGATAACGCCATACTCCAGATCCGTCGTGGACTTGTTAACGGAGATAGCGGCAAAGACAGGCTGGGTTACCACAGACAACACTACAAACAACACCAGACACAACATCAACCTGGCCGCAGCGAAAAGCTGTTGCATCGGTCTGTTGACAAGAGTTACTACAACCTTATGTAACATGTGATTACCACTGTTTGATTCCAAAGACTGGTTCTTGTGTAACGCTGTCGTCACTGATGGCGACTTCCAGGTATTCCCCAGCCGGACCCTTCTCAAAATCAATGGTCGACGCGCGTTTGTACGCACGCCCATTTGGCCCTACACCGGTAAAAAATATCGTTGCCGTATGCTGACCTTCATTCAAATTCGTAATATAAAATTTGTGGATGCCGCCGCGAATCAACGCCTGGCGCTGCTTCTCGGAGTAGAGATGCGTAGCCACCAACTTGCCATCCAGCTTGAGTTTGATACTCTCCAACGAAAAGAACTGACCGGAACTCATGGAGACAAAAACGGAATATTTGGTGCTTGAAGGAAAGAGTAATTTTTCCTCCATCAGCCGCAAATCTTTATTAAGATCAATAACCTGCTGCTTCAACTGTTGAATATTTTTGGAAACCCGGTTTACCTCAATACTCGCATCCTGCGTGGCTGCGGAGTCATTCTCGCTCGTGGTATCGGTTTTTTTTCCTGCTGTGGTCGTGGTCCACTTGGGATCGGCAGGCTGCTCGGCAGCGAGCAGCGGCAGAGACATAAACAGCAACGCGGCCATCAGACAGCCCGTCGACATTCTTCTTACCAGATAGTTGTTGGCCATAAGTCGTATACCCATTTCATCCGCTACACACACCAGGGTTTGGCACCAAATATCCAATATACGAGATAAAACAGATCAGACCCGGAGATTTTTTTAAAACTCGAACGCCAGTCACACTTGGTGTTTTGATTTTATGAACTAATCACCAAAAACCTGGTCGCTGCGATTTCGCAGTTGACGAAAAAATAAACGCAGGAAAAATAAAATTCGTTGGAGGGAAAACGACAAAACCGGGATACGCATCGCCCTCAAAGTTTTAACCATATCAAACCACTTCTGTGATGCAGAACAACAAATACCAACATTGGAAGACACTTTACAGCAGCCGACAGACAGCAGGAAATATTTCGCGAATGCACTCCGCCAAACCTTATCAAATTGAAAAACCCATGGCGTAATTATGTGTCAATTCTGCGATCCAACTAACACCAACAGGTTGTTCATTCAGGTGCAAATTCAGGTATAGTTGTCGGCAACATTGGATTTGCATCCCGCTGCGACACAGCGCGGCCGAAGCTAACTCACTGCACATCCAACCTCTATTCCATCATTACCCGCGAGAAAAAGAAGATGTCACGCTCCTTTAAGATTCTGGCTTGTCTTTTGAGCTTGGGGACTGCCGCTCACACCTACGGCAACGACGACAATCAACCCGTCACGGTTATCGATCCAGACAAGAACATGCCAAACATCCAGGCTGCGGCCATTGATACCGAAAAATTTGAATTGGGTGCTTACGTTGGCCTTTTGTCGGTCGAAGACTTCAATACCAACCCGGTAACCGGCATCTCCTTTACCTACCATATCAACCGCAAATTTATTGCCCAGGCAAACTACGGTGTATCGACAGTCGGCAAAGCCGCGTTTGAAGAAGTAGCCGGCGGTAATTTTCTGGCCGACGGTGATTATGATTTTGAATACGTCAACCTGCTTGCCGGATACAACCTGCTGGACGGCCGCTCCTTCCTGGGCAAACGCCACAAATTTAACTCCGCCATCTACCTGTTAGCCGGCGTTGCCGACGTGAGCTTTGCCGCTAACGACAAAACCGGCATGGTGATTGGAGCTAGCTACCGCGCCGTTATAACCGACTGGATGACAATCAACCTGGACCTGCGCGACACCATCGTTGACCGGGAATTTTTGGGTGATAATAAAAAGACCAACAACACCGAAATGTTGATTGGTGTAAATGCGTTATTTTAGAAACTCGACGCTCGCACAATGCAAGTTTGGTATCAGGCACTAGGGTTCGAAACCCTCAAGTCATGGATGACTTGCGGGAGCTACAGGGATGATTCATTCACCACATCCCTGTGGTTCACCCTTCGGGCAGCTTCGCTGTGCAAATTGGCTGTCCTGCCAATTTGTTATGCGTTTTCGAACCCTAGTGCCTGATACCAAACGGATAACAAAGCACAAACCCACCACATCAAAACAAAAATTTCACACCAGAAGATATCTGCGCAGCACCCACAGTGCGTTTCTCATCAGACACCAACGTCGACCGGTAAATATAATCCCGGAAATCAAAGTGCAACCCAATACGACGGGTCAGCGCAACCTGATAACCAATCCCCACCGTATACGTCAGACTGGACTCCCCACCAAACTCCGTATCACCCACACCACCCACCACATAAAGGCTCGACAGATTCGCCTTAGGTGGCGAAGGGAAAAACTCCCCCTGAAACAAGTTATAACCAATCAATAAGTCGTAATGCTTAAATGTCCGGTCATCGCCATCAAACAATTTACCCTGATTGTTTTCATAGGACGAAGCCGATACATCCGTTTGCAGGTAATTGTACTGAATAAAAAAATCTTCCGACGCACGGAAGGTAGCACTGATACCCGGCACAAACTCGCTGCCAAAATCCTCAATATTGATGATGCCGGCAAAAACACCCAACTCAAACACTTCGTTATTGATGTCCGAGATATCAGTCGTTACCGACTCATCCGCAAAAACTGCCGGCGCAATGCACATAGCAGCAGCCAGGGTTGCAGCCTTCATCTTTAAAAGAACGAATTGAAACCTATTGTCCATGCTTCTAGACTCACATTGTTATCATCAGTGGAAACGGAGTAAGAGCGATACTCGCCCTTGAACAGAAAGTTTCTGCCCAGGTAGTAATTAAACCCCAGACCATAATGATTAAAGTCTGAGTCATCGATTTGCAGCGGCACCAGCTTGGGTTGCGAATCAATCTTCATCACACCGCGCCCAATCAATACCGTAGGAGATATACGCCAATCCGAGAAAGGCTCCACCACCAGATTCGCACCGTAGAAATCACCCTTGATATCCGTACCAAAAATTTTTCCCGCCTCCAGCTCAACACCCAGCCACCCCAACGGGCGGTAGCCAACCGTTGCACTGAACAATTCGCTGCTTTGCAATTCCCCACTGGAAAATTGCCCGGTATTAAAACCGGCACGCCAACTGTTCTTCAGGTAATCACCATAGCTGACGGTGGGTAGATCGGCAGGCTCGCCGGTGGTTTGGATCGTGCGGGAAATTTGTGCGGCCGTGGTCCAGCCGGTTTTGCCGTCCTGGGTGCGCACCTCATACCAGCCCGGGCGCCGGGTGATCACGTCAACCCGCTCTCCCTGCTCGATGACATAGAACACCGGATAACCGCGTCCCGGTCCACTGTGCATCTCAACATAGGGATCAATCACTTCAAGCCATAACGGTTCTTTAGCAGAGTCAGCAGAGTCCGCCAATGCTTGCGTTGCGCCCAGAACCCCAAAGGAAAGGCCCACTAACATCATTAACAATCGCATTCGAACTCCCTACTTTTATCTTTCATCAAGGGTGCTGAACCAGAAGCCCAAGGCTCCACGTAGCGGGGCATTCTACGCCATTATGCGCAGCGATTAATTTGCGGCAGGTAGCATTAATAAAACTTGTGATGGAACACTACTCATAATTGCGAACCGTACATCATCCAACGAATAGCGATGCCTCGCAAAAAACAGGCACATTTTCAACAAGCACATCGTAGGAAGGATACCGGTGAGGCGAGCAAACCTCACCGGACGGGATTTACCCTTGGGCGAGTAGACGCCGCAGATCAATGATGGCCGCGTTGGCGCGGGAGATATAAGAAGCCATAACCAGCGAGTGATTGGCGAGCATACCAAAGCCACTACCGTTCAAGACTATCGGGCTGAACAGCGTCTGTTGCGTCGCCTCCAGCTCGCGAATAATCTGTTGCACGCTGACCCGAGCGTTTTTCTTTTCCAGCACATCGGCAAAATCTATCTCCACCGCTTTAAGCATATGAATCAAGGCCCAGGCCGATCCGCGTGCTTCAAAAAACACATCATCCAATTCGTTCCAGGGCGTTTTTACGACGCCGTCATCGAATGAATGCGTTGCGGGAGCAACACCCGGCAGGTCAGTATTCAGGCGCTGCTGCCCAACGCTGGCACTCAGCCGCTGGGACAAATTACCCAAACGCGTCTCAACCGTTGATAACCAATAATTCAAATTATCCGCACGCGCAAAAAACTGCGCATCCTGTGGGTTATCGTCCGCCAGCCGCTGCAGGTAGCGACGCAGATAATCTGCCCCCTCCTGATATTGGGATTCCGATGCCGGAAATATCCAGCTCGCGTTATCAAAATTAAAACGCGGTTCAGCCAGGATCAGATCTTTGTCTTCGCGGGATTGGGACTGCGAACGACTGAAGGCTTCGCGCATGGCCTTGCTCATATCGCGCACCTGGATCAATACCCCGTATTCCCAGTTAGGCATATCGTCCAGCCATAAACCCGGCGGCATGATGTCATTGGAAAGATAACCGCCCGGTTTGTCCCAGAGCGTCTCGGCGACACGAATCAGGGTCGCCGTGGTAACTGTGCCGTTTACCAGTGTCTGTTGCTCACCGGCTAATTCCTGTTGTGCATTAGCGCGAACGTCAAACAGACCGGGGGACAAACTCCAGTAAATGCCAACGGCAACGGCAATCAGCAGATAAATCACCATTACAATCAGCGCCACCCGAAACCACAGACTGCTGCCGGCAATATCTTCCTGCGTATCGGAATACCCGTCGCGCGCCTTGCGTACACCACGCACCCATAAATTTTTAAACTTCGGTAATGCCATGGCTGTTAATCCTTAAAATCGCTTAATGATGATGTGCCTTATCAAAAATACTTTTCACCTTTGCTGTGGCGACCAGCTGTTTACCGTCAGCAAAGGTTAATAACAATTGTAGCTCCTCACCGGTTTGGATGCTGCGTTGCAGATCGAACAGCATGACATGGTAGGAACCAGAAGCAAAAGCCACGCTGGATTGCGCCGGAATCAGGATCTGTTCTTCGCGACGCATTTGCATCATCCCATCCTTGGTGGTGTGGCTGTGCAACTCTGCCCGCTGCGCCACATCGACTTCCACCGACACCAGACTGATGGGCTTATCCGACAGGTTGCGCAGGGTAAAGTATGCGGCGGTATTTTTGGTTCCGGGCACCGGGACGTTGATATAAGCCCCGTCCACGCGAACCTGCGTGGCGACCTTGACGAGAGCAGATTGAGTGCTGGCAACCTCGGCAGGAACAGTGGCCGGTTCAGGTTGACCAGCAAAAGCCGATCCGACCACAAAAAATAAGGTAAGAACAAAAATACGGTGCATGGTGTTGAGCATGGTATGACCCTTGGCAGTTGTTATGAATTATTGCAGGCGCGGTACAAATTTAATGCGCGGCTGCTGGGTGATCCTGATATCACCACGCAATAAAAAGCCCGGCACTGCATCGCGCATCTGTTGGTATATCCAACGCCCTTCGGCATCATTGCGCGCGTGAATCATAACCAGATCACCGCTTTCCCGCGCCACCTGCGCCAACTCACCCAGTTGCGCGATAACCTCCGGGCTTTTTGCCGATAGCGCCCTGGCATCAATCATGCGCTCGTCCGGCCCCGGCTTGTAGGGGGCGGGTGGTTTCTGGTTGGCAATCTCTTTGCGCAGAATGACTGCAAACTCTTCTACCAACGGGTTTTTCGGGTCCAGATCGCGGGCGTTTTTCAAATGTCCCTGTGCTTCAGCATAACGACTGCGCGCTGCTGCACTGCGGGCCAACTCCAGATAGCGCAGGGTAATCGCCTGCAAACCGGTTTTCGCTTCACTGTTGTCGGGGTCCATCAACAACACGGCGTGGTAGCGATCGTGGGCGTTGTCATTGAGCGGCATCAACAACTGGTTTTGACTTAACGCATACTCCGCATCTGCGAGCAAACGCTTGATGCTTTGCTCGCGGGTATTAACCGGCTTGGGTGCCGGGCGGGGCTCGGGAACGACAGCCGCCGGAGCCGGTTTTTTGGGTGCAGGCTTGGGAGATGTCTGGCAAGCCCCCAATACCGTGGATAACACACTGACAACAAATAACTGACACATCACTTTACGCATAAAACCGGGTTCTCTGATAAAGAAGTTCAACTACAGGCGCGTCATATGATACGAATCTATCAAAATTGCTTGAACAGAATGACAAACGGAGTAAAAAGTTGTGTGAACCAACACACCAAAGCCTGTCTAATCCGCTAGAATTTTCCAGGTGTCTTCTACCGCCACGGATCGCTTCATTCGGAATCGAACGGGGATCATGCAGAAATCAAACGGCGTCACTCAGAAATCAAACCGGGGCCTATACTACTAGGCCACAAGATTCATGACACCCCCGGCGACACATAGCCCGAATACTTACCCAACTCACAACAAGAAATCACCGACTATGCCTGCTCTCGTGACCTTGCCCCATCCTGCCCGCTTCCTGGCTTATCTTGCCCTGATGTTCAGCTGCCTGCTATTTGCGTCAACAAGCCAGGCTCAGGATATTTTTGACACCCCCAAACAAAGCGGCCTGGATACCAGCATTCTCGCTCCCGACGATGAATTTCTGTTAGTAACTGAAGCCTTTCAACTGCAAGCACATGTTGAAGATAACCAGCTTGTACTGGAGTGGGCCATTGCGCCGGCTTACTACTTATATGAAGAACGCTTCAAACTGAGTGCCAGCAATGGCATCGCCCTGACACCCCAATTCGGCACAGGCATCACCAAGTACGATGAGTTCTTCGCCAAAGACATGACCGTGTTTTACGACAAGGCGGTACTGACAGTCGACCTGCCACCCGATACAGCCCCCTTTAATTTGCAAGTGGAGTCCCAGGGGTGTGCTGACGCGGGTTTGTGCTATCCGCCCTATACAGACTACCTGCAGGTTGACCCGGGAAATAATCAGGTCGTGATCCTGCCACCGCCGGAAGATCCATTGCTTGTAGAAACCCCGCCAACTGCAACAACAGCAGAAGTGCCGGCGTCACTGATCAAGATCATGCTCTTCGCCATCCTCGGTGGCATCATCCTGAACCTGATGCCCTGTGTTTTTCCAGTATTGTCTATCAAGGTCATGAGCCTGGCACAGGCGGATCGCGACCGCCTGCCCCTGCACGGCTGGGTTTATACCGCTGGCATCGTGGTGTGTTTTGTGGCCTTCGCCGGCGCATTACTGTTGGCCAGAGCCGGCGGTGAAGCCATTGGATGGGGGTTTCAGTTGCAATCCCCGCTGCTGATCGCCGCTCTGACCTATCTGTTTTTTGTGATGGGGCTGAGCATGTCGGGGCTGATCAATATCGGCACCCGTTGGATGGGAGCCGGACAATCTCTGACCCAGAAATCCGGCCTGAGCGGTTCTTTTTTCACCGGCGTATTGGCCGCTGTTGTGGCCAGCCCCTGCACGGCGCCTTTTATGGGCGCCGCACTGGGATTTGCCTTAACCCAGCCCGCCATCGTTTGCCTCGCCATCTTTGCCGCCTTAGGGCTGGGCATGGCGCTACCCCTGTTATTACTGTGTTATATACCCGCCCTCGCCAATCGCTTACCAAAACCCGGCGTCTGGATGGAAAACCTGAAAGAATTTCTCGCATTTCCCCTCTACCTCACAGCGGTCTGGTTGCTGTGGGTATTGGGTCGTCAGGCGGGTGTCGATGCCAGCATGATCGTCGCCGCCGGCGCAGTAGCTATCGCATTTGGTTGCTGGCTGCTTAATCGCTCAGCTCAGGGTGCCTGGCAATGGTTACGCCGCGCCCTGATCGCTGCCGCCTGGATTGGCGCGCTTGTTTTGCCCTGGCAGATGATCGGGCAAGCCACCGAACCTTCACGTTGGCAGGCGTACTCACCGGAGCGCTTGCAGCAATTGCGCGCGTCGGGAACACCGGTATTCGTCAACCTCACCGCAGACTGGTGCCTGACCTGCCTCGCCAACGAGCGCTTGACCCTCCACACCGAAGAAGTAGAACAAGCGTTCGACGATTATCAGGTCGTCACCCTGAAAGGCGATTGGACCAATCGCGATCCGCAAATTACCGCCTTGTTAACCGAATATGGCCGCAGTGGCGTCCCTCTCTACTTGTGGTTTCCCGCTGAAACTAGCGGTAAAGCAGAGATTTTGCCGCAATTATTAACACCTGGGCGCCTGATTGAATCAATAAGTGGCCAGAAAACAGCTTTTAACAACTAAATCTACAATTTTGGCAGCCTTTTCCCGGAGCTTCGTGAAAAGTCTGCCAAACACCCCTGATCAGGGCTACAACGTGCCGGCTTCAGAGCTGAACGCGAAATAAAATGAACCTGGCAAATCCGCATTAGTAGCCTAACTTCCTTAAACTTGCCGCTATTTTCGGGCAATTACGCAAAATCTTTCCTGACCCGTGGACAGCCCGTTTTTTTTACGGCAAACTCGCCCCACTTCGCACTAAACACAAGCGGGTTTTTGCAGGTTCCGGTTTGATTTGCTCATAAACCGAACTAGTCTTAGCCAATAAGCTCAAATTCGACGAAGTTCGATGTAACACTGGTGCCATCGGCACACACGTTTGCCAGATACATATCAAGAACAGGATTAACCGAATCCATGGCTACCATTCTGGTACTTCACGGCCCCAACCTTAACCTGCTCGGATTGCGCGAGCCGGGGATTTACGGAGCGGCAACGCTGGATTCCATCAACCAGCAACTCTCCCAGTTGTGCCATGACGCAGGCCACCACCTCCTGACTCTGCAAAGCAATGCGGAATACGAGCTGATCGAACGCATCCACGATGCCCGTAAAGAAGGTGTGGATTTTATCCTGATCAATCCTGCGGCCTTTACCCACACGAGCGTTGCACTGCGCGATGCGCTCCTCGCCGTCGATATCCCATTTATTGAGGTACACCTATCGAATGTCCACAAACGTGAGGGATTCCGGCATCACTCTTACTTTTCCGATGTCGCCCAGGGCGTCATCTGCGGCTTCGGTGCAACCAGTTATGAACTGGCGTTGCGCGCGGCCTTTCAATTGCTAAAGCATTAACCCTATTTCACATACAACCCTTGTTCTAGAGAGGACTCTATGGATATTCGCAAAATTAAAAAATTGATCGAACTGCTGGAAGAATCCGATATCGGTGAGCTGGAGATCAAAGAAGGCGAAGAATCAGTACGTATCAGCCGTAACTACTCAGGTCAGCCGCAGTACATCGCAGCACCAATGCAAGCCGCTTATGCGCCGCAACCGGCCGCGCCCGCCGCTGCACCGGTTTCAGCACCCGCCGCTAACAATGATGCTCCCGCCAAGGCCTCATATGATGGCCATGTTGTGAAATCGCCCATGGTCGGCACCTTTTATCGTTCACCGAGCCCAGGCTCTCCAGCTTTTGCAGAAGTAGGTAAACACGTCAAAGTGGGCGATGTGATTTGTATTATCGAAGCCATGAAGATGATGAACCAGATCGAAGCCGACAAAGCCGGCGTAATTGAAGCCATTCTGGTTGGCGATGGTGAACCGGTCGAGTTTGACCAACCGCTCGTGACAATCGTTTAAGTTATAGAAAGCCAACGAACACGCCGTCGGCGCTGTTTATACGAACGAGCTTAAGGAACTGGTTATGTTTGAAAAAGTTCTTATCGCCAACCGCGGCGAAATTGCGCTGCGTATTCTGCGCGCCTGCAAAGAGATGGGCATCAAAACTGTCGCCGTCCATTCACAGGTAGACCGCAATTTAAAACACGTACGCCTGGCAGACGAATCTGTCTGTATTGGCCCCAATCCTTCACCCAAAAGTTATCTCAATATTCCGGCGATCATCAGCGCCATGGAGATTACCGACGCTGTAGCGGTGCATCCCGGCTATGGATTTCTGGCCGAAAATGCGGATTTTGCTGAGCAAGTGCAAAAAAGTGGTTTTGTGTTTATCGGTCCCGATCCTGACGTTATTCGTATGATGGGCGACAAGGTAGAAGCCATTAAGGCCATGAAGAAAGCCGGTGTACCCACCGTGCCAGGCTCCGACGGGCCGCTGCCAGCAGATAACGCCGAACAATGTCTGGAGATCGGCCGACGTATCGGTTATCCGGTGATCATCAAGGCAGCTGCCGGTGGTGGCGGTCGCGGCATGCGCGTCGTACACACAGAAGCAGCCCTGATGAACTCTATCCATGTTACCCAGGGTGAAGCCAAAGCTGCTTTTGGCGATGGCACCGTGTACATGGAAAAATTCCTGCAAAATCCGCGTCACGTCGAAGTCCAGATCCTGTCCGATGGCCAAGGCAATGCCATTCACCTGGGTGATCGTGACTGCTCTTTGCAACGCCGCCACCAAAAAGTATTGGAAGAGGCACCGGCTCCCGGAATCCCTGAAGATGTACGCCAGGCTACTTACGCATCCTGTGTAAAAGCGTGTGTGGACATTGGGTATCGCGGGGCAGGTACTTTCGAATTCCTGTATGAAGACGGCCGTTTTTACTTCATCGAGATGAACACCCGTATTCAGGTAGAACACCCGGTATCCGAAATGGTGACCGGCATCGACTTGATCAAAGAACAGATTCGCGTTTGTGCGGGTGAAAAACTGTCGATCAAGCAATCCGATATCGTGATTCGCGGCCATTCCTTTGAATGTCGTATCAATGCGGAAGACCCCAAAACCTTTATGCCCTGCCCCGGCCTGGTTAAAAACTACCATGCCCCCGGCGGCTTGGGCGTTCGGGTTGACTCTCATCTTTACAGTGGTTACACCGTTCCGCCCAACTACGATTCCATGATCGCCAAGGTCATCACCTACGGTGAAACCCGCGAGATTGCCCTGAACCGTATGCGCAACGCTCTGGACGAAACCATTGTTGATGGCATTCGCACCAATATCCCCCTGCAACAAATGCTGGTGCGCGATACGGAATTCCGCAAAGGTGGTGTCAACATCCATTACCTTGAGAAGAAACTCGCCAATTAACATCCCGACCGGTCACCCGTCATGGGTGACCGGCCTCTCCCCGATTCGAGATCCCCATGCCCTGGTTACAACTCAAGGTCAAAGCCACCCGCCCCCAAACTGAAAAACTCGAAGATGCGTTACTGGCCAGCGGTGCGGTTTCGGTCACCCTGCAAGATGCCGCCGATCAACCGATTTTCGAACCCGCATTAGGCGAGACACCGCTGTGGGACGATATCAGTGTTACCGGGCTCTATTCAGCAGACATCGATACCGTCAAGGCGACGCTGCAAGCGCAAAAAATTTTTGGTGGTGAGTTACCTGAACATAAATGGGAATTACTGGAAGACAAGGACTGGGAACGGGAATGGATGAAAAATTACCATGCGATCCGTTGCGGTGAACGTCTGTGGATTTGCCCCAGCTGGCAGCAACCGCCTGAGCCGGACAAGATCAACCTGATGCTCGACCCCGGCCTCGCCTTCGGTACCGGCACCCACCCCACCACCTTTATGTGCCTGCAGTGGATTGACCAACAGGATCTCACCGATCTGCATATTGTGGATTACGGTTGCGGCTCCGGCATCCTCGGTGTTGCAGCCCTATTGATGGGCGCCAGGCAGGTCATCGGTGTCGATATCGATCCACAAGCGTTATTGGCCACCACCGAAAACGCCAAACGCAATAACCTGCCGGCCGATGCCATGCCCGTGTACCTGCCACCGCGCTGCCCAACAGTGCAAGCCGATGTAGTCTTGGCTAATATCCTGGCCGGCCCATTGGCGGAATTGGCCGCGAATCTTAACGCACTGACCAAACCCGGCGGCAAGATTTGCTTGTCTGGCATCCTGGGTGTGCAAGCCGAGAGTGTGATGGCCGCTTATGCACCCTGGTTCGATTTCGATCCGGTGACCAGCCTGGACGAATGGGTGCGATTGACAGCGATCAAAACCCGCTCATAATTCGCTTCCGCTGTTGGCGAGCGCGGTAATGCGTGATACTTAGGTAATGCGCGATACTTAACAGTCCTGCGAGGAAAAATTTACCGCGCTGGCGCCAGGAGCTACACTGATTCCACACTGCAACTTGTCGATAAAAATCAGGACAAACACCTGCCTATGAGCAACATGGTTACCCGCTGCCCCAAATGCGCCACCTCATTTCGCATCACCAGCGCGCAATTGCAGTCCGCCAAGGGCGCCGTGCGTTGTGGCTCCTGTCTGCACATCTTCAAGGCGCAGGACTATCTGGTAAGCGGTAGTACGGCAAATGCAGCCAAACCGGTAGATGCGCCGAAGGTATCACCGACAAAACCTGCTTCCCCCAAGCCAACAGAAAGTACAGCGACCAGGCGAGAGCCCCCTAAACCGACTATACCGTCTGCGCCAGTGCCAAAGGCAGCAATACCCAGGCCCACTGAAAAATCTGCAAGTACGACGCCTGCAACGAGCAATAAAGTCGCATCAACCCAAACAGCGGCGACTAAACCGCCACAACCACCCGCAAAGCCCGGCGACCAGAAACTGGCATTCAGTCAGGATGAAATCAATCGCGAATTGGCCCTGAGTGGGGACGATGATTTTCTTATCAGCGATGACATGGATGAGCCGGATCAACCCAAGCAAACTGATTATGAGTTTGACGGCTTTCTGGATATTGAGAAGTTGCCCAAGCAAAGCGCCTCACTCTTCGACCGCGAAATTCGCCTTAAGGAACCGGAAAAAGATGATGTCGACCCGGACGAAGCCTGGGCGATGGAGCTGCTTGATGAAGCTGACGATGAAATGCGTAGCTCATCCAATGAATTGCGCAGCAAAAATGATAAAAGAAATGATGAGGACGAAGCATTCAGCGCTCACGAGCGATTGAGCGACGTCGACCAATACAATGGCGAACCGGAAGAGGATGAGCAGGAAGAGGCGAAACCGCGAAGCACTTCTTTTACCCCCCATTCTTCTCCCGCCTATAAAGGCCCGGTATTCAACATCGTTGCAGAGAAAGACGACGCGCAGCATGAAGATGCGGAAGAAATCCACGCCCAGCCTTACAACGAGAATCAGCTTTACCAACAGGCAATGAGCGACAACGGCAAGGATGACTCCCGCCTGCGCGCCTTCGATACTTCGCGCGCCGCGCTCTTGATGAACATCATGCCCGAGCCGGTCGAGATGACCACCCGCTATGATCGGCAACGTTCAGCCAAGCGCCTGTGGGGCGGATTATCCCTGCTGCTGGTGCTAATCCTGTTTATACAAATCGCCTGGTTGCAGTTCGATAATCTGAACCGCACCGAACCCTATCGCAGTTTTTATGCAAGTGTATGCTCGGTCGTCGGCTGTAAGCTGCCGGCACTGGTAGATCGCAGCAAAATCCGCGCGTACAACCTGGTGGTACGCAACCATCCCAAACTGGAAAATGCCCTGATTGTGGATGCCATCCTGTTGAACAACGCCAGTTTCCAGCAACCCTTCCCCGACCTGATCCTCGCATTCAGTACGATTGATGACACGCCCGTGGCTTCGCGCCGCTTCAAGCCCCAGGAATACCTGCGCGGGGAATTGGCCGGCAGGAGCCTGATGCCACAAAATCAACCGGTTCACCTCACTTTAGAACTGGTCGATCCTGGCTCTGCAGCAGTGAATTACCACGCGTATATTCCTGAATAATCTACTGGCGATATTGACAAGCAGCGCTCTTGCCCACACGACTATTGGGCGCTCAAAAAAACGCCACTTTGCGCAATTTCCACGTTCCCATCAGCGATGCAAACAGGTATCATGGCGACCCTTTTACGCAGGTGCCTTAACGCAGAAAATCCATGGGCCAGAGGTTGTGAGTCCTATTGCGGGATAACAGCTTTGGCACATCGCTGGTAACAGCGAGATCCTCCATCATTTTTTGTAATCTGCTCATCCAGTGGAGCGCCATGTGTTCCGGATAGGTCCCTATCAGATCGACAGCCAGGTCATCCTTGCGCCCATGGCCGGGGTAACCGACCGCCCCTTCCGGCAGTTATGCCGTCAATTGGGTGCAGGTCTGGTGGTGTCAGAAATGGTAACGGCCAATGCGGAACTCTGGGGCAGTCGCAAGAGCAGTTTGCGTCTGGACCATCGCGGTGAAGTCGCACCGATATCGGTGCAAATTGCCGGCGGTGAGCCAGAGATGATGGCCGAGGCAGCGCGCCTGAATGCGGACAACGGAGCCCAGATTATTGATATCAATATGGGTTGCCCCGCCAAGAAGGTCTGTAAAAAAGCAGCAGGCTCGGCCTTGTTAAAAGATGAACAATTGGTAAACGATATCCTGCGCGCTGTTGTCTCAGCCGTGGATATCCCGGTGACCCTGAAGATTCGCACCGGCTGGAGTATGGAAGAACGTAACGCCGTGCGCGTTGCGCGAATCGCACAGGACAATGGTATCGCCGCACTCGCGGTCCACGGACGCACCCGCGCCTGTGGTTTTGCGGGAGCGGCGGAGTACGACACGATAGCCGCCGTGGTGCAGGCAGTCGATATTCCGGTGTTTTGCAACGGTGATATCGACTCGGCTTCCAAGGCGCGCCATGTGCTTGATCATACCGGCGCGCAAGCGGTCATGATCGGGCGGGCTGCTCAAGGGCGGCCGTGGATTTTCCGCGAAATAGCGCATTACCTGCGTACAGGTGAACAATTACCTGAACCCTCTCTGACGGAAGTCAGGGAAATTCTTTGTAGCCATCTGCGTGAACTGTACGACTTCTATGGCGATGTAATGGGGCCGCGTATCGCTCGCAAACATGTGGGCTGGTATTTGCAAACCGTCGCTGGCAGTGAGTTGTTTCGCCAACAGTTCAATCGTCTCGAAAACGCAGAAGAACAACATGCCAGCGTTCAAACATTTTTTGAACAGCTGATTACGAAAGAGGATATAGCGGCATGAACACAGCAACTTTTATGACAGAAGCCCCAGCCACCACCAGCCCCGCCAATGGCTTTGCCCAGGCAGCGCAGTCACAGTCCCTGCGCGGTTGCGTCGAACAAGCAATGGAAAATTATTTCCAGAATCTTGATGGCCAGCCGGTAAGTGATGTTTACGATATGGTCATGGCTGAAGTTGAGGCACCCATGTTGGAGATCGTGCTCAAGTACACCCGTCATAACCAGACCCGTGCCGCCCAAGTACTGGGTTTAAACCGCGGAACCCTGCGTAAAAAATTAAAGCAATACGGCCTGCTCTAGGGCGGTATCGCGGAGCGCAACCCAGCGTCTCCCAGAGAAGGGGTGGAATAAAAACCACCCCTTTTGCTTTTTAACAGTTTGTCGATTTCTGTTTAACCATGGGGAAATACCACCAACATGTCCAGCGTTAATCTTGTTCCCGTCAAGCGCGCTTTGATCAGCGTCTCCGATAAAACCGGTATTGTGGAATTTGCACAAGCCCTGCACGCCCAAGGCGTAGAAATTTTATCCACTGGCGGCACTTACCGCCTGCTCACCGACAACAAGATTCCTGCCATTGAGGTATCTGATTACACCGGTTTTCCAGAGATGATGGACGGCCGCGTCAAGACCCTGCACCCCAAGGTGCACGGCGGTATCCTCGCCCGTCGCGGTATGGATGATGCGGTAATGAGTGAGCACGGGATTAGCGCCATCGATATGGTCGTCGTCAATTTATATCCCTTTGAAAAAACCGTCGCCAAGGCCGATTGCTCGCTGGAAGATGCGGTAGAAAATATCGATATCGGCGGACCCACCATGGTACGCGCGGCCGCCAAGAATCATGCGTTTGTGAATATTGTTGTTAATGCATCGGACTATGCTGCCATCCTTGAAGAATTAAACGCCAACAACGGCAGCACCACTTACAAAACCCGTTTTGATCTGGCCATTAAAGCTTACGAACACACCGCAGCTTATGATGGCGCTATTGCCAATTACTTTGGTCGCCTGGTTGACGGTGGCAGCGAAGATTTTCCGCGGACATTCAATATCCAATTTATCAAAGCGCAAGAGATGCGTTACGGCGAAAACCCGCATCAGAAAGCAGCGTTTTATGTTGAAAAAAATCCGCAGGAAGTCAGCATCGCCACCGCCAAACAATTACAAGGCAAAGAACTTTCCTATAACAATGTGGCCGACACCGATGCCGCATTGGAAACGGTTAAATCCTTTACTGAGCCAGCCTGCGTCATCGTCAAACACGCTAACCCCTGCGGCGTGGCCATTAGCAGCAATATCAAAACCGCTTACGACCTGGCTTATGCCACTGACCCGGAATCAGCCTTCGGCGGCATTATTGCGTTTAACCGCGAATTGGATGCGGAAACCGCTAAAGCCATCATCGAACGCCAATTCGTGGAAGTGATTATTGCACCGAGCATTGCTGCAGATGCGATTGAGGTTGTGAAAGCCAAACAAAATGTGCGCCTGCTGGCCTGCGGCGAGTGGGGTACTGAACGCATTGGTGGTCTGGATTACAAACGCGTCAATGGCGGTTTGCTGGTGCAGAATCGCGATAACGGCATGGTGACGGAAAGCGATTTGAAAGTCGTGACCAAACGTGTGCCCACCGAAGCTGAAATGCGCGATTTATTATTTGCGTGGAAGGTGGCCAAGTTTGTGAAATCCAATGCGATTATCTACGCAAAAAATAATCAAACTGTCGGCGTGGGTGCGGGCCAGATGAGCCGCGTAAATTCCGCTCGCATCGCGGCGATTAAAGCTGAACACGCTGGCTTGCAAGTCGCCGGTTCGGTCATGGCTTCCGATGCTTTTTTCCCCTTCCGCGACGGTATTGATAACGCCGCTAAAGTCGGCATCGCGGCGGTAATCCAGCCCGGCGGCTCCATGCGCGATGAAGAAGTGATCGCCGCTGCCGATGAACACGGCATGGCCATGGTGTTCACCGGCATGCGCCACTTCCGCCATTAAAATGTAGGTCGGATTAAGCGCGCAGCGCTGTAATCCGACAAGCGGCCTATTTAATAAAAATGTCGGATTACGCTTCGCTAATCCGACCTACGGGTAGAGAAATAAGTTATGAACATTTTGATTATTGGCAGCGGCGGACGCGAACACGCGTTGGCCTGGAAGGCGGCGCAAAGCCCGCAGGTCGAGAAAGTGTTTGTTGCACCGGGTAATGCCGGAACCTTGCTCGACAATAAACTCGCCAATGTGTCTCTCGATATCCTCGATTTTTCCAGACTCGCCGACTTTGCCGAAGCAAACGACGTTGGCTTAACCATCGTTGGGCCGGAAGTCCCATTAGTAGCCGGCATTGTCGATTTCTTCAAAGAACGCAACCTGCCCTGCTTTGGCCCCACTAAAGGTGCCGCGCAGTTGGAAGGCTCCAAAGCCTTCACCAAAGATTTCCTCGCCCGCCACAAGATTCCCACCGCCGAATATCAAAACTTTACCGAGGTTGAGCCAGCCCTGGCTTACCTACGTGAGAAAGGTGCGCCCATTGTGGTGAAGGCCGATGGCCTGGCGGCGGGCAAAGGGGTGATCGTTGCAGAAACGCTGGCGCAAGCCGAAGAGGCCGTGCGCGATATGTTATCTGGCAATGCCTTTGGTGATGCCGGCTGTCGTGTCGTGATTGAAGAATTTCTTGCCGGTGAAGAAGCCAGTTTTATTGTGATGGTCGACGGCAAAAATATTTTGCCGATGGCCACCAGCCAGGATCACAAACGCGTGGGCGATGGTGATACCGGCCCTAACACCGGCGGCATGGGTGCATATTCTCCCGCGCCGGTCGTGACGCAAGCGGTGCATGATCGCGTAATGCAGGAAATCATTCGTCCCACCGTGGACGGCATGGCTGCCGAAGGCAATGATTACACCGGCTTTTTGTATGCCGGTTTGATGATTGATGCCTCCGGTACCCCCAAGGTAATTGAATACAATTGCCGCTTTGGCGATCCGGAAACCCAACCCATCATGCTGCGTCTGCAATCTGATTTAGTAGAACTGTGTCTGACTGCTTTGAAAGGCGATCTGGATAAAGTAACCGCCGAGTGGGATGAGCGCGCTTCCATCGGTGTTGTGTTGGCGGCGGGCGGTTATCCCGGCAATTACAACAAAGGCGACGTGATTTCCGGTTTACCCACCGAAGAAGTTAACGGCGAAAAAGTTTTCCATGCCGGCACGACCAATAAAGATGGCATGGTCGTTACCAGCGGTGGCCGCGTGCTCTGCGCTACCGCTCTGGGTAAAACCGTTTCTGAGGCGCAACAGCGCGCTTATGAGTTGGCGGCGAAGATTCAGTGGGATGGCGTCTTCTATCGCAAGGATATTGGTTATCGCGCGATTGCGCGGGAGCAGAATTAGCATATAAACAGCGGTGTCGGATTACGCCTTCGGCTAATCCGACTTACTTGCTGGCACTTTGGTCGGTTTATCCGTTATAGTCTGTGCATTCCCGACTACGAGATGCGCGTGTGCCCAACCACCTTACCCGCTACCGCCGGTTTATTTTCCTGACGTTGATCGTCTGGTTGTGCGCCATGTGGGGTGGGTTGCATGGGCATTTCTGTTTTGATGGACAGGAATCACCGGTGTCGGTGCATATGGATTTGCTGAATGGTCACCCCGATCACGAACATGGCGATGAAGCCCATATCGATACTGATGCCGAACTCGTAGAATCCATTTTATTCAAGCTCACTAAAGTCGACCTGCCACTGCTCATCACCGCGCTGATTTACGCGCTGCTGTTGATTGTCTCCACACCCTCGTTTATCCGCACCGTTTCTCAGCCATTCGCCAATAAACATTTCCTGTTGCGCCCGCCACTGCGTGCACCTCCACCTTTCTCCAGCTAGGCCTTTTATCCTCCCGTTTTCTCATTGAAAACCGTGGCTCTTTTTATTTGCTGAAATCTCTATGCTGGAGTTTCTATGCGTAATTTATTACTGCACGGCGCGTTGATGGCGTTGTGCTTATTCATTATGGCGTCGGCCAAGGCTGAACAGCCTGACCAACGTTTATTGTCATTGCAGGACGCACTGCGTCTCGGGCTGCAGCAACATCCGCAGTTAATTCACTTTACACTGCGCGCACAATCCCTGGCGGGCGATATGGAAAGTGCGGCCTTGTCACCACCGCTGACCTTATCCGCTGAACTGGAAAATATCGCCGGTAGCGGCAACTTTCAGGAAACCCAAAATGCTGAACTGACGCTGTCATTGTCATCGGTTATTGAACCGCGTTATCAAAGGGACGCGCGGCAGTCGATTATCACCGCGCGACAACAAGCGCTGGCGACTGAAGAGCAATTGTTTGCACTGGACCTGTTGA
The DNA here is from genome assembly GCF_002162135.1 of Cellvibrio sp. PSBB006. Taxonomy (NCBI): domain Bacteria; kingdom Pseudomonadati; phylum Pseudomonadota; class Gammaproteobacteria; order Cellvibrionales; family Cellvibrionaceae; genus Cellvibrio; species Cellvibrio sp. PSBB006. The sequence continues at coordinate 4,946,757 of NZ_CP021382.1, read as the reverse complement.
CGGAAATTACGCGCGGTTTTATTGCGGTGGTCGCTGCTCAGGAATTATTAAGCATTCATCAACAAAGCCATCAACTCTGGCAGGGTCGCGTCACGAATTTACAGAAGCGCGTCGCTGCGGGTCGCTCTCCCAAGGTTGAGTTGCTGCGCGCGCAAGCAGCCCTTGCTCAAGCGGATATTGCCCGGCTCGAAGCAGAAAACACCATGCTGTTAGCCAAAATGTCACTAAGTAAATTATGGGGCGAGCCAGACGATTTTCATTTCTCGGCTCAGGGAAACTTGCGCAACCTCGGCGCACCGGCATCCCGCGAACAAATTCTCAACCTGTTAGATCAACACCCCGACCTGCGCTTATTGGCTGATGAAACGCGATTGCGCAAGGCTGAGTTGGATCTCGCACGCAGCCGTAGCTCGTTGACGCCGGAGTGGCAAGCGGGCATTCGTCATATACGCGAAAGTGATGACACTGCATTGGTGCTGGGCATCAGTGTGCCCTTATCCAGTCAAACTCGCGCATCCGGTGAGATAAAAGCCGCGCGCGCGCAACAACAATTAGCCAAGCAGCAACACGACACCGCGATACTCGAACTGCGCAGTCAACTCTTGCAACTGGGGGAACAACAGCAGCTCGCGATCCAGCGGGCAAAAATCTTGCGCGACGAGGTAGTGCCATTACTGTCCCGTGCGGTTACTGAGGCCGACGATGCATTTGCACGCGGTCGCTACAGTTACATGGAGTGGAGCCTTGCACACAATGAGTTACTGGATGCCCAACGTGAATTGATTCAATCGGCGGCCCAGGTGCATTACTGGCGCACTGACATTGAACGTCTGAGCGGTTCAATATTATTTAACGATGTGCAACAGCAATCCATACAAGGAGTCACACCATGAAATTTCCCACCATATCTATGACTGTTTTTGTATGCATGTTGCTGTTGCTACATCCCTCATTAATCATGGCTTCATCAGAACATGAGCACGGCGCTAACGAAACACATGATCATCACGATCACGATGAACACGAACACGGTGACCAAGAACATAGTGAAAGCCAGGTCACTATTTCATCTGCGTTAGCCAAGCAATCCGGCATTCAAACCCAAACCGTCGGTGGCGGTGTTTTACAACAACGCGCTTTGTTATTTGGCCGACTTAAACCCGACCCGCAACATATCAGTCATATTCGCGCCCGCTTCCCGGGACTTATCCGCCAGGTAAATGTCCAGATCGGTGAGTCAATAAAAGCCGGTACTGTCATCGCACGCATTGAGGCCAATGACAGTTTGCGCATTTATGACATCACCTCACCCATTGATGGCGTTGTGATTGATCGCCATGCAAATGCTGGCGAATTCACAGGCGAAGAAATACTTTTCACCCTCGCCAACTATGCACAATTGGAACTGGATCTGAGTGTTTTTGCCCGCGATACACAAGCTATTCGAATTGGACAACGCGTGGATATTTATCAAACGGATGCCCGTTCAAGCCAGGCTATAGCGCACGGAATTATCACTTATCTCACTGCAGGTAATGGTGATATTCCCACAGTCACAGCGCATGTGCCTATTGACAATGGAGGGCAGCAGTTAATGGCAGGAACACTGGTTGAAGCCCATGTCACCCTTGCGGAAGATAAGGTCGCGCTTCTGATAGAAAAACGCGCCGTGCAACAACACGACGGCCAATCGGTTGTGTTTGTTCGACAAGGCGATCATTACACTGCACGTCCGATTATCGTGGGACGGGGTAATGCGCAATTCGTCGAGGTGTTAAGCGGCTTGGATGCCGGCGAAGAGTACGTAGTAGACAATAGTTTCTTGCTAAAAGCTGACCTGGAGAAATCCGGCGCAGCTCACGTTCACTAGGAGGCGTCATGTTGCAAACAATATTGCGCGTCGCCATTGAACGACGCGGCTTGATAATTTTCGGTGTATTGCTTTTTATTGGTTTGGGCGTATGGAACTATCAACGTCTGCCGATTGATGCAGTACCCGACATCACCAACGTACAAGTACAAATCAATACCGAGGCTGCCGGTTACTCTCCGTTAGAAGTTGAACAACGCATCACCTACACCATCGAAAACAGTTTAGCTGGTTTACCGGGCCTGGCTTACACCCGCTCGCTGTCGCGTTATGGGTTGTCACAAGTCACGGCCGTCTTCGATGAAGGTACCGATATTTATTTTGCGCGTTCACTGGTCAACGAACGACTCAATCAAATAGCCAATCAAATGCCCGAAGGTATCGAGCCAGGTATGGGACCAATTGCCACCGGCCTGGGAGAAATTTTCAGTTACACCGTCGAAGCTACCGGTGCTGCCACACAGGAGTACGACATCACCGCGCTCAGGGAAATACAGGATTGGATTATTCGCCCGCAGTTGATGCGCGTTAACGGTGTGGTGGAGATCAACACAATTGGCGGTTATGAAAAGCAATATCACGTTACGCCGGATATACGCCAACTGCTGGCGTGGCGTATTACGCTGGAACAAATCGGCGCGGCATTGCGTAACAATAATCGCAATCGCGGCGCCGGTTTTGTCGAACACAACGGCGAACAGATACTGGTGCGTTCGCCGGGACAACTCAGCACAATTGACGATATTAACGCAGTCGTTGTGGCCACACGCAATGGCATTCCCGTGCGTATTGGTGACATCGCCGAGGTAGCCATTGGTAAAGAGCTGCGTACTGGTGCTGCAACACGCAACGGTCATGAAACCGTACTGGGCACGGCAATGATGTTAATCGGTGAAAATTCGCGCACGGTTGCGCGGGATCTGGCCGAGCAGCTCATCCTGGTGAATCGTTCACTGCCACCCGGCGTTGTTGCAGAAGCGGTCTATGACCGAACCACCCTGGTGGATAAAACCATCCGTACGGTACAAAAAAACCTGCTCGAAGGTGCATTGTTAGTCATCGCGGTGTTATTTATTTTGCTCGGTAACCTGCGCGCTGCACTGATCACCGCCGCCGTGATCCCGATCAGCATGTTGATGACAATCAGCGGCATGGTTGAAACCGGTGTGTCGGCCAACCTGATGAGTCTTGGTGCTCTGGATTTTGGTTTAATTGTGGATGGAGCGGTCATCATTGTCGAAAATGCCTTGCGCCGCCTCGCTGAGGCACAGCAAAAAAATTCCGGAGCTTTATCCTTACAGCAGCGTCTGGCACTCACGTTTGAAGCCACCAATGAAGTTATTCGCCCCAGTTTATTCGGGGTGAGCATTATCACCCTGGTTTACCTGCCGATCTTTTCGCTGACAGGAGTAGAAGGAAAAATGTTTCACCCCATGGCATTGACAGTGGTGATGGCTTTGGCCAGTGCCATGCTGTTGTCAATCACATTTATTCCCGCCGCCATCGCGCTGGTCATGCGTGGAGAAATTAAAACGCAGGAAACAAGGCTGATGCATGCGCTAAAAACACGCTATCAATTCCTGTTGCACCACGCTTTGCGGTATCGCTACGGTGTCATCGGAGGAGCGGTATTATTAATCCTTTTTTGTGGTTGGCTGACGACAACCTTGGGCAGGGAATTTATTCCACAGCTGGACGAAGGTGATATTGCCTTGCACGCCTTGCGCATTCCCGGCACCAGCCTTGAGCAAGCGGTAGGCATGCAGAATCTACTTGAACAGCGTATTCAATCCTTTCCGGAAGTGGATAAGGTCTTTGCTAAACTTGGCACCGCCGAAATCGCCAATGATCCCATGCCACCCAATGTTGCCGATAACTTTGTCATCCTGAAACCCAGATCAGAGTGGCCCGATCCATCACGCGATAAGGCAGACTTACTGGAGCACCTGGAAAAATCGTTGCGAGAACTGCCGGGTAACAACTACGAGTTTACCCAACCGATTCAAATGCGCTTCAACGAGTTGATCTCCGGTGTACGCACAGATTTTGCGGTCAAAATCTATGGCGATGACCTGGAGCAACTACGGATATCTGCGCAAAATATTCTGGGTGTTTTACAAAAACTGGAAGGCGTGGCCGACCCACGCGTAGAGCAGGTAAACGGCCTGCCCTTGTTAACCATTAATCCCAAACGCCATACCTTGGCGAGCTATGGTATGGATGTAAAATTGTTGCAGGATTGGGTGGCGACCGCTATCGCAGGCGAAGAAGCCGGACAACTTTTTGAAGGTGATCGTCGTTTCGATATTGTTGTGCGGCTGCCCGAAAATATACGCCGGGATATAGCACGTTTCGAGCAGTTACCGATTCCCTTGGTTACCGGGAGTGCAACGGAATATGTTCCCCTGGGTGAAGTAGCACAAATAAGCTGGACCGATGCCCCCAATCAAATCAGCCGTGAAAACGGTAAACGATTTATTGTCGTAACCGCCAATGTTCGCGGCCGGGATCTGGGCAGCTTCGTTGAGGAAGCCCAGATGCGCATAGCAAATTCGGTGCAGTTACCGCCCGGTTACTGGCTGGATTACGGCGGCACCTTTGAACAATTGGAATCTGCTGGCAAGCGTCTCGCATTGGTTGTCCCTTTTACACTGTTGATGATTGTCGGTTTGTTATTGCTGGCTTTTGGATCACTGCGCGATGCGCTGATTATTTTTACCGGCGTTCCACTGGCACTAACTGGCGGCGTGCTGGCACTTTGGTTGCGCGATATGCCTTTATCCATTTCTGCCGGTGTCGGTTTTATTGCACTGTCAGGTATTGCCGTGTTGAATGGCCTGGTGATGTTGTCGTTTATTCGTAACCTGTGGGAACAACGAAACTATGCAATAAATACATTGACACCATCTATCATTGAGGGTGCGCTCACGCGTTTGCGTCCGGTATTGATGACGGCTCTGGTTGCCAGCCTCGGTTTTATTCCCATGGCATTAAATACCGGCACCGGTGCGGAGGTACAACGACCACTCGCGACGGTGGTGATTGGTGGTATCGTATCTTCCACGCTACTCACGCTGCTGATTTTACCGGCGCTGTATCAGTTGGTGTATCAACGCCGGAAACCGTCTGTATAACCGGCAACCACCTGTGTAATGGGTTGCCCTATTTTAAAAATCGAAGAAGCTTCAAGGATGAGCTTTTTTATAAGTCTTCTTATCCCACCTCGTATAACCAAATCTAACATCTTCCAGTTTTTACATTTTTTTGTGTGTTAACGAACACTCTTTTAGTTGGTTTGTATGCGAGAGTGATCATCATGATAATTCTGCTCGTACTGAAACTTCGCGCTATAAAAATATTCCGTATTATTTTTATTGTCCCGTCAGCTCGACTGCTGTAACCCGGCAGTAATGGAGGAAGTATGATTACTACATCACGCCGCCACTCAAGGCTCGCCCTCGCCATTTTTTCTACCTTACCGGGAATGGCATTCGCCTCATCCTTTCAACTGCTCGAACAAAGTTCGGCACACCTCGGTACGGCGTTCGCCGGCACCGCATCCAACGTGATGGATGCCAGCAGTGTTTTCTTTAATCCCGCTGGCATCAGCCAACTGGAGGGCCGGCATTTCACCTTGGCAGGTAATCTTGTCTTCACCGAATCTACATTTCACGACCAAGGTTCCAACACCAATGGTGTAGAAAGTACAACAGATGAAACCGGAGTCATTCCCAATCTTTATTACGTCCACCCCGTCAGTGAACGACTCACATTCGGATTGGGTGTAAACGGCCCTTTCGGTTTGGCCAGCGATTACGGCCGGGATTGGATGGGACGCTACCTCGCTACCTATAGTGATCTGGAAGTGGCGAGCGTCAACACTACCTTTGCTTATGATGTTTCGGAAAATTTTGCGTTGGGTTTAGGCGTCAGCTATCAACGCGCCGAAGTTATTCTGGAAAGTCAGGTAGATTCCACCCTGGGTGTTAATCCAAATCCTGCGACCGACAGCAGCGCAAAGATTGAGGGCTCCGATCACGCGTTCGTTGCCGATGTCAGCGCTTATTATCGCCCCTCAGACAGCACCCGTTTCGGTCTGGTGTGGCGTCAGGGCGCTGATTTTGAATTAGATGGCGATGCGCGTTTTGCATTAAACGCCGCTTGCACCCCCGGTGCCGGTTTTCCTACCGGTGCGCCACCAGCACCTACCACCGGCACTATTTGTTCCGCCACATTAACAACGCTGGATGGCGATGCGGCTGCTGACGTCGAACTGCCCGATACTTTGACGTTCAGCTTTACTCAACAACTGAATACACAGTGGGCATTGCATGGGGATGTTGCCTGGACCCAGTGGAGCTCCATCGACACCATTGACGTTATAAATACCGACAACGGTGTAACGGTAGATCAATTGGAATTGCAATATGATGACACCATGCGTTATGCACTGGGCGTAACCTATCAACCGGCAAACGCCTGGACCTGGCGTGCCGGCGTCGCCATTGACGAGGCACCACAAAAAAATCCGGCCATTGTAAATCCACGTATTCCCGATCAGGATCGCACCTGGTTGAGCCTGGGTTTCAATTACGCCGTTTCACAGAATGTTTCTATTGATGTCGGTTATGCGCATTTGATGGTTGACGACGCACGCATCGCCAACGTCGATACACAAACCGGTCATCAGGTTTACGGTGACTTCGATGCGCAAGTTGATATCGTCGGCGTGCAAGCCAATTTTCAATTTTAAAAGCCTCGCGTAGAGCCGGTTGATAGCAAAGACCGGCTTTACATATCCTCAATTACCACCGCGATGTCGAACAAGTCCCAAGTGTAAAAAAAGCTAAGTCTGCTTTATTTTGCGCAATATCTGTTATACCGTTTTTGGCCTGATGTCAGTTCGTTTTCCTGGGAGAGCAGATTATGGAATACCGCCAGCTCGGCCAATCCGGCCTTAAGGTTCCCGTATTCAGTTTCGGCACCGCCACCTTCGGCGGCACAAATGAATTTTTCAAGCACTGGGGTCAAACCCAGGTCGATGAAGCCACACGGATGATCGATTTATGTCTCGATCACGGCATTAATTTTTTTGATACAGCTGATGTTTATTCCGACGGGGCATCAGAAGAAATTCTGGGAAAAGCGCTGCAAGGCAAACGCAGTCAGGCTTTGATTTCAACCAAAGCCACCTTCACCACTGGCACAGGCCCCAATGACAAAGGTTCATCACGTTACCATTTGATTCGCGCGTGCGAAGCCAGCCTGAAACGTTTGAATACGGATCATATTGATCTTTATTTTATGCACGCCTTTGACGCGTTGACGCCCGTGGAAGAAACCCTACGTGCGCTCGACGATTTAATTACCAGCGGCAAAATCAGTTACATCGGTGCGTCCAATTTTTCCGGTTGGCATTTAATGAAAGCGTTGGCCACCTCTGAAAAATATGGCCTGGCTCGTTATGTGGCTTACCAGGGTTACTACTCCTTGATCGGCCGCGACTATGAGTGGGAGTTAATGCCGCTCGCGCTAGACCAAAAAGTGGCGACCATGGTATGGAGTCCATTGGGTTGGGGACGGCTGACGGGAAAACTCAAGCGGGGACAACCCGCGACCAGCGGGCGAATTGCAGCCGGCGGCAGCGATGGTGGTCCGGTAGTCGACGACGATTATTTATTTAATGTGATTGATGCACTGGAAGTCATCGCAAAAAACCGCGCTAAAACCATTCCCCAGGTCGCCCTTAACTGGCTGCTTACGCGACCTACTGTAGCCAATATTGTGGTGGGCGCGCGCAATGAAGAGCAAATGAAACATAACCTCGGCGCGCTGGAGTGGTCGTTAACGAAAGACGAGATTGCTTACCTGGATAAAGCCAGCCATCAACGTCCAATTTACCCCTACTGGCACCAAACAGGTTTTGATGAGCGAAATCCCAAGCCTACGGCCTGGTGATCGACCAGCAAATTTTCGTTAACAAGCGAAGCATTAAAGATAAAATGACACACGTCATCTCTTTTTTAACGCTTCGCTTGTTTGGTCAGGTAATCAGAATTTGCTCTAAGCACCATTTTTCTTATGGTAACAACGTAGGGTATGGTGCCATTATTCAACATTTTTAAACCGTTTACTTATAAACAGAATCTCGCTATATAAAAATAATCTTAGTGATTTTTAGTTTAAGATCTGCATCACCAAATAAACGGCTCGATTTCTCATAATCGTTATGAAAAATAACCAGCTACCTTCTAATGACTTTTGGTTATTGCTAATCGATGCGCCACATCATCAGTTGGTCGCGAAAACCACGCCTCCCACTCTCACCTAACCCCAATCCTTAAGTGAAAAAAACGACGCCAATTGGCAAAATATTCTCGTTTCACAGAGCGCTTTTGAGAAGCAATTCGCGTATTTTTTGTCAACCTTCGCGCGCGAAGTTATAAATAAACAGCAAGCCCTTCGTAGATCAATTTTTCTTGCAATGTCAATAGGCCTCCTCAGCCAACTCACCTATCACCGCTCCTGAACGCTAATTGACCAACAGCTGCGACCTGTTAATCTATTCGTCAAGGGATGCCGGTGAGTCAGAGGATTCGCCACAACTTTCACGGAAATTTTTTTGCTGTACACATCGTTTTTTCAAGATGCTATTTCGCGGGTGAATGGAGTCGAATGAATGAATAGCTCAGGGTTACTTTCAAAATTTTCTATTCATTTTTTCGCTCGTTCCTGGTTGATAGCATCAGTCCGCACAGGTATGCCTATTGATATTTGATGGGGTCTTGTCATCAGGAATTAGCGAGTTTTTCGATAACTCCTGAGGCAGATATGACATTTTCATCAACTACCGCTCGTTACTTTCTTTATGCAGCATCACTCGCTACTTCATTGATTTCGTTTTCGGCTGTTGCCGATACTAATCTGGCATTAAATAAGCCCACACTTGCTTCCAGCAGCGAAAGCGCCAGCCACGGACCGAGCAAAGCGCTGGATGGTAACTCATACAGCCGCTGGGCCAGTTCTTTCTCCGATAGCAACTGGATCTCCGTTGATCTCGGCGGTACCTATACGCTCAATAAAGTGAAACTCAATTGGGAAACCGCCTACGCGAAAGGTTACCAGTTACAGGTTTCTCTTGATAACAGCAACTGGACAACGGTCTATACAACCACAAATGGCAATGGTGGAGTGGATGACGTAAACCTATCCGCTGTTGCCCGATATGTTCGTATGAACGGCACCAAACGAGCCACCGAATGGGGTTACTCTCTGTGGGAGATGGAAGTTTACGGCACCACCTACACCCAAAAGCCAACCAAGATTTCTTACAAGAAAACCGCGACAGCATCCACTTATGTTGGTGCAGATTACGCTCCTGCGCTCGTGCTTGACGGAAATACTTCAACACGCTGGTCAAGCAATCATGCAGACAACAATTGGATCGCTATAGATTTAGGCTCATCCCATACAATTACCGGAGCAAAATTACATTGGGAAGGTGCTTATGGGAAAAGCTATCAGATTCAAACATCCAACGACAAAAATAGCTGGACAACCATCTATTCAACAACCAATGGCGACGGTGGTATCGACAACCTGAACCTGAATGGAACCGGGCGCTACATCCGCATGAACGGCATTAAAAGAGCAACCGAGTGGGGTTATTCACTGTGGGAATTTGAAGTGTTCGGCTATCAATCCGCTGGAGCTCCAAGCTCTTCGAGTTCATCAAGCTCAAGTGTGAAAAGTTCATCCAGCGTGAGCAGCTCATCATCATCCAGTGTTTCAAGCAGCTCCAGCTCGTCGTCCAGTGTTCGCAGTTCAAGCAGTGTGTCAAGCTCCAGCCAATCCTCCAGTTCGACTGGATCAAACACTGGTGGTCTGACACTGGATTGGTATGTACCAACTGAACGTGAAAATGGTGCTTATCTTGAGTTAGATGAAATTGGTGGTTACGAAATCAAGTACAAAAAAGTTACCGATACCAAGTTCACCGTTGTTCAAATAAATGATGGCGCTGCCGACAGCTATTCCCTTGGTAACCTGTCAGGCTCTTATGAATTTTACATTGCAACCATTGATGTCAATGGCGTCTACAGTGAGTTTATCGAGGTAATGCCTTACTAATCCAAACGATTTAAGTGTGTGTAAGTCCGTTTAAGCCGCATTCTGATATGCGGCTTTTTTTATTCTCATCTTCCCTCTATTCCCTTCAACATACCGACTGGCCACCGACGGGTTAACCGCCTAAACTAGCCACCTTTCATGCGATATAAAAGGCTGGATTTATGGTCAAGATTGGTCAGATGAACCGCTTGCAAGCGGTGAAACCCATTGATGCCGGTATGCTGTTGGCGGGCGGGGAGTTTGGCAACATACTGCTGCCTCGCCGCTACCTGCCTGAATCGGTCAAGGTGGGCGACGAACTGGATGTTTTTATCTACCTCGACTCCGAAGATTGCATCATTGCCACGACGCTGACGCCCAAGGTGATGGTAGGTCAGTGTGCGCACTTGCAAGTAAAAGAAGTGAATGCCGTGGGCGCCTTCCTTGATTGGGGTCTACCCAAAGATCTCCTGGTCCCCTACAACGAACAACACAAACCAATGGAAGTCGGCCGCTCCTATGTGGTGACGGTGTTTCTCGACAGCTATACCAACCGCATCACGGCTTCATCCAGGTTAAGCCATCATCTGGACGAACGCGCGGATGGTTTGAAAGTTCATCAAGCGGTAGACCTGCTGATTTGCGGGCGCAGTGACATGGGTTTTAAAGCCGTTATTAACCATACACATCTGGGCCTGATTTTTCGGGATGATGCATTTCGCACCCTGATCTATGGCGAACAATTGCGAGGCTACATCAAAAATATCCGCCCGGACCGCAAGATTGATGTCAGCCTTCAGCAGCACACAGAAAAGGGAAAGGATGAATTGGCAGAAAAAATTCTCCAATTTTTAGCCGCCCATAACGGTGTGTCTTCTTTGACAGATAAAAGCGAACCCGACGCTATCTACCGTCAGTATCAAGTCAGCAAAGGTAAGTATAAAAATGCCCTGAGTACGCTGTATAAACAGCGGAAAATTTTAATTACTGCAGACCAGATTACCCTTGTGGAGCAGCGCTGACGTATGGATAAAAAAACTATTCGCTGGGGCATTATCGGCGCCGGCAATGTAACCGAAGTAAAAAGCGGGCCGGGATTTTATAAGAACCCGGATTCACAACTGCTCGCAGTCATGCGGCGCGATTCAGATAAAGCCAGGGATTTTGCAGAACGCCATCAGGTGCCGTTGTGGTACAACGATGCTAGCGCCTTATTGGCCAACCCGGATATTGATGCGGTCTATATCGCTACGCCGCCGTTGCAACACAAGGATTACGCGTTAGCCGCATTAGCGGCCGGCAAGCATGTTTACATCGAAAAACCTGTGACCATGAATGCAGCTGAGTGCGATGATATTATCGCTGCACAATCTGCTACATCATTGAAGGTATGCGTTGCGCACTATCGCCGTTTTGTGCCTTGCTTTTTAAAGTTCTTTGACCTTATTCAACAAGGTGCTATTGGCAAACCTTTGTTGGCGCGTATCGATATGTTGCGCTCTGCCAACAATAATTTGATTGCCAAAACCGACGAAAACTGGCGAGTGAATCCGGCTATTTCCGGCGGAGGATTATTTCATGACCTGGCACCACACCAGCTGGACTTGCTACTTCATTGGTTTGGACCGGTGATGGACGCACGCGGTTTTGGAACAAACCAGGCGGGGCTCTATCCGGCAGATGATTGCGTGATTGGCTGGGCACGCTTGCACAGTGGTATTGAGTTCCAGGGTCGCTGGCACTATGCCATACCAGCGCATCTGGAACAGGATTTATGCGAAATCATCGGTACCGAAGGCAGTCTTTCCATTAACTTTTTTGGTGAACAGGTGATTCAGCTGCACAATCGCGACGGCCAACAGACGTTCCGCATTCCTAACCCAACCCATATCCAACAACCGATGATTGAACAGGTTAATCACTATTTACGCGGTGAGCGCAACAATCCCTGTTCGGTTGAGGAGGCCAAAGCTGTGATGGCATTGATGGATTGTTTTACACAGAAATAGCGCGAGATTAGTCGTGAAATAAATAGGGAAATAGTTGGCGACGTTCGGCATCCGACAAGGACGTAACACACTCGCGATTACTATCAGGAATTGCTTCTACATCGGGAAAATATTCCAGTGCCTTGGTTAAGCTGGCCTCGCGGATAATATGCAGAATCGGGTAAGGCGCACGGTTGGTAAGATTCTCCGCGTCATCCGGTTCGGCTCCGGCGAAACAGTAGTCGGGATGAAAACTGGCAATTTGATAAACCCCTTGCCAATTCATGCGTTTGAGGAGTTGATTCGCCCATTGCAAAAATTGCGTGTAATCAAAAAAATCCGGCAGCAAATCCGGCACAATAATCAGTGTTGTTTCAAGCTCCGCGACCGGGCGTGTATCCAGCAATTCCAATTCGTGCTGCAAATCTTGCAGTAAGCTTTCTTCATCCGTGGCCTCGCTGGTAAAAAAACGTACCCGATTCTCTCGCGTCGGCTTACCTGAAAACGGGCACAGGTTTAAACCGATCACCACGTCATTAAGCCATTGAATTACAGCAACTTGCGCCGGATGCATTGTCTGATTACCTTTTTTAACTTCTGTGACCGGCGATATCTTGCTAGACTTGACGCCACAAATCCAGCCTTATTCGCCGGGTCCTACCTTGACTGAACTGACACTGATCAATCCTTTTGAACCAGAACGTCTTGCTGCGCGTAAACGCGCAAAGCATTTGTGCCAACAACTGAATAACCTGCGCGCCGATCAACGTAAGGCGCGACAATTACTGTACGCGCAATTGTTTGCAGAAGCCGATAATCCGTTTATTGAACCGGATTTTTATTGTGACTATGGCAGCCATATTTATTTGGGCGAAAACTTCTACGCTAACCACCACTGCCTGATGCTGGATGCAGCGGACATCCACATTGGCAAACGCGTCAAGTTTGGTCCCGGTGTGCATTTGTATACCACTACCCATCCCCTCGATGCGACACAGCGTGCAGCCGGACACGTCCTCATCGCTCCGATTACTATCGGTGATGACTGTTGGCTTGGTGGGTATACCCAGGTCATGCCCGGTGTAACGATCGGAGAGAAAAGCGTGATTGGTGCAGGCAGTATTGTGACACGCTCAATCCCGGCTGGCGTGGTCGCCATGGGTAACCCTTGCCGTGTGGTACGCGACCTGTAAACGCCTGCCTTGTGTGTTGATTTCTTTTACTCATTAAAGGGTTAGTCCTTCATGACAAATTCCCGCCCGCTGATATGGTTGATGGTGGTAGCCAGTACGTTTTTCTGGGGCAGCAATTTTAATGCGGGTCATGCGATAGCTGACGAGGTCACGGCGCTTACCGCTGCCGCCGAACGTTTCGCTATCGCGCTGCTGGGTTTTTTGCTCATCCGGTTATTTCAGGGCAAGGCCGAATCGCAATTGCAGCCCAGGGATATGCTGGTGCTATTGGCTCTCGGCGTTATCGGTGTGTTTGGTTTTAATTATGCGTTCTTTACCGCGTTGCACTCGACGTCTGCGTTGAATGCTGCGTTGATTATGGCATTGTCTCCCATGGTGTCGTTGTTATTTTCCGCCTGGCTGTTGCCGGTAAAAATTCGCGGCTTTCAGTATCTCGGTATTATCATTGCTTTTGTGGGTGTAAGCCTGGTAATTACCGGCGGAAATTTTGGTTTGTTACATATTGCTATCGGCGATGCGTGGATGATGTTCGCTTGTCTGGTCTGGAGTCTCTACAGCGTTGGCTCCAAAAAATTTGCGGGTCATGTTCCGCCGTTGCAGTTTGCGCGCTGGACAGTAAGCATTGGGGCGGTGGCTTTGATCCTTGCGGCCTTGGTGATTGAGGAGCCGTTAACAACGATTCCGTCGTTGAGTGTTAGTACGCATATTATTTTGGTGTATATGGCGACGTTTGGGGCGGTGTTTGCTTATATTTTTTGGTTGCGGGGTGTGTATGCGTTGGGGCCGGAGCGTGCGACGATTGCGTTTAATCTGGTTCCGGTGTTTACCTTGTTGGTGAATCTTGCGTTGGGGACGGTGCCTTTGCCGTTGCAGATTGTGGGGATGGTGTTGGTGTTGGGTGGGGTGTTGATTTCCAGTGGTTGGCGGCCTCGATATTCACGGAAAGTCGCTTCGTAGACCGTTTGTCATTAGGTGTTTTGTGTTTCGAAAACGCATGCATACGTCCGTGTAGCTCCCGCAAGTCATCCATGACTTGAGGGTTTCGAAACACAAAACACCTAACGCCAAACTCCCATAGCAGTGAACTGCAGCTATATCTAATCCAAAATAATATGCGGCAAAAAACGTGAGCTGTCTTTGGTAATCAGTGTGCTGTCTTCACGTATGGCGATGCCTGCTGCGCTGTCTCCTACCACCCAACTGCCGATCATGGTGTAGCAATCTGAATGGTGGTGGTTGTCGTGGAATTTCGGTAGTGGGCAGAGTGCCTGGCGGATGTAGTTGCCGTCGTTATAGGGGCCTTCGGCGCTGATTTTTTCTCCTTGTTCCGTGATCATTTCAACGTTGGCGCCTTCGCGGGAGAATAAGGGTTTGCGTACCCAGCCTTTGTCCAGGGGTTGGGTGTTGTCTTCGAAAAAGGCTGGTAGCAGGTTGGGATGGTCGGGGTATTTTTGCCATAGCAGAGGCAGGATGCCTTTGTTGGATAAGAGCATCTTCCAGCTCGGTTCGAGCCACAGGGTGTTGGAGGTGCGGATGGCTTTGCCGAAGTCTTCGTGGACCATGAATTCCCAGGGGTATAGCTTGAATAGGCCGTTGATGGGGTAGCCTTCCAGGTCAACGAATTGGCCGTCGTGTTCGCCGATGTTTTCGATGGCGATGTAGCGCGTGTCCATACCGGCTTGGCGCGCGATGTCCATCAGGTAGTCGACGGTGCCTTTGTCTTCGATATTTTCACTGACGCTGGAAAAATAAAAGGGTTGTGGTAATGAAAGTGAACGAAAGGCTTCTTCCAGTTTATCTTGCAGCGAATTGAATTGGTCCGCGCCGCTCGGCAATTCACCGCGCTGGATTTTTTCTTCCAGCCATACCCATTGAAAAAATCCGGTTTCAAAAAGTGATGTCGGCGTATCGTAATTAAGCTCAAGTAATTTTGCCGGACCTGTGCCGTTGTAAACCAGATCCATGCGCCCGTATAGATGCGGTTCGCCGTTGGTCCAGCCGTTGTAGATATGGTTCCAGAATGATTCCGGGATAGCCAGCTGGCGTAATTTCTCCGCGTCGCGCACGATTTCATCCACCAACTCCATGGCCATCTCGTGCAATTCTTCGGTGGGTGCTTCCAGGTCGTCTTCGATTTGTTGCAAGCTAAATTGATAGTAGGCGGTTTCGTCCCAATAGGGTTCACCATCGAAGGTGTGAAATGCAAATCCCACACTTTCGGCATAGTCGCGCCATTGCGGCCGCTCTGCGGTATCCACACGTTTCATGCGTCAACCGCCGTAAGAGTTGCGTGCCGCCGCTTGTGCGCCAAACCCGCCGCGTTGTGCGAACTGTCCTGCGCGCGGTTGTACTTGTGATGGGCGCACCATCACCGGTCCGGTCTGCCGTGCTACCGGTGTGTTGGTGGCGGTGCGGAAAGTGCCGCGATCATCGCGGGATTTATACAGCGGTTGGGTGCGCACACCACTGCGCGCATTGGTTGCAGCACCTGCGGCAGCGCCACCGGTTCCGGCGGCTGTGCGTTCTTCCTGCTGCGGTTGGTTGGGCATGGCGCCGCCCTGGCGGTTAAACATTTGCCCGGCCATATAACCCATCATCATCGGCATAAAAAAGGAACCGCCAGCGTGTTGCTGCGGTGCCTGTTCACACTGCCCTGAACCAAAATCGTTCTCGCATTCGCTTTTGTTCAGGTACTTGGGCGCGACCTGGGGATGCAGGGCCTGCGCCGCGCGGTAGTCTGCATAACATTGGTCCGCCGAGGTGCTGGTCACCATAGACGCGCATTCTTCCGGGGAGCTAAACACGACAGCTTCTTTGGGATCTTCTCCACAACTGGCGAGCATCATGGTGGTTGTGGGTACCATCAACATCAAGGCCACTTTTTTACTGCGTTTCATCTCAAGCTCCTCAATAAGTCATGCATGCGGCGTTCAGTATGCCCACGGCGATTGCGCTGGCAGCCGCAAAGATGCCCGCCGCAGTTTCACCTTGGGCAATGCGTTCCGGCAATTGTTTGAGCAGCATACGTAAAACCAGAAACGTCAGAACCTGTACAACCAAGGCAACCAATCCCCAGATAGCGCAGTCGAGCAGCGACAATGAGTTACTGATAGCACTAGACAAGGGCAATGCGAAGCCAACCAGCGCACCGCCGAAGGCGATGGCCGCTGCCGCATTATTGGCGCGAATCAATTCCAGCTCATTGTGCGGCGTGATCCAGGTATACATCAGGGTGAACATAAACAACAGGGCAATAGCCAACACAAAATAAATCAAAAAGGCCGGCAAACCGGACAGTGACGAAAGCGCCGTTTCCAACATAGGAAATCCTCGTAGTAAATTTCAGGGAGACGATCCTGTTTAGGGAAGCGATCCTGCGCAACTTGCGCTCAAAAAACAAGGGCCACATCAATACTCCATTGTTTACATGTGTTAACAGCAGAATACGCGGCTGGATTTTTCGTAAGGTTTGTTGTTAAGTTGTTGCTCCTCTCGCCCTAGGGAATGCCACTCATGGTTCTACAACGCTACGTCATGATGAGCTGGCTGATTGTTGCTCTGCTGCTGTCAGCCTGTCTGGGTAATGAGCCGCCGCAGGCACTCGGCACGCTGGAACGGGATCGGGTGGTGTTGAAGGCAACAGCGGCAGAAATTGTCGTCGCCCTGCCCCGCACTGAAGGTGAAGATGTGCAGGAAGGAGATTTACTGGTCCAGCTCGATGATACCCGTCAACGCGCGCTGGTCGCGCGGGCCGAGGCGCAGGTGGCCAATGCGGCAGCCACGCTGACCAAATTGCAGCACGGCGCGCGCGCTGAAGATATTGCCAGTGCCCGCGCGCAGGTCAGCGGCGCCAAAGCACAATTGGTCGAGGCGCAAAAAACCTTTGAGCGCGCCGAGGTGCTTGTGTCCCGCCAATTGGCCGGCCAGGCCGATCTGGATCGCGCCCGCGCTCAACGCGATTCCGCGCAGGCCGCACTGGAACGCGCCAATGAAGGTTTGTTATTACTCACCAATGGTGCGCGCGAAGAAGATCTTCAACAAGCCGAGGCAGTACTGGCGGAAGCCCGCGCAGTGCTGCAACTGGAGCAACATAATCTGCAAGAACTCAGCATTCGCGCTACACGCGCTGGCCGGCTGGATCGTTTGCCGAAGTATCTCGGTGAACGCGCTAACGTCGGTGATGCCCTGGCCATCGTACTCGCCGGCGAAGCGCCCTACGCACGGGTGTATATTCCCGAACCTTATCGCGTCAAATTGCGCGTTGGTCAAACCCTGAATGTCTCAGTAGACGGAGTAGCCGAACCACTACCTGGCACTATTCGCTGGATCGCCCAGGATGCCGCCTTTACCCCCTACTACGCGCTCAACGCCGCCGACCGCGCGCGCCTGGTTTACCTGGCAGAAATTCAATTGTCCGCCGCCGCCAAAGATTTGCCCAACGGCGTACCGGCACAAGTTGAACTGCCGGAGTAATACGGATGCGCCTGACTACGGCATCCCACCATATCGCGATTGAAACCCGCGGACTCACCCGGCGCTTCGGCGATTTTACGGCGGTGGATAACCTTGACCTCACCATTACCACCGGCACTATTTATGGTTTTCTCGGCCCCAACGGCTGCGGCAAATCCACCAGTATGCGATTAATTACCGGACTGCTTACACCGACTAGCGGCAGTGTGCAGGTGTTGGGCATGGCCATTCCCGACAACGCCGAATCCTTGCGCCTGCGTATCGGCTACATGACCCAGAAATTTTCGCTCTATGAAGACTTAAGTGTGGAAGAAAACCTGCGCTTTATGGCGCAGATTTATAACCTCGACACCCGTGCTACCAAAGCGCGTATCGCGGCGCAATTAGCGGAGTATGGCCTTGATCAGCGGCGTCATCGTTTGGCTGGCAGTCTCAGCGGCGGTCAACGTCAACGGCTCGCCCTGGCAGCAGCAACCCTGCATCAACCGGAATTATTAATTCTTGATGAACCCACGTCCGCCGTGGACCCGGAAAACCGGCGCGATTTTTGGGAAAAATTATTTGATCTGTGCGATCAAGGCGCCACTATCCTGGTGTCGACACATTACATGGACGAAGCAGAACGTTGTCATGGCCTGGCCATCCTGGAAGCGGGGATAAAGCGCGCCGATGGCGCGCCGGCAACACTGATGCGAGAGTTGGGCGCGCAGGTGATAGAAATTGACGGCGCTGACCTGCGTCAATTAAAACAACAGTTAACCGATATTCCGGAAGTGGTCTCCGCCGCACAACAAGGAACCCATTTACGGGTTCTGATTCGCGACACCGTGACCGAACCGGATGTCTGGTTTAAACAGGTACACGCACCGCTAGCGGCCGGGCGAGAAATTCACCTGGTGCGCCCCAGCCTTGAAGACGTTTTTGTCCACTGCACCGGAGAGGGACGTCGCCAATGACATCTTCAGGATGGTTCAAAAGCTGGCAGCGTATTTCTGCCATTATGTTCAAGGAGCTGCGCCAACTCTCGCGGGACCGACCGACTTTCGGCATGATTGTGATGATTCCGTTGATTCAATTATTACTCTTCGGTTACGCCATCAACACCAATGTGCGCAACCTGCCGGTTGCCGTTGTTGACCAAAGCCATAGCGAACTGGGGCGAATATTGGTAGCCGACGTGGCTGCCACGCAAGTTGTAAAAATTGAAACTGTCTACTCAACACCACAACTCGCCGCCGATGCCATCACCCAAGGCAAAGTGCGCGCGGTATTAATTATTCCTGCTGATTTACCGCAACGCATGCAAGACCAACGCCCTCTTGCGCAATGGTTGGTCGACGGTTCCGATACCATGGTGAGCAATGCGCTGCTGGGTCTACAAGCCATGCCGTTAAGCACACCGCTGATTCCCGCCGTTGAAGCCCCCAAAAACACCTTCACCATGAGTCTGCTATACAACCCGCAACGGCGGGCAGCAGTAAATATTGTGCCCGGCCTGGTCGGCGTTATCCTTACCATGACAATGATTATGTTCACCTCCGCCGCACTGGTGCGCGAACGGGAACGGGGCAACCTGGAATTATTAATCACCACACCGGTAAAACCCATGGAGTTGATGGTCGGCAAGATTGTGCCCTATGTATTTGTCGGTTTGATTCAGCTTTCGATTATTCTCGGTCTGGGTTATCTGATTTTTGATGTGCCGATCAACGGCCGGATCGATCAATTATTTATTGCCGTTTTGTTATTTATCAGTGCGAGCCTCACACTGGGCATGTTGATTTCCACTGTGGCAAAAACCCAACTGCAAGCGATGCAA
This sequence comes from Cellvibrio sp. PSBB006, assembly GCF_002162135.1. Lineage (NCBI taxonomy): Bacteria > Pseudomonadati > Pseudomonadota > Gammaproteobacteria > Cellvibrionales > Cellvibrionaceae > Cellvibrio > Cellvibrio sp. PSBB006. Next base: position 4,927,305 of record NZ_CP021382.1, on the reverse strand, counting down.
CTCACGGTGTTTATTTTAATTCCGTCGATTTTATTATCCGGTTTTATGTTTCCCTATGAAGGCATGCCCACCGTGGCACAATGGATTGCCGAGATCCTTCCGGCTACGCATTTTATTCGCGTTATTCGCGGCATCGTCTTGCGCGGCGCCATGTTAATGGATCTGTTGCCTGATTTATTGTGGCTCGCGGGTTTTACGGTATTGGGTTTGTTTGCGGCAGCCAAGCGGTTTAAGAAGCGGTTGGATTGATAATTTATTTTTGCCTTTTTGCGACTACCGTAAAAGTATGCCAGTGTTTCATAGTTCCCAGCGCTGTTTTGGCAAGCTCATCTCGCTCATATAGTTCAAGCACATCGAAATCAGAAAATATCGAGCCTAGAGATTCTCTTGTAACCTGGTGAACCGAATGATGCGGACTGTGTACCCAGGAATCTTTAGGCCCCACAAAGTCACCTATAAAAATTCCGCCGGGTACCACACTGGATAGCATGTTGATTATCGTCTTATCAAAGCGATTCGGCTGGCAAAAAAACAGGCTGTTGCTTGCCAGGATCAGGCCCGCATTTTTGAACGCAAAGTCTTCCATCAAACAAACGGAAGCGCTAAATCCTGGCTTATCGGCAAACCTGTAACGACAGATGTCTATCGCTTTTTCTTCCTTGTCAAAAGCAATAACCTCATAGCCCTGTTCAAGCAAATATCCTGCATCTGCACCCACCCCACAGCCGCAATCGATCGCAATCTTAAGGCCAGAGGTATTGTGTAACACTGCACTTTCTAAAATTTTTCGGTGAGGTTTGTCTGATACAACATTGAAATATTCTTTCCAATCCGGCTTTATCTTACTCATCCACCCTGTTCCTTTGGTTTCCCGAACTATTAACCGATGGAATATAGAGAAGATAGGCCAAAACGCAAGCTAATCATCCGGTGGATCGTATTTCGGTTATTACAAGTACGCTAATTCCGCAATGGCAAGTTATTGCGCCTACTTATTACAATAATTTTTGTATAGCCCGTCGCCTAAAGCGTTTTTCAGATTTCACTTCCCGGCAGGTAGACTGGGGCTATACTTGAGCTGACAATTTTTAATGGATGAAAGCTGTTATGTTCGATTCCTTGCCATTCGCCACATTAATCATGGGTGAGATCATCTTTCTGCTTTCGGTGATCACCGTGTTGATGGGCCTTCTCATCCGTAAACAACGGCAGCGGCATCAATTCCTGTTGGAGGAATATCGCAAGCTGCGCCAACATAATCATTCTGTCTTTCATATGGGCGAATTGAGCGAACTGGATGTTGGCACACCCGCCGCTGATGACCCGGTAGATCGATTCCTGAACGAGGCAACAAACGATTCCCTGGTACGTTACCGTAAAACAGCCCAAGCCAACCTGCCCCGTCTCTCCCCCGAATTACCTTTCAGCGCCAAGGTTGCGGCACTGCGATATTTTTTCAACAAAGCTGAAGCCGAAGTTCGCAAACAAAAGACAGTGCGTGAAGAGCATTGGATGCAATTTGAAAAGCAATTAGCTGACATTGCCCGCTGGGTGACAACACCGAAGAAACTGTCCAAACCTTTACCCAACAATCGCATTCGCCTATTACAGGAAAAAATTGATGCCTTGCAACCGTTTGAGAAGGAGAATGAGCGTTTGCAAAGAAAATTGGCGGCAGCCGAAGCTCGCTATGAACATTTGACGGAGTATGAACGCGAAAGCAAGCAAACCTTGGCGAAAATGCACAACATTATCCAGGCGTTACAAATGGCTAATGCTTACAAAGGTGGGGACGTTGACCAAAAGATACGGGACGCGCTACAACCGATTGATCAAGACAATCATTGGACCCCACCATACCAGAGCTACCAAAACAGTGTCAGCCAACTGGATAATATTGCCGATATTTCGGAGCGGAAATATTCATTGGTGCGCAAAATGGTAGATGAACTGCCCTTTGCTTATACCGACCTGAATGATAGTCAGCGACAAAAGATGAGCGATTCTATCCGCGCGCTTGAGCTTGATTTGGTCAAGTCTGATCACCACATTACCAACCTGCAAAAAGAATTAAAGGCAGCCAAAGACAGCATGAAGCGGCCAGCAATTGTTGTTGAGGCTAAACCTGTCACACCTTTTAATAAATATGCCCCCGGCAAGGAGATGTTAGTTCACCCCTTACCCCAGGATGCGAAAGAGTCCACAGCGGGCGCACCTACCGAAGAAACCCTGACAATCATCCACAGCGGTGTTCCCGATGCTGAGCCCAAGGCCGAATTACCGAATGACTGGATCAGCGGGGGCGGTCACAAGCGTACCTACGCCGAGATTGAGCAGTTGCGTACCAACAACCAGAACCAACGCAGCATTATTATTGACCTTGAAAAGGAACTGCGTTCATTGCGTAAATCTATGCATGAAACGACCGATGAGGAGGAGAAAAAAGATAAGAGTAAAGATATTGAACGGCTTGAACGCCTGATCAAAGAGTGCGAGTACTGTATAGAAACCCTTGAGAGCGAGGTTGACCTACTGCATGAGCAGCTGCAACAAAGTGTGCACCCGGATACCCAGCAAAGCAAGCCCCTGGAAGAGGTAGAAAAATTGAATCGGGAGCTGGAAAGTATTTCGAGCAAGTTGCAACACACCATCAAGCAGCACACTCAAACCAGCATCATCAATCGCCTGGCGGTGGAAGCTCTCTCCACACAAACCCTGGAAGATTTATCCAAGTTACTCATCAAAGCCATCAAGGACCTGAACATTACCGCAGGCTTTTATCTGCAATCCCAGGCAGGCAATGCGGAGTATTACACAGGCAACAAATTCACGCCCTCCGAACAAAAGCTGTTACGTCAACCCGGCAATGTTGCCGCTGTGGCTTACCTGAATGAAGGTATTTTGTTTGCGCGCCCCAATGCACATATATTACTGCGCAATCCGCCGGACGACGATGATGAACAGCTGCAACTGGAAAATACCCTGAGCAATATTGTCAGTATCATCAGCGGACAGATTGATTACAAAGAAGCCAACAATCAGTTGCAAAAGCAGTCGCGCAAGCTGGATGTCTGGGTAGCGGATACGAAAAAGCAATTACAACAACTGGATATTCAATACGCTTACCAGTCTGAAGAGAGCCGTCGTATTGTCAATAATTTAAGCGAAGAACTGAAACGCTCCATGGAGACGTTGGAGATACCTGACAGCACGCGACTGGTCTTTGACAATGCCATCAGTGAGTGCAATCAACGCCTGCTTGTATTATTCGACAGCGGCAAGATGGTTGATAAAATAGCATCCAAATTAATGTCCAGCCTTGGCAACCTTCACAAACAGATTCTTTAGCTTTTATTCACTACAGCAAGCGCTGCCTGGACTTTATCGATCAGAGCTTTACGGTCAAAGGGTTTCGCCAGAAACATCGTGGCACCTGCCGACCGGCTTTTTTCAATAGTGGCTTTATCGTTAACGCCCGACACTATCACTACCGGTGTGGTTCTGAAGATAGTGGTGGAGCGCAACCGCCGGGTCAACTGCAACCCATCCAGGTCAGGCAGATCAATGTCCAGCAGAATTAACAAGGGCCGCAGGTTACGTAATACCTTCATCGCCTCCACCGCGTTAGCAGCAGATACAATGGTGTAACCCTCCTCACGCAAAATCTTGCTTTGAATGCGACGCTGAAATTCATGATCTTCCACAACCAGTACAGTGCCTTTGGTTTTATCCGGCGCCTTGCTCGCATTGGTTGCGGTTTCGGGAAATAATTCACGCCTTACTCTTTCATTCCATTCCGCGATCCATTCGGGCAAGTTTTCTGCACGCATAGGCTTTGCAATAAAATAACCTTGCGCATAATCACAGGGAGTTTGCCGCACAAAATCCCAATCGCGCTGGCTTTCAACACCTTCCGCCACCACTTGCATATTGAGTTGTTGTGCGAGGTTAAGGCTAGTGTCGAACATGACTTTGATTCGCTTGTCCGCCCAGGCACCATTGACAAAACTTTTATCAATCTTGAATTCATCAAAGGGAATATCGCGCAGTTGGGCCAATGAAGAATGGCCCGTACCGAAATCATCAATGGATAAGATAAATCGCTTCAATCGCAAGCGCGTTAATGTGTCGAGGGTGACCGCCGGATCTTTCATCGCACGGCTTTCGGTGATTTCCAGTGTGACGTCTTTCGGTAATAATCCGGCAGTAATAACCTGCGCACTGAAGCTGTCGGCAAAATCCAGAGAAGCCAGATTTTCCATGGAAATATTAACCGCCAAGGGCAGGTTTATGCCTTGTTGAGCCCACTGGACATGCTGTTTCAGTGCTTGGTCCAAGACCTTGTGTGCCAGGGTATCAATTAATTGATTGTCTTCGGCTAACACAATAAAGGTATCCGGCATCACGACACCATCAGCAGGATGATGCCAGCGCACCAAGACTTCCAAACCGGCCACACGACCGTTATTGAGCGCTACCTTAGGTTGGTAATAATTCACCAATTGACCCTGTTCAATCGCCTGCTGCAATTCGGCGGCTGTGTATTGTTTTTTTATCAGGGGAACCTGTTCGAGCGAAGGTTCCCAACTGGCCAGCATGGTGGCAATGGATTCGGGAGTAAGGGGTTTTTGCAAGTGGCCGACTATCGCAATCTGGTGTGCCTCGACCAAGCGTTGTGCGGTGCTCAACATCCGTAAGTCTTCACCGCTGATCAGAATCAGATTACCGGAAAAATGTCGTTGTACCAGATGACGCACAAACTCGATGCCGTCCATTTCCGGCATATTTAAATCAAGGAAGATCAGCGCCGGGTGACGAGGTCCGCCATCAATGAAGTCCAGCGCTGCCCGCCCGCTAAGGCAGGTGGTGATACGAGAGTAGCCTTGCACAGACAGGATACGCTGCAACAACTTAAGCATAAAGGGATCATCATCAACCACCAAAATATCAGCCGTAGATTTACTGACTGGAGACTCGCTGGTCATGGTTGGCCTCATGCTAAGGTTTACACGTTATGAATCGGAAATAGGGAAATGCTTGATGCCAACATTCAGCTATCCAGCAATAGTAATTCCACACAGTCATTGACCGCCGCCAGCTCGCGCTCAAATGCCTGTAAGCAGTCAATATACGAAATTTCCGGCTGCTGGTTACAGATCATTTCAAGCCGCGCGCAGAGTTCACCAAGCTGCATCGCACCGACGGAGCGCGCAGATGACTTTAATTTGTGGGCAATAGATGCAATCAGCCGACGGTCATTACGGGCGCTGGCTTCGCGCAGATCTTCTGCCATGCTCAAAGCGCCGACGCGGAAATCCTGCAAAAACTCACGCACGATCACCGGTTCACTGCCGACCAGATTCTGAAGGACACGAATATCAATTACGGCATCAGTGTTGTTGGAAACGGCTTGTACATTTTCTTCAACAGGAGGATGGGTCCAGTTCGTTTCCGATATGGCAGGTAGCCAGTGTTCCAATACACTTTGCAGCTCCGCCAGTGACACCGGCTTGGTGAGATATTCATCCATACCCACTGCATGACAGTTTTCTGCCTCACCCCGCACCGCATTCGCACTCAGCGCCACAATGGGAATATAACCGTAACCATTCTCTTGTTCGCGCACTTTTTTAGCCAAAGCGTAACCATCCATCTCAGGCATATGCAAGTCGGTTAGCAACAACGCGTAGTCACCACTTTGCCAATGATGCAGCGCCTCGCGACCGTTACTCACCACATCCGCTGCGTAACCCAACAATGCCAGTTGACGCAGGATAACTTTTTGATTGGTCTCATTGTCTTCTGCCACCAGAATCAAACGCCGTTGTTGCAAAGCCTGTTCGCGCTGTGGCGGTAAAAAGGCGCTCTCCTCTTTGCCGGTAAATAGGGGAGGTTTTTCTTCCTCAGCCTTTCCAATGGCGAGCGCTACCGTGTGGAGAAATGTGGGATAGTCGAGCAGGTTGCCATCGATCATCACATGGTTATGGAGATCGCGGCGCGGTTTGCGCCGCTGACCACGACCGATGATGACGTAACGAATATCCCGCTGCGGCCATTGTTGTGCTATCGAGGCAAGTATTTTTTCGCGGGTGAGCGTGTCATCCCGCGTATCCAATACCCACACCCACATACCCGACGGTGGCGCAGATAACGATGCTGATTGTAAGCAGGATTCGTCTTTGCCGATCAACGGCGTTACCTGCGCACCCGCAGCACTCAGATAACATGTGAGATCTTCGGCGAGACTGTGTTCATCACCGAAGGTGACACAGGACAATCCGGCCAGGGGCAAGGGTTCGGTTTCATCAGTCAAATGAGGAACACAACCAAAGGGTAAGCGAACAATAAAATGTGACCCCTGATTCGTTTGGCTTTCCACACGAATATCACCGCGCATCAATTCGACCAGGTGTCGTGAGATAGTCAATCCCAATCCGGTACCGCCAAATTGTCGCGTCGTGGAGGCATCTGCCTGCATAAAAGGACTGAATAACCGCGCCATGGTTTCAGTGGACATACCGATACCGTTATCAATAATGTGGAACTCCAGCGTAACGGCATCAGGTCGCTGTTCTGTCAAATAAGTGCGAACCATAACCCGGCCGGCCCGCTCCAGGCCCGCCGAAAATTTAATGGCATTATTGATCAGGTTGACCAATACCTGACGCACCCTTAGACCATCACCCAGCAGCATTTCCGGCATCGCCGGGTCTGTAAATAAAATCAACTCGACCCCTTTATTTTCGGCAAATCGGTCAAGCATCAGGCACACGCCCTTGACGACATTCATCAAGGATATCGGCGCAGACTCAATATCCATCTTGCCTGCTTCTATCTTGGAGAAGTCCAGGATGTCATCAATAATGCCCAACAGCGAGTAGGCGGAATCGCGAATAATATCGAGCATCTCCACTTGATAGTTTTTGAGACTGGTTTGGTGCAATACATCAACCATACCGATGACACCACTAATAGGCGTGCGAATTTCATGGCTCATAGTGGCGAGAAAATTGGTTTTCGCTTGATTGGCGATTTCGGCTACCTGTTGTGCGTGCTTCAATTCGTTGATGCGTGCAATTTCAACTTCGGCCCGCTTACTTTCCGTCAGGTCTGTCATACCACCTAACATTCGTATCGCTTTGCCATCCGCCCTTCGTATGACAAAACCACGGTCTTGCACATAGGCGTATGAGCCATCTTTACGTAAAAAGCGATACTCGCTTATCCAGTGATCCTCCACATCGTTCATGGTTGAAAAGATACTGCCAAGCACCCGTTCTTTATCATCTGGATGAATACGTGTTGTCCAGGAGCGGCTGTCTGGCTCCATTTCTGCCGGTGCAAGGCCAAACAGCTTTTTTACTCCCTCCCCCCACCATATTTCGTCAGTCAGCAAATCCCAATCCCAGATTGCATCCGCCGTGGCGCGAGCGATTAATTTAAAGCGTTCCTCACTTTCCTCGATTCTTTGCTGCGCTTCTCGCTGAGCATTAATATCTTGAAAATAGATAGCCAAACCTTCGACGGAAGGGTATGCATTTACTTTGAACCATGCATTCAACGGAGAATAGAAAGCCTCGAACGTAACCTTATGACCTTCAGTCATTGCTTGCCGATAGTTATATTCAAACGGCGTACCGATAGCTAATGGAAACTCCTGCCAGATACTCCGCCCTATCAACTCTGTGCGCCGGCGCTGCAATAACCGTTCAGCCTCGCTGTTCATGTAGATAAAGTTCCATTCACAATCCAGCGTGAAAAATGCGTCGGTAATATTTTCCCATGTCGTAGTAAGGCGTTGCGCCAGTTGAATGGCTTTTTGTTCGGTGTCTTTTACATCAGTAATATCGCTGGTGATCGCCACCATGCCGTCTGCAACACCATCTTCCCGGTGAGTTAACGAGACACTGGCACGCATCCAGATTATTTTTCCGTCGACACGACGGCAGCGCGCTTCATGGATAAAGCTGGTACGTTCCCCGGTTACTAAAGTATCAATCAAACGAAGCGCTTCGGGCAAATCGTCCGGATGAAGGATATCCATGAAAGGTTTATTCAGTAATTCACCTTCCGCCATGCCCAACATTGCACAATACGCGGGATTTACCGATAGAAAATTTCCTTCCAGAGTAACCAGTGCAATTCCGACGGCTGCTGCAGAAAGGATGTTACGCAAGCGCTGCTGCGTTGCCTGTTCGAATCGATAATCTTGACGACGCAGCTCCAGATGACTCATAACTTGTCGCGCAAGCGTCTTCAATGCCTCACATTGGTCCGCGCTTAAGCGGCGAGGCTGAATATCCATGACAGCTAAAGTTCCCAGTGCAAACCCCTCTTTCGTCACGAGAGGAATACCTGCATAAAAACGTAAGTGGGGAGACTCGATGACCAATGGGTTTTGTTTGAATCGGTCATCCTGCCAGGTATCAGACACAATAAAAGGCTGGTCGCTCTTGATAGCTTCGGCACAAAATGCTATCGAACGATCTGTATAGCGAACGTCAAGACCATAGGCAGATTTAAACCACTGACGCTCTTCGTCAACCAAACTTATGACAGCGATGGGAGTTGCACATATCATCGCAGCCAATTGGGTCAATCGGTCATAGTCCGTCTCAGGAGGAGTATCCAGAATTCGGTAATCATCGAGTGCGGCAAGTCGACTTTTCTCATTCATAGTCTATGCCCAACATTTCTCTCATCTTATTCTCATTGAGATTAGCACATAACGCCATAAGCGATAGAACTAGCGGCATTGTCTCTGCCATGTCGATGGAACGGATGATTCTATCTGTTACCTGGGAGTGCAAGCCTATCCAGCCAGATTTTCGGGTTGTGATCCATGAGTAGCGTTTCAAACACTTCCGGTGACACAGGTTTGGAGAATACATAGCCTTGCAACAAATCCGCACCGTATTCCCGGCACAGTTGCGCCTGCTCCCAGGTCTCAACGCCCTCAACAATAGTGACAAGGTCCAACCGTTTGGCGAACTCGATCATGGCCCGAAAGATGCGACAATCGGCTAAATTGTCGGGAAGCCCCTGCACAAAAATACGATCCAACTTTAATGTCCGGGCCGGCAGCTCTTTTAAATAGGCCATAGAAGAATAGCCAGTACCGAAGTCATCTACGGAAATTTCAACACCAAAATCCTGAATTTGCTGCAGCAATTTTGCCGTGCGCTCAAAATTTTCGATCATCACAGACTCAGTAATTTCGAGCCCAACACAATGACCCGGCACATTGCAGCTGATCAAATCATCCTTGATGTCCTGATGAAGATCATCGTCCGTTAGCAACTGTGCACAGACATTAAACTTCATCTTGAACGTATCACTGATGCGTTTTTCCTCCCGCCACCTGGCGAGTTGTCGGCAAGCCCTTAAACGCGTCTTTGAATCAATTTCTGTTATCAACCCGATTTCTTCAGCAATATCAATAAACTCACTGGGCGGTAGAATACCCCGCGTTGGATGCTGCCAGCGCACCAATCCCTCAGCACCGCAAATCTCAAATGTGCACGCATCCACAATCGGTTGGTAAAACAAAATAAAATGATCCGTGGGAACTTGCGCACGCAATTCTTTTTCCAGTCGAATGCGCTCATGCATTTGCGCCTGTAGAGCTTGTGAAAAAAAATGATAATTGTTGCGCCCATCGCGCTTGGCGCGATACATCGCCAGATCCGCTGCGCGCAACATATCCACCGCGTTATCTGCAGAATCAGGATAGGTAGCAATGCCGATACTGACTGAAATCGTATTCTCAGCATTGCCAACGGTAAATGGACAGTGCAGGTCATCCAGGATTCGTTGCGCCAGTTGTGCTATGCCCTCCTGAGAATCGACATTGTATGCCAGCACTGCAAATTCATCGCCCCCGAGACGACAGACGATATCCCCGGTACGCACCACGGTCAGCAGACGGCGTGCGACTTCTTTCAGCATCTGGTCACCGATCAAATGTCCCTGGCTGTCGTTAATAACTTTGAAGTTATCGACGTCGAGAAATAACAATGCCAGTTGATCGTTCAGGCGTTTTGCGCGCGGAATAGCAGAGCGTAGACTTTCATCAAAAAAGTAACGATTTGCCAGCCCGGTAAGCGAATCATTTTCTGCCAGCGTGCGCAGCCGTTGGTGGCTTTCCTGAAGCTGGCGTTCCAGCACATGGCGAATACGCGCATGCACAATCGCGCGGGTTAAATGTTTATGTGCTATCTCAGATTTAAACAGAACATCCTGTGCGCCCGCTTCAATACACTCACGCTCAAGATCCTCATTTTCAGTGGCACCGGTCAGGATAATAATGGCGGAATGATGATGTGGATGCCCGTTGAGAATTTTCAAAGTCTGTAAACCATCAATGTCCGGAAGGCGATAATCCAGCAGAACCGCATCAAAATCATTTTCATCAAATTGCGCGAGGCCTTCAGTGGCACAACTTGCCTGAACAATTTCAATGTCCCATGCGCTACGCTTAAAAGTGCGAATAATTGCCTGCCGGTCTAACTCATCATCATCAATCAATAACAGCTTCATGCCAGTACCTCTCGTCTCCGTATTATTTTCTTGCAACGGGTAATTCAATAATGCGCCAGTAGTGATCCAACAAGCTGATAACCTGCATAAAATCGCTATCCATACGCTGCTTCAGCAGATAACCTGCCACATGCTCGCGATAGGCGGCCATAATATCCTCATCGGATTTTGAGGTGGTCAGAACAAAAACTACCGCATGAGTTAGTTCAGGGTCGGCTCGCAATGCTTCCAGAAATTCCAGACCGTTCATGCGTGGCATATTAATATCCAGCAGGACAATAAAAGGCTTGGGGATCTTGCCGGTACGCAATAATTCCAGTGCCTCAATGCCATCGCGCGCACGATAAAGTGGATTCAACAGCTTCAATTTATGCAAAGCACGCTTTAATGCCATCGCATCAATATCATCATCGTCTACGATCAATAAGTTGACTGTTTTGGTGGCCTCAATATCAGGTTCTGGATAAATGGGATCAGACATTGGCTACGCTCCATTTTTTTGGCCAGGTAAATGTGAAGCAAGTGCCCCGCCCTGTCGAATGCACATTGATTTCACCACTATAGTTTTCGATGATTTTCTTAATCAGTGCCAAACCCATGCCGCTTCCCTCCAATTCATCCCTCGGTTTAAGAGTTTGAAACATGCCAAATATCCGCTGCTGATATTGCTCAGGAATTCCTGGGCCGTCATCACATACACTGAACTCAAAATAATCACTATTCTGCTCCCGACAAGCGACGCGAATCAGTCCTTCATCTTTGTCATGGTGCTTGATGGCGTTGGAAAATAAATTGCGTAAGACCTGCTCAAAAGGTATCGCAAGCGTCATAAATATCGGCAACTCACCCTCAACCTCCAGCCGCAAACCGGGTTTGAGATTCTGCATGTCAAATAGCTCAATCGCCATGCGTTTTACATCGACAACCTTTTGACTGTTATCGATCTTTCCCGCACGATAAAAAATCAACATATCATCCAGTAATTTTTCCATACGCATAATACGACTGCGCAAGAGTTTTGTATGATCAGAAACATTGTCATACTCTTGCGCCAGCAAATCTTCGTCAATCCAATTGGATAATTGCGCAACACCCCGCAAGGGTGATTTAAGATCATGAGAGGCTACATAAGCAAACGCTTCCAGCTCTTTATTAATGCGCGCCAGTTCGCGATTGGATTTTTCCAGATCCCGCTGGTGCGCCAACAACAACTGCGCAGATTTTTTTCGCTCGGTGATATCCACGACGGAGGCTAGCACTTTCATACCCTCGTCCGTTGTTATCGGAGCCAAGCCAATCTCTACCGGAAACTCCTTGCCATCTTTGCGCAATGCGAACAGATCACGACCGCCACCCATGGCGCGGGGAACAGGGTTGGAAAAGAAATCCGCCCGATGGTGCGGATGCTGATGAGCGACATTTTTGGGTATCAGGTTTTCAATGGGTTGCCCAAGCAGTTCACTGCGGTCATAACCAAAGATCTTTTCCGCCTGACGATTCACGATTTCTATCATGCCTACATCGTTTATCATCACAATACCGTTAGGTGCAGCCTCGATAATTTGCCGCATACGCTCTTCCATTCGCCCGGTTGTGTTGATGTTTGCAGCAACTTTTTCAGCAACTACACTGTGACCCAAAAAACTCAATTGTTTAAATGCTGCTTTAAGAGATGGATAGCTATGAGTAAGCAATGCGCTAACTAACAATATAAAAGCTACCGCTGTTGGTATGGGCATCTTGAGACCCAACCATTCAAAAGCCGGCAGATGGCCGATGGTATGAGCCAGTAAGGCAATGACGGCCGTAGTGACCGCCACCACGCTCATGACGAGTATGACCATCATGGTTCGCGCACGGGGAGTCTGCGTACCCAGCAAGAACAATATGGTGCCAGTGAGGACAAAACTGAATGCCGTGGTCGCAGCCATGGGAACGGGCGCTGGTGGGATATCGGTTACCAGGAGCATCATCTTCCGGTTCACCGCCAAACCGGAGAACCAATAAATTTCTGCCAGTCTGATAACCGCGATGGCCACGATAAACAGTGCAGCAGTGCGCAGGGTAAATAAGCGCCGCCAGCTCAGGGCTAAAAGCGCTACGCCGCTCAACAGGAAACACAGCGCTGTGCTGTATGCCATGGTGCGCAGCGACAAATAGATTCCTGTTACGCGCTGCACATCATGCCAGGCAATCAACACCATAATCGCAATAGCTAACAGAATGAAAGCGATCATTCGCATGGCGAACGCGGCCTTCAAAGCACTGGCTTGTGTGTACATCAACTCTACTGTCCCTAACCCTGAGATTTGCCTATCGTGTCCCGCTTTGGTTTTTATCGATGTCTTGATAACGAAGCATTCGATCCAAGTGTAGATGAAAATAAAACCATTACGGCTGGACTGAGCTTAATGCGCCATGGCACAACGGAAATGATTGTTGAAACACAGATATAGGCAGGGAAAACGACGCTATACGCATGGACACCTTAGCTTCCACTAAAACACGCGCCATTGACATAACAGGACATTACTTCAACAAAACAGGCAAGCCATGATATTTATTCAGGAATGAAAAAGTTTTTTCTTACAATATTTTCTTACGTGATATGCAAAAAGCAAAGGGAAAATGACGACGTTAGATAATTCAGAATTGAATACAAGGGATTACCAGTGGCCGCTAATGCGGCCACTGGTAGTGCAAACTCAATCGAGCGCAAGGACCACAACAGACTTTGGAGGCAGATTAACCTCCACCTTACCGTTTTTGACCTCTGCGCGATAAGCCACTGGTTTGATGGCTTCGGGCTTGGCAAAGGTGTTGTGCGCATCCATTGCATCAGCGGTCAGCAGTCGACCATTTGCGGAAGAGGGATTAACACCTTTCAGTGCAACACTGACGTCTGTAGCCGAGCGCGGATCAATATTCACCAGCGCCAGATACACTTTGCCATCCTTACCCCGTGCAGCCGACGCACTGATCGCCGGTACGGATTTATCACCGAGCGTATAAGTGGGTGATTTGAAATCGACCGGGATGGAGGTGGCGTCCTGGAATGGAATAAACATGTGGAAGGCATGGTAAGTCGGCGTCAGTACCATTTTTTCCTTGTCGGTCAGAATCATGGCCTGTAGCACGTTAACCATTTGCGCAATGTTGGTCATGTGCACGCGGTCTGCATGGGCGTGGAAAATATTGAAGTTCACTGCGGCCACCAGTGCATCGCGCAAGGTGTTTTGCTGACGCAGGAAACCGGGGTTGGTACCAGGCTGCGGGTCATACCATGTGCCCCACTCATCCACGTAAAAACCAACGCGTTTTTCCGGATCATTCTTGTCCATCACCGCTTTGTTGTTGCGAATGAATTCGTCCATCCGCAAGGTCTGGGCGAACGTGGAAATCCAGTCAGCTTCGGGGAAATCAATCGCAGCCCCTTTAACTTCCCAATCGCCCTTGGGCAGGGTGTAGTAATGGAAGCTCACCGCATCCATCTTCAGGCTCCAGTTAGGTTCAACATTGCCTGTCAGATGCTCTGCCCATTTGGTGTCTTCTGAATGGCCACCACTGGCAATAAACTTGGGCGTATTGTCCTTGGGCGCTTTCAGGAAGCTGGCGTAGTGCTTGTAGAGGTCGGTGTAGTACTCAGGCCGCATATTGCCGCCGCAGCCCCAGGCCTCGTTACCGATGGCAAAGTAATGAACGCGCCAGGGTTTATCCCGCCCGTTCTTGCGGCGCAGTTCGGCGAGGGTAGATTTGGTATCTGATGTCATGTACTCCAGCCACTCCGCCATTTCCTGCGGCGTGCCGGTGCCGAGGTTGCCGTTTACGTAAACCTCCGCGTCCAGCATCTCGGCCAATTCAAAAAATTCGTGGGTGCCGAAGGCATTGGTTTCTTCTACACCGCCCCAGTTGGTGTTGACCTTCACTGGGCGTTTATTGCGCGGGCCAATGCCGTCGCGCCAGTGATATTCATCGGCAAAACAGCCACCGGGCCAACGGATCAAAGGAACCTGGAGATCCTTGAGTGCGGCAACCACATCTTTCCGAAAGCCGTTTGTATTAGGGATTCTGGATTTTTCACCGACCCAGATACCTTCATAGATACCGTGCCCCAGATGCTCAGCAAACTGGCCATAAATGTTTTTGTTGATAACCGGCCCGGGTTGATCCGCCTTAACAGTCAGATCAACCGATGCAGCAAACACACTGCTGGCAAGTAAACTGGTGGTGATAAACAGGGTTCGCAGGTGAATTTTCAAGCGTTTCATGGCGTAGCCTCCTCAGCTGTTATAGTTATGAAGACCAGATCTTACCTGACCAGGTCATATTGTCATACAAGTTAACAGAATTTTACTTTTAACGGGAATGGCTCCGTATCACTGCGCAATAGTGGGGATGTCGTAAGCACCGGATATATCGCGATTGAAGGCGGTGAAGTCATCGGCATAAAAAGCCCGGAAATCCGCCAGGGTGCCGTTGTTGATATTCTCCGGTCGATTGGTCGGTACCCAGTAATGCGGCACCGGCTGACCATCCGGGCCGGGCACTCCTTCCGGCGCATTGCGCCACACCAGCAAAAAGGAAATCCGACGTGCTTCCGGGTCAGCCTTTAGCCCACCGATAAGCTTGCGATACCACTGGTTATCGAATTTACCCGCCTCAATGTCCGGTGCCCGAATGCCTATCTCGGAGATTGCCGCTACCTTGCCCCGCGCCTCTGCCATACGCACTACCAGTGCTGCATTAGCAACAACGTTGGCAAACCAGTCTGCGTTGTCGTCTGCCGGGCCATAGGTATCGAAACCCAGTACATCGACCCAGGCATCGCCGGGATAGCGTTCCAGATAATTGGCTTCGGTGACCTCCCGGAAATTATTCGGTGAGTAGGCGAACAGGAAATTATTTACCCCCCTGGTATCGCGCAGATACTCTACGGTAAACCGATACAGCGCCTTGTATTCTTCCGGTGTGGATTGTTCCGCGCCCCACCAAAACCAGCTGCCGGTATTTTCATGAAGGATGCGGAATACCACCGGTATCAGGGTACCTTTTTCATCACGCAGGTTATTCGCCCAATCAGCAACCTGATCCAGGTAGCCAACATAGGTAGCATGCGCCTCGCCACCAGGCAACGCAGCAACCACCGCTGGAGTTTTGTCCCAGGATGTACCTACCGGCCAGTTATCCGGTTTCTTCTGCTGGTCGGTCAAGGGGTTATCCGGGTGGGTGCTGACGGTGATAATACCGCCGCGGGCGTAGGCTTTTTTCACCTGCTCAACAATATCGCCTTCCTGCCTGGGCGTGATGATGGACAAGGTATCCCATCCATACACGGCAGCAAAATCACCTACGACGTTAAAGGTGTCCGACTGACTGCCATCGGTGGAGTGGATAGTCAGCCCTTGGGTAGTCTCATGTTGATGGCCAAACATGATGGAGCCCTTGGCTTGCTCACGCATAAATGCAAACAACGAACGTGTTTCCGGTGTTGCATGCTGGTTGACCAGACTCACCACCCTGAATTGCACGTCGGTTGTTGGCGTCACTCCGGACGGGGCATCCGCCTGACAGCCAAGCAAAAACAGCCCGGCCAGAATGTACGTTAATAGCTTCATTTTTATCTCTCGGTTATATGTCTTATGAGTTTAGTAAACCACTGCTAAATTTTTATAAACAATCGCGCTTACATAAATGAACCGGCCCATCCGGGCACTATCGGGCGGTTGGTATTTTTCGCGTCACAAGGTAGACTGGTGTACTAGCTGCAGCATAGCAGCGAGACCGCCTGTGAAGGTGGGTTACATAATGACAAGAATAGGGGAACAGGCTGCAAACAGGCCTAACCTGCGTCAGCGGCTCACGAGCGCCGACGTATAAAAATCAACCATGGAATCACCTGTAGTTCGTGAAATATTCGCTGAGATGCACATTGAGAGGTGCATTCTGAGGTTTATCAATATCCTGGCAGATAAACCCCTTCAGCAATACCTCACTTCCGGTTATAAAAGGCTGGATAAGGTATTGGCGAACTATTGGCACGATTCCTAAATCGACTTATACGGTGTTATATCCAGCAGGCTTGCGTGGCTAGAGCACAGGTATATTGTGAGGAACTGAGAGAATGAGCTTTATTCATGACGATTTCTTGCTCGATACCGAGCAGGCGCGTGTGCTCTACCACGACTACGCGAAAGATTTGCCCATCATCGATTACCACTGCCACCTGCACCCGGAGCAAGTCGGTAACAACAAACAATTCAAAAACCTCTACGAAGTCTGGCTGGCCGGCGACCATTACAAATGGCGCGCCATGCGCTCCAACGGTGTCGATGAACGCTATTGCACCGGCGATGCCAGCGACTGGGAAAAATTTGAAAAGTGGTGCGAGACGGTGCCGTACACGTTGCGCAACCCGTTGTACCACTGGACTCACCTGGAACTGCGTAAGCCCTTCGGTATTACGGATCGGTTACTCGATAAATCCAACGCAAAACGCACGTGGGACGAGTGTAACGAAATGCTCGCGACCCCCGAATTCAGTGCACGCGGTTTGATGACCCAGGCCAAGGTTAAGCTGGTGTGTACCACCGATGATCCGATTCACGACCTCGCCCATCACAAAGCGGTTGCCGCCGATAAATCCTTTGGCAGTGCCATGCTGCCGACCTGGCGGCCAGATCGCGCCATGGCGGTGGAAAGTGCAAAAGATTACAACGCCTATCTGGATCGTCTGGCCAACGTCAGCGATACCCAGATCAGCACCTTCGACGATTTGATGACAGCCCTCAACAAACGTCACGATTACTTCCACGCAAACGGTTGCCGCTTGTCTGACCATGGTTTGGAAACGGTTTACGCAGCGGATTACACCGAAGCAGAAATTAAAACCATCTTTGCCAGGATTCGCGGCGGCAGCGAATTGAATGCAGAAGAAATCGAAAAATTCCAATCCGCCATGATGGTGGAATTTGCGTTGCAAGATCACGCCAAAGGTTGGGTACAACAATTCCATATCGGTGCGATTCGCAACAACAACCCGCGCCTGTTCCGCACCCTTGGCCCGGACACCGGTTTCGACTCCATCGGCGATCACAACTACGCCAAACCCCTGGCGAAATTCCTCGGACGCCTCGACAGCGAAAATCGCCTGGCCAAAACCATTCTGTACAACCTGAACCCACGTGATAACGAAATGATCGGCACCATGATCGGTAACTTCCAGGACGGCTCTGCCGCCGGCAAGATCCAGTTCGGCAGTGGTTGGTGGTTCCTCGATCAAATGGATGGCATGACGCGACAAATTGAAGCCTTAAGCCAACTCGGTTTACTGAGTCGCTTCGTCGGCATGCTGACCGACAGCCGCAGCTTCCTCAGCTACTCACGCCACGAATATTTCCGTCGTATTCTGTGCGGCATTCTGGGGCGCGATATGGCCAAAGGTGTAGTGCCCAACGATACCAGTATGGTCGGCAAGATGATCAGCGATATCAGCTTTAATAATGCGAAGGAATATTTTCCGTTTGTTGTGCCAGAATAATGTGGGCAGCTTAACGAGGAAGGGTACTTCGTAATCCGTTTGTCATTAGGCTTTTGGTTTCGAAAACGCATGAATACATCCCTGTAGCTCCCTCAATTCATCCCTGAATTGAGGGTTTCGAAACCAAAAGCCTAACGCCAAACTCAGTTAGTGCAAGCGTCGAATTTTTCAGCTTCTTTTAGCGTTTCACTAAAGCGCTTTAAACTTCGGTTGAAAACGAAAACTGATCGCCAAGCGATTCCAGGCATTAATCGCCATAATCATACCTGTCAGATTCACCAATTCCTGCTCATTAAAGTGCGCCGCTACCGCCTCGTAATCTTCATCGTGAACAGGGTGTTGTGACAAGCGCGCCAGGGTTTCAGCCCAGCGTAATGCAGCCCTTTCCCGTTCAGAAAACACGCCAACTTCCGCCCAGGAAGCAACGACATCCAAACGTTCTTGTTGCTCGTCATCGTGACGTGCTTCGGCGGCGTGCATGTGCTGGCAAAATGCACAGCCATTGATCTGCGAGGTGCGTATTTTTACCAGGTGCAGAAGCTTGGGTTCCAGGCCATTGCGAACCGCTTGATCAAATACCGCGAGGGATTTCAACAGGGCCGGTTGTAATTCGTAAACACGCGCGGGCGTTAAACGTTCTTTCATGACAGTCTCCTTGATGGGGTAGAGACTCCATGGTGCCAGTGGTTGCTCAGGGAGAATTGTACTTTTGCGACAACTTTTTCTTGCGGTACTGACCCGGCGTTAATCCCGTTAACTTTTGAAACTGCCGAATAAAATGTGCCTGATCGTAAAAGCCCGTATATTGCGCCACATCTACCAGGGACAATTGCGGTTGATCGTTGATTAACTTGCGTGCCAGTTTGATCCGACCAAACTGCTTGAGCTGCCCCGGCGACAATCCCACCTCCTGATGAAATTTCCGCTCCAGGTTACGCCGGCTCATCGCTACCTGCTCACAGATGGCCTCAATCGACTCCGGGCTATAAATCAATTTGGGCAATACATGTTGTAACAACCCAGGTTGGGCAGAAATCTGTGCGGCTTGCTCCAACAACCAATTATCAATAAAACCAATTCGCTCCGGAATTGAGGTTAAATTGCCGAGCTTTTTTTGCAGCTCGTGCAAGGGACGAAACCCCAGATCCAGAGAAGAAAACTCTCTGCCAATCCACTCCGGCATTGATAGGCCCAGCAACTGAAAAACACCACCGGGATGGAAGCGAATACCAAGACAATCCTGCGCTCCACTGAGGTGGATTTTGTTTACAATTTGTCGGGCATAGAAAGAAATCCGAGTATCCTGATCGGGCGTAAAGTAAAAATTGATATTAGTACCGCCATCCGGATACAAGGTTTCTGTAGAACCTTGCGCCGACAGCCGCGATTGCATAACCCAGTAGCATTGCACCCAAGGACGCAATGCGGGATGCGGCATAAATCGTCGGAACCCCAGATGCCCGAGGTCGCCGATAAAGATGTCCGCCGAAGGTTCAAAAACGGGAAGGTGCATAGGCCACCTGTTAGGTATGAACAGCGAATACAGATTATCTGTAACAGAGACAAGATTTGATTATAGTGTCGGATACTTGCCAGCGTAAGATGAAGCGATGCAGTTCCCCACACACAGATCGGAGGTATAGTGCCCGACTCATCTGCCATACAGACTTTCAGTTTTGCATTTTCGGTCACTGCGCCTATCTTTCTGATGGTCCTGATCGGCATGGCATTAAAACGCCTGCGTATGATTACCGAAGAATTTATTGATACTGCTTCCAAACTGGTCTTTAACCTGGGGTTACCCACACTGCTATTTACCAGCAGCGCCACCACAAATTTCTCTCACCTCGCCGATATAAATCTGTTGCTGGCCATGGGCCTGATGACATTGATAGTGTTTGGGTTAACCCAATTAACCGCACGCTGGCATGTACAACACGCGCGCGATGAAGGGGTTTTTGTACAGGGTGCTTTTCGCGGCAATCTGGTCATCACCGGCTTGGCATTCTGTGCCAACGCCTATGGCGAACAAGGCTTGGCCATTGCTGCTTTACCGGTGGCCATGACCGTGGTGCTTTACAATTTGTTGTCTGTTTACACCCTGAATCGCAGCCTCAATCAAGGCAATGGAAAAACCTGGCATAAGACCTGGCGCGGCATCCTGCGCAATCCGTTGATTATCGCGATTGTCGCCGGCTTTGTATGTAATGCCATCGGCATCAGCCTGCCCGGTTTGATCCTTGATAGCGCTAATTACCTGGGACAAATGGTGTTGCCGCTCGCATTAATCTGCATTGGCGGTGCACTGAACTTGAAACAATTGCGCCGCATCGATGCGGCAGCCTTTATGGCAACACTGTGGAAATTAATTCTGTCGCCAATACTGGCTTGTGCTATTGCCATTGGTTTAGGGACACGCGGTGAAAGCCTGGCGATAGTATTTCTGCTCGCCGCA
Organism: Cellvibrio sp. PSBB006; assembly: GCF_002162135.1. NCBI lineage: Bacteria > Pseudomonadati > Pseudomonadota > Gammaproteobacteria > Cellvibrionales > Cellvibrionaceae > Cellvibrio > Cellvibrio sp. PSBB006. Next base: position 4,906,774 of record NZ_CP021382.1, on the reverse strand, counting down.
TCGCCATCGGCAACTGTCAGCTTCGTGATGGTACAAGCTATGGGTGGCAACGGAAAATTGGCCGCCAATATCATCGTGCAAACAACACTGGCCGCGATGATCAGCGTAACGGTGGGATTGTGGTTATTGCAGTGGTTAAAATTTGTATAATCCGAAGATTACAACCACTTCTGCCAAAACAGTGCTTTGCCCATTTGTGGGTCCAGTTCATAGCCAGCAAACCCGAACTTTTTATAAGCGGCTTGCGCGGCGCTATTACCTTCAAGCACTTCCAGCGTGAGCTTGCAGCAGTTTCTTTGTTTTGCAATGGCTTCAACGCAAGTCAACATAACATGACTGATATGGCGGCCGCGATACTCTCGCCTTACTACGATATCGTGAATATTGATCAATGGGCGCGCTTTGAAAGTCGAAAAACTTTCAAAGCAATTAACGAGCCCCACCGCTTGGTCATCGACATAACACAATACCGTGAAAGCGAAAGATCGGCGGGCAAGTTCGTCAACAATGCACTGTGCTACCGCATGGTCCAGCGGTGCACCACCACCCATGGGGTCGCGCGCGTAGTGGTCAAGCAATGCCACAATATCGCGCGCATGTTGGGGATTGGTGTAGTCGGCGAGAAAAACATCAGGGTTCATGATTCAGTGCCTGGCTCGTTGTTCAACGGGCATCAGGAAAGGACTGATTTCAAACACCTGGTGTGCGAGTAGCGCGGGTTTTAATTTTAAAAAATATACGCTCGCCATCATCACCGTCACTATTGATAGCGGCACCCAGCTTAAAACAGCCGTTACCAATTAATGGCGTCGATTCATTCTGGATTCGAAAACTTTGCGACAGGCTGAGTTGAATGAAGGTACCGTTGCGGCTGAAATCGCGCAGTAAAAATTTACCACCATGGAATTCAACAGCGCAATGTTTGCGCGATGCAAATTCAGAGCTGACTGATAAACCGGCGCTGGTATCATTGCGACCGATTTCAAAGGGCGTCTCTTCGGGAGAGACCATGACCGGAAATCCGTGATAATAAAGTTCCAGTACAATTTTGTCCGACTCCGGATAATCCGTATTCAGCACAGTGGATTCCATAACATGCCTCTCCAAGGTCTTGTCGGTTAACAGGGATTCGCCCGAAACACTACCCTGCCAGCCCGAATAATACAAGGGACCAGAACTCATACAGGCCGATACCGTTCTTCCGGTAACCCGCATACATCTGTCTGGTAAATAAATAATGCACCGGCCTGCGGTTGCACAGCCAGTTGCGAATTGCTGAGCCCTTTTCGCGCACTGGTAACAAAAAGCCAATTCATCTCAGGACCACCCAACGCCACACAGGTTGGTTGTGTCACGGGCAGGTTCAGGATGCGATCAACTTCTCCTGTTGGAGAATAACGCACCACACGACCACCACCCCATTGCGCATTCCACACATAACCTTGCTGGTCAACGCAAGCGCCATCCGGCTCAATGCCGGGCGGCACTTTCGCAAAGATTTTTTTATTGCTGAGCTGGCCATTTTGCGCATCAAAATCATACACATCGACCTGGTAATTCGGCGAGTCAGCGTGATACAACTTGAGCGAGTCGGGGCTCCAACACAAACTGTTGGATATCCGTAAACCTTCAAGATGCCGTGTCACACCCTGCTGCCTATCCAGACAATAGAGCGCTGCTGCCTGGTCATCCGACAGTTTCTGCTCCACCGTTGTGCCCGCCCAAAAACGCCCCTGCCGATCTACCCTGCCATCATTAAACCGATTGCCCGCCAATGTAAGTTCCGGTCGTGCAATCCAGTCACAGCGACGTGTATTCAGGTCAAACCAGGCAAATCCGGTCGCCAGCGCGAGCAACAAACGTGAATCACCCTCAACAAAAGCAAAACTGCCTACTGGTTCAGGTGTTACCCACTCGTCCAATTTTTTTTCTGTAGGAGAATAGCGATACAGTTTTGCCGCCGGAATATCTGTCCACCAGACGCACTGATCGTGCTGATTCCACTGAACCCCTTCACCGAGAATATTTTCACAAACAACTGTATCGCGTAACTGAAACCGTGACATGACTTACCAGATTGTATAAATACAACAAGAACGCCCCTCGAAAGGGGCGTATGGGAATTACCACCAGGCGGCGTAAAGGGCGATTAAAATTAGAACGACACCGAGGGTGGCGATGTTGAAACTCGCTTCGGTTTTGAATTCTATGCCTTGCAGATCAACAGCTTTTTCCTGCACTTTACCGCCAGAAGCAAGCGAAATAATAACCGCTAGCAGAACGCACAAAATAAAGACAATGCCTACGCGGTCGATAAAAGGCAAACTCGGCCAGAAAAAATGAAACAATGCTGACAGCACGAATGAACCCACAGCAGCGACCAGTGCCGCTGTGCCGGTAGTTTTCTTCCAGAAGAAGCCTAATAAAAAGATAACCACAATACCTGGCGTAAAGAAGCCAGTGAAGGTTTGGATAAATTGAAAAGCCTGCGGCAAGTTACCCAACAACGGCTGGGCAATAATCACTGCAATGATCATTGACAAGATCGCAACAGAACGACCAATAACCACCGTCTTGTTCTCGGAAGCGTTGCGATCAATAATTTGCCGATAAATATCCATGGTGAAAATAGTTGCAATACTGTTGGTCATTGAGCCCAGAGATGAGGCGATGGCCGCAACCAATGCAGCAAAGGTGATACCCAGCAAACCATGAGGAACCAACTTCATCATTTCCGGATAAGCCTGATCAGGTCGCTCTAATTCGGGAGCCAGAACCGCCGCAGCAATACCGGGAATAACCACGATAATCGGCATCAATAATTTCAGATACGCCGCAAATGCAATACCTTTTTGTGCTTCTTGCAAGCTTTTGGCCGCCAGTGCGCGCTGTGTAATGTATTGGTTAAAACCCCAATAAGAGAAGTTCATGATCCACATACCCCCAAGCAGTACTGACAAACCGGGCAGATCAATGTAATTGGGATTCGATGGTTCCAAAATCATGTCAAACTTTTCTGGCACTTGCGCCAACATCATTGTAAAACCTTGCCAGGCTCCCTCACCCGCCGCGATTTTATCCAACGATAAATAGGTCACCAAAAAGCCTCCGAAGATCAGCAATACCACCTGAATAATATCGGTCAGCGCAACAGCTTTCATACCGCCGTAAATCGAGTACACAATTGAAAAAACTGCAAGAAAGACCAGGCCGTAGGTAATATCAAAACCGGTAATCGCATTGATGGCCAATGCACCTAACCACAAGATAGAGGTCAGATTCACCAGGGTGTACAGGCCAAGCCAAAATACGGCCATGATAATGCGCACACGATGGTCGTAACGATCTTCCAAAAATTGCGGCATGGTATAAATGCCTTTGGCGAGGAAAATCGGCAGGAAATATTTACCGACAATAATCAGGGTTATCGCCGCCATCCATTCATAGGAGGCGATTGCCATACCGATGGCGAAGCCTGACCCGGACATACCGATAATTTGTTCAGCGGAAATATTGGCCGCAATCAGCGAGGCACCGATTGCCCACCAGGGAAGGGATTTACCAGCAAGAAAATAATCTTCTGCGTTTTTTTGATGACCAGCTTTTTCGCGGGATACCCACCAAGCAATAAAGACCAATGCTACGCCATAAAGGCAAAACACCGCCATATCAAGCGAATTAAGGTTCACGTCTTTTCCTCGTTAGTTGTTTGTTGACATCACTGTGTATTTTTTTATTTCCCTTGCCTTGTTATTGCTCGAATGCTGAAGCATCCTTTTTGTTGTTATAAAATTTTTATTTACGCGCGGCCACCATCAACCACAAATTGTTGAGAGGTGATCATCGCTGCATCATCGGAGGCAAGAAACAGAGCCATCTTGGCGACATCGTGAGCACCGAGGCGTTTTTTCAGGCACACACGTTTCATCCACTCCTGCTCCTGTTCCGGCGTCAGCCATTTCTCCAATTGCTTCGGTGTTGCTACCCAGCCGGGTAAGATGGAATTCACGCGAATATTATCGTTGCCAAAATCCGTTGCCAGTGCCTTGGTAATTCCCAACATGCCCGCTTTGGCCGTGATATAGCTGGCGAGATTAGGCGGTCCGAATTGAGTATTGATCGAACTGATATTCAGGATCGATCCCCCCCCTTGGGCAATCATCATGGCATGTACGGTTTGCGCAGCAAAAAAGGCCGGATGCAGATTAATGGCCAAGCCATCGAGCCACTGCTGTTCTGTCAATGTGCGAACATCGTAGCGTTGATCATTGGCCGCATTATTAATCAACACAGTGATGTCGCCGAGCGCCTGTTGTGCTGCAACAATGCTCGCGCGCAAGGCTTCAATATCACTCACATCACACAACGCAAACCAGGGGCGTTTGAGACCCTTTGCCACTAACTCAGCACATAGTGTGTCAGCGGCTTGTTGATCGATATCTACAAAAGCCACTGCTGCATCTTGTACGGCAAAGGCCTCCACCAGACTGGCACCGATGCCGCTGGCGCCCCCGGTAATAAATACCGTGCGAGACGCCAGACTGGCATAGCGCGTATAGCCCTGATGGGTCGAATAGCTGTACATGTCATTAAACTCCCGCGACGCTCTGTCGCCGCTGGCTTTGGTTGAAACCGGGGTTTCAATCCAATGGAGGAACCAGGCACCCCGTGCAGTGTGTCTTGTCAGACTGGCACCGTTTTGCCTATGTTCCCCCGTGCATCATTTATATATTCCCGCCGGTCATCCTCATGAGCTTCCGCGTGTTATGGACGCGTAGCGGACCGGCACGACTTTACCATAGGCGCTGGAGATCCTGCGCAAGCCCTTAACACTATTCAAGAAAGGGAGCGCATGCTGCCAGACTTGGGGGCAAGGGTTCAAGGTGATTGACGCCTGCCCGGGCAATGCAAGCCTGCCTGTGGTATCGGGAAAATATGAATTGCCTCAGGATTTTCGGCTGCTGATGGAATTATTGATCAGTTGCTGGGCTTCAAGCAGCAGCGAACGCACCGCCGCATTGGCGGCATCCGGTTTACCGGCGCAGATCGCGTCGTAGATCTTTTTATGATCGTCATAGTTGGCGTTAAGCACGCCTTTTAACTGGTTGGTGCTTGCAATACTCACGCGCAGGGCTACCTGGATAAAGTCCCGCAACTGAAAGAAGAAGCGGTTATTGCTTGCAGCAAGAATTGAACAATGAAAATCGATATCGGCCTCCAAAGGATCGTCCTTTCCCTCATCAGCGCTTTTCATGCGCGCCAGGGCTACACCGATGGGCTTGATTCTGGCTTCTTCCTGATAATTCTCCGCTGCCAGCGCAGCCGCTTCCGGCTCAATAGCCAAACGCAGCTGGGTGAACTCTTTCAGCAATTCCAGGGATGGTCGCGAATTCAGAGTCCAGGCAAGCACATCGGGATCGAACATATTCCAGTGGGTGCTCGGCATCACGCGAATGCCTTGGCGCGGGCGGGATGCGATGAGGCCTTTGGCGGTCAGCATCTTGACAGCTTCACGGGTGACGCTGCGGCTGATATTAAATTGCTGTGATAACTCCGCTTCCGTGGGAAAAGTTTTATCGACGGCGTAGTGCCCCTGAATGATGGCAGCACCTAATTGATGGGTAAGTTGGTAAGTAAGATTACGCCCGGCATCTAACATGTTCATTTAGCCTATTAATATTATGTATGTGCATTATATCCGCAGGAGGTAGCCATTGAAAGCTACATTGATTGAAGAAAAAACGATCACATTATGAAGAGCTAAACGACAACAAGGCAAGCTTGGCGCCTTGTTCAATGTCACAGGAGGAGGAAAAGTTATAAAGGGGAAGGCGGTCCGGGCGGGATTTTATCCGCACCCGGGAATTCAAGAGCCACAACAGGGTTACAGGTTATTCCGAATCCTGTATGTGCTCGGCGATGTCGTCCAGACTGCTGTGCCGAACATCTTGTCCCTTAATCAGGTAGATCACATATTGCGCCAGATTCCGCGCATGATCACCGATACGCTCAAGCGCGCGCAATGACCACATGATGTTGAGTACACGCGTGATACTGCGTGGATCTTCGATCATAAAGGTGATCATCTCGCGCATGGCAGTGCCGTACTCCATATCGACGACTTTGTCGGTTTGCACTACGTGCAGTGCCATGTCCATATCCAGGCGCGCAAAAGAATCCAGTGCGTCCTGCAACATCCGCGATACATGGCCGCCGATATGACGCACTTCCACGTAGCCGCGCGGCGCCACACCGTCACGATTGAGTGCAATGGCCTGGCGAGCAATTTTACTGGCTTCATCACCAATCCGCTCAAGGTCTGTAATCGCTTTGGTTACCGCTATAACCAAACGCAAATCACTCGCGGCGGGTTGCCGACGCGCCAGGATACGCACGCATTCTTCGTCAATGGAAATTTCCATTTGATTGACGCCTTTATCGCCGCGTACAACCTGTTCTGCTTTCTCCAGATCGGCATCAATCAACGCCTGGATCGCATCATTCACCTGCCGTTGGGCCATGCCGCCCATCTCCGACAAATGCTTTCTGATATCGTCCAGCTCAATGTTGTATTGCTGGGAAATATGGTGAGTATGACTGGTAATATCCATAACCATCTTGTGTCTCCGCCTTAACCGTAACGACCGGTAATGTAGTCTTCAGTTTGTTTCTTCACCGGATTGGTAAAGAGCGCATCCGTTGCCCCATGTTCCACCAGGTCACCCATATACATAAAGGCTGTAAAATCGGAAACCCGCGCCGCCTGCTGCATATTGTGGGTCACAATAACAATGGTGTATTTGTTTTTCAGTTCGTAAATTAATTCTTCAATTTTTAACGTAGAAATCGGGTCCAGTGCTGATGCGGGCTCATCGAGCAAAATAACTTCCGGCTCAATCGCAATCGCGCGCGCAATAACCAGACGCTGTTGCTGACCACCGGACAAACCGAATGCATTATCGTGCAAACGATCTTTGACTTCATCCCACAGCGCCGCGCCGCGTAGAGAGTTCTCTACCACCGTATCGAGAATGCGCTTGGATTTCACGCCTTGCAAGCGTAGTCCATAGGCAACATTCTCATAAATCGATTTCGGGAAAGGATTGGGTTTTTGGAACACCATACCCACCTGGCGACGCAATTCGGGAACATCGACATCTTTCGCATAGATATTTTTCCCGCCCATCAAAATCTCGCCTTCGATGCGGCAACTGTCGACCAGGTCATTCATCCGATTGAAGCAGCGTAACAATGTAGATTTACCACAACCCGACGGACCGATAAAAGCCGTTACTTTTTTCTCTGGAATAGCCAGGCTGACATCATTCAACGCCCGCTTTTGATCGTAGTACAAATTCAGGTTTTTAACTTCCAGTTTGATGGTTTCATCAGTCAATGACATAGTCGTGTTTGCCTGTGAGTGAGGTCGATTATTGGCCGTATCAATGGCGACGTCAGGCCGCTTCCGCGTAGCCGGTTGGTTCGCGGTGGACGATGAGGTAACTTCCAATTCGGACGTTTCTAGCATGATTGTGCTCCGCTTATCAATCGGACGCGCTGCGATATTTTTCACGCAGATTGTTCCGGATTTTGATGGCTGCGATGTTCAGGATGACGATCAACATCACCAGGACCAGTGAGGTAGCGTAAACCAGGGGGCGCGCTGCTTCTACGCTCGGACTTTGAAAACCGACGTCATACACATGGAAACCCAGGTGCATGATTTTTTGATCGAGATGCAAGTAGGGGTAATTGCCATCGACCGGTAAAGAGGGAGCCAATTTCACAACACCCACCAGCATCAAGGGTGCCACTTCGCCTGCCGCACGAGCGATAGCCAGAATTAACCCGGTCATCATCGCCGGTGTTGCCAAGGGCACAACCACTTTCCACAAGGTTTCTGCTTTGGTGGCGCCCAGCGCGAGACTGCCCTGACGAATCGTACTGGGAATACGCGCCAAACCTTCTTCGGTGGATACAATGACTACCGGCAGCGTTAACAGTGCCAGCGTCAGCGAAGCCCAAAATAATCCGGGCGTACCGAAGGTCGGCGCAGGCAATGACTCCGGGTAAAACAATTGGTCAATGTTGCCACCAAGAAAATACACAAAGAAGCCGAGACCAAAAACGCCGTATACGATGGAGGGTACACCGGCGAGGTTGTAGACCGAGATCCGAATCAGTCGCAACACCGTTCCCTGCCGAGCGTACTCGCGTAAATAAATTGCTGCCAATACACCGAAGGGCGTTACCATGATCGACATGACGATCACCATGGTCACAGTGCCGAAGATGGCCGGGAAGATACCACCTTCGGTATTTGCCTCACGTGGCTCGTCTGTCAGGAATTCCCAGAAGCGCTCCAGATACTGAATCGATTTGGCAACCACACCCATATCGTTAGGGCGTGTAATGCGCACGATTTTTTCGAAGGGAATAACCACTTCTTTTCCATCGGCGGTGGTCGTTAGTAATTGGTCACGCTTGGTGCGCGCCAGGATTTCATCGCGCTCAGCTTTAATGGTCAAGTATCGGGCATCAAGCTCTGCACGCCGCTGGGCGATCTCCGCCTGTTCCCGGGCAAGCTCTTCACCGCTTACACCGTCCAACTGCAAACGCCGTTCCTTCAGACGCAAACGTTCCAATCCGTTATTGATACGACCGATGCTGACTTTTTCTATCTCACGCAACTCGGCAAATAAATTAACACTGCGTTCAACACGTTGCTCAAGTTGTTGCCAGAAATCACCACTGCCGTAACGGCTGACAGTATTGCCATCTTCACGGATCTCTACCGGATAGCCGTAGTAGTTGCCCCACTCGCGCCGTTCGATAACAATCGCCTGATCAGGGTATTCCCATTCATCCATACCGGTTTCGAGATACCACATAAAATCGCGGGAGCTGACGTCGCGATTACCTTGCTTGATGAGATGGCGAGTTACCAGTTCGACATTTTCCGGCACCGTGTAGCCATTATCACGCGCTACGGCGGTCGGAATCACTTCACTGCGCACCGCTTCGCCCATCACGGCATGGCGATTCCCTTCACGATCCACAATCGTGGTGTGCAGAATATCCGCAGGCCAAAAATGGCCGAAACCGCGAATGGCGATCAAAGCAAGCAACCCGATTACCATGACCATGGAAACGGCTACCGCACCACCGTTCAGCCAGATCCAGGGAGAGCCGCTTTTAAACCAACTGGTGATGCTGTTTGATTTGGATTTCATAATTATCTCTCCAGGCATCACAGGCTGCTGTAACGTCGGCGCAACCGCTGACGCACTATTTCAGCAAGCGTATTAACAATAAAGGTCAATGCAAGCAACGCCAGGGCAGCGAGGAATAGAACGCGGAAGTGACTGCTACCTACCGCAGTTTCCGGCAGTTCTACCGCAATATTGGCTGACAAGGTGCGCATGCCTTCGAAGATATTGAAGTTCACAATCGGGCTATTGCCGGTCGCCATCAATACGATCATCGTTTCACCTACTGCACGGCCAAAACCCATCATCACCGCCGAAAAAATACCGGGGCTGGCTGTGGGCAATACAACCCCAACCATCGTTTGCCAACGCGTCGCACCGAGCGCCAATGAACCTTGCGTAAGATGGCGCGGCACATTGAACAATGCATCTTCCGCGATTGAAAAAATGGTAGGAATCACGGCAAAGCCCATCGCAATACCAACAACCATCGCATTGCGTTGATCATAGGTAATGCCATTGTCAGTAAACCACTGACGCATACTGCCGTCGAAGAACAAGACCTCCACGTGAGGGCTGGCAGCGACACAAGCCCAGCCTGTCAACAGGATCGGGATAACCAGAATTACCGCTTCCCATCCGTCGGGTATCAGGTTGCGAATGGCAGCGGGTAAGCGGCTCCAGAAAAATGCAACCATTAGCATCATCACCGGCATCAGAAAAAGAATGCTGAACGTTGCCGGCAAATGATTTTCAATGAAAGGAGCCAGCCATAAACCGGCAAGGAAACCGAGAATAACCGTCGGCAAGGCTTCCATAATCTCAATAGTCGGCTTCACGTAACCACGCAGCTTGGGCGTCATAAAATACGCGCTGTAGATGGCTCCCATGATGCCCAGGGGAATGGCGAATAACATGGCGAACATTGCCGCCTTCAGTGTACCAATCGAAAGCGGAACCAAGCTCATCTTGGCTTCCGATTCATCGCTACCGGATGAGGCCTGCCAAATATATTCCGGTTCTGAACGGCCTTCGTACCAGACTTTTTGCCACAGTGAACTGAAAGAAATTTCCGGGTGTTTATTCCACACATCCGCAACATGGATTTGGCGATTTTCATCCATGACCAGCAACCGGCCATTAATGGGCGATATCGCTAAATGCTGGATTGCAGTATCGGCGATGGGCTCCACTAGTAATGTGCGCGAAGAGGTTCCGTAGTATGCACCAATGGTTCCTTGATCATCTCCCACCCAAAAACCGCGACGGTTGTGTTCCGGCGCAATGGTCGTCACCTTGCCGGGTAGTGGTTCAAAATCCCGTACCGGTTTGATGTGGTATTGATTGTCCGCGTCACGCACCAAAAACCATTGGCTGACGCTGCCAGTATCAGTACCTATAGCAACCGATCCGGTGCCGATCAGAAATTGCATGGCGGTGACCTGACCGCGCTCTGTCGGCACCCCTTCACGACGTTGGATATCGTTTGGTTTAGCAATATCGAATAAATGAAGATTGGCGCGATCATCAGCAATCAGCAGATGCTGTCCTGTGCTGTCCAGCTGAATAAACTTCGCTTGCGCGCCGTCAGGCAATGCAGGCATCGGGTAAATTTCCTGCGTCACTTTGGTGATGCCAAGAATGTTGGTTCGCGCTGAGAAAACACCGAGCAGCAAGCGATTGTCGGCAGTGGCGGCTGCGATGTATATGGCATTCGCGCCTTGCTGTATGGCCACCTGATTCAGCGCCGCGCCCTGTTCATCCAATTGAATAGGTTTATCACCCAGCGGGTATGCCAGACTGGGGGTCACCAGACGCTCGTCGTTCGGGTAGCTCAGTTTATATTCCGGTTTGGCAACACCAATCTGGCCGTTGGCAAAGCCGTATATCACTAGGCCATCTGCCGCTGTGCCAGTACCAGTTGCCGTCAGCTCAGCCTGTTCCGGTACGGGCATCTGCTCGGTCAGGCTCACGACACCATCATCGGCCCGAAAAAAGCTGACGCTACCAAGGCGATTAAAACTAGCGCCAATTTCTTCGTAGCGCTCCAGAATGAGGTGGATTGCAGGATCATCCACTGATGCGACACTGGCCTGGTAAGTCTTTTGTACGTCAACGGAACTGCTGCGTAATAAGGGAAAGACTTCGGAGAATAAATAAAGAAAGATAAGCCCCAGTGCGCCAACCACTGCCATTCCGGCCGCCGCAACGCCGTATCGTGAGACAGCATCGCGAATATTGCGGATTTTTCGCAAGCGAGCCCGCTGGCGTGCATCTGGCATCAGGCTTGGTGGGGTCTGCTCAGCGGTGGAGAGTAGCTCTGACATGATCAAAAGGTCCCGGGCAAGAAGAGTTCTGTGCGCCTTTCTGATGGCGTGGGAATCCTAACAACCAAAAATGACACTTTTGTTACAAAAACGCATTACTACAAAAATGTTTCATTCTGATTGCTAAATAATGACATTGTTTTTAACTGCACCAAAAAAACAAAACCGCCGGCATTTGCCAGCGGTTTTATTCACATTTGGAAAGTACTGTTTATCACAGCTGTAGATCTTTCATTGCTTTCGCGGATACTGCGGCAGGCAATGGAATATAGCCATCACGCACAACCACTTCCTGCCCTTGCTTGGAAAGTACCATCTTCAGGAACTCCGCCTGAAGCGGATCAAGCTTGCGGTTAGGATGCTTGTTAATGTAGACAAAAAGCGTACGCGCTAAAGGATAAGAACCGTCCAGCGCGTGATCGGCATCAGCAGGAGAAAATTCATCACCGGCCTTGGCAGCCAAAGGAACAGCACGAACACCAGAAGTAATGTAACCAATACCGGAATAACCGATACCGTTGATCGACTCTGAAACACCTTGTACAACAGAAGCAGAACCTGGTTGTTCATTGATGCTTGCTTTGTAGTCACCACCACACAGGGCAACATCTTTGAAGTAACCATAGGTACCTGATACGGCGTTACGGCTGTAGATAGTGAAGTCACGATTTGCCCAGCCACCAGTCAAACCCAGCTCGCCCCAACGGGTAATGTCTTTATCATTGCCGCATTTGCGGGTTGCAGAAAACACCGCATCTACTTGCGCAATAGTCATACCTTTGATTGGGTTATCTTTATTTACGTATACCGCTAACACATCGATAGCTACCGGCACAGCGGTGGGCTTGTAGCCATGCTTGGCTTCAAACGCTTCAATTTCAGAGGACTTCATCTCCCGGCTCATGGGGCCGAAATTGGACGTTCCTTCCGTCAGGGCTGGTGGCGCGGTAGAAGAACCAGCACCTTGAATCTGAATATTTACATTAGGATAAAACTTGGCATATTCCTCAGCCCAAAGTGTCATCAGGTTATTCAACGTATCTGAACCGATACTGTTGACGTTACCTGATACACCGGAGATTGCCTTGTATTCCGGCAGATCCTGATCAACCGCTGCTTGTACCACTGCTGCACAAGCCATGGAACCGACCAAAGCCAGTCCTGTTAATAATTTCTTGGCGTTCATTGAGCGCTCCTGAGTTCATTTGGATACAAAGACTTAAAAACTCGTCTGCTGACAGGTGAGTAATCTCATCCCTGCGATGCACTCTAACGGGGCTTTGTTACAGTTATGTGACGAACCCACGCTTGCTTCATAAAAACGTCATATGTCATTTTTATGAACCCCAAATGAAAAACGGGCAGCATAAGCCACCCGTTTTTATGATCAAGTAAATAAGCTTTTTATCAGTTTGTGTATATCGGCCCAAAGCCTGAGCCCCACACAATAACGGTCGCGACCAGTACCACAACCGCAAGTACAAGCCCCACCGTAATGACCGAGCTGGCGTAAATGAAGCCGCGCTCTTTTGGTATATTCATCAGGATTGGAATACCTTCATAAATCAAATAAACGGAATAACAGGCGGCCACAATAAACACACTGGCAACGACCCATAATTGCGGATACAACAAGATGATGCCGGCCAACATCATAGGCGCTGATGAATACACAGCCAAGGCGGTACCTTCGTAATGACGTTGGTGGGCGTCATCGGCAACCCCAAAACTACGCGACATCCAATTGATGTACTCACCCAAAATATAAACGGCAACCAGCTGCGCCACATAGGCGCCCAAGCACAACCACAAAGCGCTTTGTGCAGTGAGTTTTACCACGCCGCCATTACCTACACTCCAACCTATTTGGGTTACACCGAAATAAGCTGCAATAACCGGAATCAATGCTAACAGTGGCGTGTGAACTAAAAACACTCGGATAAACGAGTGACGCTCATTGCGAATTCTTTGCCATTCACGATCAGGATTGATAAAGACACCGAGGGTATGCTGCAACATCGCCATAAAAATACTCCAGATAATTCATTTTTATTAGAACGCGTTTAGTATCAGCCAGTTATTTCAGGCTCACAAAGAAGTTATCGAGATATTAGATAATCGGTAATCAACAATAGTTCTAATAAATAGCACTTAGGTCTAAGTGCTATTTCATTTAGATCAACAAAACTGGAGAAGAGACAACAAGGTTAACGATTGGTAACACTCATCAACATTGATGTTGGCCTTAGTAACAATGCCTATTTAACGACGCGCAAACTGGGGCGTTTTTGAGAGCTATCAGCACCACCCGCCGGGGTTGGCTCGGGAGGTGATGGCGGACGGGTATTGGACTCAGCTTCAAACATCATGCCTTGCCCGTTTTCACGTGCGTATATCCCTAACACCGCACCACAGGGAATAAAGAGATCAAAAGGCACACCGCCGAAACGGGCGCTGAATGAAATAGCCTCCAAACCGATAAACAGATCCTTCAGGGCAGACGGAGCAATATTCAGGATAATTTGACCGTCTTTGTTGACATATTGTTGCGGTACTTCGACGCCCTGGACGTGGGCGTCCACCAAAATGTAGGGCGTGCAATTGTTGTCGACTATCCACTCATATAAAGCACGAATCATATAAGGCCGACTGGATGTCATGGACATGGGATCACTCACTCCATTGTTACGTATCGTTTAGCGCGTTGACTGCTGGATGGATTTAGATAACTGCACAATCATGCCTTGAACATTTCTCGCTCCGGCTCCGTCAGGCTGGATTGAAATGCTTCTCGTTGGAACAAGCGCTCCATGTAATTCAGCAGTGGTTGTGTCTGCCTGGTTTTGGGTAATTCTATTTCCATCAATGACAAGCGCCACAGGATAGGACCAAGACAGCAATCTACGATCGTAAAATCATCGCTCATGAAGAACGGCTTTTCGGAGAAAATAGGGGCAATACTGACAAAACTTTCTTTTAAATCCTTGCGCGCCCGAGCGACATGCTCTTTGTTTTTGCTACCCAGAATCGTATCAACTAAAGGAGACCAATCACGCTCCAGACGATACATCCACAAACGACTCTTGGCACGTGCCACCGGATATACGGGCAACAACGGAGGATGCGGGAAGCGTTCATCAATATATTCCATGATGACCTTGGATTCATAGAGCGATAAATCATCCCGATCAACCAGGGTTGGCAAGGTATTGTAGGGATTTAAATCAGCCAACTCTTCCGGCTTGTGTTTAAGATCAACATCCACTACTTCTACAGTGACGCCTTTTTCCGCCAATACGATCCTTACCCGATGACTGTAATGATCCCGCGCATCGGAAAACAACGTCATGACTGAGCGTTTACTGACCACTCCCATGGATTGCACCTCAATAACCTCGACCTTAAAACGAAAACGGGCGGTAAGAGTACCGCCCGCAGCAACGCGCTACCTGCCTGAACCTCAATGAATACCTTTCCAGTATTCGCGGTTGAGCAAGAAGGTGAATACGAAAAGTACCGCCAGGAAAAAGAGCACGAACACACCCATACGTTCACGCTGCATGGCGGCAGGCTCTCCGAGGTACTCCAGGAAATTCACCAGATCGTAAATCGCGCGATCAAACTCTTCTCCGGTCATAGTACCTTTAATCGAGCCTTCTGTAAGCGCTCCGCAATGCTCATCCATTTCAGGATTGCCAAGATTGTCACGCAATACGCCACCACCTGCAGCCAACTTGGGGCCTGGACCGCACTCAAGCAGTCCTTGCGCACCAATCATCACGTGAGGCATACCGACGTTTGGAAAGACACGGTTATTAACCCCCCAAGGCCGGGTGTCGTCTTCATAGAAATTACGGAGGTAGGTATATAACCATTCCGGTGAGCGGGCACGCGCAACCAATGAAAGATCCGGGGGTACCACACCAAACCAGGTCTTAGCCTGAGCCGGACGCAGGGAGATCTCCATCAAACCACCGATACGCTGGTCGGTGAAGACCATGTTGTCCATCATCAAGTTGTGCGGAATGCCCAGATCATCTGCCACACGCTCATAGCGAGAGAACTTTGCCGCATGACATCCCATGCAATAGTTCACAAAATATTTAGCACCACGCTGCAGGGATTCCTTATTAGACAGGTCCGGCTCCATCACATCACATTCAATGGTGCCGCACTTGAACTCGCTCTCTGCACCCACCGCCTTGATCGGCACAATTACCAATACGATGAAGAGCGCAAAACCACCCAGAACCATCGACAACGGCAAGCCTTTACTTTGCACTCGCGTCGGTTCGGGCAAGGTTTTTTCGCGACGGGTCCAGAAAGGCATACCGATAAAGTAGGCGAAGTAGAGGATGGTACAAATTTGCGCCAGCAGCGTACGACCCGGTGTCGGAGATTTCACACCCAGGTAACCCAGAATCACAAAGGAGGCAGCGAATACCAATAGGGCAATGCGACTGAACGTTCCCTTGTAGCGAATGGATTTAACCGGGCTTTTATCCAGCCAAGGCAACACAAACAGGATGGCTATCGCAGCACCCATAGCAATCAGACCAAGGAACTTGGAATTCAATGGGCCGATATCAAACGTCACCGCACGCAAAATGGCATAGAAGGGAGTGAAGTACCAAACAGGCGCAATGTGTGGTGGCGTCTTGAGATTGTTGGCTTCTTCAAAGTTAGCGTACTCCAGGAAGAATCCGCCCATCTCCGGCATAAAGAAAATAACGAAACAGAAAACAAACAGGAAAACGGTAATACCAACCAGATCATGGACTGTATAAAACGGATGGAAGGGAACACCATCGCGAGGAATACCGTTCTCATCTTTGTTTTTCTTGATTTCAACACCATCGGGGTTATTGGAGCCCACTTCGTGAAGTGCCAGCAAGTGCAGTACAACTAATGCGAGCAGCACAATCGGCATAGCAACCACATGAAGTGCAAAGAAGCGATTCAAGGTAACACCGGAAATCAGGTAATCACCGCGAATCCACTGCACCAGATCTTCACCAACAACCGGGATCGCACCGAACAAGGAAACAATTACCTGAGCCCCCCAATAGGACATCTGCCCCCAAGGCAAAACGTAACCCATAAAGGCTTCAGCCATTAGCACCAGATAAATAGTCATACCGAAGATCCACACCAGTTCGCGCGGCGCTTTATAAGAGCCGTACATCAAGCCACGGAACATATGCAGATAAACAACAACGAAGAACGCTGAAGCGCCGGTAGAGTGCATGTAGCGCAGCAACCAGCCGTAATCAACATCACGCATGATGTACTCAACGGAAGCAAAAGCGCCTTCTGCGGTGGGCGTAAAGCTCATGGTTAGCCAGATACCCGTCACCAACTGATTTACCAGAACCAGTAATGACAACACGCCGAAGAAATACCAGAAGTTAAAGTTCTTAGGGGCATAATATTTGCCCATGTGGGTATCCCAGGCACGCTGTACAGGTAAGCGCTTATCAACCCACTGCCACAATCCAGTCAACCAATTCATTCTTATGCCTCCTGATCCACACCGATGATGACCACGTTATCGCTCTCATAAGAGTGCGGTGGTATTTCCAGGTTAATCGGTGCGGGAACACCTTGATAAACCCGACCGGCCAGATCAAATTTGGAGCCATGACAAGGACAAAAGAAGCCACCCTGCCACTCCTCGCCACCAAGATCCTGCGCACCAACATCAGGACGATACATAGGTGCACAACCGAGGTGAGTGCAAAGCCCAAGAAGAATCAGGAACTCTTCTTTAATGGAGCGATATTGGTTCTGGGCGTATTCCGGCTGCTGCGGAGCTTCGGAATTAGGATCGCGCAACATGTCTTCAACTTTTTTGAGACCTTCAAGCGCTTCCGGTGTACGACGTACGATATAAATTGGCTTGCCTCGCCACTCCACCGTAATCATTTGACCAGGCTCAATCTTGCCAATATTGGCTTTAACTGGAGCACCTGCTGCCCTCGCCTTGGCGCTGGGATTCCAGGAACCTACAAAAGGAACAGCTACACCTATCACACCTACCGCACCCACCACGGATGTAGCAGCAGTGAGAACGCGGCGACGCGTTTTGTTTACTACGTCATTGGTCATGACGAATTCTCCCCTAACAGCTTCCAACGGCCTGTAAATCACTAGAATTCAATGATTTAGAATTATTTTTGAGATACGCAAAAAATGGCCAATCTTAATGAAATTAAGCGCCGCTTACAAGAATAACCACATGTATGCAGCGGATTATAAACAGAAGGCATAAAAAAACGCCCAAGCCGCTGACGGCTTGGGCGTTTGCGAAGAACTGTCGCTCGCCGGAAAACCAGCCAGCAAAAAATTAACGCTTGGAGTATTGTGGTCTCTTACGTGCTTTACGCAGACCCACTTTCTTACGCTCCACTTCACGCGAATCGCGAGTAACAAAACCAGCTTTACGCAAGGGTGAACGCAGAGATTCATCGTACTCCATCAACGCACGGGTCAAACCGTGGCGAATAGCGCCCGCCTGACCGAAGCTGCCACCACCACTCACAGTGACATTTACGTCGAACTTATCGGTCAGACCAACATTTTCTAATGGTTGACGAACGATCATGCGTGACACCGGACGACCAAAATACTCGTCCAACGGACGATCATTCACAGTGATGGTACCGCTGCCAGCGGTGATAAAAACACGAGCGGTAGAGGTCTTGCGACGACCGGTACCGTAATATTGAGTTGCAGCCATGTCAGACCCCTTAGATATTCAGTTCTTGAGGTTGCTGAGCAGCATGCGGATGCTCATTACCTGCGTACACTTTCAACTTCTTGAACATTGCACGACCCAGCGGACCTTTCGGCAACATGCCTTTAACCGCAATCTGGATGGTGCGCTCAGGAGCCTTTTCAATCAGCTTTTCAAAGCTGATAGCCTTAATGCCGCCAATGTGGTTGGTGTGATGATAATAAATTTTATCAGTCAACTTCTTACCGGTTACGCGCACTTTTTCAGCGTTGATGACAACAATGTAATCGCCGGTATCCACGTGGGGAGTGTACTCAGGTTTGTGCTTGCCGCGCAGACGCGAGGCAATTTCTGCCGCCATACGACCGAGGGTTTTCCCCGCCGCATCGACGATGAACCAGTCGCGAGCGACGGATTCTGCTTTGGCACTATATGTCTTCATGTTATTCCTGCCTGTTAATGTGGTGTGACCCACCCAAAAAGAGCGCGAATACTACACAACTGACATTACCTTTTCAAGGGGATTTTCTGCTCATGCAAACCCGACCGGCTCAAGGGCGGTGCGGCTTGGCGAGATATTCGCGACTTTGCATCTCCAGCAAACGACTGATTGTTCGCTGGAACTCAAAACTCAGCTTTCCCTCGCTATAAATGCCAGCTAACGGCCGAGCCGCCGAAAGAACCAATTTCACATGGCGATCATAAAATTCGTCGACGAGATTGATAAACCGACGTGCCTGGTCGTCGTTATCGCGCCCCATTCCTGGCACATTGCTGATAACGACCGAGTGATATTCACGCGCCAACTCAATATAGTCATTCTGCGAACGAGGCCCGTCACAAATCGCGCCGAAGTCGAACCACACCACATCTTCTGCCACATAACGCACTGCAATCGAACGGCCTTCGATCTCAATCTGAAGGTTCGACTCAATCTCGTCACTACAGGGTACGAGCGCCTGGAAGCACGCCATCAAATTCTGTTCCGCCGCTTCACCCAGAGGCGAATAGTAGAGCTCAGCCTGTTCCAGAGCGCGCAACCGATAATCTACACCGCCATCTATGTTGACCACCTGGGTATGCTCTTTAAGCAGGGCAATAGCTGGCAAAAAACGGGCACGCTGCAAACCATCTTTATAAAGACCGTCCGGCTCAATATTAGAGGTGGCTACCAAGATCACGCCGCGCTTGAACAATTCTTCCATCAGCGTTCCGAGGATCATGGCATCCGTGATATCGGAGACAAAAAACTCATCAAAACAAATCACCCGAGCTTCCCGGCTGATGGTTTCAGCCACTTTTTGTAAAGGGTTTTTATGGCCACCAAGCTTTTTCAGTTCAGCGTGTACGCGCCGCATAAAGCGGTGGAAATGCACACGCATCTTTTGCTCAAACGGCAGGCTTTCATAGAAATTGTCCATCAGGTAGGTTTTGCCTCGACCGACACCGCCCCAAAAGTACAACCCCTTAATAGGCTTGAGCTCACGCTTTGTAAAACGCTGGCTCAACCAGGACAGAAAACCGTTCGGTTCACGCTCTGCATGGCTGGCGATTAGAGTCTCATAAAGCTTTTGCAACAGATCCACTGCTAACGCCTGGGCTGGATCGTGACGAAAATCCGGCCGTTCCAGGTCGCGCCGGTAGCGTTCAAGAGGAGAAGGGTTCATAGACAAGTAAATAACTCAATAACAACGATGGGGCGAGCGCCACTGTAACCGCGTTGGCTGCGGGAGGCAATCTGGCAGATAAACGCCTCAATCACCCAGATGACGCAAAATCAATGGCGATAAATCCTGTTTGAGACGGGTCAGGTAACCATGAAAGAAATGACTCGCTTCTTTATATCGCAGCAATTCTACCGGTGATTTCAATCCGGCAATCCAGGTATGCACACCTGCCGAATTGACGCGCTCATCACGGTCCCCCTGAACCACGATAACTGCGCAGGGAAAATGCCCCGCCTGGTCGTAGGAATACCGCTCTACCGGCGGCGCCACCAGGAGCAGATGTCGGACGTTCGGCACACGATAACAAGCCTGGGCAGCAATAGAAGAGCCAAATGAAAAACCTGCCAACAGCAAACCGGACGCGGGATATTGGTCGTTGACCCAACCTATGACCGCCAACAGATCATCTACCTCACCCACCGCGTTATCAAATACGCCCTCACTCTTCCCTACCCCACGAAAGTTAAAGCACACGGTTGTAACACCCAGATCCCGATAGGTTCTCTCCAGCGTCGTTATCACTTTGTTATCCATGGTTCCACCGTGAACCGGATGGGGATGACAAATCACAACCACCAGATGCTTATCCGCCAAAGCACCTTGTTCATCAGGCTGTGTCAGCCGGGACTCAATCAGGCCCGATGGGCCAGGTAAAAAAAATTGAGAATCATCTTGTTTGTTTACAGTCATATTTACCCGCTTCGTTAGGATACCCACCCAACATTGAGTGAGCGGCTACAAATAATGGCGATTTAATCCACACTAAAGACCGTATAATACATTCGTGTATATAATGTGCACGCCCGACCCCTGCCCGCGCCATAAGCCCAGGGCAGATATTTTATGCAGTGTAAGGAGAGTTTTGTGTTTTCACTCAGTACCCTTGTCTTGACCAGCCTGATCAGTCTGCTCGCAGGCGCCGGGCTCGGTGCGTTTTTGCTCTACCTGTTTCGTGCCCAGGTTTATAGTCGCGAGTTGGAGCAGCGTCTGCATGAGGCAGAAAACACCCTGCAAAGTTATCAGCGCGATGTAGCCGAACACTTTGCCCAGACCTCCCAACTGGTGAATAACCTGACCCAATCTTATCGCGATGTGCATGAGCATCTGGCCAATAGCGCATTGAAACTGGCAACACCAGCTATCAGTCGACAAATCCTGGAAGCGGCGAACGCCAACCTGCTGAGCACAGAAAAAACCTACATCAGCGAACAGAGCTTTGAGCCTCCTCGCGATTGGGCCCCTAAAACAACGGGCTCCAAAGGCGCACTGAGTGAAGACTTTGGCTTGCACGAAGATCAGGATCACAAAACACCGACTGAGTCAGCCGATGACTATGACTTCGATGACACACATAAAAAGCGTTAAGGAAGTCATTTACCAGCCACAGGATTTCATCGGCCTTGTACTGGCACCCACAACCGATGCGACAATCGGAGCGTAATAATGCCAGTGCAACGTCTATTCAGTTTTCTCGGATGGCCTGTCACCGCAGGATTATTAATTGCGGTGTTACTGCTATTGCTGTTTCCGGACCTGCGTCAGAATAGTGATACCGCACCAACTTCTCCCTCTGACATATCAGGCAACTGGGGGCCGGTGTCCTATTCCGATGCGGTAAACAAGGCCGCCCCCTCCGTCGTCAACATCTACACCACCAAATTGGTCAAGCGCCGCTACCGTTACTCTGATCACCCGCTTTACCGCCACTTATTCAATAACGCCAACACCCCACAACAAGTCCGCATGCAATCCACACTCGGCTCAGGGGTGATTGTAAGTAAAGATGGGCATATCCTGACCAATAACCATGTCATCAGTGGCGCGGATGAAATTATTGTGTTGCTGCACGATGGACGGGAAACCGCTGCCACCCTGGTTGGGACTGATCCCGACAATGACATTGCGGTATTAAAAATTGAATTGGAAAATTTGACGGCTATTACGATGGGTGAGCCTGTTAAAGCGCAAGTCGGAGACGTGGTGCTCGCTATCGGCAACCCCTTTGGCGTCGGCCAGAGCGTCAGCCTGGGAATCATCAGCGCCACCGGCCGCTACGGATTGCGCACTAATAATGAATACGAGAATTACATTCAAACTGACGCGGCGATAAATCCCGGCAACTCCGGCGGCGCCTTGATAGATGCGCGCGGCAATTTGTTGGGTATTAGCACCGCTGTCCTGGATGAGACAGATTCGTCAGCTGGCATCAGTTTTGCCATACCGGCGGATTCCGCGATGAAATCCCTTGAGCAGATTGTGCAGCACGGCAGTGTGGTACGTGGATGGCTGGGGCTGGACGCCAATCAGCTCTCACCTGAAGGGATGAAGCGTTACGGAACAGCAGGCATTATCGTCATGGCCGTATTGGAGGATAGTCCTGCTGATCGCGCCAATCTCAAGCCTGGCGATATCATTACACACATCAATAACCAGTCCGTTGCAGATGCTCGCCAGGGGCTCTTTCTGGTAGCCGATATCACCCCCGGTAGTGAAGTCAATCTGAGAGTGGTACGTGAGGGCGAAACACTGGAATTGGTAGCAATTGCCGGAGTAAGACCGAGCGCTCGCACGCGAACCTGATGCCTAAATAAAAAGACCGGTATTAAACCGGTCTTTTTCACAGCAACTGATCGTCAATCTATGATGCGATATTCTGCGGACCGCGCATGCGCTTCAAGATCTTCGCTCCGCGCCAGCACCGAGGCCGTACGGGACAACGCCGAAGCGCCGCTGGCGGAGCACATGATGATCGAGCTGCGCTTCTGAAAGTCATATACCCCTAAAGGCGAGGAAAAACGCGCAGTGCCGGAGGTGGGCAAGACGTGGTTTGGGCCAGCACAGTAATCTCCCAAAGCTTCCGGGGTATAACGCCCCATAAAGATCGCGCCCGCGTGGCGAATCTGCGGTAACAGCGCTTCGGGATCTTCCACTGATAGCTCCAGGTGCTCCGGCGCAATCCGGTTACTTACCTCAATCGCCTGAGCGATATCCCGCACTTTTATCAAGGCTCCCCGCATGCGAACCGAAACGCTGGCAATCGCACGACGCGACAAGGTCGGCAGTAACTTTTGCATGGCCGCCTCAACCTTCTCAAGGTAAGCAGCATCAGGACACAACAGAATCGATTGGGCCTGTTCGTCATGCTCCGCCTGGCTGAACAGATCCATCGCAATCCAGTCCGGATCAGTCTTGCCATCACAGATCACCAGGATTTCAGAAGGACCGGCAATCATGTCGATAGCGACCTGGCCAAATACTGCGCGCTTGGCAGTGGCTACATAAATGTTACCCGGGCCGACAATTTTATCGACCTTGGCAATAGATTCAGTACCATAAGCAAGCGCCGCAACAGCCTGGGCACCGCCGATAGTAACAACCTGATCGACACCGGCGATGGCAGCAGCAGCCAGCACCATCGGATTAAGCACACTATCCGGAGCCGGCACCACCATAACAAGCTGCTCAACGCCGGCCACTTTGGCGGGGATAGCATTCATCAATACGGAAGATGGATAAGAAGCCTTGCCGCCCGGCACATAGAGCCCCACTCGTTCCATCGCGGTAATCTGCTGCCCAAGGACTGTGCCATCAGCTTCGGTATAGCGCCAGGAGTCCTGCCGCTGGTGTTCGTGGTATTGACGAATACGTAGCGCCGCCGATTCCAACGCCTGACGTTGTTCGGCGGTAATCTTTCCCAAGGCGTCTTGCAATTGAGCGCTGGAAACCACCAGCTCAGACATGGCGCTCGCGCTACGGCGATCAAAACGGTTGGTATATTCAAGCACCGCCGCATCGCCACGGGAACGAACCTGTTGCAGGATATCGTCCACCACCGCCGCTACCCGCGCATCGGACACTGACTCCCAAGCCAGAAGCTTGTTCAAGGCTTCGGCAAAGTCCGCTTGTTCAGCGTCCAGACGATTAATAAAGGATTCCGACATGAGATTGCTCTAGCTGATAAACGTTAACAGAAAGATCACTTGACCACGGCCTTGGCAATATCATCGATCACCTGCTGAATCTTGACGTGCTTCATCTTCATTGAGGCCTTGTTGACGATAAGGCGTGAGCTGATGTCGGCGATGAAATCGCGCGGTTCCAGCCCGTTAGCACGCAAGGTATTACCGGTATCAACGATATCCACAATTTCATCCGCCAGTTGCATGATGGGAGCAAGCTCCATCGCGCCATAAAGTTTGATGATATCGACCTGACGCCCACGAGACGCGTAATACTGCTTGGCGATATTGACATATTTGGTGGCCACGCGAATACGACCAGGCCGGGTGGGAATATCCTTGATGGCAGCCGTCATTAATTTACAGCGGGCAATATTGAGATCCAGCGGTTCATACAAGCCATCCGCACCGTTCTCCATCAGGGTATCCTTGCCGGACACCCCCATATCTGCCGCGCCGAATTGTACATAGGTAGGTACATCAGCCCCGCGCAATACCAACAGGCGCACCCCATCCTGATTCGTATCAAAAACCAGTTTGCGGCTTTTAGCGATATCTTCCAGTGGCTGTATCCCTGCCGCCGCCAGCAGCGGTAAGGTTTCATCCATAATGCGCCCCTTGGTCAGGGCAATGGTCAATGTCTGGTTCATACTCATCCAACAATAAATTTAACGACCCGGCACCCTACGGATGTTGGCACCCAGCGCCTGAAGCTTTTCTTCAATACATTCGTAACCGCGATCAATATGGTAAATACGATCCACCAATGTCGTGCCATCAGCCACCAACCCGGCGATTACCAGACTGGCCGATGCACGCAGATCGCTGGCCATAACCGGCGCACCTTTCAAACGCTCCACGCCTTTGACGATTGCCGTGTTGCCTTCAAGCGTGATGTTGGCACCCATGCGATTCAGTTCATGAACCTGAATCAAGCGATTCTCAAAGATCGTCTCGGTAACCGTACCCGTTCCTTCCGCCACGGCGTTCATAGCGGTGAATTGCGATTGCATATCGGTCGGGAACGCCGGATAGGGCGCGGTACGCAGGTTCACCGCTTTTGGGCGATTGCCTTTCATATCCAGCTCAATCCAGTCTTTGCCCGTGCTGATGTGCGCGCCGGCCTCTTCAAGCTTCAACAGGACACCTTCAAGAATTGCTTCACTGGTGTCCTTGACCTTGATGCGCCCACGCGTGGTGGCAGCCGCAACCAGGTAAGTGCCCGTTTCAATGCGGTCCGGCATTACCGAATAGTGGCACCCTTGCAGGCGTTCAACGCCATGCACCACCAATGTCGCCGTACCTATACCTTCAATACGCGCACCCATGGCAACCAACAAGTTCGCAAGGTCCACAATTTCAGGTTCGCGCGCCGCATTCTCCAATACCGTCGTACCTTCTGCCAGTACGGCAGCCATTAGCAGGTTTTCCGTACCGCCAACAGTGACGATATCCATCAAAATATGGGCACCTTTCAGGCGACCATTGCTTTTGGCGCGAATGTATCCTTCATCGATATCGATGATGGCACCCATGGCCTCCAGGCCACGCAGGTGAATATCCACCGGCCGACTCCCAATGGCACAGCCTCCCGGGAAAGAGACGTTAGCGACTCCGAACCGCGCGAGCATCGGCCCCAACACCAGAATGGAGGCTCGCATGGTTTTAACCAATTCATAGGGCGCAGTGAAGTCATTAATACTGCTGGTATCGATCTCCACCCCCATACGCTCATCAATCGTCACGCCGACGCCCATACAACGCAATAACGCGAGCATGGTGGTTATATCATTCAGGTGCGGCATATTGCGCAACAGTATCGGGCTGTCAGCCAGCAAGGTGGCGGCGAGTATCGGCAAAGCGGCATTTTTTGAGCCGGAGATACGAATCTCACCATTGAGCGGACCACCGCTCTTGATCATTAATTTATCCATTGGATACCTGGGCTAGGGAGAGATAAAGCTGTAAATCGGACATACCGATTATTGTTGCTGCTGTTGCTGCCACTCTTCCGGCGTAAACGTCTTCATGTAATCCACCGCATGTACGCGGCCGTCAGCAAATAATCCGGCCAGCGCGGCATAAACAAGTTGCTGTTTCTTGACGATGGACAAGCCGGCGAATGCCGGGCTGATCACGACCAGATTGATATGGTCGCCCTGCACGCCAACCTGGACCTGGCTATCAGGGATACTGGCTTCGATCAGCGCTTTGATGTCTTCAGACTGCATAAATAAATTTCTCAGGGCGCGCGGCCCGATGATATGAATCGAGGATAAGTCAGGGAGGGAATCTTACCGGAATGCGCCGGGCGGCGCATCCCGCATCTACGGCTCCGGCCGCGATGGCCGGAGAATGTGATGGATATCTATAAGAACACTAGATCACGCTTCAGATAGCCAGTTATTGATAACCTTATCAATGTCACCGCCCTGCTTGGCTATCGCCTGACTGAATTGACTGCGGAACGATTGACCGAGATTAACGCCATTGAGCGTCACGTTGATCAACTTCCACTCATTCGTCTTCTTATTCAGACGCATGCTATAAGCCAGGTGGTGAACATTCCCCTTGTCGGTCACTTCCTGTTTAACCGTAACCGCCGTGGGCTTGTTCGGATTGATGTTAACCGGCAGGATTTTGATGTCGCTGTCGGCGTAGGCAGCAATGCCTTTGGCGTATGAACGGACCAAGCCGCTTTTGAATACCTCAGCAAATTGCTTCTTCTGCTCATCGGTAGCTTTTTTACCGCTTTCACCCATCACAACGTAAGCGATAAACGGGAAATCCACCACTTGCTCAAGGACAGTTTCTATCTTGTTGAAGTATGCCTCTGAGCTGGCTTTCTCGCCCGGATGAGCTTTCGCGACAGCAAACAACTCCTGCGCGACTTCCTCAACCAGATCGCGCGGATCTTTCACGTCCTTCTCGGCAGCGACGGCCTGAAAACTCAATACAAAACAGGCAGCGATTAACAATAAAGCGCCCGTTACCTTGTGCGATATATACGTCATCTGAACTCCTAACCTCATGTTGTCGTGGGGCAATTTCCGGTAGATAAGACTGCTATGACCCCGATAAGTGCCCTTGTCTGTAATCCGAATGAACAGACCTGGCACCATTGCTGAAATCGTGGCCACGCACTATACCACCGCCCTTTAAACGCGAAAACTCCACATCAATTTGAGCAATCGGATGAGCTGCATCCTATGGAGGGTGGCGACAATGATTTCCGTCGTTATAATGCCCGCTTGATTTGCTCCGATTACCCAGCAGCGAGATCTCGCCCCGCATGACTCAATTCGACTTTATCAGCTCCGGCCTGCGCACTATCGAGATTGAAGCAGGCGCCGTATCAGCCTTGCGCGAGCGTCTGGATCAGGAGTTCATTAAAGCCTGCGAGATGATCCTCGCCTGTCGCGGACGCACGGTCGTCACCGGTATTGGCAAATCGGGCCATATCGCCCGCAAAATTGCAGCCACCCTGGCCAGCACAGGCTCTCCAGCTTTTTTTGTTCATCCCGGTGAAGCCAGCCACGGCGATCTGGGGATGATTACCAAAGACGATATCGTTATCGCCATCTCCTATTCAGGCAATTCCGTCGAAATAGTCACATTGTTACCGCTGTTTAAACGCATGGGAATTCCCATCATCAGCATGACCAGTGACCGTAATTCCGTGCTGGGCGAGATAGCCGAAGCACATCTGGATATCAGTGTCGCCAGCGAAGCATGCCCCCTGGCACTGGCCCCCACCTCCAGCACAACCGCCACCATGGTCATGGGCGATGCCTTGGCTATCGCACTGCTGGAGGCGCGCGGCTTCACTGCTGAGGATTTTGCCTTTTCACACCCCGGTGGAGCCCTGGGTCGCAAACTGTTATTACGGGTTTCAGATATCATGCACGCCGGCGACAAGGTCCCACGCGTCGATGCTGATGCCCCCTTGTCCCATGCACTGCTGGTCATGACCGAGAAAGGTTTTGGTATGACCACGGTAGTCGATGAGCAGAATGCTTTACTCGGCATCTTCACCGACGGCGATTTGCGTCGCAGCGTTGATCAGGGGGTCGATATCGGCAAAGCCGTTATGCGCAACCTGATGAATCACCACCCTAAAACCGTGCGCGACACCACGCTCGCAGCGGAAGCACTAAAGATTATGGAAGACCGCAAAATTACCGCCCTGATCGTCGGCGACGAACAAAATCGTCCCATCGGAGTCGTACACATGCATGATATTTTGCGTGCCGGCGTAATCTGATCTACTTCCGAAACCCAGGCTCAGCCACATTTACACACTCACCCGAGAGCAATATTTGAATGAC
This sequence comes from Cellvibrio sp. PSBB006, assembly GCF_002162135.1. Classification (NCBI taxonomy): domain Bacteria; kingdom Pseudomonadati; phylum Pseudomonadota; class Gammaproteobacteria; order Cellvibrionales; family Cellvibrionaceae; genus Cellvibrio; species Cellvibrio sp. PSBB006. The sequence continues at coordinate 4,878,488 of NZ_CP021382.1, read as the reverse complement.
CCCCGATTTACTGGAACGCGCTCGCCGTATCAAATTACTTCTACTCGATGTCGATGGTGTACTCACCGACGGCAAACTCTACTTCAGCAACTCCGGAGATGAACTGAAAACCTTTTGTACTCTGGATGGCCACGGCATAAAACTCTTACAGGGGAGCGGCGTAAAAGTGGGCATTATTACCGGACGCACCAGCACGCTGGTTGCCAAACGGGCGAAGGACCTCGGCATTGAATTGTTAATCCAGGGACGTGAAGATAAATGGGCTGCATTACAGGAAAATCTGGACAACAGCATTTCTCTGGAAGAGATCGCTTTTATGGGGGATGACTGGCCGGACCTCAGCGTCATGAGTCGTGTCGGTCTGGCACTGACCGTCCCCAATGCCCATCTGAGCGTGGCCGATCGCGCCCATTGGCAAAGCCGGTTTCACGGTGGCCAGGGCGCCGTGCGCGAGGCGTGCGATTTGATTATGCAAGCGCAGGGTACTTTTGACTCTGCGCTCGCCCATTATCTACCAACCCATCACTGACGGATCAACTCATGTCACGCATTCCGTTGCCCTGGATTGTTGTTTCATTGCTAGTGATTGGCCTGGTAGCTTTCTGGGATAAATCGCCCACCGAATTATTGGGCGAGGATGTCGTCAGAAGCGCCAACTTTCCGCAAGCCTATATGACCGATATCAAACTGCGCGAATACGATGCCGACGGCAACTTGCGCAATATCCTGACAACTGACACGGCTGAACACTTTCAGATCAACCCGGCCCGGCCCGGCCCGAAGGATTACACCATGCTGAGCCAACCACGGATGTTATTTAGTGAAAACGCTGATATTGCGCCCTGGCATCTCACCGCCAACGAAGGAAAGATTGATCAGAACGGCCAGTTGGTCACCCTGTTTAACGATGTGCGCGTCTACCAGCAATCGGCCAATGAAGGTTTGCTAGAGTTGCTGACCAGCGAATTGCGCATCAAAGCCAGCCAGCAATACGCCGAAACTGATAAAGCTGTTAAGATGCGCGCCCAACAAGGCCACCTCGACACGCTGGGCATGAAAGCTTACTTGGGTGAGGACCGCATCGAGTTACTTTCCAGGGTCCGAGGGACATATGAACCTCAATAACAATGTCAGATTTTCTATGATGGCGTGCAAACCGCTTGTATCATTTTTACTCCTGTTACTGTGCGCCCTGTGGCTGACGACACCCGTTCATGCCCTCCCCAGCGACAAAGAACAACCCATCCATATTTCCGCCAATAGCGCGCAACTGGATCGCAAAAAGCGCACCGCTACCTACAGCGGTGACGTGAGATTAAAGCAAGGCACCCTGGAAATCAGTGCCGATCAGATCACCATCCATACCAACAGCAACGACGAAGTTGAGAAGATGGAAGCCCGCGGTAAGCCTGCACGCTACCAGCAAAAACCGGCAGAGAACCAGGCAACTATTACAGCGCAGGCCAACAGCATTCGCTATACCTTAACCAATGAACAGTTGTTACTTCTGGAGAATGCATTTCTGGAACAGGAAAATGGCGCATCGATTAGTGGTAACCGCATTGATTACGACATCCGCAAAGAGATCATGAAGGCAGCGGGCAAGAAGGATGCACAGCAACCACAGCGCATCGAAATCGTTATCCCGCCACAAACCATCAATCAAGATTGAGTCGACCATGCCGACCCTGCAAGCCCAACATCTCGCCAAGAGTTATAAAAGCCGTAAAGTTGTCATTGACGTGTCAATCGCCGTGACCAGCGGTACGATTGTGGGCCTGCTCGGCCCCAACGGCGCAGGCAAAACCACCTGTTTTTATATGATTGCCGGCCTTGTCGGTGCCGATGAAGGGCGAATATTACTCGACGGCAAAGACCTGACTCATCTGCCTATCCATGGCCGTGCCCGGGCGGGTATCGGTTATCTACCCCAGGAAGCTTCCGTTTTTCGCAAGCTGACCGTGGCAGATAACATCATGGCGATCCTTGAAACCCGCAAGGATCTCAACCGCAAGCAGCGCCACGCAAAACTCGACTCACTACTGCAGGAATTCCATATCACCCATATCCGCGACAGTTTGGGTATGTCGCTCTCCGGTGGTGAGCGGCGGCGGGTAGAAATTGCCCGAGCGCTGGCGACAGAGCCGCAGTTCATTCTCCTTGATGAGCCCTTCGCCGGCGTTGACCCCATTTCAGTGAACGACATTAAACAAATTGTGCGTCACCTCAAGGATCGCGGCATCGGCGTGCTCATTACTGACCACAATGTGCGCGAGACACTGGATATTTGTGAGACAGCCTATATCGTCAGCGAAGGCCATATCATCGCCGAGGGCGATGCAGAAACGGTACTGAGTAACAACAAGGTCCGCGAAGTCTATCTGGGCGAAAACTTCCGCCTGTAACCTCAGGTGCGTTCCGACAAATCACTTGACAAGCCACTAAATTTGTATAACAGGCACAAAGATTGCTAGGTGTTATTGCCTGCAAGACAAAGGCTGTCTAAACTCCACCTGAACAACATCATTTCTTTGGGGTTTAGTTCTACTTACGATGAAGCAGTCTCTACAGCTAAAACTCGGCCAGCAACTGACCATGACGCCCCAATTGCAACAGGCTATTCGTCTGCTGCAATTGTCGACCCTGGATTTGCAGCAGGAGATCCAGGAAGCTCTGGATTCCAACCCGATGCTAGAGGTCGAAGAGGGTTACGACAGCCACTCGCCTGCCGACAGCGGTGAAGGGGAAGACAGTGATTATCCCCGCCAGCAAGAAGTTGCTGCAGATGCCAATGGCGCAGATCTCGATTCGGGCTTTAACGATAAGGACACCTTTGCTGACAAGGAAAGCTACGCAGAAACTACCTATAACGAGACCGAAAGCTTTTCTGATACCGATAATTACGGGGACAGCGAACCCAATACCGAATGGAACGAATCCATCCCCAGTGAGTTACCGGTAGATACCAGTTGGGACGATGTCTATCAGTCCTCCCACACCAGCAGTTCATCCTCTTATGATGGCGAAGACAACGACTTTGACAGCCGGCGCGCCGTTACCGATTCCCTCTACGATCACCTGATGTGGCAGCTCAACCTGACCCCCATGTCAGACCAGGACCGGATCATCGCCATGGCAATCATCGATGCGGTCGATCCCAGTGGCATGCTATCCGTGAGCCTGGCCGATATCTACGAAGGCCTGATCACCGAACTGGATGAACTGGAACTGGATGAAGTCGTTGCCGTACAGCACCGTTTACAACAATTTGACCCCTGCGGCGTGTGCAGCCAAAACCTGTCGGAATGTCTGCTGGTGCAATTGCAACAATTCGCCCCGACCACGCCCTTTCTTGAACCTGCCAAGCTGATCGTCAAGCAGTATCTACCCTTGTTAGGCAGCCGCGATTATCGCCAGTTAATGCGCCGCACCAAGCTCAAAGAGAGCGAGTTAGGCCAGGCCGTGGCATTGATCCAGAGTCTGAACCCTCGCCCCGGCGATATGATTGCTTCCGGTGACACAGAGTATGTTGTGCCGGATGTGTTTGTGGAAAAGCGTGATGGCCGCTGGATGGTGGAATTAAATCCGGATATCGCCCCGCGCCTGAGAATCAATTCGGATTACGCCTCCATGGTGAAGCGGGCTGATTCGAGCAGCGATAACACCTTCCTCAAGGACAATCTGCAAGAAGCCCGCTGGTTCCTCAAAAGTTTACAGAGCCGCAACGAAACCCTGTTGAAAGTTGCCAGCTGTATTGTGGAAAAACAGCGGGGCTTCCTGGAGTACGGCGCCGAGGCAATGAAGCCACTGGTACTGCACGACATCGCCGAAATCGTAGATATGCATGAATCCACTATCTCGCGGGTGACCACCCAAAAGTACATGCATACCCCACAGGGAATTTTTGAACTTAAATATTTCTTTTCCAGTCATGTGAGTACAGACAGCGGCGGCGAATGCTCCTCTACGGCAATTCGCGCCATCATCAAGAAACTGGTGAGTGCGGAAAATCCAAAGAAACCCCTGAGCGACAGCAAGATCACTGAGCTGTTATCTGAGCAAGGCATCCAGGTAGCGCGTCGCACCATTGCCAAATACCGGGAATCACTCAATATCCCGCCGTCTAATGAGCGTAAAAGTTTACTATGACATCCTTTTTCTCCACTGCTAGGCTGATGAATACCCGGATGTGCAGAACACGTTCTACCACTATGCAGAATCAATAATCGTGCCGTCAGGCAAGATTGAGTAACTGTCATAACGAAGAGGAAGTACTATGCAAATTACTATTAGCGGTCACCACCTGGAAGTTACCGACGCCCTCAAGGATTACGTCAACAATAAACTTGAAAGACTCAATAACCATCACGACCGCATTACCAATACTCACGTGATTCTCTCGGTAGACAAGCTGGAGCAAAAAGCGGAAGCCACCGTGCACGTAAGCGGCAAGGATTTATTTGCCGATGCGACATCAGAAGATCTCTATGCCGCTATTGACCTGCTGACCGACAAGCTCGATCGGCAATTGATTAAACACAAAGAAAAAATGCGCAGCCATCGTTAATACATTATGCAAATACAATCTCTTCTCACCCAAGGTCGCACCCTGTGCGATATCGAAGGTGTCAGCAAAAAGCGTGTGCTGGAAATTCTTGCCAACACCATCGCTCAGGATATTCCCGCCATTGATGCCGACGACTTGTTTCGTCGGCTAATTGCGCGGGAACGACTTGGCTCCACCGGCATCGGCCACGGCATTGCTATCCCGCACTGCCGAGTGGAAAACTACGATGGTGTCATCGGCGCCCTGATCACACTGAATCAGCCGATTGACTTTGATTCGATTGATTCCGAGCCCGTGGATATTTTGTTTGCCATGCTGGTACCGGAAAATGCCCACGGCGAACATCTGCAAAATTTGGCAGCCTTGGCTGGCGCTCTCAACGACAGTGGCTTTCGCGAACGTCTACGTAGCGCGGAGAGTGATGCAGCCTTGTATGAGATAGCTGTCAGCAAAGATTGATTGGCGATCTTGGGAAAACACAAGCCCGGCACTCTCGGCGCATTGATGAATGAATCACAGGAATACACGCCCATGCATTTAGTGATTGTGAGTGGATTATCCGGCTCGGGTAAGAGTACTGCACTGCATGTTCTGGAAGATGTCGGCTTCAACTGTATCGACAATCTTCCCGTGAGCCTGCTGCCGGCGCTGGTGGCACAAATCCAGATTCACAAGGACGACACCCAGAAATTTGCCATCGGTATTGATGTGCGCAACGCGTGGCAGGATCTCAACATTTTCCCGATGATGATTGAGACGCTGAAGGAAGCCCATGTGCCATTTCGCGTACTGTTTCTCGACGCGCAACCCTCGGTGTTGATTCAGCGCTTCAGTGAAACCCGGCGCAAACACCCATTGAGCGATACCAATACCAATCTGGAAGAAGCGATTACCGAAGAACAAAACCTGTTGGAACCGATTCGCGATGCAGCGGACCTGGTGCTGGATACCAGCCATCTGAACCTGCACGAATTGCGCGATCTGGTGAAGGAACGAGTCGTTGGCCGTAGCGAATCCAACATGGCGATCCTGTTTGAATCTTTCGGTTTTAAACATGGTATCCCGGTAAACGCCGACCTTGTATTTGATGCACGCTGCCTGCCTAATCCCCATTGGAAACACAATCTGCGACCGCTAACCGGTAAAGATCAGGACGTGATTGATTTTCTTGAAGAACAGGATTCGGTTGAGGAAATGTACGAAGACATCGAGCGTTACCTCACCCGCTGGCTGCCGCGTTACCAAGCTAACAATCGCAGCTATATCACTATCGCCATCGGTTGTACCGGCGGGCAGCATCGCTCGGTTTATCTGAGCGAGCGTTTGCAAAAACATTTCAACCGGTTTTATAACGATGTACAGGTCAGGCACCGTGACATCAATAAACACAAGAAAGCGTGATGTCTTTTTATGCTCATCGAACGAGTAACTATCATCAACAAACGCGGCTTGCATGCCCGTGCGGCCGCCAAGCTGGTAACCACAGCAACGCCGTTCACGGCGCGTATCCAGGTACGCGTTGCCTCGGCAACCTGTGAAAACCACTGGGTCGATGCCAAAAGCGTTATGTCATTGATGCTCCTGGCTGCTACCCAGGGTACCGACATTGAGGTTCAAGTCGATGGCCACGATGAAGCCTGTGCGATGGAAGCCATCCTTAACCTGATCACCCAACGTTTCGAGGAAGATGAATAAGTGCCGGCAAACCACCGCAGATTCCAGTTGTTATTTGCCTGACTTTTACCTAACCTAGCCGCCCTTTTACATACCCATCGCAGATTGGCAACACCATGGTTTATTCATACGACGACATCAACCCCGACGACTACATCCGCAGCAAGTCACAAGCCAAGCGCGAGATGACAGCACTTCAGGAACTGGGCGAGAAGCTGGTGGAGTTGAATGATAACCAGTTGGCCCAGATACCCATCGAGCCCAAGTTGATGGAAGCCATCCATGAAACCCGCAAGATGGTTCACCGTGAAGCACGGCGCCGGCATTTGCAATACATCGGCAAACTGATGCGCACCACCGATCACGCAGCGATTCAGGAGGCTTATGATTTGCTGCAAAGTAAAAGTGATCGCTACATTCACCGTCAGCATCAGGTGGAGCGGTATCGGGATTTATTGATTGGTGGTGACAATCAGGCATTACAGGAATTTATCCAACTGCACCCTGGTGTGGACGTACAACACCTGCGTCAATTGATCCGCGTTGCTCAAAAAGAAGCAGCGGAGAACAAACCGCCTGCCAGCGCGCGCAAATTATTTCGTTATATCCGTGAACAAATGGAAGCCCACGATCACTGATCATTCAGGCGTAGGCTTCGCCTCATTCCTGCACAAAAAAAGCCGGATGGTAAGTCACAAATCCTTGCGGCGTCGGCTGGCAAAACGCCAAGGCAAGAAAATATTCCGCCGGAACATCCCGATAAACCAGTTCCGGCAAATGCCGGAAACCAAAATATTGATAATAATCCGGATCTCCCATCACCACACATCCTTGCGCCCCCGCAGATTGCAAATGCTGTAAACCATGGCGGATAAGCGCTTTACCAATACCGCGCCGTTGATATGCCGGTGCAACAGACACTGGCCCCAGTCCATACCAACGCTCTCTTCCGTCCGATATCTCAACCGGCGAAAAGGCCACATGGCCCACAACATCTTCGTCATCCCATTGCGCAACCAGTGACAAGGTCATGGCCTTGGCGGCACGCAGGGCATTCACAATCAATTGTTCTTTATGGTCACTGAAGGGATGGTCTTCAAACGCTGCCTGGGTGATACGAAAGATGGTGTCGATATCGGTGTGTCGTTCCTGACGAATCAACATGGCTTATTCTCCGATGATGTGAGCCATTTAATGTTGTACCGCAAAGGAGGATTTATCAAATATCACGGCGACGGGGTTTGTTGATCCGGCGCTGAAATATCCTCTTGCCCGGCGTCGCCCTGCGGCGTATCAGACACCGGTTCACCGTTTTCGCCCACACTGTTGCGCAAACTGGTTTCACTTTCGAACAGGCGATCGAATTTCATCTCCGGCTCATCCCAACTGCCGCGGATGCGATAGCTGATACTGGTGGCCTGATCCACCTGCTTTTTAAAGATTTTACTGACCACATACACACCGGCTGCAGCCGGAAGCCCAGTCGCCAATGCCGCGAGAAACGTCAGGTTACCCGCCACCGGCAAGGTGGCAACCAAACGGGAATCGATGGTTTCATCCAGCAGGTTAATACTGCCAGCCATCTGCAATTTGCTCGATGGGCTGCTCATTTGTAAGGGTTCGGTAAAAATTAATTTACCCGCCTCAAAGTTGACACTGCCACGCAGCTCATCATAGGCGAGACCGCTTTTATAAAGATCCGAAAAATCCATCCGCAGACGACGCGCCAGGGTATCGAAATTGACCAGCGCCACCAGCCGCAAAAAGCCATCGCTGCCCACACTGGGATTACGTTTGAAACGACCATTTTCCATCAACAGATTCACTTGCCCTTCGAGCCGCTTCAAACCCACCTGGTGTGGTGAACCGGGCCAGGATAAATCGACTTCATAGCGGGCAGTGGTGCTTTCGATGATGTCCGGTTTTTCCCATTGGCGCATCACATCGGCGATATCACCAGCACTCAACAAACCGACGAAACGCGTGCGCGCCCCATCATTTCCTTTCTGCCAAATTAACTGTGCACCAGCCGGGTTGTTGTTTGCTTCCGTGGGCAATCCGCTGACGGTAATACCACGAATATTGCCGCGAATATTATCGAATACCGTGCCCTGTTCATTCGGGCGCAGCTGCACCGACCAATTGCCGTAATTGCTGTTTTCGTAATGCAATTCTGCGATGCTGATATCCGCGCGGGGCAGACTGCGCGGATCGAATTCCGCCTCAATGCTGTCCAGGTCATCCGCCGATTCGCCCAACATGGAACGCGCCAAATGCAGGTATTTCAAATCCACCGTAATGGGCAGGTTTTCATCTTCTGGCAAACGCACCTGACCAGCCACCGTGGGATTGCCAAATTCAATATGCCAGGCATCAGCGTGCGGCTGAATTTCCAGGGCCAGATTTTCCAACGACACAGGGCCAAGTTCGTGTTTACCCAAGGTGATATCGGCCAGGAAAGGTAACCCGGCAATCCGGGTCGGGTCGGCTTTTTCCGCTGGTGGCGTGCTGGTCTGAACGTTTTCCGATGAAGGGTCAATCGGACTTGTTTCCGCACTCGCCACGGTGACTTTAGGCACGATTTGATCGGTGTAGCGCTGATAGCGTTCCAACACACTTTGCCATTGTTCCAGGTTAAATTCGGGTAAATAACCTTTGAGCAAAAAGCGCGATTCTGCGGGCAGCGATGCCGGTCGTGCGAGGCTGATATTGGCATTGAGCAGACGGTTTCCGTCGCGCTGCAATTTCAGCAAGGCCTGTACGGCGTGATCAGGAATCGTTTTGTTTTGCTCAACGGGAATGTCAGCGTCAGTGCTGACGGCGGCATCAATACCGGGCATGGCATACTTCACATCGATCAGTGAAGTGCGTTGATGAATATGCAGGCTTACTGCCAAGGCGCGTTGTTCTTCGGGTGCTTTACCGTAGGGCGCGGGCAAATCCACCGCCACCCCTTCAAGGCTAGTGTTAACCAGAATATTGGCAAGACGGCGATCCGCCGTGGTGTCAGCAGCCCGAGGTTGATCTTCTACAGGAGCTCCTTCTAAAGACACTTCTTCGCCAGCCTTCGGCACCTGCGCGACAGGGCGATGAATAACTTCAACGCGGGCGTCATAGGGAATCTTGCCGTCGAGGAACAACAGCTCGGGGCGTTTGCTCCATTCCGCCAGACGTTGGTGTTTAACCGCGCCCTTGACCTCAATCAGTGTCTTTCTCTCGTTGGTATTATCAACACTGTCGAGGTTGACGCGCACGGGTTCATCAAACAAACGGCCGGTCAGGTTACGACTACTTAAACCACTCCGACTCGAATAGCTGACCCGTCCACGCACATCTTCCACGTCCAGTTCGTAATCCGGCAGGTTAAAAATCGGCACATCCAGATCGACATCAACACGCTGGTGAGCGCCTTCGCCTGAGCCACCAAGGGGGACGGCGATATCGAGGCGAGCTTCCATGTCACCGTTCAAATCCCAGTGATCCATAGTGTCCCCGATGTATTGGCGTAACCGGCCTTCGCGCAGCGCCCGCAAACCATCGCTGGCCATACCGCTGATGGTGCCCTTTACGCGCAGCAGCGAGCCCTGGCCATTGGGGCGGGGGCGCGATTGCACATGGGTTTGTTGGAGACGGCTGCTGTAGACCCTGCCATCGAAAACACTGGCATCGACGTAATTGTCGTTGACCAATAAGCGCCCCCGTAAGCCGCGCAACGGTGGCCAGCCGTCCTGGTAGTTCAATTCGGCGTTATGGATATCGAGATATAACTGATGACTGCGCGCCATCGCCTCTTTGGTATTCAACGTACCGCGATAGACGAAGCCCACTTCGTTGACCGTCCCATTGTTGTGCTCGCCAATACTCTGCTTCAACCAGGACAACAGGGTTTGCGGTACAACCGCCGGGGTATATTTTTGGTAATGCCCGGCTGCGATCTGACGCGCGCCGATTTGCAGGTATAAATCAATATCGCCGCTGTTGCGCTGCCAGGGAATGGCGAGCCACATATGACCGGTGACTTCCTCTTTGCCACTGCGGAAGCTCAGTTCACCACTGTTGACATAAATCTGGTTATTCTCCGGTCGCAATGACCAGGCGACCTGGCCCTGGGCCGTCTCAAACGCCATGGGTGCCGCATAGGTGGGGATGTAATGCATGCTGAATCCCTGCTGGCTATCAATATTGACAAAGCCACCGCGCTGATCCGCCTGCACAAAACCATCCACCTGCCGCAAGGCCGGCACACCCCGCCAGGCATCCACCCCCACCTGATGGGCATTGGCTTGCAACTGCCAGGTCTTGGGTTCATCCAGCGGCAGGGTTACCTGAAGATTGCGCAACTCACCCTGGGGATTCAGGGTAAGCAGTATGTTCTGTAAATTACCGTCACCGAATGCCCCCGCATCATCGAGAATTCGCGTCCAGCGCTGTAAATCCAGCACATCACTTTGCAACAGCACCGGCCCCTTCAGGTCGGGAGCCGATGCCGAGATATTCAGGTCTTCGATACGGGTTTCATTAACGTCGGCACGAATATCTTGCAACGCCAGTTGCCAACCACCCTGGCGTAACCAATGGCCGTTCACCTGGGTGGTAAAACTGGCCAGGGCCAAACGGCGGTCCAACACCGGCAGGGACAGGGTTTGTAAACCGAGGTTGCCGGTCAGGTTAAATCCCTCGTTGTTTTCACGGGTGCTGAACCACAGGCGAGCATCCAATGAACCGTCACTGCGCCATTGCCAGTCATCGATACCGGGCAAGAGTAAAGCGCCGGCTGCCGCCAGGGGTTCGCTGGTGGGAAACTCGTCCAATTGCAGATAGCCGCGTGCGCTGAAACGTTTCTGCTTGCGCGGATCGCCCTGAGCCTCTATCACCAGCGTCACGGCATTCATATGTTCTTCAACATCGACCTGCAGTGAGAGGCGGTGGAAATTGCCTTTGTTTTCCAGCCTTACGGAGGGGGAGTCCAGCGAGATGGTATGTCCATCGAGAAAGGTAAAATCGAGGTGGGTTTGATGGAATTCGATATGGTTGGACAGCAGCAACATATCGAACAGTGCGTCCAGTTGCGCCGCCTCCTGGTCGTCTCTGGTTTGAAAACGCAGCCCCGGCAGCTGCCAGAAACCCTCAGGTGTCTGCTCAAACTCCAGCTCTGCCTGGTGCACGTTAATCCCGCCCCATACCAAGCGGAAATTGAGCAGCGAACTGATCAGGTCCAACCGCATACGCGCTTTTTGCAAACTCAAGATGGGTTCTTGCGCCTGGCTGGTAATGCGAATATCCCGCGCATCCACCACCGGTTTAAGCCCTTCCCAGTTGGCGCTGATAGCGCCGATGTGAACTTCGGCGTTGAGACGTTCGGAGAGATAGTCGCTTAACTCCTGCGGATACTCACTCAACAGGTGAGAAAAGCTCCGCCCACACTGCACCAACACCGCCAGACTGATCAGGACGATGGCGCACAGCGTGTAAAACTTTTTCACCAGATAGCGAAGCACGCGGATCATTCGAAATTATTCAATTCCAGGTATTAACAGATTTGCACGCAAGCGGTACGCGTTGATCGTGCACACATAAAATTACTCCGTTGACCGAGCGTGATGCGTCTAGACCAACACAATGTCGTATTGCTCCTGGGTAAACAGAGTCTCTACCTGAAACTCGATAGTGCGCCCGATAAAGGCTTCGAGATCCGCCACATAGGCGGCTTCCTCATCTAGCAGGCGGTCCACCACCACAGCGGATGCCAGCACCAGAAATTTCTCATTGTTATAGGTACGCGCTTCGCGCAGGATTTCGCGGAAGATCTCGTAACATACTGTCTCCGCCGATTTGACCTGCCCGCGCCCATGGCAAACGGGGCAGGGTTCACACATCATCTGCCCGAGCGATTCGCGGGTTCGCTTGCGTGCCATCTCAATCAGGCCCAACTCCGACACGCCAGTAATACGCGTCTTGGCGTGGTCTTTTTCCAACGCCTTTTCCAGCGTCCGTAACACTTGCCGCTGGTGCTCCGGGTCCTGCATATCGATAAAGTCCAACACGATGATGCCGCCCAGATTACGCAGGCGCAGTTGGCGGGCAATAGCGCTGGCCGCCTCCAGGTTGGTTTTGAAGATCGTTTCTTCCAGGTTGCGATGGCCGACAAACGCACCGGTATTCACATCCACCGTAGTCATGGCTTCGGTCTGCTCAATAATCAGATAGCCATTGGATTTCAGTGGGACACGGGTATCCAGTGCGCGCCGGATCTCTTCTTCTACACCGTAGAGGTCTAACAGCGGCCGACCATCGGTATAACACTCAATCAGTTCCACCAGTTGTGGGTAGTAGTTGGCGGCAAAGTCGCGCATTTGCTTCCAACTCAGCCGCGAATCGACGCGAATTTTTTCTAATGGCGCCCGCGCCAGATCGCGCAGGGCGCGCAGGTATAGCGGCATGTCTTCGTGGATCACGGCCGGCGCATCGACCGTTGGCTGTTTGGCACTCAAGTCTGCCCAAAGTTTCTGCAGGAAGGGAATGTCCGCCACGATGGAGTCAGTATCCACACCCTCCGCCACCGTGCGCACGATAAACCCGCCGCTAACGCCGGATGCCTGGGCCGCTGTTTCCACGCCCTGGCGCAGGCGTTCACGTTCCTGTTCGTCATCAATACGCGTCGACACGCCGATGTGCAGGCTGTTCGGCATATACACCAGATAACGCGACGACAAGGTCAAGTGCGTCGTCAAACGGGCACCCTTGGTACCGATCGGGTCTTTGGCAACCTGCACCAATAAGGTCTGCCCGTCACGTACCAACGTGCGGATATCCGGCAGGTCATGGCGGCGCGATTCGCCTTCCGGCGGTTCGGGAATCATATCGGCCACATGGATAAAGCCGGTGCGACCCAGGCCGATGTCGACAAAGGCGGCCTGCATTCCCGGCAGCACCCGCACCACCTTGCCTTTATAGATATTGCCTACATACCCCTTGCCGTGGCTGCGCTCAATGTAAAGCTCTTGCACCACACCGTTTTCCACCAACGCCACCCGCGTTTCAACCGGGGAGACGTTGATCAGTATTTCTTCACTCATCGGGTTGGTCCTTAACCGGCTGCCACCAGGGCACACCGAAGATTTGCATTAATTCCACCGTCATGTCGATGGGTAACCCCACCACCCCGCTGTAGCTGCCCCGCAGGCTGCTGACAAATACCGCACCCAGCCCCTGGATCGCGTAAGCACCAGCCTTGTCACAAGGTTCCCCGGAATCCCAATAGGCACTGATTTCCTCGTCGGTTAATACGCGAAACTGCACCTCCGTCACCGACAACCTGCTTTCCGATTGTTGATGATCGGAGAGTGCGACAGCCGTCATGACTTCATGCGTGCGGCCCGATAGCTGCTTCAGCATCGCATGAGCCTGGGCTTTATCCCGTGGCTTTTCTAATATGGCACCGTCACTAACCACAATCGTGTCAGCCCCCAATACCGGTCGTTCGGGCAAATCCAGGGCCTGCATTACGGTCACACCAGCCAGAGACTTTTCCCTGGCTAAGCGTTGGACGTACTCAACCGGCCGCTCGCCCGACATGGGCATCTCCGGCACATCAACTTGCAAAACGCTATGGTTAACACCGATCTGGGTGAGCAGCTCCCGTCGCCGTGGCGAGCGGGAAGCGAGGTAGAGATGAGATGTAGCAACCATCAACTGAACAACCCCTGAATGGTGTGAAGAAGAAGGAAAAAAGTATTTTTCATTATCGTCAGCCCGTCCGCTGCAACACATCATGCGATGCGATAGCGCCGGCGCACTGCCTCCAACCAAAGGTAGCAGATAGGCCAAAAACACGCGCTGGCAAACGCCGGGTATAAAAACATGATGCCACTCAGGGGGCGGCCGCTCATGGCCTGCACCCAGTTATCGGTTAACTGCGCGATGCCTACCAATACAAACACCCAGCAGGATTGTTTCCACAGACTGTAATTGCGTACACGCTGATAGGACAACAGGCAAATATAGGCCACGATCACCAATGCCAGCCCATGCTGGCCGAAAGGTACACCTTCCAGCAAATCCTGGAATACACCCAACAACATCAAGAGTATCAGGCTGGTGCGCAGCGGGAGGGTAAAAATCCAATAGATGGCAACCATGACCACAAATTCAGGCCGCCACCAACGCCAGGATAAGGGTAAGGGGTAAACAGCGAGCAGCAACGCCAGGATAAAGGTCGCAGCAATAACAACCTGGGTTTGATATCTGGCCGGCAGCATCAGGGGGTATTTTCCCGCGAATCAAAGACCAGCAGGACATGACGGCTGCGATCCAGACGCGCCATAGGACGAGCGATAACCGTAGCAAAGGCCTGACCGGGGTCGCGCTCAATGCTTTCCACTTCCGCCACCGGATAGCCCACAGGAAAACGTTTACCCAGTCCGGAACTGACCAGGAGATCGCCTTCGCGGATATCGGTGGTATTGGAAACGTGGCGCAAACGCAGCCGATTGAGATCGCCCGTACCTTCTGCAATCGCCCGCACCCCGTTGCGATTTACCTGCACGGGCAAGGCGTGGGTCGCATCAGAGATTAATAATGCGCGACTGCTGTGTTCACTGACCTCGGTAACCTGCCCCATCAGACCAAAGGCATCCAGCACCGGCTGGCCAATAAATACACCCTCGCTGTTACCACGATTGATCACCACGGTATGACTCAGGGGGTTGGGAGAAACACCGATCAACTCGGCAACCAGCACGCTGTCCTGCAAGATATCCGTCGCGTTCATCAGTTGACGCAGACGCACGTTTTCAGCGGCAAGCGCAGCCATTTGCTGGAGCTTACGCTGGTGAATCAGCAATTCTGTTTTCAGAGTTTCGTTTTCAAGTGCCAGTTCGCGACGGGATACGAAGGTGTTCTGACGCCATACATCCAGACGATGAGGTATATCCGTGAGCTGATAAAAAGGAACCGCGAGGACACTGAGTTGCTGACGCACCGGCGCCAGCCAATTGGTATAGATGCTGATAAAGATCAGGGCGATCATCAGCACAATAAATATCAACGCCCGCGACGTCCCCGCAGAACCTTTTGTGAACAGAGGTTTAATGGCAAGTTCTCCCGTTTAGCGAGGGAGCGGTAGGTACCGCCCCAAGACAACAGGTTATAGGAATTGGAGACCGACAATCCTGCGCACACCTGTTACATGACTATCGGTTGACGCTATGAATCAGGATGACAACAGGTCGATACGTTTGTCATTCATCTCCATTGCCATACCGCCACCACGGGCCACGCAGGTCAGCGGATCATCGGCAATGATAAAAGGTAGTCCGGTTTCGTTGGATAACAAGCGATCAATATCGCGCAACAGGGCGCCGCCGCCGGTTAATACCACGCCACTTTCGGCAATATCCGACGCCAATTCAGGCGGAGATTGCTCCAGCGCGCTCTTGACCGCCTGGACAATACCGGCCAGAGGATCTTGCAGGGCTTCGAGGACTTCATCACTGTTCAGGGTAAAGCTGCGCGGCACCCCTTCTGCTAGATTGCGACCGCGCACATCGATTTCGCGCATCTCACTGCCGGCAAAAGCACAACCGATTTCCTGCTTGATGCGTTCCGCTGTTGCGTCACCGATAACACTGCCGTAGTTACGACGCACATAATTAACGATAGCCTCATCGAAACGATCGCCACCAATTCGCACGGAATCGGAATACACTACGCCATTCAGGGAGATGACGGCGATTTCGGTGGTACCGCCGCCGATATCCACCACCATGGAACCGCTGGCTTCTGCAACCTTCAAACCAGCACCGATAGCCGCCGCCATAGGCTCTTCGATCAAACGTACCTCACGGGCACCGGCGCCCATGGCTGATTCACGGATAGCACGTTTTTCAACTTCGGTGGAGAGACAGGGGACACTGATCAGGACGCGGGGGCTGGGGCTGAACCAACTGTTTTCGTGGACCTTGCGGATAAAGTGTTGCAGCATTTTCTCGGTAACCTGGAAGTCGGCAATCACACCGTCTTTCAATGGGCGAATGGCGGTAATGTTGCCAGGGGTACGACCGAGCATGCGTTTGGCTTCTGCACCGACGGCTTCCACAATCTTGTGACCATTGTGGTGGCGAATGGCCACAACCGAGGGCTCGTTGAGTACGATGCCGCGTCCGCGAACATAGATCAGGGTGTTGGCAGTGCCGAGGTCAATGGAGAGATCGTTGGAAAAAGCTCCGCGCAGGTGTTTTAACATGAGTTGACGAGACCTTAATATTCTGTATCTGCACACCTCGGCAAGAGCACATCAATTAGTAAAAACTGATCTTGCATCTGCCGATAGTCAATGCAGTTATCTAATAAAAATCATTGGGTAAAAAATCCGGGGCCAGTCGGTTAACTGAGGTTCATCCAGAACTTGAATTTGACCGAACCAACCTGAATAAATTCGCCGAGGGAGCAGCAATTATTTTTTGCCCGTCACCCATTATTTTTCTGGTTGACAAACAAAATCTGCGAAGCGCTCACAGGTGCTGGCACTCTATCAACGAGAGGGATTTAGGGCAAGGCGCAAATGTGATAAGTTTAGCGCCCATTTTGACAAGATGCGTTTTTTTCTCACGTTATTCGACCTTTTTAACGAATAGTTAGCGGTCGACGTTCTCTGGAGTGAACCTGACAATGGCTGTAGACCGTTCCGATATTGCAAAACTGGCCGAGCTGGCGCGCATCGCTATCTCTGAAAATACTGCTGACCAGGTGGCCAATAGCATCTCCGATGTACTCGCATTGGTCGATCAATTGCAAGCCGTCAATACTGATGGCGTTGTCCCCATGGCTCACCCGCTGGACGCTGTCCAACGCCTGCGCGCCGACGACATAACTGAACCCAATCAACGTGAGCAGTTCCAGGCCATCGCCCCGGCAACCCAGGATGGTCTCTATCTGGTACCCCAGGTGATCGAATAAACCCTCATTGACCCCAGCCTGCTGGCAAATTTTGCCAGTCCATGAATGACCAGGAATCTTTTGCAATGCATCAATTTACCATTGCCGAGTTGACCCAGGGCCTGCGCCGCAAGGACTTCTCCAGCACCGAACTCACCCAGCATTATCTCGACCGTATCGCGCGGCTGGATAAAACCTACAACAGTTACATCACCGTCACCCCGGAGTTGGCACTGGCACAGGCCGCTGCCGCCGACAAACGTTTGGCGACCGGCAATGCGCCGACGCTGTGCGGCATTCCCATCGCCCATAAAGATATTTTCTGTACCACCGGCGTACGCACTAGTTGCGCATCCAAGATGCTCGATAATTTCATCGCGCCCTATAACGCTACCATCGTGGAAAATTATCTGGCGGCCGGCGTGGTGATGTTGGGTAAAACCAATATGGATGAATTCGCCATGGGTTCATCCAATGAAACCAGTTACTACGGCCCGGTGAAAAATCCCTGGGCCACCGACTGTGTGCCCGGTGGTTCGTCGGGTGGTTCAGCGGCGGCTGTAGCGGCCCACCTTGCGCCTGGCGCAACCGCATCCGATACCGGCGGCTCTATCCGTCAACCGGCTGCCCTGTGCGGACTTACCGGTATCAAACCAACCTATGGTCGCGTATCGCGTTGGGGCATGATTGCCTTCGCTTCAAGCCTCGACCAGGCCGGTACCCTAACCCGTACCGCCGAAGATGCGGCCTTGATGATGAACGATCTGGCCAGCTTCGACCCGAAAGACTCCACCTGTGTCGAGCGTGATGTGCCGGATTACACCGCTGACCTGAACAATCCGCTGCACGGTTTAAAGATCGGTATTCCCAAAGAATATTTCGGCGAAGGTCTGAATCCGCAAACCGCCGCACATGTGGAAGCGGCCATCAAGGTTTATGAAAAACTCGGCGCGAGCATTCACAGTATCAGCTTGCCGCACACCCATCTCGCGGTGCCGGCTTACTACGTGATTGCACCGGCGGAATGTTCGGCCAACCTGTCGCGTTTTGATGGTGTGCGTTACGGTTACCGCTGTGATAATCCGAAAGATCTGGCCGACCTGTACAAACGTTCGCGGGCGGAAGGTTTTGGCGATGAAGTTAAGCGTCGTATTCTGGTGGGCAGTTATGCCTTGTCCGCCGGCTACTACGATGCCTATTACAGCAAGGCGCAAAAAGTCCGTCGCCTGATCAAGCAGGATTTCGTTGATGCCTTTACCCAGGTGGACGTTATCCTCGGCCCGACATCGCCTTCGCCCGCCTTTGCTTTCGGTTCCAAGACCAAAGATCCGGTCGCCATGTACCTGGAAGATATCTACACCATCGCCACCAACCTCGCGGGCCTTCCCGGCCTGTCAATTCCGTGCGGACTGGTGGACAACAAGCCTGTTGGTTTGCAGTTGATCGGTGATTATTTTGCCGAGGCCCAGTTGCTGAACGTGGCACACCAGTTCCAGCAGGCAACCGACTTCCACCAGCAAACTGCACCGGCTATTGAGTAAGCACAAAGCTGAGAGCCAAACCGAACAAGAGAGCATCAAGATGCAATGGGAAACTGTTATCGGCCTGGAAGTGCATGTGCAACTGGCCACCAAAACCAAAATTTTCTCCGGCGCCAGCACCGCCTTCGGCGCTGAGCCAAACACGCAGGCCTGCGCGATTGATCTGGCCATGCCCGGCACCTTGCCGGTGGCAAACGCCGAAGCCTTTCGCTTTGCCACCATGTTCGGCCTGGCGGTGAATGCGGAAATCGGCAAGCGCTCAGTCTTCGAGCGTAAAAATTATTTCTATCCGGACTTGCCCAAGGGCTATCAAACCACGCAACTGGCAGAGCCGATTGTCGGCCCGGGCTATGTGGATCTCGAACTGGAAGGCGGCAGGACTAAACGGGTGCGCATTCACCACGCGCATCTGGAAGAGGACGCGGGTAAATCCTTGCACGAAGATTTTGCCGGCATGAGCGGGATTGATTTGAATCGCGCGGGCACGCCTTTGATTGAAGTTGTCACCGAACCGGATATGCGCAGTGCGGAAGAAGCAGTGGCCTTTGCCAAAAAACTTCATTCCATTGTGACCTCGCTGGAAATCTGTGACGGCGAAATGTCGCAGGGTTCCATGCGTTTTGATGTGAATATTTCTATTCGCCCAAAAGGGTCTGACAAACTCGGTACGCGCACGGAGACCAAAAACCTTAACTCATTTAAATTTATGGAAGAGGCTATCGAACTGGAGGTCGAGCGGCAAATTGATGTATTGGAAGACGGCGGCAAGATTACCCAGGAAACGCGCCTGTATAACGGCGATACCAAAAAAGCGCGCTCCATGCGCAGCAAGGAAGACAGCAACGATTACCGCTACTTTCCCTGCCCGGATTTGTTACCGGTCATTCTGGACGATGCCTATATCGAGAATGTGCGCAAGCAAATGCCGGAATTGCCTGAAGCCAAACGCGCCCGCTTTGTGGAGCAATATGGGTTGGGCGATTACGATGCAGGTCAATTAACAGCGGACAAATTTACCGCTGCATTCTTTGAGGCTTCGGTAAAAATTTCCGGTGAGCCGAAACTGACGGCGAACTGGATCATGGCGGATTTGGGTGCGTATTTGAATCGTACCGAGCAGCGTATTGATAAGTCGCCGGTGACGCCGGCGCTGTTGGCCGGATTGGTGGTGCGCGTTAAGGATGGCACGCTGTCGAGCAAGATTGCGAAGCAGGTGTTTGAGGCGATGGCTAACGGTGAGGGCGATGCGGATACGATTATCGAAACCAAGGGTTTGAAGCAGGTTTCGGATACGGGTGCGCTGGAGAAGATGATTGATGAGGTGTTGGCGAGTAATGCGGCGCAGGTTGAGGGTTATCGTGCGGCAGATGAGGCCAAGCGTGGCAAGATGTTGGGTTTCTTTGTTGGCCAGGTGATGAAGGCGAGCAAAGGTCAGGCGAACCCGCAGGCGTTGAATGAATTGTTAATTAAGAAATTGAATAGTTAGAGTGAGCGGTCAGTGGGTGCAGGGGTTCACGACACGCCGTGAACCCTTCCCTGGGGGCTCAGCGCCAACATCCATGTTGGCGATGGTCGTGAACCCCTGCACCCACCGCCCATAGCAACTTTTTACCACTGGAAGACATCATGAGCTTACGCAAAGACAAAGAAAAAGTACTGGGCGAAATCTTCGACGAAGCCCGTATCAAAACCTTTCTGGAATACACCGCCCCGGCGGGCGTTAATACCGATTTCCATTTATTGGAAAAAGCCTATCGCGGGATGCGCGGTGAAAATTTTGAGACGTTTGTGAAACTGTTTATCGAAGCTGGTAAAGACTTGAATGCTGTCGGGCCGGAGGGCAAAACGTTTTTGCAAGTCATCAAGCCCCATCGCAACAGCGAGGAATATGTCATCGCGCTTGAAAAAGCCGGCGCTCACTGACCGTAGGTCGGATTAGCGTAGCGTAATCCGACACCTCTCTCATAAGAATCACAAAAAACCCAATGAACCTCCCCCGCCCAACACCCGCCCTTTGGCTGACACTTTCTCTGGCAGGAGTGCTGCTGGTGTTGGGCTGGCTTTCCTCGTCGGACAATAATTTACTGGAGCTGGATCGCTTGCATATTGCGGAGGGCGAGTGGTGGCGGTTGTTGTCGGGGAATCTGGTGCATTACGGGTTTTATCATCTGCTGATGAATTTCGCGGCGTTGTTGGTGTGTGGTTATGTGTTTTTTCTGCGCTGCAATCTCTGGCTTTACAGCGGGCTGTTGTTGTTCAGTGGTTTGTGTGTGGGGTTGGGGGTTTATTGGGGTACTCCGGAGTTTATGTTTTATCGGGGGCTTTCCGGGGTTTTGCATGGGCTGATTATCTTCGGCTTTTTGTTTAGCTTTAAACAAACGCCGTGGATTAACGGCATTGGATTGATGTTGGTTATCGGCAAGTTGATCCATGAGCAAAGCGCTGCTTACCAGGCGACAGACCTCCAGCAACTCCTGCCAGTTCCGGTGGTCGTAGATGCGCATTTGTATGGCGCCGTCAGCGGTTTACTGTTTGCTTTAGGCTATGCTGCCGTACAAGGTTATCGCCGCCGTTCTATTCGCTGATCGTTATGGACACTCATTATGCTTAACGGAAATCCTGCCAATGCCCTGAATTATCTGACGCGTGGTGCCAGCTTGTTAGTGCGCCCCGGCTTAAAACGCTTTGTGCTGGTTCCGCTGCTGGTGAATCTGGTTTTATTTGTTGTGGCAACCGTCGCGCTGGTTCATGTCTATCGCGATCTGCTAACGCAATTAGTGGAATGGATGCCGGAGTGGCTGGCATTTGTCGCGTGGATTTTATGGTTGTTGTTCGCGTTTTTGTTGCTGGTGGTGTACGGCTATACGTTTAACATCATCACCAATCTGGTCGCCGCGCCCTTTTACGGCATACTCGCCGAGAAAATCGAGCAGGAATTAACGGGCAAGGAACCTACATCAGAAAGTTTATCGGCATTGATTCCGCGCACTCTGGCAAGAGAGTTGACCAAACTCTGGTATTTCATCAGTCGCGGGTGCCTTGTGTTATTAGTTCTGATTGTGCTGTGGTTTATTCCGGTGGTGAATCTCGCTTCGGCATTTATCAGTGTGTTATGGGCCGCCTGGTGTATGTCAGTGCAATATATTGATTACCCTGCGGATAACCATCAACTTGAATTTCGCGAGATGCGTCGTCGGTTAAATGCTGAGTCATTGACCAGCTACACCTTCGGCGGTCTGGTAATGGCGGGCAGCATGATTCCTCTGGTTAATATTTTCATGATGCCGATTGCCGTGGCGGGTGCGACTATTTATTGGGTGGAGGAGCTATCCATCAAGGAATTCAATTAGCCCATCAAGGAAATCAGTCAGTAACCTCTTCGTCATCACCAACCACCATGCCGCCACTGGATTCTTTAGCCAGCTGCAAGAATTTGATTGCCTGATTCAGTTGCTCATCAATACTGGTACTTATCTGGTTAGTGACGCCCGCGCTGAAATTGCAACAGAAAGACTCTCCCTGAACAACCACGGGTGCCGCCGCGACCAGCTGGCGTATTTTGCTGATGAGCGAAACCGCCTTTTCATTATCCAGGCCCGGCAACAACACAAAGAACTCATCGCCGCCCGCGCGACACAATAAAAAGCGATCCAGCATTTCATATAACAGTGAAGCGACATGTTGCAAAACCAAATCGCCACCCTGGTTACCGAAGCGCTGGTTAATCAATGCGAAGCCATCGATATTCAACACGGCCAAGGCCAGAGGGGTAGATTTTTCCCGTGCCTGGTTTTGCAATTCCTGCGCGCTACGGAAGAAATAACTGCGATGATACAGACCCGTCAAGGGGTCACGATCAGCGTTGTAATCCAGCAGCGCAACCTGCTCCATTAATTCCAGGTTGTGGATCACGCGGCAGTAGAATTCTTCCGGATGGAAAGGTTTGCGCAGAAAATCATTGGCGCCGTGTTTGATAAATTTTGCTGATAGCGCTTCACTGCTCTCACCGGAGACACCGATCATAATCAAATCGGTTTTGTCGTATTTGTAACGCAGGTTTTTGACCAGCTCGAAACCGTCCATACGCGGCATGTTGTAGTCAGTGATCAGCAATTTAATATCGGGGTGCTCAAGCAGCACTTTGATCGCATCCATTCCATCAACAGCCTCCAGCACCTGAAACAAATGGCGTTTGAACAGGTTGGCCACATACTTACGTGACATGTCGGAGTCATCCACAACCAGCACTTTAATCTGCTCATTTTTCTCAAGCCGCTGAAACAGTTCAATGGCTTTGCTGTAAGCGTAGCGCCCTTCTTTGGTAACGTAATCGACAATGCCTTTGCTGAACAATTGCTCACGACGTTGCTCGTCGTAACTGCCGGTCAACACGATGGTGGGAATTTTTTTGCCCAGCGTAAAATCCACCACTTCGCCATTCGGTGCATCGGGTAAATTCAGATCGACCAGCGCCGCGAAAAAACCATCCGCCTGCTCTTCGCACAATGCTTTTGCCTGGGCCAGGCTGGTTGCGTAAAACGCCTCGTAGGGCAAGGTGTTTTGTATCAGGTGGCGCAATACACGCATCACCATCTCGCTGTCTTCAACAATTAGAATTCTTTTCATTCTCATCTACTCACTCACCATATCTGTTGAGTGTAGACGAGCTTTGGTGAATGCTCGAATTATGCCGCCGCCGTCGCCTTGTGGTGTTCGCGCACAGATTCATAAATGGCCGCCGCCACGATGATGGCGCCACCAAATAACGTTGTCAGGTCGGGGTAGGATTGGAGGATCAGGATTTCATAAATCACTGCATAAACAGGCTGTAAGCAAGCAACCAGGCCTACAGTTTTGGCTTTGAGGTAGCGCAAGGCTGACCCCAACAAGGTGTGCGTATAGGCAGTAAATACAATGCCCAGACCGATCAGCAACCACCAATCGTGCGGTGTCGGTTCGTGGCGAGAAAATACCATCACCGGCGTCATCAGCAGCGCAACAATCAGCACCTGATAACTCATAGAGCGCGTTGCAGATTGGCCGCGAAACCAGTGGCCGAGCAACAGATTACGCAGTGCAAAGACCAGGGCGGAGAGCACGCCCCACAGCACACCCTGCGTGGTGGTATTGGTCAGGTCAAATTCCGGCACCAGCAGATAAATCCCCACCAGTACCAGCACGCCGCTGATGACATCGCGCCAGTCGAGACGTATGCGTTTGATCCAGGGCTCCAGAAATACCGTCATCACCGGATAGGCGTAGAGCGAAATCATGCCCACCGCGACGGAAGAAACCTGCATGGAATGAAAAAACGTAATCCAGTGGATGCACAGCAAAACGCCGAGGAGAAACATGCGCAGGTAATCGCGCAACGAGCCCAGCCCGATGCTGCGTTCACGCCAGATGAGCCAGGCAAACAACACCACCGAGGCAATCGCTGTGCGATAACCGGTGATATCCCAGGCGGGTAATTTGATCAACTGCGAGAATAAACCCGTGGCTCCCATCAATAACACCGAAAAATGCAGCGTCATCATGGCGGATTTGGTTTGCGACATCGAGCGGGCCTTGAGTTAAGCGTTGGAGATGTGTACTAGAAGACAACGTGTCAGCTGCATTCAGCAACTATAGCCTTTTGTAAGACAAATTGGCAAAGATTGATTGCTGCTGGCTTTCAAGGATTGAGCGAAGACTGAAAGCCAGCTGTCATGATCAGGCACGCGGGGAGCGGCTGCGATTACCGGAACTGCGCGACCGCGAGCGTTGGCCGTCGGGCCGTTGGCGGCGAGGCCCTGGCGGAAGTTCCGGAGTCATCAACAGCAATTGTGCCGGCGGTTGTTCGTATTTGATTTCCTTGCCCAGCAGAGCCTGCAAAGGCTCAAGGCGGAAGGCGTCGTCTTCACAGGCAAAGCTGATGGACGTACCGGTTTTACCGGCGCGGCCAGTGCGACCAATACGGTGGACGTAGTCTTCCGGTTCTTCCGGCAGAGTGAAATTCACGACGTGGCTGATACCGCTGATATGGATACCCCGACCCGCGACATCGGTAGCGACCAATACCTTGATGGTGCCTTTTTTGAAGGCATCCAACGTGGATACGCGCTTGTTCTGGGCAATCTCACCAGACAGCAGACCGGCCTTGATACCGTGGCGCTGGAGCTTGTCCTGCAGGTCGCGACACTCATCGCGACGGTTGGCAAACACAATCATGCTCTCCACGTCATCCTGCTGGATCAGGTTATAGAGCAAGGTGTATTTTTCTTCCGTTGAGGAGAGGTAGACATGCTGGGTGACCGAGTCCGTCGCCACGCTTTCCGGTTGAATCTCCACCGTGACCGGTTTAAAGGTCCACTGATCAACCAGGTGACGAACTTCATCGGTAAAGGTGGCCGAGAAAAACAGTGTCTGGCGATCTTCCCGGCGCGGTGCCTGGCGCACAATCTGGCGCACTTGCGGGATGAAACCCATATCCAGCATGCGATCCGCCTCGTCGATCACCAGCACTTCCAGCTGATCCAGATAAACATCTTTATTGCCGCAAAAATCCAGCAAACGCCCCGGCGTTGCCACCAGGATATCCACCAGTTCATTGTGCAGATGGCGTTGCTGACGCGTGTAATCCATGCCGCCGACCAAGGTGTGGATCTTCAGGTCAGTGTGCTTGCACAAGGCTTTCGCATCGTCGGCAATCTGGATAACCAGTTCCCGCGTCGGCGCAATGACCAATGCTCGCGCTTCACCGGCGTAGCGTTTCTCGGTAATCGGGTTCTTCAGTAAGTCATCAATAATGACCGTCAAAAAGGCCGCAGTTTTTCCGGTTCCGGTTTGCGCCTTGCCGACGACATCCGATCCTTTCAGTGCGTGAGGCAGGGATTGCGCCTGTATCGGAGAGCAATACTGAAAACCGAGATCCGCGATACCGTGCATCAACTCCGGGGCCAGATCAAAGTCGTGAAAGCGGCTTTTGCCCTCCATCGGGGGAACATCAAACTGGCTGATATCCCAAAGCTCGGCCGGTGTAGCGGGTTCTGCACGCTTGCGGGAATGCTGGCGCTGCCCCTGGTTTTCCGCGGCCACAGTGGTGCCCTGCTCCGATTCGGGTTTGCGCCCCTGTCCACCCTTGCGACGACGTGAACGAGATTTTTTATGACCGTCAGCTTTGCTGCTATCTACCGCGCCCGGATGCTTATCTACTTTATCACCGCGTTGATTACGTGAATGATGGCCAGCACCACCGGCTGACGCTTTGACGGGTTTGGCTGAGCTTGGAGGCTGCTCGCCGGTGCCTATCAATTTCTTAAACAATTTACCAATCAAAACTTATCACCTGTTGTACAAAATGTGGCCGGGAGTATACACGATAAGGCCGACGATTCCTCTACCAGTTCCGCCCATGGCATACTCGCGCAGGCCGGTATTTACCCCTCAAGGAGCTTTTTTGATGCGTATTCATTCATTGCAACATGTGCCTTTCGAAGACATCGGGAGTATGGCACAGGACTTCGGTCAAGCGGGTTACACCGTGAGCACCACACACTGGTATCGCGGCGACGCTACGCCCTCCATCGATGACCTGGATGTTCTGGTGGTAATGGGCGGGCCGATGGGTGTTTACGATGAGCAGGAATTTCCCTGGCTGCGCGCGGAAAAAGCGTTGATCAAAGCGGCCATTGATGCCGGGAAGACGGTCATGGGTATTTGCCTGGGCGCCCAACTGATTGCCTGTGTTTGTGGAGCCAAGGTCAAACCCAACAAGCACAGGGAAATCGGCTGGTTTCCCTTGACCCTGCAAGCACCGGAAGACCCGATCGCGCGTTTGCTCGACGGACAAACCGTCTTCCATTGGCATGGCGACACCTTCGATTTACCCGAGGGCGCTATCTGGTTGGCCAGCAGCGAAGCCTGTCCGCACCAGGCCTTCCGCTTGGGAGATAACGTGTTTGGCTTCCAGTTTCATCTGGAAACAACACCGGCTTCCGCGGCCGCACTGATAAAACATTGCGCATCCGACCTGGATGGTTCGCCCTATGTGCAGGACGCAGAAACAATGGAAAAACATACCGCCGACTTTGCGCGGATCAATCAGGTAATGTCCGCCGTGCTGCATGAGATTTTGCGTAAAAGCTGGTCAGCGGTTCTTTAGAGCATCACACCAAACACGCGCCCGATACCCGCCGTCAGTCCCATCGCCAGGGCGCCCCAGAAGGTCACACGAAACACAGCACGTAAGACTTTGCCACCGCCAACTCGCGCTGCAAGTCCACCCAAGGTTGCAAGACATAACAGAGATACTACCGCCACCACCGGAATCAGATACTGCAGGTCGGTAAACACCGCCATCAATAACGGCATCAGGGCACCCAGGGAAAACGCCAAAGCTGACGACATAGCCGCCAGCAAAGGGCGCGCGCGGGTAATATCAGAAATACCCAATTCATCGCGGGCATGAGCGCCGAGCGCATCGTGTTGCATCAATTGATGGGCGACCTGCCGTGCGAGGGGCGCATCCAGTCCGCGCTCGATATAAATATCCGCCAGTTCCTTATGTTCGGCGAGCTGATTGGTTTCCAGCTCATGCTTTTCCTGGTTCAGATCTGCCTCTTCCGCATCGGCCTGCGAACTCACCGACACATATTCACCGGCTGCCATGGACATAGCACCGGCGACCAGAGCTGCCACACCAGCAATCACAATATCGTTTTGAGTTGCTTGCGCCGAGGCAACTCCCACTAACAAACTGGCAGTAGAAACAATACCGTCATTCGCGCCGAGCACGGCCGCACGCAACCAGCCATTACGATGGATTCGATGATGTTCACGATGGTACATAAGGCACCCTGAATGAATAAGCTTATAAAAAATCAGGCTGCCAGTTTCCAACAGGCAAAAAAAACCCGCAACCGAAACATCGTGGTGCGGGTGGGTTTAATACAACACACTGCATTTAAGACGCTGCGCAAGCAGTGTCATAAATTCCGGATCAGGGAGGGGGCGATTCTCTGATCAGGTTTCACCTCTTCACTGCGTCACCGGCGTGCAAGCGGCGCAGTAATACGGCGAAGTGAAATACATCTATTCATTAGCCTCGTACGAGGGAAAGGATGTCCGCCACACTGGGCTGACGCTCGACGTAAACCGGCGTATGTAACCGGCGGGAGATTTCAGTCGACGACACCACACCACGGATATGATGTTGATCGCGGTCCACGACGATGTAGTACTGCTGGCCATGGCGCTGCAAGGTATAAATAATGTCTGCCACACTGGAGCGTTTGAACTCGTCGTAATTAATTGCGCGAATGGATTCGCGGTGATGCATCAAGTCAGCAACCAGGACTTCATCGCGACCTGCACCGTTGGCAACTTGCGTTAACAGAATGCTTTGGTCAGACAGATCCTCAATGCTGATCAAACCAACAAACTCATTGTGTCGATCCACCACCAACTTAAACTTAATATTTTCCTGATGCATTAAATCCGCTGCTTCAACAGCCGTGATATGCGCCTCGACAACATGCGGACGATGCTCTTTGAAATCGGTAAGAATGGTCAACGCAGAAGACTCTGGCGTTACATCATCAAACTCATCGGGTTGCACCAAGTGATCAATGGCATCAACCGTATAAACCGTTAAATTTTTCATAAACACCTCTCCATGCATCAATTGAGATACAGATAATCGATGCAAAATTGAATAAACCAGAACCTGTTGGCAAAGCGCATAGCAGGCTGTGGGAACCAACACCGGAGGCAACAGAAAAAAGAAGTATCAAGTCACCATGAAACCGGCGGTACAGCGGTTCAAGCGAGAGTGTTTAACGGAGGAGCTCGGGCAAAGTGACCATTATCAATGCGATTGTTCAGCACCAATAATTGCCAATGCGCTAAGGGAGAGGATTGAATAACAACAAGGGGTAATTCGAGATCAGTAATAACAGCTTTATCATCTTCCGCTGTGCTTTGTTGACCAAGATTGATATTGGCATCAAAGGCAGATACGGCAAGCAGGCTGTGGCCACCAGATTTGGAAGCATGGCTGCTACTGGTGCCGACAAACGTCGCCAGTAACAAAACAACCTTGATAAAGAGAAGTGCCTTACGCATTACTGAATCTCGCAGGAGGATCGCATCGCAGACATCTACAACCGACGCTTGAACCAATACTAGTCAAAGCAGGTTATGGAGTCCACCACTATTACACTTTTAAACGAAAACTTTTACGCCGTGTTTACTCCACAGCATTATTAGTCGCACCCGCGCGCTAATGAATAGACAATCCTTATTACCGTTATAGTTTTTCGGGCCAAAAAAACGGCCCCTGAAGGAGCCGCCAAATAAAACGCACAGTAGGTGGTCGTTCTTTAAACCTGAAAAGACTACATAATCAAACGTCTGTTACCGTTTCTGATCAATGACTAACATCAGCGTCATCACTGCAAAAGTCAAAAGTGTGACTGATGACACCACCGCAAGAACAATACCCAGCGCAATTATTATATTCATTTTTTATCACAACACCTTGATACAAAATTAAGCCGACGCGTAAAGAGGCGTCGGCTTGCAGTGGATACTTATTCAGTTAATACAAAATCCTGGGTCGTTTGTTGATCGGCTATAACCGTCACATCAACAGCGCCAACAAAAACCAACTCATCGACCTGCTCAGGATTATCGTCAAGTGATCCGCAGGTATAAGCCAGGGTGTATTCCCCACCTGCCAGGAAGCCGACCTCGTAACGATACTCAGCTGCCTCGCCGTAACTCACCAACGCAGACGTTAACGGATCATTTTCACTACCGCTCATGTCTGTCGGCACGGCTCCGGAACCGACATACACATAAACGGCACCGGCGCTGACACCCGCATCGGCACATTGTTGCGCGACCAGGTTGGCATCAACGCTACCGGAGATGCTGCCGACCTCAAGGTTATCGATTAAACGTAAGGCGGGCTTGAGTAAAGCACCGGGCAAACCAGGCGGATTGGTAACAGATTTACGCAGATCAAAATCAATAGTGAAATCTGCGTGACCATCCGCCGCCAGCGTAAAACCACGCACCAGTTTTAAGCCCGTCTGGCTGCCACTTGGCACGCGCAGCTCCAGTTGCGAGCCATCGCCCAGTTCAATAAAGGAGTCGAGGATATTGTCGTGTTCGGCATTCACATGCAGACGAATCCACTCGTATTCGCCGGCGGGCACCGTCTCATCTGTAATGATGGCCTCCGACGCGCTGCCCTGTAACTGCAACAGGTCAATTTGACGCGGCTCTTCGAACATAAACTCGATGGCTTCACCATCCACAGGCTTAATCGATACGCCGGAAAATTCCACCACCACCTGATTGGCACTGTCCACCGGCCCATCGGTTAAGGCCAGCGAGAAACTGCCGGTTTGTTCGGTCGAATCGGTACCGCCACTACTGCCTCCACAGGCATAGAGACTCGATAGCGCGGTAAGGGCGAGGCAATGGACGAAGGTGTTGTTGATTTTCATGGTTAGGCTCTCCACACAATTTTTGACACTATAATCCCAAAAACATCACACAAATAGTGATGCAAGTCACATTTCAAAAAATGATTTTGACGCTATAATCCCAAACCATGAGCAACAGAACCCAACAAGTATTATTCAAAGCCCTTTACCGGCTGCTAAGGCCTATGGTGCGTCTACTGATGCGCCATGGCGTGTCTTATCGCTTGTTCGCTGATGTGGCCCGCCATGTTTATGTGGATGTGGCGGAAGAGGATTTCGCACTGCCGGGCCGCAAACCCAGCAATGCCCGGATCGCCGTGTTAACCGGCATCAACCGTAAGGACATCGCCAAACTCAAAGAGCGCCCGCACCCCCTGGCAGACGGCGCCATCGACAATCCCACCCCCTGCTCTCGTATCATTACCGCCTGGATCAATCACGCCCGCTTCCACGACCCGCAGGGACAACCCCTGGAGCTATTGATTGATGACGACCCGGCCGAACCCAACTTCACAGAATTAGTGCGCGACTTCAGCAGCGATGTGCCGGTGCGCGCCATCCTCGATGAACTGGAGCGAATGGGTGCTGTGGTTAAACACGATGGGCGGGTAAGATTGGTCGTTCAGGCGTATGTGCCTCAGGAAGACCTGGCGGAAAACATCCGCATCTTTGGTACCGCCGCAGCGGACTTGATGGGCACCATGGATTACAACATTGCCAAACTGGGTACAGCGTTTATCCAACGCACCGTGTCCTACGACGATATTCCGGTGGAATTGCTCGACCGCATCCGCCAGCGCAGCCGCACCGAAGGCGAAGCTTTTTTGTTGCAGGTGAATGATTGGCTGGCCGATTGTGATCGCGAACAAACGCCAAGCCTGATAGGTTCCGGCCGCGCCCGTGCCGGCATCGGTATTTACTATTTTGAACAACTGGCAAATGAAGAAAGCCAGGAGGATAAAAAATGAAGCTGTATTTCTCCGTGCCTTTGATGGTGGTACTGGCCTGGTTGCTCGGCAGTTGTGGCGGCAGCGACTCTACGGCAGGTATTGAAGGTACCGGCAGCCCGGTTATCGCCACGGGTGCAGTCACCAGCTTCGGCAGCGTCTATGTCAATGGCGAACGCTTTATCATGCGCAATGCCAGCGTCACGCTGAACGGTATTGCCGCATCGGAAGATGATATCCAGGCCGGCATGGTGGTTGAGATTCACGGTACGACGGACCCGGACTCCGGTGAAATGCTGGCTGAAAAAGTTATCTACGAACGCAACCTGCTCGGCACGATTACCGCTATCGAAAAACTCGATGCGGAAGCACAGCTGATTACCCTGCTGGGCCAACGTGTTTATGTCGCCAACGACAGTGTTCTGGATGGCATCGAATTTGATGAGCTTACCGTCGGCGATACGGTGGAAGTCAGCGGATTTATCAATAACGAAGAATTGTTTGAATCAACGCGCCTGGAAGAAGCCGATGTCGTCAACCTGAGCGAAGTATCCGGCAAAGTCAGCCAACTCGACCGCGATAACCAAAGATTCCGCCTGCGGGATTTACGCGTCGATTACAGTGAAGCGACTTTCGGCAACGGCGCCGCCGATGACATCGAGGCGAATGCGCGGGTAAAAGTGAAAGGCTCTGTGAATAGCGACAACACCTTACTGGCCACACAAATTACGTTCCAGACTCGCACAGCGCCCGAAGCAGACACACGCATCCTGCTCGAAGGCATCATTGACAGTTTTACCGGCCTGAATACCTTCACGCTGGATGGCTACAACATCAACGCCGCAGACGCCAGGATTCACGGTGGCCGTGCCGAGCAATTGCAAGTCGGCGTGCGGGTATCTATTGAAGGTGTTGTCGACACCAACGGCAATGTGGATGCAAAAAGTCTGCGCTTACAATTGAGCAGCCAACATAAAGTGCGCGGTGTCGTGGAAGATATTGATCCACAAAATCAAACGCTGACAGTACTAGGCACCACCTTCGCCGCTGATTCACTCACCGCGTTTGAGGATCGCAGCATCCAACGCGATAGATTCATTAATTTTGAAACGTTGGCAGTCGGCGATAACCTCGAAGTGTTTGGTCGCGAAGTAGATGGCGAATTAGTTGCCGTGCGTATCAAGCGCCTGAACAGCAACAGCCTGGTCACCATCAATGGTCCGGTGAGTAGAATCGACAGCAGCAGTTTATTTTTTGTGATGGATGTTCAAGTTGATGGCAGTGACGCCGAAGGTGCAGAACTGATCAGCAGCTTCACCCCAGGAACGCGAGTGTTGGTGGAAGGCATACAAACCGGCAGCAATGCGATTCAGGCTAGCTTGATACAACGCCTGAATGAATGCAAAAAAACACCCGGCCCTCACGACTGCGATAAAAACGAAGACAATGAGGGAAATAGTGAAGAAGACGGGGATGATGACGACGAAGATTAATCACAACGCAATCAGGTAAGCCGACATCGGCTCGACTTACCTGCAAATCTTAATGGCTGATCATCCACGGCCGCATGGAAGGAAACATCTTTTTACCATCGGCGGTATAAAGCAAATTGGATTTGCGAATCGGCTTGTCACCACAACCGCAACCTTTCCCATGTTTGTGCTCCCGCCGCGCCTGTTGTTCCTGGCGATACTCCACTGTAGAAAAAACCGGCGCATGCGCGCTTTGTTCGTTGCGTTTATGCGCTTCGCGATTTTCCTGCTTCATACTGAGGATATCCGGCGAAAGCATAATGACGCGCGCGGACAACGCACCGCATTGCGGACAAGCGCAAGGCTTGGCGGAATCAGCAACGGTGGCTAACTCGTAGAATAAACCGTGTTGACCGCATTTATAGTCGTAGAGAGGCATTGAGTGTCTCCTGGAAAACGAGTGATAGATATCGAAATAGTGGCGGTATTTGAATTGGCAGGTGTGTCGGATTACGCTGCGCTAATCCGACCTACGGAACCCACCAACTTCTTTTGCCCACCTATTTATCCGGCGACAACGGCACATCCATACCACCACTCACCTTCTTCGTCGGCCCCTCTGCACTCGGGTTCACATCAAAATCAAAAATATCCGTCGGCAACCATAAGGTCGCGCAAGCATTCGGAATATCCACTACACCACTGATATGCCCCTGCACCGGCGCGCAACCAAGAATCGCATAAGCCTGTGCTTTGCTGTAACCAAACTTCGTTAGATACTCAATGGCATTGAGGCACGCCTGACGGTACGCCACATGCACATCGAGATAATGTTGTTCTCCATATTCGTCTACCGAAATACCTTCAAAGATCAAGTAATCGTCATACTTCGGCGCAATCGGGCTGGGTTTGAAGATTGGATTTTTTATGCCGTATTTTGCCATGCCGTCCTTAATCAAACTGACTCGCAGATGAATCCAGCCAGCCATCTCAATCGCACCGCAGAACGTGATCTCGCCGTCACCCTGGCTGAAGTGCAAATCCCCGACGGACAAACCGCCGCCGTTTACATAGACCGGAAAATAAACCTTGGAACCACGCGATAAATCTTTGATATCGCAGTTACCACCGTGCTCACGGGGCGGCACCGTGCGCGCACCTTCGGCCGCAGCTGCCTTGGCCGCATCGGGAGTCATCTTGCCCATGTGCGCCGTATCCGCATAAGGCAAGGTAGCCAAGGCCGGCACGCGATCCGGTTCAGTGTCATAAAGTTCTTTCTCGCGCTTATTCCACTCCGCCAACATGTCTTTCGACGGCAAGCAACCGATTAAACCCGGATGCACCAGGCCCGCAAATTCCACATTAGGCACATGGCGCGACTTCGTGAACATGCCATTGATATCCCAAATGGATTTTTGCGCTTCCGGAAAATGTTCCGTTAAAAAGCCGCCGCCATTTTGTTTGGAAAAGAAACCGTTAAAACCCCACAGGCTTTCCTGGAATGCACCGATATCCAGAATATCCACCACCAATAAATCCCCTGGCTCCGCGCCTTCAACACCCACGGGGCCAGACAAAAAATGCACCTGCGACAAATCCACATCGCGCACGTCATCTGCGCTGTCGTTGTTAGCGATTTGTCCGCCGGTCCAGTCGTAACATTCAATAATAAAATCATCCCCCGGCTTCACCGTCGCCACCATCGGAATATCAGGATGCCAGCGGTTATGAATCATCTCGTTTTCATAGGGTGATTTTTTCAAGTCAATCTTGATGATGGTTTCGGTCATTGTGGTGGCTCCTGAAGGAAACAGATAAACGGATTATTGTTGGACGACGACACACCCGTCCTTACCACCAGTATCAGTTTCCACCCACCACCAAACAATACGACAAATGACCACACGCCTACGTCATTTAACGTATAGCCCCTCAGCCCAAATTGCCTCCAACGTAGGTCGGATTAGCGGAAGGCATAATCCGACGCTTATCGGAAACTTCCCCTCACCCCCAACATCTAATACGCTAATTCCCCCCACCAACTTTTCAGGAGCCCATCATGGCCGGAGGCTGGACCCGCGACGGCGCCGTGCAAGACCAAATCGACGCAAGCATCGACGACGCCATAAAAGAAGCCCGCAGCCGCCTACCCCACGGCAAAAGCCTCACCCACTGTGAAGAATGCGGCGCACCTATCCCCGAAGCCCGCCAAAAAGCCATGCCCGGCGTTCGGTTATGTGTGGCTTGTCAGGCTGAACTGGATAAAGAGCAGATGACATCAAGCTGAGTTAATTAACGGAAATAGGGCTAATCTTTGCGGTTACTGGAATAACCTTGGACAGACTCCATCACTCCGCCCTCTTGATACCTTTTATTTCGACAGCAGTGCAGTTAATATCTCAACACCCATAACTCCGAAGCTCTTGGCATAGCTAAAGCCAGCTATTTTATGATTGGGCATAAATGGAAAGAATACGGATTTGATCGATTGTTTGATGCTGTGCTATTCAGCCCTGAGCTTGTCCCAACGATGATAAAAGACGAGCCTGAGCTACTAAAATGTGAGAACTACGCGGGTGAAACAGTACTTCAATTCTTTTCGCTAGAGGGCAAACTTGACATCGTAGATCTACTTCTCCAATGCGGAGCAGTAGCCGATGAGTGGTCTATTTATTTTGCATCCGAAATGGGACACCTGGACGTTATACTGATGCTGTTCGAATCAGGCGGTGTCCCTAATGTAAGGGCATGTAAAAATGCATTCATGCGATCCAACCCAAAAAAATTTAAAGCAAAGCAAATGCGAAAGCTCTTCAATAGCTATGGTTATGAATGGAGGCCAAAATCCTTACACGAACTATGACGGCAAGCCATAACAGAAGTCCGTCAATACCACTGACCAGGCTTATTTGAGAAAACTATATGAAGAAACCTAATGCAATATCTCAAATATTCTGCAAGATAATAAGAATATCATCGCAGGAGGACTCCTGGCCTCTAATTGAGGAAAATGCAAGTGCGTTTTTTTGGACTGACAGTGATATCGAAGAGTTTTGGAGTTGCCTTGCGCTAAGCGAGGGTTATGACCCTATACGAGTAGCTATTGATCAAGCAGAAAAGATGCACATTAGCTACAAAGATAAACATGCCGAAATAAACCTCACAGGGACCCGACAAGATCGCACTGCTTCGATTTTAGCGCTCGCCAACGTTATTTCGGATGATTTCACCGTCTTATATTGTAAAGATAGCTGGCACAGCAGTGACCTTGCTTTTCTTGTGCTACCCAATGAAATATTTACTGATACGGTTAACTCACAGAAAGCCACGAAGATTAATAAAAGGTTTATTGTCGTAGACCACGATTTACACAGATTTGAAACCGAAGCCTTTTCGGAAAAGAATCAGAATTTATACATTGGTGATGAGCTGACAATCATCGTTCGAGGAACCTCAATGCCATCACCAGCAGATTGGGAAACTTGGTTTAAAAAACTCAACATAGATGTAGGCTGGCGACATTTTTCTGGTGAACAAATTCCTGCCGAAAGAGTGCCACAGATGTCGTATGAAGGCTGGTATCTACAGGAAATCAGCAAGATATCGAAAACCAAACAAGGGCTATTTTTTGAACAAAGCGTTATCTATCCAGATTCTTTTAAAATTACTGTTCAGAAGAAAGAGGTATCCAGAAAAATCTGGAACACCTATTTAAGATTAACTGCTTCATTAGATACTATGTTTATTCAGTCCCGCAACAAAACATTTCGCAACACCGAATGGAAATCTCTTTTCGGCTGACTCCCTCACTAACACACCATAAAGCAAATAGTTTAGTAAGCTCCCGATATAGAATTTCATATCGTCATCAAATAAAAGCCAAGAAATTTCCTTTCAAACTTATGCCAAGATGGATCAGTCACTAGACTTATAGTTATGAACGAAGCGCCAGAGAGGATGACGGATCAGCAAGGATGAGAGTGCAATCACCTTTACAGGAGAACCTGAGCCAAAGACAGGAACAGGTTACATTTTTCAACTTCTGAAGGAAATTTTGAGGATCAAATTTTCCTTAGCCGACCAATCACTCGTGCAAATAAAATATACGGAGAAGGGAGAATACTCGTTCATCTGGCCTGATGGAAATTCTTCCGAGCAAGAACTAATAGATATAACAGTAAAAATCATTGCGGTGCCTAAAGGCGGCGGCCTCAGCGAACCACAAAACACTTAAATGTTGTCTATCCAGGGATAAAAAGGGAGTTAGGTATCTAGCTCCATAAAAAAGCCCCGCCGGCTTCCACCAACGGGGCTTTTCTAAAACCAACTCAGCAATTATTTAGCCAAGGCAGCTTTCTTCTCTTTCTCTTTGGCGATAACCGTTTCAGCTACGTTCACCGGGCATGGTGCGTAGTGAGAGAACTCCATTGAGAACTGACCGCGACCAGAGGTCATGGTACGCAGGGTGCTGATGTAGCCAAACATTTCTGAAAGCGGTACGTCAGCTTTAATGCGCACGCCAGTCACGTTTGGCTCCTGGCCAGAGATCATGCCGCGACGACGGTTCAGGTCACCGATCACATCACCTACGTGATCTTCCGGGCTGTACACGTCAACTTTCATGATGGGTTCAAGCAACTGCGGACCAGCTTTTGGCATGGACTGACGGAAAGCGCCTTTAGCGGCGATTTCAAACGCGATGGCCGAGGAGTCAACGGCGTGGAACGCACCGTCGAACAGTTCGATCTCAACGTCCAGTACCGGGAAGCCGGCCAAAGGACCCGTGCCCATCATTGACTTAAAGCCTTTTTCAATGGCGGGATAGAATTCTTTCGGAACGCTACCACCAACCACTGTGGTGTTGAACTTGAAGCCGGTGTTTGGCTCACCGGGCTTGATACGGTAGTCGATCTTACCGTACTGACCAGAACCACCTGATTGCTTCTTGTGGGTGTAGCTGTCTTCGATCTCGCGGGTAATGGTTTCGCGGTAGGCAACCTGTGGTTGACCAACAACCAACTCAACGCCGTAGGTACGTTTCAGAATGTCTACTTTAATATCGAGGTGCAGTTCGCCCATACCTTTCAGGATGGTCTCGCCTGAGTCGACATCCGTTTCAACGCGGAAAGTCGGGTCTTCTGCAACCATCTTGCCGATCGCAATACCCATCTTCTCAACGCCGCCTTTATCTTTCGGGGTTACCGAAATAGAGATTACCGGCTCAGGGAAGATCATCGGTTCAAGGGTACAGGGGTGCTTCGGATCACACAGGGTGTGACCGGTCTGTACGTTCTTCATACCGACGATAGCGATAATGTCGCCCGCTTGAGCCGTGGTCAGGTCGGTACGCTCGTTCGCCTGCATCTCCACCATACGACCAACGCGTTCGGTCTTGCCGGTGAAGGAGTTGAGGATGGTGTCACCCTTGTTCAATACACCGGAGTAGATACGCACGAAGGTCAGGGCACCGAAACGGTCATCCATGATCTTGAACGCCAGAGCGCGGAATGGCTCAGCGGCAGAAACGATCGCGTACTTGCCGGTTTCGTTACCTTCTTCGTCAGTCAACGGTTGTGGGTTAACTTCGGTTGGAGCCGGCAGGTAATCCACTACCGCGTCCAACAGCAGCTGCATACCTTTGTTTTTGAAGGCAGAGCCACAGTAAGTGGGGAAGAATGCCAGGTCGCGGGTACCTTTACGGACGCAACGCTTGATGTCTTCAATAGAAGGTTGTTCGCCTTCCATATAGGCCATCATCAGGTCGTCGTCTACTTCAACTGCGTTCTCAACCAATTGATCGCGGTACATCTCAACGTCGTCAACCATGTCGGCTGGTACGTCGGTGATGGTGTAATTTTCAGGCTGACCGGTTTCGTCCCACACGTAGGCTTTACGGGTCAACAAATCAACCACGCCTACGAAGGTGTCTTCGCGGCCTATTGGCAGGGTCATGATCAGTGGCTTGGCGCCCAGAACTTTTTTCACCTGGTCGGTAACACGCAGGAAGTCAGCGCCGATACGGTCAAGCTTGTTGACGAAGATCAGGCGGGATACTTCCGCATCGTTTGCGTAGCGCCAGTTGGTTTCTGACTGAGGCTCAACGCCGCCAGAACCACAGAATACGCCGATACCGCCATCCAGTACTTTCAATGAGCGGTACACTTCAACGGTGAAGTCAACGTGTCCGGGGGTGTCGATGACGTTGAAGCGGTTGCCTTTCCAGAAACAGCTCACTGCTGCTGACTGAATGGTAATACCGCGCTCAGCTTCCTGCTCCATAAAGTCGGTTGTGGATTCACCTTCGTGAACCTCGCCAAGTTTGTGGATTCTACCGGTGAGCTTGAGGATACGCTCGGTAGTGGTGGTTTTACCGGCATCAACGTGGGCGAAGATACCAATGTTTCTGTAAAGGGATAAGTCAGTCATAGGACTCTCGTGTAAGCTGGGTTGGAAAATAGCGGCGTAATATACAGGAAGTTGTTCGAATTTACCGCATAGAAAGGAATAAAATTCGTTGTTTAGGCGGCCAGGAAAGTCGGATTACGCCTTTGGCTAATCCGACCTACGCGGGGCTAGTGAAGGGATTGAGTTGGAGGTGCTATACCGAGAGGTATGAGGCGACTTTGGCTTCGTCGACGGTGGCGCGCAGCTCTTCGTGGACGATCTCGCCTTTTTCGATGACCAGAATCCGGTCAGCAATATCCAAAGCGAAGCTAAGTACTTGTTCTGAAACGACAATTGACAGTCCACGCTGGTCGCGAATGTGTTTCAGGGTGCGGCCCATTTCACGGATGATCGAAGGTTGGATGCCTTCGGTGGGTTCATCCAGGAGCAACAATTTCGGGTCACTGGCCAGTGCGCGGGCAATGGCGAGCTGTTGCTGCTGACCGCCGGAAAGGTTGCCGCCGCGACGGTTGCGCATCTCCAGCAGTACCGGGAACATGTCATACAGGTCGCGCGGGACTGTTTTTTTCTTTGAGGTGGTTAAACCCGTTTCAATATTTTCCTTGACGGTCATGCTGGAGAAAATCATCCGCCCCTGGGGGACAAAACCGAAGCCGTTGGCAACGCGCTGGTAGCTCTTGAGCGACGACATCTCCTTATCCTGCAATTTCACGCTGCCACCGGCGCTGGGAATTACCCCCATCAGTGACTTCATCAGGGTGGTTTTGCCCATGCCGTTGCGGCCGAGGATGGCCACAATCTCGTTGGGCGCGACAGAAAAATTCAAGCCGTGTAACACTTCACTCTGGCCATAACACACACGATAATCCGATACTGCAAGCATGATGTTGCCCTCTTAATGGCCGAGATAGACTTCAATCACTTTCGGGTCCAGCTTCACCTTTTCGGCGGAGCCTTCGGCGAGGATTTTCCCCTGGTGTAACACGGTGACTTTATCGGCGATCTGCGCAACGAATTGCATATCGTGCTCAATCACAATCACCGAACGATTTTTGGTGATTTTGCGTAGCAGTTCAGCCGTTTGTTGCCGCTCGCCGACCGACATACCCGCCACGGGTTCGTCCAGCATCAATAATTCCGGGTCCTGAATTAATAACATGCCGATTTCCAGCCATTGTTTTTGGCCGTGACTGAGCAGTTCCGCTTGCCTGTGCAGCTGATCACTGAGAAAAATCATCTCCGCCACTTCGTTGACTTTGTTGATGACTTCCGCATCGCGCTTAAACGCCAGCGCACCGAATACCGAACGACCGCGCGGAAAAGAAATCTCCAGGTTTTCAAACACCGTTAAGTCGCCATAGATTGACGGCGTTTGAAATTTACGCCCGATACCGGCTTTAACGATGTCGTGCTCTTTCATCCGGGTGAGTTCGCGATTGCGAAATCGTATCGATCCTTCCGTTGCTTTGGTGCGACCGCAAATTAAATCAAGCACGGTGGTTTTACCGGCACCATTCGGGCCGATGATCACGCGGATTTCATTTTCATCCACATAGAAACTCAAATCGTTTACAGCTTTAAAGCCATCGAAGGAAACGGTGAGCCCTTCAACCGCAAGCACATAATCTGTATTACTGGGGGTCATGGAGAGCTCCTTCATTCAGGCTGGATGCGGAAGTTTTCGGCGTGGGGGATTTTTTTATCAGCAGTTTTGCCAGCAGCGGTTTTACGCGTGGCGCCACATAGACGTTGTAGAGTCCGGCAAGTCCATTCGGAAACGCCATCACCACCGCGATAAATAATCCGCCCATGGCGAACAACCAGAGTTCAGGAAAACTTTCGGAGAAAGACGTCTTGGCCCAATTCACCAGCAGCGCGCCGTAAACGGCGCCGATGATTGACAAGCGACCGCCCACTGCACAGAAGATCACCATCTCAATCGACGGCACGATGCCCACCAGGGTCGGTGACATAAACCCGACTTGCAAGGTAAACATGGCACCGCCGATAGCAGCAAAGGTAGCCCCGACACAGAACACAAAAATTTTAAAGTTGGCTACGTCGTAACCGGAGAAGCGCACGCGATCTTCCTTATCGCGCATCGCCACCAACAGACGACCCAGTTTACTTTTGCGAATGAACTGCGCGATGAACAAACACACAAACAACATGAACACGCACACAAAATAAAATACATATTTGGCGCTATCGGTACGGATATCCCAACCGTGCAAGGTGCGCAAATCGGTAATACCATTTACGCCGCCGGTATAACCTTGCTGGCCGATAATCAGGATCGTGAGGATCGCGGCAATCGCCTGGGTGATAATCGCAAAGTAAACCCCGCCCACCCGCCGCTTGAACATCGCAGCACCGATGATGTAAGCAAAGATCGACGGAATCACGATAATCGCCAGTAGCGTGAAGGTAAAACTGTAGAAGGGTTCCCAGAAAAACGGCAGCTCGGTAATCTGGTTCCAGTCCATAAAATCCGGAATGCCGGGTGTGGATTGAATCTTGGTACTTTCAGGATCAGACGCTTCCAGCTTGAGAAACATCGCCATGATGTAGCCGCCCAAACCAAAAAACACGCCCTGCCCTAAACTCAGAATGCCGCCATAGCCCCAGCACAACACCAAACCAACGGCAACAAACGCGTAGGTTAAATACTTACCTACCAGATTCAAACGAAAAATATCCATGCTCAGCGGCAGCACCACAACCAGCAGCAGCGCCAAAATCACAAAGCCCCACAATTCATTTTTCGGTAACAGGGAACGCAAACCTTGATACGACATGACTGAGGTCTCCCTAACGACGAACTTTGAGGGTAAACAAACCTTGCGGACGCACCATCAGAATCAGTACGACAAACAACAAGGTAAGTACTTTGGCCATAGAGCCACTTATAAAAAATTCCATGGTGGATTGCGCTTGCGAAATGCCAAACGCCGATGCAATCGTGCCCAGCAAACTGGTGGCACCACCGAACACCACCACTAAAAAGGTATCAACAATATAGAGCTGCCCCGATGTCGGGCCGGTGGAACCGATCATCGTAAACGCGCTACCGGCAACACCGGCAATGCCGCAACCCAACGCAAAAGTAATGCGATCAACCTTGGCCGTATTGATGCCGACGGCACCGGCCATCGCGCGATTTTGTACAACGGCGCGTACCTGGATTCCCCAGCGCGAGCGATACATCAGGATCGCTACTGCAAGCGAAATACCCAGCGCCAGACACATCACAAAAATACCGTTGATCGGCACTTCAATGGTGTCGGAAATTTGATAGGAACCCATCAGCCAATCCGGCAGGGTTACGCCCACTTCACGAGCGCCGAATACGGTGCGATAGAGTTGTTGCAGGATTAGGCTCAACCCCCAGGTGGCGAGCAGCGTGTCCAGCGGGCGGTTGTATAAAAAGCGAATCATGCTCCATTCCACCAGCGCGCCCAGGGCGGCGGTGACAAGGAAGGCGAGCACCATCGCGAGTAAGAAATAAAAACTGAAAAAATCCGGTAAGTGATTCGAGAAAACCTGCGAGGTTAAATAAGTAATGTAAGCACCGAGAATCATAAACTCGCCGTGCGCCATGTTAATTACGCCCATTTGTCCAAAGATGATGGCTAATCCCAGTGCCATCAGGACAAAGACGGAAAACAGAATCAATCCGGCGAAGCCTTGCATCGCAAAGATCGACATTAATTCCGAGGTGCTGTAGTCAGCAAACATTCGCATGTCCTCTGTGGAGTGCGCGGCTTGGCGCGGTTTGATGTTTGATAAAGTGCGGGTGGATCATCATGTTGAGTTTTAAGGTGTTCTTCCCGTTTGTTCTGTCGGATTACGCCGCGGTGCACGGCGCAATCCGACCTACTTCTGTTACTGGTAGCCTTTGGGGAATGGATCGGGTTCGATCAACTCTTTGGTCTCATAGACGACTTTATATTGACCGTCACTTTGGGCGTGACCGATACGGGTTTTGGACCAGAGGTGATGGTTGGGGTGAATCTTCACGTAGCCTTCCGGCGCGGTGGTTAATTCAATACCGGGCGATGCGGCGCGCACTTTGTCGATATCAAACGAGCCCGCTTTTTCTACCGCTGCTTTCCACAACCAGGGGCCGAGATAAGCGGCTTGGGTTACGTCACCAATTACAATGTCATCGCCCCAGCGTTCTTTAAAGGCTTTAACAAACGCCTGGTTGTTTTCGTTGGGCAGGCTTTGGAAGTATTTCATGGCCGCGTAAGCACCCACCATGTTTTCACCACCGATACCGAGAATTTCGTCTTCGGTCACAGAGATGGTTAACACCAGCGGTTTTTCTTTGGTCATATCAATACCGGCGGCTTTCAATTGTTTGTAGAAGGCCACGTTGGAACCGCCGACCACAATCGCGTAGATCACGTCGGGTTTACGCAGTTTGATCTTGTTGATTACCGAGTTAAATTGCGTGTGGCCCAGCGGGTAATATTCTTCACCCACAACTTTCAGGCCCAGTTTTTCGATGTGCTTACGTGCGATCTTGTTGGAGGTGCGCGGCCAGATATAGTCCGAGCCGAGCAGGTAAAAGGTTTTTGCGTCTTTGTTTTTTACCACCCAATCGATACCGGCAATAATTTGTTGCGTGGCTTCCTGACCGGTGTAAATCACGTTAGGTGATTGCTCCAGACCTTCGTAGAAAGTCGGGTAGTAGAGCATGCCGTTGTATTGTTCGAAGATCGGCAG
Source organism: Cellvibrio sp. PSBB006 (assembly GCF_002162135.1). Lineage (NCBI taxonomy): Bacteria > Pseudomonadati > Pseudomonadota > Gammaproteobacteria > Cellvibrionales > Cellvibrionaceae > Cellvibrio > Cellvibrio sp. PSBB006. The sequence goes on along the minus strand of NZ_CP021382.1, from coordinate 4,834,742 downwards.
TACGGCTTTGCGCGATGCGGAAGTCCAGCAGCCGAACACGGCGGCAACTTTGTCGTTTACTAACAGTTTGCGCGACTTTTCGGCGAAGGTTGGCCAGTCGCTCGCGCCATCTTCCTGGATAAATTCGATCTTACGTCCGAGCACGCCGCCCATGGCATTGATTTGTTCGATGGCGAGTTTTTCGGCTTGTACGGAGCCGGTTTCGCTGATGGCCATGGTGCCGGTGACGGAGTGGAGGATGCCGACTTTGACGGTGTCGTCGGTGACGGCGAGACCGGTGGTGTTGACGTCGGCTGCGTGTGTGGTGGCGGCGATCAGTGCGAGTGATGCGGCCAGGGTTTTTAGCGTGTTGAGTATCGGCGAGCGTGAGCTGCCGGTTCTGATTTGTTGCCTACGCATGGTCTTTCCTCTTTGATTATTGAAAAGCCGGGGGATTTTTTCGGTGTTGGTGTTGCGTTCCCAGGTACAGACACGGTGTGCCCACGGTTTTTATTGTGCGGTGAGTGGGGTGCTGCGCCCATTCGACAAATACCCTATGGGGGTACGTCATTTGACGCATACCTTGGGGTGGGGAATGGGGTTATTTTCGGGCGCGTTATAAAAAGGGATTTTGTGGGGCATGCCTTCGGTAGTTGTTTCTGTGACACGCCGTGAATACGTCCCTGTAGGCTCGGCACCGGCATCCTTGCCGTTGACGGTCACAGAAACAACTACCGAAGACATGCTGCAAGTACGAGGTAAATTCCATGTGGTATGGGTTTTGATAGAGGTATTTGGTGTGGGTTGATCGAACAGATAAGTAGCGGAACAGATGGTGGGGAAACGGATGAATCTCGGCACGGAGCACTAACAAAGAGCAACAGCCATTTAAAGCGCACCAAAACACTTCACTCGCTTGCGCAGGGAGAGTTTTTTTCCTGGAAGAATGACTTTAAGGAACCGCTGGAAAATGTTTGCGAGGCAGCCAGCGCAAGGCAAAAACAGGCGAGAAAGCGGAGTTTACTAGAGTAAATGAGCATTTTGAGTCTGTTTTTAACGCCGCGATGGCAACGCAGGTAATTTTTCAGCGGTTCCTTAGGAAACTCCATGACAGCCAAGCAACACATCTTTCGCGTACGACGTAATTACAACCAGTGGGTCGCTAACCAGACTCTGGAAGACTACGCCTTGCGTTTTACGGCGAAGAGTGCGCGGCGGTGGTCGCGGGCGCGGGTGGCTACGACGGCACTGGGGGCGATTTCGTTTTTGGCGTTAGAGGCGATTGGTGGGGCGATTACGCTGCATTATGGTTTTAATAATGCGGTGGCGGCGATTTGTACGGTTGGGTTGATTATTTTTTTGACGGCGATTCCGATCAGTTATTACGCGGCGAAGTATGGGGTGGATATTGATCTGCTGACGCGTGGGGCGGGGTTTGGTTATATCGGGTCGACGATTACGTCGTTAATCTATGCGTCGTTTACGTTTATTTTTTTCGCGCTGGAAGCGGCGATCATGGCGATGGCGTTGGAGCTGTTGTTTGATATTCCACTGGTGTATGGCTATTTGATCAGCGCACTGGTGGTAATTCCGTTGGTGACTCACGGGATTACGTTTATCAGTCGCTTTCAGTTGTGGAGCCAGCCGGTGTGGGTGGTGCTGCAGTTGTTGCCGTTTGTTTTTATTATTTATATCGACGCGAGTGCGGTGGAGAGTTGGACGGCGTTTACCGGTACTGAGCAGAAAGCGGATGCGGATACGATTCCCGGTGTAAATATTTTGTTTTTCGGTGCGGCGTCGGCGGTGATGTTTTCGTTGATTGCACAGATCGGTGAGCAGGTGGATTTTTTGCGTTTCCTGCCGGCGCCGACGCCGGAGACGCGCGTGCGTTGGTGGTGCGCGTTGATGGCCGGTGGGCCGGGTTGGATTGTTATCGGTGTGCTAAAAATTCTGGCCGGTTCTTTTCTTGCGGTATTGGCGCTTAATCACGGCGTGCCATTATTGGAATCCGCCGATCCGACGCGGATGTATATGGTGGCGTTCAGTTACATCACCTATTCACCGGAAGTGTCGCTGGCGGTGGCCGGGATTTTTGTGATCCTGTGTCAGCTAAAGATTAATGTCACCAATGCTTATGCGGGCTCCATTGCCTGGTCGAATTTTTTCTCGCGCTTAACCCACAGCCATCCCGGCCGAGTGGTGTGGCTGGTGTTTAATGTCACCATCGCGTTGCTGTTGATGGAGCTTGGCGTTTACCACGCGCTGGAACAAACCCTGGGGGTTTACGGGATTGTGGCGGTGGCCTGGCTCGGCGCCTTGGTCGCGGATCTGGTGATCAATAAACCTCTGGGGTTTAGCCCAAAACATATCGAATTTAAACGCGCCCACTTGTACGACATCAACCCTGTCGGTTTCGGTGCGATGTTACTCGCCTCCGCGATTGGTATAACTTGCCACACTGGCGCGTTCGGTGACATCGCGCAAGCCTTGTCTCATTTCATTGCACTCCTGGCTTCGCTGATTATTGCTCCGCTTATCGCTTGGGGCACCAAGGGGCGTTACTACATTGCGCGGCCGGTGGTGGAGATCAGCACTATCGATGGCACCGTCCATTGTTGTATTTGCGAACATAAATTCGAGCGCGAGGATGTCACCTACTGCCCTGCTTACGCTGGTCATATCTGTTCATTGTGCTGCTCCCTCGATGCGCGCTGTAACGACCACTGTAAACCCGGCGCTGGCTACGCTGAACAGTTGCGCGGATTCTTTACCGCGTTTTTACCGGAGTGGCTGACACCGAATATTAATTCACGTATCGGCCATTTTCTGACACTGGTGATCATCATCAACGGCTTATCCGCTGTGCTGTTATCGATGATTTATTTCCAAACGCTGACGGAAGATATTGCGACGGCGCAATTGCTGGCTACCACCCTGTGGAAAGTCTTTTTTCTGTTGGTGATTATCACCGGCGTGGTGAGTTGGTTATTTGTATTGGCTCACGAAAGCCGTGTGGTTGCACAGGAAGAAACCCAACGCCAAACCCGTTTGCTGATGGAAGAAATTGTTGCCCACGAACGGACCGATAAAGCACTGCAAGAAGCCAAGGAGCACGCCGAAGCGGCGAACCTTGCCAAAAGCCGTTACCTGACTGGCATCAGCCACGAATTGCGTTCGCCATTGAATGCAGTGCTGGGCTACACACAATTGTTAGAAAAAGATCCGGCCATGCCAGCGAATCGCAAAGATGCCCTGGCAGTGATTCGCCGCAGTGGCGAGCATTTAGCGGATTTGATTGAAGGCCTGCTGGATATATCCAAGATTGAAGCAGGCCGTCTTGATTTGCATAAAGATCAGGTGCGTCTCGCAGTGTTGATGGACCAACTGGTGAACATGTTTCGTTTGCAGGCAGAAGCCAAAGGCTTGATATTTGAATACCACTGTAATGATCGCTTACCGGAATTTGTGCATACCGATGAAAAACGTCTGCGACAGATTTTAATCAACCTGTTATCCAACGCGATTAAATACACGGAACAAGGCAAGGTCAGCTTTACCTTGCGTTATCGCAATCAGGTGGCGGAGTTCAGTGTGCTGGATACCGGCGAAGGGATTGCGTCTGAAGATATTGAACGCATCTTCCGCCCCTTTGAGCGCGTGCGTAAACCTGGCTGCACGGCGCTGGGAACCGGTTTGGGTTTAACCATTACCCGTTTGCTTGCCGAAATTATGGGCGGTGATATTTCCGTTAAAAGTACACCGGGGCAAGGCAGTTTATTCAAAGCCAGCTTGATGCTGTCGAGTGTGAGCAAACCGCTGCCGGAATCAATTACCGCACCGGCACAAACCATCTATGGTTATCGCGGCAAAGTGCGCAACCTGATGGTGGTCGACGACGAAGCACCGCATCGGCAATTGTTACGCGCCATGTTAATGCCGCTCGGTTTTAATATCAGTGAAGTGGGCAACTCGCTGCTGGCGATGGAACAACTGCAACAGGAAACTGACAACGGCGCCTGCCCGGATTTAATCCTGCTGGATGTATCCATGCCCGGCCTGAATGGTTGGGAATTGGCCGCGCAGTTGCGCGCAGCCGGTTATCACGCACCGATTATTATGGTATCTGCCGATGCCAGCGAAGGCCGTAATCGCCCCAAAGACGCCACGGATAGGCCACCGCTGCACGATGCCTATGTGATAAAACCGGTGCGGCTCAATTTGCTGCTGGAGCATATCGGTCGCTTATTAAATTTAACCTGGTGTTATGAAAAATCGCCGGCAAGCAATACTGTTCAAACACCCGCTCCGGCAATCCCTGTTTTACAGCTCCCGGACGACATTCATATCAAGCGGTTACGCGAGTTAGCCATTATCGGCCACAAAAAAGGTTTACAGGATTACCTGCAACAGATGGAGCAAGATCGTCAGGCGCAGCCGGGCTTTATTGAACATATCAAAACCTTCGTCAACAATTTTCAGTTTGAAAAGATCATCACACTGCTGGGCAAACACACAACAGAATCAACGGGTGTCAGTTATGAACAACCATAAAAAACAGCGTCCTGTGGTATTAGTCGTCGATGATGCGATTGATAGTATCCATATGCTTAACGATGTCCTGGAAGACGCCGCCTTCACCGTATTGGTTGCCCTGGAGGGCGCACAGGCGTTAACGATTACACAAAACATTACGCCGGATATTATCCTGCTCGATGCAATCATGCCCAATATGGATGGCTTTGAAACTTGTCGGCGCTTGAAACAAAACCCCGACCTGGCCAATGTGCCAATTATCTTTATGACCGGCCTCAGTGATACCGAACATGTGGTGATGGGATTGGGCGCGGGCGGAGTGGATTACATCACCAAACCGATCAACGCCGAAGAATTGGTTGCGCGTATGCGTGTGCATCTTACCAATGCACGCATGACCCAAAGTGCGCGCAGTGCGCTGGATACTGCCGGCCAGTTTTTATTGGCCACTGATCAGCAAGGACATTTATTATGGGCGACGCCGCAAGTGCATCACCTGTTGCAAACCGCCGGCGCCGATGAACCGACGCAACGCGCAGCTATCAGCCTGGCTTTGCGCGAATGGCTTGCGCACAAACCGGAGGGCGGTCACAGCCTCAGTTTTAATTTCTTGCCACGCACATTGAGCGTTGAATTTCTTGCGTTGGTGGATAATAAAGAATATTTACTACGCTTGAGCGATACCCCGAAACCGGCCGCCGCGACTGATGCATTCAAGCAACAATTTGCAGTGACCGGTCGCGAAGCCGATGTGCTGTTGTGGATTGCCAACGGAAAAACCAATCGCGAAATCGGCCAGATTCTGGAGATGAGCCCACGCACAGTCAACAAACACCTGGAGCAAATATTCCGCAAACTCGGCGTAGAAAATCGTACCTCGGCAGCGGCCGTGGCGATCCGTTGTCTCGCCAAGGCCTGATGAATATTTGATTTACTCGAATCCAGAGGTCCGGAAAATAGAGATCCCACTTTCCCAGGGAATTTCACCCGGCGTGTTTATCACACGAACCGAAAAATAGTTGTCACCGGGAACCAACGGCGCCTCAACTGAAAAGCGTCCGCTGTTTTCTGTCACTTCAGTGATAGTTACTGGCAGTTCACTGGGCAAGTGATCTGCAACCAGCACCAGCCCATGCCATTCAATATTATGCTGCGGCCCCGGTATGCCGAAAGTGCCGGTTAAGGTAATCGTTTCTGCATCCGTTTGTAGATCTTCAGGATCAATCTCCACATAAACTTCCGCAGGGTGATAGGTCACTGTTCCCCGATGCTCCAGATAACCGTTGGGCGAATCCAGTGAAATGTCAAAACGGTTATACCAGCCAGGCAAATAGTAGGTCACCTCAAAGCGATAGACTCCGTCCCGCACGCGAATCAATGCCACCGGTTCACTACCGACCATCAGCATTAAATCGCTCGCGTCCCAAAAGCTATGCACCTCACCGGTAATCACGACAAACGGTTCTTCGGTAGTATCCGGGTAACTGATATTGGCAAATTCAGTGGTTGGTATAGGGTAACCACTGGATGCACGACAGATATTTTTAAAGTCCAATGTCTGCGCTGCTGCCGCGTTATATACAACCTGGCTCTCGGTGCGCATATCAATAAATTGTGCTAATACACCGCCATTTATGCGCGCGCGATGATGCATAAAGACTTCATTGTCGGTGCGGATAAATGCATAGGTTTGACTGCCCACATAAAACTCGGACGCACTGTAGGTATAGATGGTCATCTGCGCCGGGTTTTTGGTATTTTCGTTCAGCTTGACATTCAGTGGAACCAGCAAAGAATCAATCACGTAGAGATTGACTGTGCCCTCCCCCATCACATCGATCCGGCTTTCAACTTCCAGCCGTAAATCCCGAACCCAGTACTCACCAGCCGGCAAGCGCACTGAACTTTTATAACCCACATGCAATCGATCAATTACATACACATTGTGATTTGTTGAAAATTCAGCCGTCGCCCATTCCGATACAGCAACGCGACCGAAGTGATTGATGTCACCGTTGCCAACCGTTATTTTTTTCTTGGCCGGTATCACGACTTCAACAGAAGAACCGGTCATATATTCACGATCATCCACCAACCTGGGCAGCTCAATGCCCGTCGCACTACACGTTTCAGGCGCACAACTTTTACGAATCGACCAGGCGTTGTTTTGTACACCCAAGGTATTAAGTTCGGCAGAGGAGGCATTCACCACCTGCGCGTTGTAATCAAAATGAACGTAGCTGCCAGGGCCAAAGGTCTGCACACCGTTGCTAAAAATATCGGCACAATAAGGTAAACTGGCCTGCACTTGTTGAACGGAAACGAGAGCACCTATGAACAACAACAGAAAATAAATCACCTTTCCTTTTACATCAAACCCTTGCATATGTGTCATGACGGTATCCTTTTGAAGTGATGATGATATGACGCAGTTATCGTGGTTCGGCGACATAGAATAAATCGCGACCAACATGGGGAGGGAGTTAGCAAGAGAAGGTTGTAGATCGAAACCGTTTGGCTTGCAAGGCATGTTTAGCAAGTGATACGCCATAATTTGCAAAATGCCTGGTGGTCTGACAGAGATCGCGCGCGAATCAACCGAATGTCATTGAATTTTTTGTAGAATGTGGCACATTCTCTCTCATGACAAAGACAGCCGATGAACGATTTAATCTCTATCCATACCGATTACCACACCGTTTAGTCACTATGGTTATTTCTCTTTTCAAGTCCGCCAGGAATTATTCGCGCCGGGTAAAACCCAGGATGGCGCTCACGTTGATTACTCTGATCTATTTTTTTTGCAGCGCGCAGGTTGTTAGCGCATCCACGCAAGTCCGACTTGATGGCCACCAAATCATCTATCGCGGCGGACTGACAGCTGAAGCCAATTCCAAGGTATTTGCGCTGTATGAAAAGGCTACCGTCAAACCGACCCTGCTCTCCATTCGCAGCCCTGGCGGCCCGATTGATGTGGGTTTAGCACTGGGAGAATGGACCCACCAGCAACGCCTGGACGTGCGCGTGGATGAATTTTGTTTTTCGTCCTGCGCGAACTACATCTTTACTGCCGGTGTGAAAAAAATCCTCGGCAAGGACGCCATCATAGGTTTTCATGGCGGTGCGTCCAGTGACAGTTTTAATATGGCGCAGATGAATGCCACCTTGACCCGGATTCCTGCGGAACAACGGGAAAAGGTGCGCGAAGATGTGGAGCAACAATTAAAGGCTTATATAGAATCCAACAGAAAGCGGGAAGCCGATTTTTATCAGGCCATTTCAGTAGCGCAAAAAATTACCACCCTGGGTCAGGAAAGTGTTTATCACATCTATCAAAAAACCGGGTTCAGGGGTTGGTATTACTCATTGGACGATATGGAAAAGTTGGGATTAAAAAATATCCACGTTATCGGCGGCGACTGGAATCCCGAGCGGCAGGAAAATCGTTATAAGATCTATCGAGTGTCGCTGGAAAACATTTAATTTTACTTCGGCCTTGCCATACAGAAAACCGGTTAACTCCTGCGGAGCTAACCGGTTCACGATCACTCAGCTGATTATTGAATTACCCACGAATGCGGCGCAGACACATTATTGCCCTCGCCGCGCGTCGCGGTGTTAACCGTAAAATAATACGTCAACGTACTACCCACCTGTTGATTGGGAATAACAACCTCAAAGCTATTGCCGCTGGTGCGTGCCATATCATTCCAGCCGGGTGTAAAACACCAGGCCCAATTAAGATTCTCTTCGGTGGTGAAGGTAATCGTCACTGAGCCATTCGCGTAGCTGGCGGTAGTGGTGTAAGCCACGGTTGCACCATTTGGTAATGTGGCGGCTGCGGAATAACCTGCCGTAGCAGAGCTTGTTGATGATGCCGCCGAGCTGCTGGTTGCAACTGAACTGGATGACACACTAGTACCCCCGCTGTAGGTCATACTGCTCCAACTGGCTTCTGCCGGCCCCGGATAAAAAATCTGGCCACTGGCAGGTTTGTAGGTATAAAAGCGTGCTTCGACCAGGTCACCGACATCGTAGACGTTGGCGCGCGTGATCTGATAGGTAAATGTGCCGTCACCATTATTAATTTCTGCACCGGCTTTTGTTTGCACATCAATCACATCGTAATCCTGTTGGCCGTTGCGCCGCGCAAACAGGTGCACCTGATCTTTTTCTTCCGGCAAGCGAATGCTGAATTGCACACTGCCGTTGGCCAAGGGCGTTATATCGACAACACCAATATCGCTCGGCGTGCCAATAGAAGAAAAGGAAGATGAGCTGTCGGAGCTTGATGCACTGCTGACCGAGGACGAGCTCGATGGATTGGCCACAGACGAACTGCTTACCGACTCGCTCGAAATACTGCTGGCCGTCGAACTTGCCACTGAGCTTGATGAGGATGATGGGGTGCTCACACCGGATTGGCTCATCACTTCCATCTCACCCGGCCCTACATTCACTACCATGCCATCATTGAACTCAACATTTTTGCTGTTGCTGATGTCAGCGTTGTAAACAACGTAGGTGCGCGTATCGCCTTTGATAAAGACGGCATAGGTTGCATGATTTTCTGCCACTACACTTTTATCAATTGCGCCGAATTGCTCAAAGGTTTTGATCCAGGTAAAGGTGTTGGCCAGTGAATTACCTTCTTCTGTAAAAGACGATGGTCCGCTGACCGATCCTGACATGCGGCCTTCATTATTGTTGAAGTTCGTCAATGCACCCGCTGGATCATAGATGCCTTGATAGGCATAGAAGATTGCATCCCACATCGCAAATTGTGTGCGGCCATTGGCAAGGAACTCGTAATTTTTCTGCACGTTATCGGGAAATAAACCCAGGTATAAAGAACCGGACTGAATGGGCAATAAAATAATGCCATGCATCGCTTCGGGTAATCCACTGAACCAGGTGGCGTAGTCTGTTTTACCGCCCCACACTAGAGATGCCATTGGTTTATCGTAATTAGGGTGGTAGTTATCCTCGTGTACGTTATTCCAATATTCCTGAATTGCGGTCATCTCCGTGGTATACAAATAAATCCCCGCATCGCGCAATGCGGTGTTGCCAGTTTCTTCGCCCCACAGAATCATTGCCGTCCAGGCATTCATGGCTTCGGAAGAGGATTCGTTGTTGTTACCCGCCCCAAAACGCGCATGACCCGATGCCCAGGAATGTCCGGCATAGATATCGAAATTGCGCAAGAACGGAAACATTTTTCCCCGCGCACTGGTGGCGGAATCGCGCGGGCGTTCCCAATTTCCATAATCGCGAACCAATAATTCCACCATGCCACCAAAGGCTTGCTGATCGCTCCAATCATGATCGTTGCGTGCAATTTCCGCCGCCGCACGCACGAAATAACCGTAATGAAAATGGTGGTCGTTTAATTGCGTCAAGCTGCCGAAACTACCATCGATGCCGAGCATCGTTCCCCAATTGCTGTTGTAGTAAAACAAATTCTTGGCAAAGGGCGACGGTTCAAGGTCATCAATGACATCCGCTTTTAACCAGCCTTCAATACGCCATTTTAATTCGTTAAGGAACTGTGTCTCGGCAGCGGTATTACCGGATTGTTGTGCCAGGGAAACCAGAGTCGCTATTTTGCCGAGGCGTTTGCCGGTGTAATAGGTATCACGGTGCGTAAAACTTTCACTGCGCACATTATTCACCAGACCGGCCAAGCGGGTTTTATCGGCGGAGCTTTCAAGTTCTGGCAATGTAGGAATCACACCATGAAAAGTTACCGCCGTGGTAAAGGATTCACCTTCGGCTAATTTCATGGTGCCGCGCGGCGTAAAATAGGTATCGCCGGTTAAATTCGCACCAGAAGATAAATTACGCCACTGGTGCGGATATAAACCGAACAAGGTGCCGCTGGCATTGCTTTCGGGATAATCCTGCGTGGTGATGTTGAAGGTGGTTAATACCTTGCTGTCACTGTTGCGATAATCCCAATTCACTTGCGTGTCAGTAATATGGTTGTAGGCATAGTCTTCCACGTAGGCCAAGGCCGCGCGATTCGGTAAAGCGGCCACAGAAAAATATCTTTTTCCCGACGGCAAGTTGGCGGTAATAGTTGATGTGCCCAAGCCACTCCAGGTCGTGCCCTCTGGTGCAAAGGCAGCGTAGTTTCGTCCTTCCACGGAGAATCCGATCACACGGGAATTTTCTGAGCCGGACCAGATTTCTGCTGCGCTGGCTGCATCCGGCGCAGTGCTGTCAGTGGAAAATTCCAGGGTAGGATTACCGCTGTTGTAAACCGCAAATACATAAGGAGAACCGTGGCCGAAGGTCAGGTCCATCGACGCGCCCGACGCTTCCATGCGCGCGGTAATAAACCAGTCGCTGTAATCGTGCACACGGGTTACAAAATTATCGTTTGCTGCACTGTTACCCAATACGAAATCCAGATCCTTGAAATATACTGTGTGATGCAGCGGCGTAGGTGTGCCGTTAATCCACTCTTCCACCGGTGCAGGCATGGTGCCCACAAAGGCGTAATCTGCACTCCAGTAATCTTCAATTCGGGGTGAATAAAGCCGCATACCATTCCGCTCTGCTTTCAGCGCGAACGGATGCGCATAGCTGACGTTGTGACTGCCGCGACTCCCCCAATCCAACCAAGGCAAATTGGTGCCTTCCCACACCAGCGAACTCCACCAGGAGTTCGTAGGAATAGGATGGCCGGCGATGTTATCAGTAATATGTTGCGTGGTTTGTACATCGCGGTTATCGGGAATTGCCGCATCAATGCGACTGTCCCAAGCGCTGAGATAGCTACCCGCACCCACACTCACAGCGCTACTCGTCGGTGTGGTGCTTGGCGGTGGATTGGTTTGCGCGGATGCTGTTGCGGCAGCAAAAAAAAGACTGAGCAATAGTGGAGGTAATTTCATTACATCCTTCCTTACTTATGTTTATGTTGTTGGTTTAATCCACCCCGGAAAAAAACGCGCAGCAAACTACGGCCGAGCTGTATGACAGTTCGGAAAACGGCATAGTCCTTGTGCGCGACAGATGGGCGCTATAACAAAAGCATCGTTATTTTTCTGGTTGGTGAATCGTCGTTGTTCAACCTCTGGTTTTACATTTTTATGATTATTGTTTCGTTGATATCTATGGATGATCTTGCTGGTCCCTGCTTATTTTTGTTTGAATCCCTTCATTCCCATATTCACCAAAAACTGGGAAAAGTTCGTCCCAGTTTTGATTTTGACCCAACATGATATGTGTCACTTTTGTTTCACCAAAGAGGGACGCGGGTTAATGTTTTTGTTTTCAATGGCTTAGAAAGGATTCCGGGAGGGTGTGCTAGCGCTGGAAGTTTTTGGTGGATTTTTTGGGTGGCGTGGAGGGTTGTTTTTTAAGGGAGGGATTAAGGTTTGAGTAAAGGCATGTCGGATTAGCCGCAGGCGTAATCCGACAACAGAACCGCCAAGCACGATCACCAGGTATTAATATCAACCGCACTACCCGACTTAATCACATCAAACTTAACATTCGCCCCATCCACTTCAACGGTGTAATTCACCGGCGAGCCCAAGGCTTCACCACTCACCGTGATGTCATACACACCATTGGCTAACGGCACCGTGTAAGCCCCCGTCTCAAATACCGCATGAGAGCTTCCATCCACAGTCAAGGTAATGCCGGACAAGCCTTCATTCACGCTGTACATCCCATCTTCATCCGTATCTTCATACACCACACCGGTAAGAAAATAACCGGAGCCGGAGCGGGCGAAATTCTCAGTCAGCATGGACGCGCGCCAATTAGTGCCGTCAGCAAGGAAATAACCGTCTTTATGGCCAATACCAATTTCGCGAAAACCAGTGCTGAGAATATTTAGGCGATGGCCCGATGAGCGAAAAAGTCCACGATGATGGTTATAAGCCGCGTCGGTCAGATTAATATTGCTGCCACTGTTACCGCTCCAGGAAATATTTTCGCCAGAGGACCAACTGCCACTGAAGTTGTAGCCTGCCTCATCCATCCGTTGCGTCGGTGAACTGCCACCCTCGCCTGTGTGACTGAATACATCCGCATCGAGCATCCACTCGCTGTGTACGCGCGCGGCTTCAATTAATTCCAGATTAAACGCAAGCGGCGGCTTGCGTGCGGATGAAATTGGATCACCATTGATCCCTTCATTTAAATCAATATCATAACGATCGGCTTCCGCTTCCGGATCAAAGCGCGCGCGGTTAACCAACTCCAATACAAGCACTTCGTACACAGTCGGTTGCCGTGTAATATCCACCGCAGACGGTGTGGTGCTGACTTCCGCACTGGGATCACTTTCCATGTCGCCATCCACCGCCGTTACCACAAAATAGTAAGTGGTGCCGTTGGTGAGTTCGGTAATTTGATAAGGCGGGGTTACATCCTCAATCCAGGTGCCGTTGTCATAAGCGGCAATGTTATCCGGCTGGATATTGGGTTCAGTCGCGTAATAAATATGGTAGCTGTCCGCCGAACTAACCGCGCCCCAATCCAGCGTCACCGACGCATTACCCGGTGCAGCACTGAGATTTTGCGGCGCACCGAACTCTGATGGTTGGCTACTTGAGCTTGAGTTTGCACTCGAACTTGAACTGGAGGTTGATGAAGAGGAAGGATTACCCGGAGAATCGTCATCGTCACCGGACGAACCACCGCAGGCAACCAGAAGAGAGACGCACGCGCACAACATTAATGGGGGGCAGAATTTAATCATCATAAGGCACCGATTTTTTGTCAGTTCCGCCTTAACAATTCCCTGGCATTTAGGTTCTCTATATAAACGGCATGCTACCAGCACACCATTAAACCGACTGCGAAGGCTGCCGCAGCCGGCATGATAAAAACGGTCGCGCTTCACAAACCGCTGCAAAACATTATGGGCAACTGCTGATACTGGCGATCCATTCTTCGATCAACGCCGCACCCGCTTCATCAACGATATTGCTACCCAAGGGCGGCATACCCAGGGCATCGCGGCGCTGCATGCGTTGCAGCAACAACGAACGCTCCGGCGCACCGGGCGCGAACAGTTGTGCATCTCCAATATCAAGGTCACCGTTTTGCGGCGCTACGTTACAAACATTCATATCCGCCAGCGCCGTGGTGTAACGCAAATCCAGATTGACATTGGTGGGTCCATCAGGGCGATGGCACTGCGCACAATTGGTATGCAAATAGGCGCGCGCTCGGTCATCCAATCCAGCGGATGTATCGGCGGGATTCACCAAGCGTGGCAAATTATCCGGGGTATCGCTCAAAGACTCGCTCAATGTATCAATAGCATCATGAGTAATTAATTGATTAGCGGTGCGCCCGGTTTGCGGATAAGTCATATCGCCATTTAATTGCGCGGTTTCAAGGCCGAGACTGAAACCGGCCGCCGCTGTATGACATTGCAGACACTCACTGCTACTGGGATAAATCCACGACTGCCCTTCCACATCGACAACCTTACCGCCCAACACCAAGTCGGCGTCGGTGCCGCTCTCATTCCATTCATAGGAATAACCGGCCCACTGACCATCGTCGTGCCGCATAAACAAACGCGTTTCAATCAAGCGCTCATTCAGGTGGAAATTTTTTACCAGCACGCTGCCGTTGGGAAATTCCCAATCGTGATCACCGTTGATGGTAATGGTGGTATTATCGGGCAAAGCGAGCCAGCGCTGTTTGTCCGCACCGTCTGACCAGAAAGGCGCATTGACCGTGTAAGGAATTAAACCGCTCGCGGGTTGGGTCGGATCTGTCGCATCAACACAACCGGTTTGCGACAACAAACGGGGGAAATTATCGCTGGCAGAACCGGCCGGATCTAGCCGATGAATTTGTCCGTTGTGGGTAACCAAATACAATTCGCTCGCCATATCCTCCGCAAAGGACGCGATGTTCATGCCGGTTTCTTCGAGCAACACCAACGCAAATTGACCTTCGCCATCTTCTTCCAGAGTCCATAGGCGACCGGTAACAAAATCGGCCACCACATATTGACCGACAAGGCCGGGAATATCGTTGCCCCGATATACATAACCCCCAGTAATGGATTGCGCATCCGGCTGCGGAATAACCGCCACCGGGTCAATCAAACCGGCAGTGCCACAATTGGTGGATGGGTTGTAACACTGATCACCTTCACGCAAACGCCAACCGTAATTACCGCCCAGCGCAATGCGATTAACTTCTTCTATTTCATTCTGCCCCACATCCGCCAACCAGATTTCTCCGGTGGCCGAATCAAAACTCCACCGCCAGGGATTACGCAAACCCCAGGCAAAAATTTCCGGGCAATTGGTGCCTGCGTCGTTAGTGCCATCAAGATTGGTACACAGCGCATTACCAGCAAAGGGATTGCTTTCAGGAATTGTGTAAGGTGCATCGCCATCCACATCGAAACGCAACATTGAACCAAACAGCGTACTGGTCGTTTGCGCGCGATTACCGGGATCACCACCGGAACCACCATCACCCAAACTTAAATACAAATAACCATCGCTATCAAAACCCAATTGGCCACCGTAGTGGTTGTCGTAGGGATGTTCGATGCTCAGCAGGATTTCTTCCGAATTCGCATCCAGCGTTTGACCGCCATCGCTGCTGGTGAAGCGCGATAACGTATCGCGGCTGCGCGCACCGTCTTCATCGCGAATGTAATACAGAAAAACTTCGCCATTGCTCGCAAAGCTCGGGTGAAATGCCATGGCCAACAAACCCGCTTCATTGGGGCCGTCGTCCACACGCGCCTGGATATCAATAAACGTGCGCAGATTGGTGCTGGCCGCATTATCAAACACCCGCACCCGCCCGGCCTGCTCAATCACATACCAGCGATTGTCGTTGCCGGGCTCGTGTAACAAACCCACCGCGCGGGTAAACGACAAATCATTAAAGACGCGCGTTAACTGAATACTGGAGTCCGTCGAAGGCGGCTCAGGGGCGAGGCAAGTCGTGTTAGCGGGGCGCGCATCCAGGCCGGCATCTTCAGACGGCGGATTGGGGTTCTGGGGTGGAGGCGGTTCGGGATCAGGATTATCGTCAGAACCTGACGACCCACCGCACCCGGCAAGGAGCAGCAGTATAAAGAGAAGAGGAAGGAAGCACTTGTTCTGCGTCAGGATCGTCATGGAACCCCCGGCATTTTTATATAAGTGATGAACCTATATAGATAGCAGCCGACCGACAAACATTCCGTTGACTAACGCACCCTCTGCGAAAAGGGTTAGCTGAGGCACATAAAAAAGGCGGGTTACCCCGCCAAGCACCTTGTTGAAACCATTGTCAGGAAGCTGGCAAAGGACCGGGGAACTGCGTCCCCTTCATCCTCAACTGCGAGCCAACCCCTACTTGTAAACTGGATATCTGGCCATGTTTGCGCAAACATTTTGTCACATTAAAAAGCAGGATTTCGCGAACCCTGCCTCTGTGAACTACTTTGATGCACAAAGTAAAACCAGCATTGGTGCGCAATATAACGCCATGAATAGCGGGAGACAAGAGGCGAAGCGAAAAGAAATGTTAGCGCAAACAGATAGGCGTTTAGTGGTGGCCGCCGGGCGGAAAAGGATGAGCCCTGACCTCCCTGGGGTTTGGTAATGGTGGCGTATTGAGGTTTTATGGCGGCAAACGGGTGAAATCGGTCTAGAATCTTCTTTAGCGCTTCGGTTGTTGGGTGGGTAAGCCGCTCTGTTATCTCAATAGACGTATGTACGTCCCAATGGAAGTTACCTTTGCTGGAACCCTGGTTTATACAGGTATATTCCGGAGGGATTTAAACTTGTGCGCGTTTTGCTGCTGGTGGTTGCGTGTTATCGGTGGGGTTTTGAGAAAGTCTTTTTGTGAACAATGACTTGAGTTCGGAGCAAGAATGATAACGCGCAATGCGTGGGAGATTAACGCGCATGCGTGTTTTTGTTCTCAAGCATTCTGTGAAAACTGGAAGTTTAGTTAGTTAAATTAAGAGGTTGCTGAGTTTTCTTGATGGAGAAGATGAGGCGGGAAACGCGCATGCGCGATATTACAATGTTAATTTTCAGGAGGAAAGCATGGAGAAGTTTATTGAAGACATCACTTCAGCCTATTGGTGGGTGGCAGTAGTGGTTGTTGGAGTAGTCATAAACATCTTAAGTGCTTATATAAGGAATGGCCTTGAAACCCGCTTAGCTAAAGTATCCAGTTTCTGGGCAGCGCGAAAAGAGAGTCGAGAGCAAAGGCGAAGCGAACTAATAGAGCTGCTATCTACTGATAAAACGGCCTTGCTACTATATGCAAAAAATGAACTCCGATACAGAGTTAGAGCTGTTCAAAGTGTGGTCTTTTCGTTCATATTCATGTTTATGTCTACCTCCGTGATAAACATGGTTGTCTTTGACTCTCTACCTTTACAGTTGCGACTCGCCGGCACACTGATACTCATGACCATTGCTCTGTAATGGTCAACAAAAACCGGACAAAAAGTTAAGCACACTTTTCAAATTCAATCGGGCTTTTGTAGCCCAGAGTTGAATGTGGTCTTCGCGAGTTATACCAGGTCACAATATAAGCTCGCACATCCCGAATTGCATCTTCTCGATGGCGATACAAATTATCCCTGATCCACTCCCGTTTCAGGCTGCTAAAGAAGCGCTCCACAACAGCATTGTCCCAACAATTTCCCTTGCGGCTCATGGAACACACAATACCGTGCTGCTTCAATGAAGTCTGATACTTCAGGCTCGCATATTGCGAACCACGATCCGAATGGTGAATGAGTCCCGCCGATGGCTTGCGCATATTCACCGCCATCATCAATGCGCGAATCACCAGCGATTTCGTTTGCCGTTTATCCATGCACCAGCCAACAACCCGCCGCGAATACAGGTCAATCACCACCGCCAGGTACAGCCATCCTTCTGCTGTCCAAATATAAGTAATGTCTGCAGCCCAGGCTTGATTCGGTGTAACCGGATTGAACTGCCGATCAAGTATATTCTCCGCTACCGGCAATTTATGGTTGCTGTTGGTGGTAATACGAAACTTACGCTTCTGTTTAACTACCAGCCCCAGCTTTTTCATCAGTCGTCGTACCCGATACCGCCCCGCCGCAAAACCTTGTGCCTGTAATCGCCGCGCCATGCGTCTGCTGCCCATGCTGCTGTTGGATTCAACAAACAATGCGCGCATGCAGGTTTCAAACCTCTGCTGTTCCGGATCAGGCTTATCCTGTTGCTGTCCCAGCCACTCGTAATAACGACTGCGACTGACACTTAGCATGCGACACAAGTGTTTTACCCGGCAGCGCGAAGCATGCTCTCGGATAAACGCAAATCTCACCGCATATGCTTCGCGAAGTAGCTGCTGGCTTTTTTTAAAATATCATTATCCAACTGTAGCTCGCGCACTTGTTTTTCAAGTTCACGGATACGTTTTTGCTCGGGGGTCATCCCGGCTTTTCCCTGGTAATCACTAAAAGGCTGAGCTTCATGCTCTTTTAGCCAGCGGCGTAGCATATTGTGATTGATATCCAGATGGGCCGCTGCCTCACCTATACTGAAGCCTTGATCGCGAACCAGGGCGATGGCTTCAAGTTTGTATTCAGGCGTATATTTCTTTCGTGTTTGCTTGGTCATAGGACACCTTGATGTTTTACGGTATTATCCGCTTAACTTGGTGTCCGGTCTAATTAGACCACTTCACTCTATTAAGTCTAATAGGAGCTACATCAGATTTATTGGCATCTATAACTGTTAAGAAAAATATAAGCAATGCCTATCCAAAGTCAGAGTTGTTAGAGAATTAACAAGGCCAACCACTGCGACAGCTTCTTTGTTGCGGCTTCGCCTCCACAGAAGTCCGCGCTTGCCTGCGGCGTTATGTGTAAGGGAGATCATGAGCAAGCAAGTAAATATCACACTTACTGAAGATGAAGCTTGGGTCTTATTCGAACTAACCCGAAGGTTCAGTGATAGCAATAAATTTAATATTGAAGATCAAGCCGAAGAACGCGCCCTTTGGAACTTGTGTTGTATCTTTGAAAAAACCTTACATCATGAATCTGCAATTGAATACAAAGAGTTTATTGCACAATGCAGAGACAGGCTCCGAGATGAATCGTAATTTCAAACACATAAAAACTAATATGCGGACCAGAAGATCCGCACTATTGAACTGTTAAGTGAAAATTATGGCAACATTGGACGAGATTAAAAATGTCATCAAATCTGCATTCTTCGGAGTAAAGCTGGATGGTGGTGTTAGCTTAAATCAAGCAAAAGAGATCGACAAATATGGCGAGTATATCTCCGCAGGGGAATTCCGTGATTTACCAAAAAGAGAAAATACCGAGGATTGGGAAAATATTTCAGATAGTGAGTTAGAGTCTGATCCATGCGTTGCTCACTTTGACGCAAAAGGACTTAGATATTATCTTCCTCGGTTGATGCTGGGTGTGTTAGCGAATTACGATAGCTCATCTATGGCTGTTATCGGCACTCTTCAATCTTTATATCCTAAATCACAATCCTGGGAATATCACATGGAAAGGTATTCGGCTTTGAATGATCAGCAAAGGAAAGCAATAGCGCTATTTGTTGAGGCATTACCGAGTTTGGTTGAGCTGGATCAGGAGGATCAAGTCATAATGAAAAGAGCTTTGGAAAAGTATTGGCGCCAGTATTTGTAGTGAGCGGAAATAACTTAACAAAAACATCAACTACGCGCTTACCGGCGTCGGACGCTACTTCATCGCACCGGTTATATTGACGTTAACTTTAAAGGAAGCATATGACTGAAGAATTGGGAACCATAATTACTTTTTTAGGTGGCGGTATTTTAGGTGCAGCAATCCATTACGTTAGTCTTTTCCGCTCTGAAAAAGAAAAACGGCATAGCACTTATGTTCACGAACAACTGAATAGGTTGTATGGACCTCTCTATTTTCTAAGCTCTCAAAACGAAAAACTTTTCGATCTCAATAAGTGCATTATGGAAGGCTATGATCAGCACTTTATTCAAAAAGAATGGAGTAATAATCCGCACACTCAAGAATCCTTGAGAAAGGAAAGTAAATCTGTAATTAACTTAGCAAATGAATATATTGATATCGTAAAAGAAAATAACCTAAAAATAATAGAAGTACTTAGAAATAATTATGATTTGATCGCCACTGAAGACATAAGTGTTATTCAAGAGTTTGTGATCGATTGCATACGAATGAACAAAGAATTCGAAGAAGAAAGGCTAAAGGAAATACCTTATGAAGTATACATGTATGTAGGCAACATATCCTATTCAAAGCCCGAGTTTCTTGCCTTAATAAAGGCAAGGTTTATAGAAATGCAGGGCAAGTTGAAGCGGTATCACTAGAAGTTAACAAGGCAATAAAATGGAACCATCTGTACTAGGAACGAAATACGACAAAATTGCTCAGTGGTGGCATGACCATCACGTAGATTCTGCTTATGGTGTAAATCAATTCCAACGAGCTGTTAACTTTGCGCGGCGCAGTGGAAAAGCCCTTGATGTAGGTTGTGGTTCTGGTGGTAGGTTTGTACGCATATTAGAAAGTAGCGGATTCTCTGTTACAGGTCTTGATGTGTCAAAAGAAATGATTAGGTTGGCTAGCGCAAACCATCCAGAACACAAATTTTTGCATGACGACATCGGCTCTTGGAAAACAGAAGAGAAGTTCGATTTCATCGTTGCATGGGATAGCATTTTCCACTTACCGTTGGCTATGCAAAAACCTGTCGTGTCAAAGCTGTGTCAGCTCTTGGAAGAAGGCGGCATACTGATATATACATTTGGCGACGCTGAAGGAGAGCATTCTGATCGGTGGCACGATGACATATTTTACTACAGCTCTATTGGTATTAACGAAAATGTTCAGATACTTATAAATAATGGCTTGTCTGTTTTGCATCTTGAACTAGACCAATACCCAGAAAAGCATGTTTATACAATTGCCACCAAGCTTTAACAAGCGCAATCATGCGGATTAAATTTCCGCTGCGCTCCAATTTGCCCGGTGTTGCGGACGTTAGCTACTAGGAGTCGATATTGGACGCTCAAAAGTTAAGAGAAATCGTTAATCGATCTGGATTCCCCCTGCAGCTAGGGCTACAACACGTCCTTGAAGACTCGGCGTCCCAGCACGGGTGGCGGGTCAAATTTGAAGAGCATTCATGGAGCAATTCGCGAGACGGTCAGTCCGGTTTTATTGATCTTGTAATCGAAGATCGAAATAAATCCACAGTATTGGTCATAGAGTGCAAGCGAGTGCTTGACCAAGATTGGATATTCTTGTGCTCAGAAAGAGAGGCAAACGATCGTAGATTCTGCAAAGGGTGGGTCTCTTACTATAATGGCGAGCGACTCAGCTACTTTGATTGGCACCAACTCACGGCAGAACCAGATTGTCCTCAGTCAAGCTATTGTGTAGTAAACGGCCAAGATCAGAAAGCTCGCCCAATGTTGGAACGAACCGCAGGCGAAATTATCTCCGCGACCGAGGCCCTTGCTACGGAAGAGGCTCCGCTGGCCTTCGCCAATCATGAAGAAATTAAGGTTTACTTTAGCGTTATCGTCACAACTGCCAGACTACAGGTCTGTACCGTCGATACCGCAAAAATCAACATAGAAGACGGCACTATTGACGAGTCTATGCATGAGGAAAGGCCATTTATTCGATTTAGAAAACAGCTTTCCACTGCGCCAGCCAGAAATGATGAGTCCGCATTTGGAATAGACAATGAGAGGGCGCTACCATCCGCAAAGGAACACGTAGTATTTGTCGTCAACTCCAAGAATTTTTTGTCCTTTGTCGAGCAATTTGAGTTCAATGAGAATAGGGTTAAGTACCTGTGGCGTCGCAGCTAACAAGCGGTCAAGGCGACGCAGAAAAACGGCGCGCTTGCTGCTGGCGTTATGCAACGGTGTTAAGTCGTAACGCAGAGATATCAAATATCGTGTGGAGCAGTGAAATTGAATAGGTAACGCGTGTCGTTCGCCCGCTTCGCGGGCTTAAACTTTCGTTTCATCACGCTTCATTAAGGAGCCACGCGAGAGCATTATTCCCATGAAGGTAAGCCCACCATCACACATGGAGAATGTGTTTTGAGAAAAAATTACGTCTTGATAGATTATGAAAATGTACAGCCGAGTTATATGGCGGCTTTAGACGCTGATCACTTCCATGTTTTAGTATTTGTGGGAGCCAGTCAAACTAAAGTTACTTACGAGGTTGCATCCGCATTACAGGAAATGGGGGATAAAGCCGAATATATAAAAATCTCCAGCAATGGCAGTAACGCCCTGGACTTTCATATAGCGTTCTACATTGGGAAAATTGCAGCCCTAGAGCCGGATTCATATTTTCACATAATTTCAAAAGACTCAGGTTTTGATCCGCTTATCCAGCATTTAAAAAGCAAGAAAATCCTTGCATCCAGGGTAAAATCAATTTCCGAAATACCTTTAATTAAAATTTCCAATTCAAAGTCGCCCTCAGAAAAGGCTTCTGCCGTTATGGCTAATCTTGCACAACGAGGTGCATCAAAGCCCAGAACGTTAAAAACGCTCAGTAGTACTATAAACTCTCTGTTTCAAAAATCGTTAACAGAGCAAGAAATAGCTTTCATCGTTGAAGAAATGAAGTCGCAAAAAGTTATTTCTATAAACGAAAAAAAGGTGGTATACATTTAGAGTTCTATAATCAGGTAACCGAGGACTGGCTTCGGGTCGTACCAGCTCATACCGTACCGGGCGCGCACAACTCGTAAATCAAAACTTCAGTCATCCGGCTGAGGCCCACTTCCCCATATTAAAGCTATAGCAACATAGGAAAATTTATGCACATTTTAATAGGATTGATAACAGCAGTAGCTGGTTTGATTTGGGCCATGCATAGCTTGCAAAATTCTGGAGTAAATCTTAACGCATTCAACCCATTTACCTGGATGCGTCGTCGAAAATGGGAAAAGCAGCTTGGTATAAAACCTATGCATGCACTAACAAGCTCAATGGACGCAGCAGCATTATTGGTGGTAGCTGTGGCTAAGGAACACGGCGACATAACAAGAGAATCGAAATTAGAAATACTTTCTCTCTTCGAAAAGGAATTCGCGGTTAAAAGAAACAGATCCATCGAAATGTATTCTTCTTCTGTTTATATGCTTCAAGGCGCACTAAATATGGCTGATGAAGTTCGGCATATACTAAAACCCAGCAAAAAGGACTTCGGAAAGAATCAAGTCACAAAACTACTTGATATGTTAAATAAAACAGCCTGCCTCGAAGACACTACAGAAGGACAAAAGGCAATTATCAAGGCTGTAGAGCAAGAATTGACGCTTAAGGACGAGCAGCCGGAAAAGTGGTAGGTATGAATTGTTACTTGCGAGATTAGTGCTGGAAAATTAGTCTGTAAAATCCATATACAGAGCTATAACAAAGGAATTTTCGCTACAAGACTATGAAAAAAATCTTACCTATTCTGATTTTATTCACGTCCATAGCGGTTGCAGAGGAAAGCACCTGCTATGGAATCACTTCCGATGGAAGATTAGAAAACGGGGTTAAACTTCCTGCGTCAGGAACTAACTTTGAAGGATATAGCACAATAGCGAGAGCAGCTGGTCGAACCTATGTTCATTCCCATGTAAGTGAAATCATTCTAGCTGCATACAAAAGTCTCGAAACCACAAATCCAGATAAAGTATTTAAATATGCCGAAACGGGTTTTGAAGAGGGAGGGCAGTTTAAACCTCACAAAACTCACAGAAATGGCCTGTCTGTAGACTTTATGGTTTCAGTCATAGATAAAACTGGCAAGTCCGTCCATTTACCGACTCATCCCTTTAACAAATTCGGTTACAACATTGAATTTGGCAATGATGGAACTTATGAAGAATTCACGATAGATTATGAGGCAATGGCTGCCCATATTGTCGCACTGCATAAAGAGTCAATAAAACGAGGCTATGATTTGTGGCGGGTAATTTTTGACCCACAGTTGCAACCGAACCTTTTCAAAACCAAACATGGGAACTATCTGGCTAAAAATATCCAGTTTTCAAAAAAACCTTCTTGGGTACGGCATGACGAGCATTATCATGTGGATTTCGCAATTCCTTGCAAGTAGCGGTGCTAAACTTTAAGAGGGACCATAGATATGAACTGTATGTACCTGCTCAGACCATTTCAAACTGCTGCTTTATTACCTCACGCAACCCATCAATCACCAGTTGGTGATCCATCTCCTGTGGCAAACCCGATACGGTTACGGCACCGACCATGCCGCTGTTTTTAACTCGAATTGGAAACGATCCACCGTGAGCACAATATTCTTTTGGATCAATATGTGGCTGGGCTTCAAAATCGCGATTCTTTGATGCGTTGTACTGGCCTTGGTAATAAGAGCTATGCCCGAAGCGCAGCACAGATTGGCGTTTACGCCGTAACCATTCCTGATGGTCTTTAGCAGTGCCCTGCATGGCATAACTAAAAAGCACCTGCTCAAACGCATATATCTCAATCGCCACCGCTGCTGAAAGCTTATCAGCAGCTAGTTTGATTAGATTGCCCAACTCCCAGGCGGTGCGGTGATTAAAGTAATGCAGCTGAAGTTCATCTTCCTGCATTAGCAATGCGTTCAATATGTCAGTGTTCATAATTGGCATCTTCAAAATAATGGTCGGCGCTATTATATCCAATCATTTCCTAATAACATTAAAAACTATAACTATCACCGAAAATAAATCCATAATGATTGAGCTAATTCAGCTCCGCGTTTTACGGTTGAAGGAATACACAAAGCGGAAGCGACGGTAGGTCTTTAGACGCTTAAATATCTCATCCAAACTTTTACACATCACATGAGGGAATACATGATGTCCATAAATTCTGCATGCATATTTCGTAGCTTTTTAAGTACGAGGTTATCCAAATCCTCCTCGTTTTTCATTGCCTGCGCTTCGGTCTTTGTCGTGGGTTGTGTCTCACCGCAGATTACGCAATTCGAAGTAGATCCGCGAATCTTCTGTCCGCGTACCGACATACAGGTGGTATGGGCGACGGAAGATGTCGAAGCTATTTCACTTACGTTTAATGATGCAATGGTAACTAATGAAAACGATGGCGTTGAAACCATCAGAAACATCTCAGAGTCAGGCGTCCTCAGGCTTATCGCAACGCGCGGGCAACAAGCGGTCATTATCGAACAGGAGATAGCATTATTTTCCGGTCATCATTCTACCGAACAGGCGACCACAGGTTGTCTGGCTGGTGGCGCACCTACAGGTATTCTTAACGTCGACACCAATGGTTTGCCGTTGATTATTATGGATGTTTCGGCCAGGCCCTTGCCTGTGACTGTTGCGCACGACGGCGAAAGTCATTCACATCCTGTCGAGCCGTTTGATGTGTGGCAGCGCAAGGTGATGGCGGGCCCATGGGAGGTTACGGGGATGCCGCAGCCCGGCAGAAGTTGCATGGGTGCAATAACGCCAGGTACGCCACCAGATCCCAAATTCCTCACGCTTGTGGGTTCCTGTAATGGCGAAGCAGGAGACGGGCCCCAATCCATAAACCCACCAAGGGCGGTACCGATTAGCGAAGCAAGGCGAGTCACATTGCGCTGTAACGGCGAGCCGTTCGATGGTGCAACTCGGGGATTTCAGTTGTGGATTCGCGAACCGACAGGGTGTGCCGTCCAGGAAATTTACATGGCGAGTTCGTTAGCAGAAGCCACTGAATGTGCGCGAAGTGAAGCCAAAGATGTTGTGGGTGATGTGACTGCACATCCGAGCCCGGTGGCTTATCGGGTAATCTGCGGGAGCCCGAGCACCTGCTACAACTTCTCAGCGTTTACGACTGGCGATGCAAGGGAGTGCGCGCTTGCCTGGTGCCCTGATTCTGTGACTGGATTTTTGGTGGGACGTTGTGGTTCGTAGGAAATTTTCACGGAGCCTCTAAAAAATTTTCAGAGGCTCTTTCCATCTGCATTGACAATGTAATGGCATCAACAGCCTTGGAGGGTTGAAATGACAACGACATGGGAACAACGTCTGTTACGCGCCGATATGGCGAATGTAGATTATGAATATGCGTTATGGTCACCGGCGGGAAATTTTCGCATCCCATCAACGCCGCGCACGATTCGTTACATCATTATTCATATTACCGGTGGCCCGGCGCACGATGAACGCAATGCGTTAAATACCTTCAGGGCCGGCCCCGCCAGTGCACACTATATTGTGAATCGCCAGGGCCGCGTGGTACAGACGGTGCGCGAGGCGCATATCGCCAATCACGTTGATAACCTGAATTCCCAAACCAATCGGGAAAGCATCGGGATTGAACATGTTAACCCGTGGAATCCTAGCGAGCGGTTATATCCAACAGATGCACAGTATATTGCTTCAGCGCGTTTGGTGGCCAAGCTTTGCCATCAATACAACATCCCGGTAACACACTCTTTGGTTCCCCATACACCGGGAATTCGTGGTCACAAAGAAGAAGCGCCGCATTCAACCCACGATAGCTGTCCGAATCCGGCGTGGAACTGGGATCGTTATGTCGGCATGGTTCGTAGTTTGCGTATGGAAACATTTAACGAAATGATTCACACCTTGGCTACTTAGCCCGAAAAAATTGCAGCCAAATGCAAGGGAAATACTACTCCTATGCAATTTAAGTTTGGCAGAGCATTTTCCTTATAGAATCGCGTGGCAACGATTCGCACTATGCGCCGGATCATCCCGCAATAATCTTGCGGTAACGCCGTTGGTCCAACCAAAGCCATCCTGTAGCGGGTATTCCCCGCCCTTCGCGTGTTCAAGCGTCGGGCGCAGTACATATTTTTCCACCAGCTTGCCCTCCGCCCGATACAGCTCGGCGACTATCGTCAACCAGTGCTCGCGAATTTCAGCGGCCAGATCGGTGTGACAGTAATTAAGCAGCCCGCGAATCGCGAGCCATTGCAGTGGTGCCCAGCCATTGGGGCGGTCCCATTGTTGGCCGGTGTGTCCTAATTCCGTGGTTGAGATTCCGCCCGGTGCGAGCAGGCGCTGGCGGATGGTATCGGCCACCGCGTTGGCTTGTTCAGGGCTGGCCATCTCGACAAACAACGGGACCACTGTAGCTGCGGTTAAATTGTCACGCTGTTGTTGCAATTGCCAATCGTAATCCATGTAGGCGCCTTCACTCTCTCGCCAGAAGTATTTATTGATCGCGGTCTGACGGTCATTCGCGCGCTGAATAAAATCATCCGCTGCCTGTATTTCACCAGCTTGCGCGCACAGGCGGGCGATCTGCCGCTCCAGCTTAAACAGCAGGCAATTAAGATCCACCGGCACAATGGCCGTGGTACGAATGGTTGCTAATGAATGCGGATCGGTTTGCCAGCGCGAACTGAAATCCCATCCGGATTCTGCTGCCGCGCGTAAATCGCGATAGACATCGTGGGCCGGGCGGGTTGATGCGCGTGCGGTGGTCACGTCTTCGAAATAAGATTCCTCGCGCGGACCATCGCGATCATCCCAATAGCGATTTAACCACGCACCGTCGGCCATGCGCACGCAACGGCGATGCGCTTCGCCCGGACGCAAATCGTCTGCACCATCCATCCAGAAGGCGTATTCCTTACGCAGCTGCGGTAAATAATCAAGCGCTTTGTGAATGCCGCCGGTTTCAAATAAATCCACCATCAGGCAAAACACCGGCGGCTGTGACCGGCTCAGGTAATAGTTGCGGGTGCCATTAGGCACATGGCCGTAGGTGTCGATGAGGTAGGCAAAATTATCAGCCATGGATCGTAGCAAGTCCGACCGTTTGCGGTCGAGCAGTCCGAGCATAGTGAAATAGGAATCCCAATAATACAGCTCACTAAAACGTCCACCGGGGACAACATAATCATGGGGCAATGCGAGCAATGATGAACGTTTGGGATGTTTGCGCGGACGGCGGGTTAATACATCCCACAGGCTATCGATATGTTCTGCCAGGCTCAGCTCACGGTTGGCAACAAAACAATCGGGCGGCGCTTCCTCGGCGGTAAAGTTGTCGAGCACAAACTGCCGTAAGTCAAAATCCTCGCGCGCGCAATTTGCGCGATATTCATTGAGAATGTATTCAGGATCATGGCGCGGCACACAGTCCACAAAAGTTTTGCTATCGGAAAATATCTCGTTCATCTGTACCGCGACAAACAGTTCTTGATAGCGGTCTGCTGGCGTCAGGGTGTCGGGTGGTAATAAATGTTGAATATCGTCAGCATCAACCGGCTCATCATCAGCGGTGGGGATTACTGCTCCGTATAATTCCACAACAGGCCTCCATCAACATAAAAGGTTGAACCGGTAACATAGTCTGCATCCGCTGATGCGAGGAATGCCGCTAAACCAGCGACATCTTCCGGCTGCCCGAGGCGCCGTAGCGGAATATTGCACAGCAGCTTTTCCAGTAGCGCGGGGTTGTTGAGTAAATTTTTATTCATAGGCGTTTCAATGGCGCCCGGTGCGATGTTGTTGACAGTAATGCCGAGAGGCGCCAACTCAATGGCCAGATTGCGCGCCATCATCTTGAGTGCACCTTTACTCGCGCAATAGGCAGTAAAGTTTGGGAAAGGTAATTCTTCGTGAACGGAGCTGATATTAATAATTTTTCCTCCACGCTCTGTATCGCGCAGATGTTGCACGAAAGCTTGGGCGGTGAAGAACGCGCCTTTTAGATTGACGCTCATGGTGCGATCAAAATGCGCTTCCGTCATCTCCCAGAAAGGCGCAGACTTTTCTACCCCGGCATTATTGATCAGAATATCAATTGATCCCATCCGCGCCACGCCCTCAGCAATCAAATACCGGCAGGTTGCCACGTCGGAGATATCCCCAGCCAGTACGCACACGCGACGACCGTGAGCCCGAACCTGTTCAGCTGCCGCAATAGAACGTTCATCTTCGATGCGCCCGGCAATAATGATATCGGCCCCTTCTTTTGCCAGGCGCTCGGCAATACCCAAGCCTATACCCTGCGTGCTGCCGGTTACCAAAGCCACTTTATTGATCAGTCTCATCGGAGCTCCCTGATTGATGTGATTTCACGGTGAATGGCAATGATCATCCCGGTTTTTCAGATATGTGTCTGTTAAACATGACACCGAGTGGCAATATGGATGGCACCTATTTTCAGATAATCACGCAATGCGCTATGCTTGCAAAGCCGAAATGCAAGCAGCAATGTCTGTTAATCAACTTGCCATTCCTACCGAATAGAAACTTCTTTTTTGGGATTAAAGAACATCAAAATTGATCTGCGATAGCAAGATCATTTCCAGAAACCAAAGGAACCCAGATATAACTTGAATGGAATAATATTATGAAACTACTCACCAAAGTTCACGATCTGGATGAAGCGCAATCAATCAAATATCGCTTAGAGTTTCGCGGTATACCAATATTTATTGGCAGCGAGAACTCAGGGCCTGCAATTGGCGCTATGCCGGCAGCTGACTGTTACACCATTTGGGCGGAAGTGGATGAACAATATCAGTGTGCTTTAATCGCATTAAGCAATGAAGACTATGAACCAGCAGCGCCCATCAACATTGGTGAGTTCAGAAGCGCCCAGGATCATGCAGTATCCGAAGTCAGAAATACATTCTCAAAAATTAATCAATATATTTTGAATGTAGTGATGCTGGGTGTCATTGGCTGGTTTATCTACTATGCTGTATCGAGAATTTAGACAACACCACATATCAGAGTAATTACGCACACCAAAGAGGCAACATGCAACATAAAGGAATACTTGCCAAATGGAATGACGACAGAGGTTTCGGCTTCATAAAACATAGTGAAACCGAGATGGTATTTATCCATATTTCTGCTGTGAAAAAGATGCCGAGACGGCCAAAAGAAGGCGATACGTTGTTCTATGACATCACTACTGATGAGTCTGGAAAGAAAAAAGCAGCATGTGTAACGATAGAAGGGCTACAAAGAGTTTCTTATTCACACAAGAAAAAGCCAAAAAGTGGAAAGTTCAGTTGGGCACCAATTATTATCGTAGTCATTTGTGTGCTGGCCGTTTTTTATTACAAAAAAGATAAGCCCTATTCTCTGCCAACAAGCAACAGCTTCAATACAACAACGCCCGGTATTAAGTTCTCCTGCCAAGGAAAAACACATTGCTCACAGATGACGTCGTGTGAAGAGGCCATGTTTTATCTAGCAAATTGTCCCAATCAACAGACTGATGGTAATGGCGATGGCGAGCCATGTGAAAGTCAGTGGTGCAATTAGCATGTGCCGCAGAAAATGAATGTTGCCGATGCCACCCATTCAGCATCAACATCACCCCTCCCCCAACAACCCCACCAAAGCCTCAATATCTTCCGCACCCTGCGGTGAGATATCAATAATTTTAAAACCGGCCCAGTGTTTGCCGTTGTAGTCGGCGTTGCGGGTCCAGAGGCAGTCTACGCCGATGTGGATGGAGTTGCGGCCGTTGAGATGTTCCGGCAGGTGCAGGTCGAGTTTATAGAGTTTGTCTTCTTCGAGGCGCACGTCGCCGATGATCATCAGGCCTTCGCTGTGGATGTTGACCAGTCGGCCGATGTATACGTCGCGCAGGCTGTCGTATACATCGACGGCGCCATTGATACCGTGGCGCTGTAGCGCCCGGTCGTTGGATATTCCTGTCATTATTGGGCTGTCCCGACCTTTAACGTCTCTGCACGCTCGTTGAGCGTCTGGTAAATATTTTCCAGTGCACGTTCGAAGAAGGGTTTGGTGCTGCCGATGATGACTTTGGCCTTGCCCGCGATCATGTCGCGGGCGAGTTGTAAGCCGGCACTCAGGGAGACTTTACGCCCCTGCTGATCCACCAGCATGTAATGCTGGGTTTTCTTGTTGTACCAGGCTACTTTCAGGCGTTTGCCACCTTCGAATTCAAACCAGGTGCCAAACTCAATCATCTTCAGGCTATCGACAATCTTGGCTTCTTCCGGCGTGACCGGGTCGTTGGCGGCAACCATTTGTCCGGCTTTTTCTGCCGCCATACTTTCCAGTTTAGTCCGCATTGGCGCCGGTGCAGGCTCAGCTTTGCGACTTTGCAGTGCCATTTTTTGTAAAGAGATGACCGCTTCGATCAATTTGCGACCTTTGCCCTGTTCGTAACCGATGGTTTCAAAGCCGCGCTCCAGCGCAGCCATCAGCGGTACGTGCAATTCAATCTGGCGTTGCTTGTCGATCTGCAGGGTTTTGGGCTCGATGCTCCACAGCAACTGATCGACCACTTCCAGCGAACGGCGCCAGCTGTCGGAGTTATCGCCGTAGCGCAGCAACACAAAGGACATGTAGTCGGACCAGGGTTGCAACAGTAACAACAAAATAGCCGAGGGCAGCTCGCGGTGATCGGTGCGGTTGCGGACTTCCTGGTTTACTTGCAATTTGGCTTCGCGCAATTTTTCTTCACCTTGCACTTTCTCCATCGCGCGACGCTCCATCAGCTCCTGACGGCGGGCGACGTTGTGGGTGTAGGCGTTAAATTCCAGCAGTAATTCGGCGAAGATGCGCACATCGTTCTTGAATTCTTCCAACAGGCGGAAGACCGTGGTTTTGATCTTGGTGTAGATATCGTGCTGCTCGCTGCCGTCGTTGCCGACCCAGCGCACACCGGCTTCGGCGAGGCTGTTCAACAACACGCGTGCCGGGTGTTCCGGTTGCTCAAAAAAGCCTTTGTCGATAAAGGCGATCTTGAGAAACGGCGTGTGCAGGTAGCTCAACAATGCCTTGATGGAATCAGGCAGGTGATCGTCCGAGAGCATGTATTCAAACAACATCCCCACCAGATCAATGGTCTGCATATCCGTAGAGGTCACCGCACCGTCTTCGCGCTGGGACGCGATTTGTTGCAGCATTTGCAGGCTGATATCACCCACGGTTTGCGGCGGCAGGGCGACCAGGTTCAGGTTGGCGGGGCTGGGGTTAGCGGCCATCACCTGCTGAGTGGCGCTCAGCGCCTGGGCCTGGAGATGTTGCAATACGCCAACCAGTTGTTCATTGGTGAGGATTTGTGTGGGTTGCACCGGTGCATTCATCACGGCGGGGTTGCCGCCGCCGATACCGCTGGCGTGAAGCAATTGTTGGGCGGTAAATGCCTGGGGCACATTCGTTGCGGTGCTGGCCACCTGGCGATTCACGTGTGCCTGCAATAAACGGATAGCGCCAAACAGGCTGGATTGGTATTGCACATCGCTGGGGCTGAGTTCGCCGGTTAGCAAGCGATCACTGGCGCGGCGGCGCTGCTGGCTCTCATCCAGTTCATTATCCTGCGCGTTTTCACCGGCCTTGGCATGACCCGGAGCCGTAGCGCCTTCCTGATTTACCGCTACAAACTTCAGGTTGGGCAACAGCTGGTGGCCGATTAGGTAATGGTTCATCTCGTCATAAAGCACATCCAGCTTGCCAATAACTTCCTGATCAAAGGTTTTGTAGCC
The DNA here is from genome assembly GCF_002162135.1 of Cellvibrio sp. PSBB006. Classification (NCBI taxonomy): domain Bacteria; kingdom Pseudomonadati; phylum Pseudomonadota; class Gammaproteobacteria; order Cellvibrionales; family Cellvibrionaceae; genus Cellvibrio; species Cellvibrio sp. PSBB006. The sequence goes on along the minus strand of NZ_CP021382.1, from coordinate 4,802,758 downwards.
GATGATCTTGGTTTTAACGTCCACCTCCAGGCTGGCAAGCACTTTGCGCAGGGCCTCGCAAAATTGTACCGGGCTCGCGGGATTACTGCGTTCGTCCAGCTTTTCGCCATCATTCAACAGCGCTAAACGCTGGTGCAGTGCCCATAAAGGTTCAGCATAAAAGGCGTCGGCGCGATGGGTGATGGAGGTGATGGCGATAGTTTCTTCGAGGTCGGAATGCTCGACCAGCGATAACATATCGCCACTGAAGCGTTCTTCGCCGGTCAGGGTGTTAAGGGTTTTGTTCTTGAATTTAACGAAGCCGTTGCCCAGATGTTGGCTGAACTCATGTTCCGCTGCTTGCTGCACGGCATTGAGCAGGTTTTGAATTTCGAATAAGGCGACTTGCTCTTTGTTGGAACGGGCGCGCTCGGCATGTTCCATCATGACCTTGAGCCATTGCTGCCAAAAATGGGGGAATGCGCGGTAGGCAAAACTCCGGGTCAGGTCGCGGCAATGCTTGAGGTGCTGAACAACCTGTTGCTCAGTTAATGTTGGCGTCATCGGCTGTTCTCGATCGCTCCCCGGCTTATTTAAGGAAGATTTACCGAAATTCTTATCCATAATTTTCATATCCCAACCCTGTGCTTGTAACTGCTGACTGGGTATTGCCTGCCGGTTGTGATCCGGTTGTTGTGTCCTTTGGGTCGATTACCAGTGAAGCTGGAGCCCTACAGGCATCCGAAAGCTGGCACCTTAATTTGCGTAACACTGCGGAAATATTAGCAGCTTATGCAAATTAAGCTACTGAATGCGACAAGGGTCACGCTCTTACTGCCAACTTGCCGCCATTCCCGCCGTTCACCCCAAAAACCTCTGCGAACCGTCCCCAGTTTGATGCGCTTCGCAATCATCCCAAGTTCCGAGCAATTTTCACTCCAAGATGTGTACCTACTTCACTTTTTCTTTGAATTACACGTCACATACACCCCACCAATTTGCACCATGAAATGACAAATCTGCAAAGCAATCGCACCAAACTGGTTCACAAACCTATTTGCTTCATCCTTCTTTTCGGTGAAATTTGTAAAGAAATCCTTGTTTTACAGGGTTATAAGCAACCTGGTACTCATATTGCTAAATGCTATGTCGAACCACTTGTCCGCACTCTGGGTGTTCAGGACGAAAGACAATTTGCAATAGAAAGCTAGGGTTCCGGCTGATACACACAGTGACTGGTCCGAGAGCTTTCGACCTCAAAGTAAAAAAAACCGACAGTTTTGGCGACTTGGCCAATCGGTTTCGAGGTTACACGGCGGGACAAAAGCCCGGGAGACGAATGGCCTGATCAAGCTGCTTTGCAGCTAACAGCCAGAGTGCTCCTAATAAACCGATGTAACCACTGGAGGTTTGCCATGTCGCGCCTGACCACTCTTATCATCGCGCTGCTTCTTTCTACTTCTGCCGCTGCGGCAGAGCCATTCAAGATCTGTTGGTCTATCTACGTCGGCTGGATGCCCTGGGGCTACGGCGCTGATCAAAAAATTATTGATAAATGGGCGAAGAAATACGGCATCGAGATCGAAGTTACCCAGATCAACGATTACATCGAATCCATCAATCAATACACCGCTGGCCAATTCGACGCCTGCAGCATGACCAACATGGATGCGCTGACGATTCCGGCAGCGGGCGGCGTCGACAGCACAGCATTAATCGTCGGTGATTTTTCTAACGGCAACGACGGTGTGGTGCTTAAAGGCGCAAACAAAACCCTGAAAGATATCAAAGGCCAAAACGTTAACCTGGTGGAGTTGAGCGTATCTCATTACCTGCTGGCGCGCGGTTTGGAAACCGTCGGTTTGAAAGAGTCGGATATCAAAGTTGTTAACACATCAGACGCGGATATGGTGGCGGTTTACGGCACCAAAGATGTCACCGCCGTGACCACCTGGAATCCGTTGCTCAGCGAAATCCTTTCTCAACCCAACAGCAGTATGGTGTTTGATTCCTCGAAAATTCCCGGCGAGATCATGGACCTGCTGATCATCAATACCGACACACTGAAAAAGAACCCTGCCTTGGGTAAAGCCCTGGTCGGCGCCTGGTATGAAATCATGGGTGTGATGAGCGCACAAGACAAAGCCGGTGTTGCGGCGCGCACAGCTATGGCGGTTGCGTCCGGCACTGACCTGGCTGGTTATGAATCGCAATTGGCCAGCACCAAGATGTTCTACAAACCCGCCGACGCACTCGCTTTGGTGAACAGCGATGAATTGTTGGGCACCATGAAAAAAGTGGCGGAGTTTTCCTTCGAACATGGCCTGCTCGGCGAAGGCGCACCGGATGCAACCTTTATCGGCGTTGAAGGCCCGGAAGGTGTGTACGGCAATAAGAAAAATATCAAATTGCGTTTCGACACCACCTATATGCAAATGGCCGCCGACGGCAAGTTGTAATCGGGCAAACGTAGGTCGGATTAGCGCAGCGTAATCCGACAATACAAGTGTTAAAAACGCGTTACACACAATAAAAATTTGAAACTTTTGAAGGTCAGTGTCGGATTACGCTGCGCTAATCCGACCTACATGAAGACCAACATGACATGTTTTTTTGAAACGAAATCCCAACAGCACATTCACAGGATTTTTATGAAACGGCTGATTAACCTGACGCCCTCAAAACCCGCCAGAGTCTTGCTGGGCATCCTGCCTTTTGCACTTATCCTGCTGGTTTACCTGATCGCTTCAGATGCGCGCCTCGCGGAAAACGCCAGCGATAAATTGCTGCCAAGTTTTGCGCAGATGGGCAGTGCCATCAACAATCTGGCATTTGAAGAAAGCAAACGTACCGGCGAATATTTATTCTGGCAGGACACCTTAAGCAGTTTGCAACGGCTTGCGCTGGGGATGGGCATCGCCGCTCTGATCGGCTTTTCGCTGGGCATTCTGACCGGTGCCATTCCAACGGTTTATGCACCTTTAGCGCCGTTACTTACAGTGATTTCGTTGATTCCACCCATGGCCATTTTGCCAGTGCTGTTTATTGTGTTCGGCTTGGGCGAACTCTCGAAAGTGGCATTGATTGTTATCGGTGTCGCGCCTTTTATTGCGCGCGATATCCAACGCAGCACACTGGAAATTCCTCTTGAACAACTGGTAAAAGCACAAACCCTGGGTGCGTCCAGCTGGCAAATTCTTGTGCGGGTTTTAATTCCGCAGATGCTGCCGCGCTTGATCAGCTCAGTGCGTTTATCCCTGTGTACCGCCTGGTTGTTTTTAATTGCCGCAGAAGCTATAGCTTCCACTGACGGCCTGGGTTACCGCATCTTTTTAGTCCGCCGTTATATGTCCATGGATGTCATTCTGCCCTACGTAGCCTGGATTACGTTTCTCGCATTTTTGCTCGATTGGCTGCTCGACCGCATCAGCAGGCATTGTTTTACCTGGCATCATCAGGAGGCCGGCAAATGAAACAGGCTCCCATGATTCAGGCTAAAAATTTGTGGAAACAATACGGCGATAACGTCGTGCTGGAGCGCATGAACGTCAGCGTCAACGCCGGTGAATTTATTACCATGGTCGGCACCTCCGGGTGTGGCAAAAGCACCTTTTTAAAGATGTTACTGGGGATGGAGTCGCCCTCTTCCGGCGAACTCTTGCTGGATGGCCAACCGATTCCCAGCGAACCGGATCAATCGCGCGGCATTGTGTTTCAACAGTATTCGGTTTTTCCGCATCTGACCGTCTTGCAAAACGTGATCCTTGCGCGGGAATTTGAGCGTGCACCGTTATTGGGGAAATTATTCGGCGGCGCAAAGCGGCGTGTGGAAGATGAAGCGAAAGCGTTGATCGACACGGTTGGTTTAACACCGGCATTGCAACGTTATCCCCATGAATTATCCGGCGGCATGAAACAGCGGCTTGCCATTGCCCAGGCACTGATTCGCCGGCCGCGCATCTTGTTGTTGGACGAACCTTTCGGCGCGCTTGATCCGGGCATTCGTGCGGACATGCATCAGCTGGTATTAAAACTCTGGCAGGAACACCAGCTGACCGTGTTTATGGTGACCCACGATTTAAGCGAAGGCTTTTATCTCGGCACACGCCTGTGGGTGTTCGACAAATTGCGTCGCGACAACCAGGCGCCGACCGCCTACGGCGCCAACATCACCTACGACTTACCTATCACCCGGCAAAAAGTTGTCGTACCCAAAGATTTGCAAGCCTTAACAGAACAGGAATAACGCTAGCCATGAGCGAGATTATTTACACCACCCAATTACCCGGCAATGCTCACTGGTCACTGGAAATGCGGCGCGGTTCACTGATGCGTCTGACCGACATCGACGGTGGCGCCAACGTCGGTATGCTGTTTTATAACCCACGCAATTTGCTGGAGCGCTACAACGCGCCGGATACCTTGAAGTGTCAACACACCTTTAAATTGCAACGCGGTAATTGCTTGTATTCCGATATGGGTCGAATTTTTGCGTCGATCATCGAAGACGATAGCCACTGGCACGATACCGTGTGCGGTAACAGCAACGCTGCCTTGGTTGAAAAGAAATGGGGTAAACGCGATTACCAAACCCAACGCAACGACTGGCTGCAAAATGGCTACGATGCGTTTCTGGTGGAACTGGCCAAATACGGTTTAGGCCCGGCCGATATGGCAGCCAATATGAATTGGTTCAGCAAAGTGGTGACTGATGATGCGGGCAATATTCAGCTCGATACCAACGCGTCCAAACCCGGCCAGCAGGTGACCTTGCGTTTTGAGATGGACACGCTGGTGGTACTGCACACGTGTCCGCATCCGTTAGATAACGCCGAACATTATCCCTTTAAAGCGGTGAGTATTGAATTAGGTAAAGCTGATCCGGTTTACGATGACGATTATTGCAAAAATTTTCGGCCGGAAAATCAGCGCGGCTTTATGAATAACCATTTGTACTACTTGTAACAATTTGTCGGATTACGGCGCTTCGCCTAATCCGACCTACTGGAACATGAAAGTATTACCCGTAGGTCGGATTAGCCAAAGGCGTAATCCGACATTTTTGGTCAATGCAGGCGCGTTGTCGTTTGAAATGAAAAATTATTGTCGGAGCATTACTATGCTGATTGAAAGTCAACGTAATCCGGAACAGGCCGCTGCGCGCCATTGGGTCGGCGCGGGGGATTATTTTCTGGGAGAAATTAAACAAGGCCAAACGCTACGCCTGGTTGATCTTGAAGGTAATCAGGCAGCAGATGTACTTTTTTATAACGCGCAGAATCCCAGCGAGCGCTACAGCGCGACGGATACGATTCGCACTCAGGGAAATGTATACCTCAGCGGCGGGAGCAAATTAATCTCCAATAACAACCGCGAGATGCTGGAAATTGTGGCCGATACCTGTGGCCGTCACGATACCCTGGGCGGCGCCTGTGCAACAGAAAGTAATACGGTGCGCTACAGCCTGGAAAAACGCTGCATGCACGCCTGCCGCGACAGCTGGATGCTCGCCATTGCCGAACATCCGGAATTTCGCATCAGCAAACGCGACATTACCCACAACATCAATTTTTTTATGAATGTGCCGGTCACCAGCGACGGCGGCTTGACCTTTGCCGACGGTATTTCGGCACCGGGAAAATATGTTGAGCTGACCGCGAAGATGGATATCGTCATATTGATTTCCAATTGCCCGCAACTTAACAATCCCTGCAATGGTTACAACCCAACGCCCATTGAAGTGTTGGTGTGGAATTAAAAGAGCTGCCTCTTCAGTGGACGACCACTGTCGTAAGAAAACCCTGCGGGACGGCCCGCTGGAGCTGACATGTTTACCAAGGTATTAATCGCCAATCGTGGCGCTATCGCTGTTCGTATTATCCGCACGTTAAAAAAACTCAATATTCAATCCGTGGCTATCTATGCAGAATCCGATCGCGATTCCCTGCATGTTCGCCTTGCCGATGAAGCCTTTTGCCTCGGCGAAGGTGCAGCGGCACACACTTACCTGGACCGCAAAAAAATTCTGGCTGTCGCACAACAAAGCGGTGCGCAAGCTATTCATCCCGGTTACGGTTTCTTAAGCGAAAACGCCAGCTTCGTTGCGGAATGCGAAGCGGCCGGTCTGGTATTTATCGGCCCCACAGCGGAGCAGATGGTAACCTTCGGTTTAAAACATAAAGCGCGGGAACTGGCTCAAGCCGCGAGTGTGCCTTTGTGTCCCGGCACCGATTTATTAAAAGATATCAACGACGCGAAGCAGGCTGCAGCGGTTATCGGCTATCCTGTGATGCTGAAGAGCACTGCAGGCGGTGGTGGCATTGGCATGCAGCTGTGTCAAAGCGAGATGGAATTGGTCAGTGCGTTTGATAGTGTGAAGCGACTGGGGGCAAACAACTTCGCCGATGACGGCGTGTTCCTGGAAAAATTTATTGCCGCCGCGCGTCATATCGAAGTGCAGATCTTCGGCGATGGTAAAGGCAAGGCCGTCGCCATCGGCGAACGCGATTGTTCCAGCCAGCGTCGCAACCAAAAAGTGGTTGAAGAGTGCCCGGCACCGAACCTGCCTGAAACGCAGCGGGCCGCCATGCAACGCACTGCTGAACAACTACTGGCGTCGGTGAATTATCGCAATGCGGGCACCGTAGAATTTATTTACGACGCGCAGGAAGAAAAATTTTATTTCCTTGAAGTCAACACGCGCTTGCAGGTCGAACACGGCGTGACCGAAGAAGTCTGGGGCGTGGATCTGGTGGAATGGATGCTGCGGCAAGCGGCGGGTGAACTGGGTGATATTGTTGTATTGCGCAATCAGTTGACCGCTAAAGGCCACGCTATTCAAGTGCGCGTCTACGCTGAAGATCCCGCACAACATTTTCAACCTTGCGCGGGTTTACTCAGCCGAGTGGTTTGGCCTGTAGCTCAAACCGGTGTGCGAATCGACCACTGGATTGAAAGCGGTATTGACGTACCTGCGTATTTTGATCCCATGCTGGCCAAGGTAATTGTGCATGATAAATCGCGCGAGGCCGCGTTAAAAAAACTCGCTGACACACTGGAAGCGTCCAGCTTGTACGGAATAGAAACCAACCTCGGTTATCTGCGCGCACTCTTGAAAGATGAAACCTTGCGCAGCGGGAAGATGACCACACGTTACCTCAATCAATTTGTGTATCAGCCGGCCCGCATCGACGTGATTCAGGGCGGCACCCAAACCACGATCCAGGATTATCCGGGCCGCTGCGGTTATTGGCATGTGGGCGTGCCCACGTCTGGACCCTTCGATAATTATTCATTTCGTCTCGGCAACCGCTTGTTAAGCAACAGCGACACCGCCGCCGGCCTGGAAATTACCTTGCAAGGGCCAACGCTGAAATTCAGTTGTCCGACAACCATCGTGTTAACCGGTGCAGCCATTGAAGCAAAACTGGATGGCCAACCGCTTGCGGTTTATGACGTGGTGAATGTTGCTGCGGGTCAGCAATTGCAGCTCGGAAGAATTACGGAACAAGGTGCACGCGCATATCTATGTGTGGCGGGCGGGATTCAATGTCCGGATTATCTCGCAGCCAAGGCCACCTTTACGCTGGGCCAATTCGGTGGCCACAATGGGCGCGCGTTACGCGCGGGTGATGTCCTGGCGCTGGATAAAAACCGTTGCCAACGCAGTGAATCTATCACGCCATGCCCCGATGCGTTAAAACCGGTGATCACCAATCAATGGCAAGTGCGCGTTATCTATGGCCCACACGGTGCGCCGGATTTTTTTACCGACGAGGATATTCAACAATTCTTTAATCACAATTGGGAAGTGCATTACAACTCCAGCCGCACCGGTGTGCGCCTGATTGGTCCCAAGCCGCAATGGGCACGCACGTCCGGTGGCGAAGCCGGTATGCATCCGTCGAATATTCACGACAACGCTTACGCTTTCGGTACGGTGGATTTTACCGGCGATATGCCGGTGATCCTCGGCCCCGACGGGCCGTCACTCGGCGGATTTGTTTGCCCGGCCACGGTGATTACCGCTGACCTTTGGAAACTCGGTCAATTGCGCGCGGGCGATAAGATTCGTTTTATTCCTGTTAACGTCGATACCGCTGTTGCCATTGAAGCCGCACAGAAAAAAAGTTTGCAACATCTTGTTGATCCATCACCCGCAGCTTTAGTCACCGTGACGGAACTGCCCTCGCCTATTGTGGCGCGGCTGAGTGCAGAAACCTGCGGAGAAGATATCGTTTACCGCGTAGCCGGCGATCATTTTTTGTTAGTTGAATATGGCCCACTGGAACTGGATATTAAACTGCGTTTTCGCGCCCATGCCCTTATGCAATGGCTGCAAAAAAACTCACTGCCCGGCTTGCGCGAACTCACACCCGGCATCCGTTCCTTGCAGGTTCATTACGACAGCCAAACCCTGTCACTGGCGCAACTACTCGACCACTTGCAGCGCGGTGAGCACGCGCTTGCGCAACAGCTCGCCGAATTAAGCGTGCCCTCGCGCATCGTGTATTTACCGTTGAGCTGGGATGACGAAGCCTGCCAGCAGGCTATTCAAAAATACATGCAGTCCGTGCGCGCTAACGCGCCTTGGTGTCCGAGTAACCTGGAATTTATCCGACGCATCAATGGGCTGAATTCCATTCAGGACGTGAAAGACATTTTGTTCAGCGCGTCTTATCTGGTGATGGGCCTCGGCGATGTTTATCTCGGCGCGCCCGTGGCGACGCCGACTGACCCACGCCATCGGCTGGTAACCACCAAATACAATCCAGCCCGTACCTGGACAGCGGAAAATTCTGTCGGTATTGGCGGTTCGTATTTATGCGTTTACGGCATGGAAGGCCCCGGCGGTTATCAATTTGTCGGGCGCACTTTGCAGATGTGGAACCGCTATCGCCAAACCAGAGAATTTGCCGAGCCCTGGCTGCTGCGCTTCTTTGACCAGATTCGGTTTTACGAAGTATCCAATGCAGAATTACAAGATATTCGCCGTGATTTTCCGCAGGGCCGTTACCCTTTGCGCATTGAAGAAAGCCAATTCAGTTTAAAAGAGTATGAAACCTTTCTCGAACAAAACTCGCAAGACATCGCTGAATTTACGCAGCAACGCGAACAGGCTTTCGATGAAGAGTTGGCACGCTGGCATGCGAACGGGCAGTTTAATTATGAGCAAGCGGAGGTTGTTGAAGAAACCGCCGCGAGCGATATTCCCGACGGCGCTGTTTGTGTGGATAGTTCGGTCTCCGGCAGTGTGTGGCAAACGCAAATCCAACTCGGCCAGGTGGTTAATGCAGGCGATGTGTTATTGATCCTTGAGTCGATGAAGATGGAGATCAACATCACCGCGCCCTGTGCGGGTAAGGTTGTGCAAGTGTTGAAAACGGAAGGTTCGCGTGTGCAGGCGGGGCAGACGTTAGTGGTGATGGAGGGTGTGGAGTAAAAACGGGGGGTGGTGTCGGATTAGCCGCCCAGCGGCGTAATCCGACATCTCTCGCCGGAGCAACACAGACAACCCATCACGCCGGAATCGTACGATCCGCCGCCCAATGACGCAGCTGATTAATTTGCTCCGCCATGACCACCGACAAGGGACTGGTGGACGCAATTTCCTGCAACAACAATTGCGTATCCACCGCTTTGCCTTGCGACGCCGCGTTATACAAAGCCGCCACAATCGCCTGCTCAATTTCAGAGCCGGAAAACCCTTCACTCGCCACCGACAGCTGTTGCAAGTCGAACTGATCCGCAAGGCAATTACGTTTATTCAAATGAATCGCAAAGATATCCTTGCGCACTTCCGCATCCGGCAGATCGACAAAAAAGATTTCATCCAGCCGTCCCTTACGAATTAGCTCCGGCGGCAATTGGCTGATGTCGTTACTGGTGGTCACGATAAACACGCGCGTGCGGCGTTCGGCCATCCAGGTCAGCAACGTCCCTAACAAACGTTGCGATGTGCCATTATCGCTGCTGCCCTGACTCATGCCTTTTTCAATTTCATCGAGCCATAAAACGCAGGGTGACATGGCATCTGCCAGCTTCAAGGCTTCGCGCAGATTGCGTTCGGTTTCACCGTGATATTTGTTGTAGAGCGCGCCCACATCCAGTCGCAGCAAGGCAATGCCCCACAAACTCGCCACCGCTTTGGCGGCCAAACTTTTACCACCGCCTTGCACACCCAGCAGCAAAATACCTTTGGGCCGATCCAGATTACTGTCATCACTGCAGAAGGCTTCGCGGCGCGCCATCAGCCAGCGTTTTAAATTGTGCAAACCACCCACTTGCGAAAAGTTTTCGGTTTGCGGTTCAAAGTTCATCACGCCTTCCATATCCAGCAGCGCGAACTTGGCTTTGTTGATACGCGGCAAATCATCTTCAGTTAAGGCGCCGTCGTTCCAGATGGCGCCGCGCACTAAACGCCGCGCGTCGCTCACGCTCATGCCTTGTAAATTGCTGACGAGTTTTTTCAGGGTGAGGTTGTCGGTTTTTACCCGCGTACCGGCATGGCGGTCAGACCAGTCTTTGGCTTCTTCGCGAATAATCTCCATGAGCTTGTCGTCGGTGGGCAAACTCAGAGAATAGGAAACGCTGTAGCGCGATAATTCCGGTGGCAAACGCAATTGATAACTTAAAAACACCAGCGTGTGCGGTACCGCAAAATGATTGAGAGCAATGTCTTTCAGCAAGCGCACCACATTCGGCTGGTCCGCTAAAAAGGGATGCAGATCACACAGCGCGTAGATACCCGGCTGGGTCTGGCTTTTAATATGTTTCAGCGCTTCTTCCGCATTATTGTGCTCGCTACCGCGCGGCACCAGTTGCGGGCCGAAGCTCATGCGCGACAGCCCCTCGGTCACCGACCAACGATACAAATCCTTGCTGTGTTTGTTCGCCACACGCAGCAACACATCCAGCGCTTTTTTTTCTTCGAAGGTCTCGATCACCACCAGGGGAATGCGGGAATCGAGAATGTGTTTCAGTTCATTGGCATCTTGCACGCTAGCGTCCTCAGTAACACGATCAGCGCGCAAGCATGCAATGAAGCCGTTAAAACTGCAATCCCCGTTATGGGCTGGCCACAGTCAGGGTTTGACGTTGCCGCACATCCTGACTGGACGCGCCCACCTGAATTTCATAACGACCGGGATCAACCGCGTAGGTATTTTTCTGGTCATCGTAGTGGGTAAAATCCCGGGCCGGCTTGAGCGTAAAACTCACTCGCTGTGTCTCGCCCGGTTGCAGGTTCACCCGTGCCACACCGCGCAATTCCTGCTGGGCGCGTTCGCGCTGCGGGTCCAGCGGATGAACGTAGAGTTGCACCACTTCGTCACCCGCGCGTTTGCCGGTATTTTTTACCTGCACCGACACACTCACCTCATCCTCTATCGCGGGCTTGCGATTATCCAGTGTTAATCCTGAATACTGAAAACGGGTGTAGGACAACCCATGGCCGAAGGGATACAGAGGCTCTCCAGTAAAGTAGCGGTAGGTGCGTCCTTTCATGTCGTAGTCGTCAAACGGCGGGAGTTTTTCGTCGGCTTTATAAAAGGTAACCGGCAAACGGCCTGCGGGATTCACATCACCGAATAAAACATCGGCGACGGCATTACCACCGCGCTGGCCGGGGTACCAGGCCAGCAGGATCGCGGGCAGTTTTTCCTGGGCCCAATCCACCGCCAGTGCAGAACCGCTGGTCAGCACGAGCACCACAGGCTTGCCCGTTGCGTGTAGCGCTTCCAGCAATTTTTGTTGCGGCGCCGGTAGACGAAGGTCCGTGCGATCACCACCGGCAAAACCGGGATAGTTCACCTTCATCTCTTCGCCTTCCACGTCACCGGTCAAGCCACCAACGAATACAATAACCTCGGCTGCCTGCGCGGCGGCCATAGCTTCTTCGTAGGGTGATTTTGCACCGGGCATCCGCCAGGCCAGACGAATCTCGGCATCGCGGGCGTCTTCAAAATATTCAAGGGTGATGGGATAAGCCTGACCCGCTTCAAGATCGACAAAGACGCTTTTGCTATGCACGCGCTCGGCCAATTGCCAGGCATCGATAAGGGTTTTGCCATCCAGGGACAAACGGAAACCATCGTTAGCGCCCACACTGATTTCATAACGGCCAGTAACTGGCGGCATCAATTCGCCCGTCCAGCGCACACTGAAACCATCACCAGCCAGACCTTGCGCCATATCCAGTTCACCGCGCGCGACCAGATCATCGGTAGGCGAGCCGCGATCCCAGCGAAAAGCGACCCGGGGATCGATGCGGGTCAGCACCGGTTTGCCCTGCAATTCCATACCGCGAAAATATTCCGCCTGTAGTCCCTGCTGCTTCGCATCGGCGGCAGGCCGTAAAAATGCCGGTTCAATGACCGGCGCAGCGCGCGGCTCTTCGCGCCCCTGTACCAGGTCAGCGCCGCGCGCATAGAGCACCTTGGTGTTGGGAGAAACAGCAGCACGAATGCCCTGCAAGACGGTCACCGGTGCAGCGGGTGTGCCGTAGTAATTGCCCAGTAGCGACATGACATCGTCAGCCGTCGGGCCGATAACCGCGAGGGTGCCGATGTCTTTGGCGAGCGGCAGCGCACCGGTGTTTTTCAGCAACACCATTGAAGATTGCGCCGCCCGGCGCGCCAGTTGATCGTGCGCCGGTGCCTGGTTTACCGAATAGGGAATTTGCGCAAATGGCACCTGTTCAGCCGGGTCAAACATGCCCAGACGAAAACGGGTGTACATCAAACGAATCAGAGCCGCGTCAATCTCTGCCTCGCTGATCAGCGCTTGCTTGACGGCACCGAGCAAGGCTTCATAGGTTCTGCCACAATTTAACTCAGTACCCTTTTTAACACCGAGCGCCGCAGCCGCCTCCGAGGTGGAGACAATCTTGTGGTAGCGGTAGATGTCTTCGATGGAGTCGCAATCGGAGACGACATAGCCATCAAAGCCCCAGTCTTTACGCAGGATATCAATCAGCAGACGTTGACTGGCGGAGGCGGACTCGCCATACACCCGATTGTAAGCACCCATGACGGACGCTACCTGCGCATCCTGCACCAGTGCACGAAATGCGGGGAGATAGGTTTCGTAGAGATCGCGCTCGCTGGGATGCACATCAAAATAATGGCGATCTGCTTCCGGCCCGCTGTGCACCGCAAAGTGTTTGGCTGTCGCGTCTACCTTGCGATATTTCGGGTGGTCACCCTGCAAGCCTTTGACAAAGGCCACCCCCATTTGCGAGGTGAGGAAGGGATCTTCACCGTAGGTTTCCTGGCCGCGTCCCCAGCGGGGATCGCGAAAGATATTGATATTGGGCGACCAAAAGGTCAGCCCCTGATAGCGCAGACGCAGGCCACGACTGGCAAACTCGTGGTGCTTGGCCCGCCCTTCATTGCCAATCACTTCCGCGACCTCGCCCATCAACTCCGGGTCAAAAGTAGCTGCCAACCCGATCGCCTGGGGAAAAACCGTCGCCGAACCGGCACGGGCCACACCGTGTAAAGCTTCGTTCCACCACTCATAGGTAGGCACGTTCAGACGTGGGATGGCGGGAGCGTTGTTCATCATCTGCCCGATCTTTTCTTCCAGCGTCATATGCGCCACCAGATCAGCCGCACGCTCCTCGAATGAACGCTGGGTATCGCGATAGATGGGCTGTTCGGCAGAAGGATCAGGCGCGGCCTGCGCAACGCCGCTCAGAAGCAACAGACCGAAGAGAAACGAATAGTGGAGCTGCCGGATATTCATAGTCATATTTCCTCGCGGGCCAGCGATTATGGCTTTATTGTTTTTGAGACTATAACTATTGCCCTCCTTGTATACAAGGCATCTAACTACAGCGGCCAAATTCCCGGCTGCCCGGGCCGGACTAATTCGTTACAATGCAGAGGTTTTCTGCTCACCACACGAGACTCATGCCATGCCCGGAATCCAGCTCAGCGTCGTTGATCGTTTGATTGTGCAAGCCGACCGTGCACTGCGCACCCTGGCCGGCGCCAGTGACCTGACCGCCGAGCGCCCCTCCCCCGCGTCAAGGCTGCACGAAACTGAATTAAATGAACAATTAAATGAACAAGAGAAGCGTCATGCCGCCGGGCTGATGCGGGTAAACCACGCCGGTGAAGTCTGCGCCCAGGCGCTGTATCAGGGACAAGCGTTGACCGCAAAACTGCCCGATGTGCGCGCAGAAATGGAAAAGGCTGCCGCTGAAGAGGTGGATCACCTGGTCTGGTGCCAGCAGCGTATTGACGAATTGGGCAGCCACACCAGCTACCTCAACCCGCTGTGGTACGGGCTGTCCTTTGCCATCGGCGCCGGCGCCGGACTCGTCAGTGATCGTGTCAGCCTTGGTTTTGTGGCCGCCACGGAAGATCAGGTGTGCCGGCATTTAAACAGCCATCTGGCCAAACTGCCGGAGCAGGATGCCAGGAGTCGCGCCGTGGTGGAGAAGATGCTGGAAGACGAAGCCCGCCATGCCGATGCCGCATTGGCCGCTGGTGGTATGGATTTTCCCGCGCCTGTGAAAGTCATGATGACGCTGGTATCCAAAGCGATGACATTCAGCAGTTACCGCCTCTGATCCTGTTGCCGCTTTATGCCTGAAGAGCGGCACCCCGTGTTAATCCGCCATCAAGTGCTAGACTTCGTTAAATCCATAAACATAAAGATATTGATCATGTTCATCACCCGCTCGCTTCGCTGGTGGCTGGCAAGCATGGTGCTTGCCTACACAGCCTGCGGCCATGCCGGTGCACCGCGCATCACCTTTTCTTGCTGGCTACCGGCTCACTCGGCCCACTTCATCAAATTGGAAGCGATCTACCGCCAGGCATTTGCGGCACTGGGCTATGAGTTTGTGATGCAACACCGCCCCACCCTGCGCGCTATTCAGGACGCCAATCACGGCACCAGTGATGGTGAATGTGCCAGAGACACCCATTATTTGGCGAGTGCGCCCGAGTCGCCTTTAATTAGAATAGATGTGGTCGTTGCCAGTGCGGATTTGCAGGTGTGGAGCCATCAACCGGATATCCGGATCGATAACCTTAGCGAACTGAACAGTGGCAAATACCGGCTGGGCTATATGCAAGGTTCCGCTGCCACCAAAAGTCTGCTGACCCCCGAGCGCCAACGGGATGCACAAGGCCTCGTGACCAGCGAGATAGGTATAAAGATGTTGAGCGCCGGACGCATTGATGCGCTGATTATTTCGGAGGCATCCGTTAAGCGTATTCAGGCAGAAATGAAACTACCCAAGCCGATCTACCACGCCGGCACCCTGTTTCGTCAATCCGCTTATGTACACTTACACCCGCGTCATCGCCAGCTGGTACCGGCGCTGACACGGGAATTACGGCTGCGAATTCCTGAGGGCGGTATCAGCCTGGAGTAAGTGCGGCCAGACGGCTGCATTAATCTGGCGAACGGATTTCATAACTGTGGGTAATCTCAACGCCGCCCGCTTCCAGCATGATGGACGCGGAACAGTATTTGGTCGCCGACAGCTCCACTGCCCGTTTGACTTGCGGCTCTTTCAAATCCTTGCCGGTCACAATGAATTGCATATGGATTTTGGTAAAGGGTGACGGAACACCTTCCGCACGCTCCGCCTCCAGCTCTACACGACAATCGGTGACGGCCTGGCGTGCCTTGGTCAGAATACTCATCACATCAAATGACGAACAACCGCCCAGCCCCAAGAGCAACATCTCCATCGGACGTACGCCCAGATTGCGTCCGCCGTGATCCGGCGGACCATCCATCACAACTGAATGGCCACTGCCTGATTCGCCAATAAATTGCGCCCCATCTACCCATTTCACTGTTGCATGCATATTCCAACCCTTTACTGATTCTGGCTTTTTCCAGCCGGCAAGGTTATCACAGCAGCCGGTGATAAAGCCCCTGTGTCACAAAAATCAACACTAACGGCGCTGAGTTAAACTTTCTATAGACAACGAAGGACTCTAGGCTTATAACTGCATCACAAAGTTTAGAGTCCGGCTCCGCATCGACTGGTACGCATTTTCGTTTCTGGTCATAATGCGCGCCATATCAACCTGATAAATCCTATAAAGCAAACTAGGAGCCCACCTTGGTCGCTGTCTCATTAACGCCGCACATTAAGAATGTGGATGAGTTTTTAAGCCATTGTCACCGTCGCCGTTATCCCGCCAAGAGCACTATCATTTACGCGGGCGACAAAAGCGATTCGCTTTACTACATCGTCAAAGGTTCAGTCACTGTACTGATTGAGGATGATGAAGGCCGCGAGATGATCGTAGCCTACCTCAACGATGGCGACTTCTTCGGCGAGATGGGCTTATTCGATGAAAAAGATTCACGTAGCGCCTGGGTTCGCGCCAAGTCGGAATGTGAAGTAGCTGAAATCAGCTACGCCAAGTTTCAGGAAATCTCTGAAGACCACCCCGAATTCCTCTTCGCCCTCGGCAGCCAGATGGCCCGCCGCCTGCGCGCCACCACTCGCAAAGTGGGCGACCTCGCCTTCCTTGATGTGACCGGTCGCGTCGCACGTACCTTGCTGGATTTGTGTAAAGAGCCGGATGCGATGACTCACCCGGATGGTATGCAGATCAAGATTACCCGCCAGGAGATCGGCCGTATTGTGGGTTGTTCTCGCGAGATGGTTGGTCGTGTACTTAAAACTCTGGAGGATCAGGGATTGGTGCTGGTGAAAGGTAAGACTATGGTGGTTTACGGGACGCGCTAAAGATTTTTACAACCGGAAATACTCGCACAATGCGAGTTTGGCGTTAGGCCTGTTGTTTCGAAACCTTCAAGTCAAGGACGACTTGAAGGAGCTACAGGGATGTATTCATGCGTTTTCGAAACAACAGGCCTAATGACAAACGGATTCCGAAGTGCCCTAACGCCAAACTTGTATTGCGGTAAGCGGTAAGGTCATCAGGTAAATTAAAAAGCCAGCTTTTAGCTGGCTTTTTCGTTATTTAGCTAAAGAAAGTTCTCAGCGCTGCGCCGGGGTCATCGGCACGCATAAAGGCTTCGCCTACCAAAAATGCATTCACGTTTTTATCGCGCATAGCTTTTACGTCGGCAGGTGACAGGATGCCGCTTTCTGTTACAACGATGCGTTCCGGGCCGATCTGGTCGAGCAGATCAAAGGTGGTTTGCAGGGTGACATCGAAGGTGTGGAGGTTGCGGTTGTTGATGCCGATCAGCTTGTTCGGTAAGCCAAGCGCAATTTCAAGCTCAGCGGCGTCGTGGACTTCCACCAACACATCCAGCCCCAACTCCATCGCCAGGGTATTCAGATCCGCCAGTTTCTGCGGCTCCAAGGCCGATACGATCAGTAGTACACAGTCTGCGCCAATGGCGCGCGCTTCGTAGATCTGGTATTCGTCCACCAGGAAATCTTTGCGGATCACCGGTAGGTCGGTAGCAGCGCGGGCTTCTTGCAAATAAAGGTCAGCACCCTGGAAAAAATCCACGTCGGTTAATACTGATAAACAGGCGGCTCCGCCCCGTTCGTAGCTGCGCGCCAATTCCGCTGGAACAAAGTGTTCACGGATGACGCCTTTGCTGGGGGAGGCTTTTTTAATCTCGGCGATGACGCCGGATTGACCTGCTGCAATTTTGTCTGCAATTGCCTGTACGAAGCCGCGCACCGGTTGTTGGTGTACCAGGCTCTGCTTGAGGTCAGCGAGAGAAACGGTCTTTTTACGCTCGGCAATTTCTTCCCATTTGCGGGCAATGATCTTGCGCAGTACGGTGGGTGTCTGTGTCACGCGATTCCAGTCCTCTTTGCGAACTTGGATTAACCGTTCGCGTCAGGGTTCTTCGGTCAACCGAAAAACTTATTCAAGATATTGAGTGAAGGCAGCGAGTTCGCGAATCTTCTCGCCAGCCAAACTGCTGCCGATAGCGTCTCGCGCCATCTCCACACCATCAGCCAGGTTCGTGGCGACACCACTCACATAAATCGCGGCGCCGGCATTCAGGGTGATGATGTCGGCGGCTTTTTCGGCGTACTGGCCGCGTCGATTGCCTAGCGCATCTTTGATTAACAACAGCGAATCTTCCGCGTTTTGCACGCTCAGGCCAATCAAACTTTTGCTTTGCACGCCGAAATCTTCCGGCTTGATGGTGTATTCGATGATCTCACCATTTTTCAGTTCCGCCACCTGGGTTTCGCTGGCCAGGCTGATTTCATCCAGCCCGTCTTTGGCATGTACCACCATCACATGTTCGCTACCCAGACGCGCCAATACTTCGGCCATGGGTTTGCACAGCTCGCCATTGAACACACCGATAACCTGGCGTTTAACATTGGCCGGGTTGGTCATGGGACCGAGCATATTGAAGATGGTGCGCAGGCCCAATTCACGACGAGGGCCGATGGCATAGCGCATGGCACTGTGATGCGCCGGCGCGAACATAAAACCAACACCAATTTCTTTTACGCAACGGGCCACCTGCTCCGGCGTAATATCAAGTTTGATGCCCGCCGCTTCCAAAACATCGGCGCTACCGGCAGCACTGGAAACGCCACGATTACCGTGCTTGGCCACCCGACCACCCGCGGCTGCCACCACAAACGCGCTGGCAGTGGAGATGTTAAACAGGTTGGCACCGTCACCGCCGGTACCGCAGGTGTCCACGAGATATTCCGCTTCGATGTTTACCTGGGTCGCCAGTTCGCGCATGACCATAGCGGCCCCGGTAATTTCGTCCAGGGTTTCTCCTTTCATGCGCAAGGCAACGAGAAACCCACCAATCTGTGCCGGCGTCGCGACGCCGGTCATCACTTCGCGCATCACCATGGTCATCTCTTCGGTCGAGAGATCAATGTGCGCGACTAATTTATTCAGAGCTTGTTTTATGTCCATTGCCATCCACCTTGTTGTTACCATTCACGGTTTTGTGTGTGGGAAAAGCTTGTCAGCGACAGAGTAAATTTACTTCAACAACCGCGCAATCGCACCGTCCCTGACAGCCCGACTGCGCGTCGGTTATACGCCATTCAAAAAGTTGCGCAGCAATTCGTGGCCCTGTTCAGTCAGGATAGATTCAGGGTGAAATTGTACGCCTTCTACAGCCAGGGTTTTGTGGCGCACCCCCATGATCTCCGCCATGTTGCCATCGGCATCCTGGGTCCAGGCAGTAATCTCCAAACAATCCGGCAGGCTTTCTTTTTCGATTACCAGCGAATGGTAACGCGTGGCCTGCAAGGGGTTTTTTAACCCGGTAAATACACCTTTATCGGCGTGATACACCGGTGAAGTTTTGCCGTGCATGACGTGAGGAGCGCGAATGACCTTGCCACCAAATGCCTGGCCGATACTTTGATGGCCGAGACAAATGCCGAGCAAGGGAATCTTGCCAGCGTAAGTCTTGATGGTTTCCACCGAAATACCCGCCTCATTGGGCGTACAGGGGCCGGGTGAAATCACGATCTTTTCCGGCGCCAGACGCGCGATGTCCTCCACGGTAATTTCATCGTTGCGCACGACTTCCACATCCGCTTTCAGCTCGCCCAGGTACTGCACCACGTTATAGGTAAAGGAGTCGTAGTTGTCGATCATCAGTATCATGATTATTCCCCCACCATGTCGACGGCTTTGAAGATGGCGCGCGCTTTGTTCATGGTTTCTTTCCACTCCAGCGCTGGTATTGAATCGGCCACGACACCGGCGCCGGCCTGCACATAAAGTTTGCCGTCTTTGATAACTGCCGTACGAATTGCAATGGCGGTATCCATATTGCCGTTCCAGGCGATATAACCCACCGCGCCGCCATAGATACCGCGCTTTTCACTTTCCAGTTCGTCGATGATTTCCATCGCGCGAATCTTGGGCGCACCGGAGAGCGTCCCCGCCGGCAGGGCTGCGCGCAGTACATCCATCGCGCGCAATTCAGGTTTGATCTTGCCGGTGACGTTCGAGGTAATGTGCATTACGTGGGAATAGCGCTCGACCACCATCTTATCGGTGAGCTTTACGCTGCCCACTTCAGCCACGCGACCGACATCGTTGCGGCCAAGGTCGATCAACATCAAATGCTCGGCAATTTCTTTCGGATCGGCCACCAGTTCCGCTTCCAGGGCTTTGTCTTCTTCCGGCGTATGGCCGCGACGACGGGTACCGGCGATAGGCCGCACCGTTACGTCACCGTCTTCCAGACGCGCCAGAATTTCCGGGCTGGAACCCACTACATGGTGATCGCCCAAATCCAGGAAATACATGTAAGGCGATGGATTTAAATTGCGCAGTGCGCGATACAAATTCAGCGGTTCCGCCGTGAAATCGATAGATAAACGCTGGGAGATAACCACCTGCATGGTATCGCCGGCCAGCACGTAATCCTTGATGCGATTGACCGCGTCCTGAAACGGTTGCTCACCGTAATGCGAGCGGAATTTCTGTTCACTGGCGCCGTTCATACCGAGTGTTAAATCCGGCGTTGACGGCACAGGACCGCGCAAGCGCGCTTCCAATTCATCCAGACGTTGCGTCGCGATCTGGTAGGCGTTGTCGATCTCCGGATTGGCATGAATGACAAAAATCAATTTACCGGCGAGGTTATCGAAAACCAGTACCTCATCGGACACCGTCAATAAAATATCCGGTGTGCCGATGATATCTTTAGGCTCGCTGGCTTTCAGGTGCGGCTCAACATAACGCACACAATCGTAAGCGAAGTAACCCACCAGGCCACCGGTAAAACGCGGCAGACCCGGCAACTCCGGCGCGCGATAGCGCTGCTTGAATGCTTCAACAAATTCCAGAGCGTCGGCCTGGGTAGTTTCCTCAACCACGACACCATCGCGCTCGATACGAATATGTTCACCGAAGGCTTTTAATACCGTGCGGGCCGGTAGGCCGATCATGGAATAACGACCCCATTTTTCGCCGCCCTGCACGGATTCAAACAGATAGGAATAAGGCCCGCGGGCCAATTTCAGATAGGAAGATAAAGGAGTATCAAGGTCAGCCAGCACTTCGCGCATCACCGGAATGCGGTTATAGCCTTGCGCGGCCAACTCAGCAAATTGTTCAGGAGTCATGGATTTACCTTTCGGGTTCGCCCGCAAGAGGTGGGCGAATCACGCTATTTTTATCGGGTAATTCATCTGCGCCTGACGCGGCATGAAAGATGTCGGACAACAGATGAGGTGAAGACAACCCGGCTGCTGACAGACTGCGAGGCTAGATAATAAGTGCTAGCTAGACAGACTGCGCGCGGGCAGAAATGGACTAGCGACGCCATCGGGCGACGAGGGCGGCACGCTCTTGCAGATGTAAGCCTGAAAGTTTCACAGGGCTTCTCCTTATGGACTGGCGGCCAGTTTACTCAAATAAAACCAGACTGCCTATCCCCAATATTTCACAATTTAACCGGTTACTTAATATAACCCCGCCGACTGCAACCGGTTCAACCCTTATTGGCCAATGCCAGTTCCGCACGCATGGCCGCAATGGTCGCGGCGTAATCGTCGGTATTAAAAATGGCCGAGCCGGATACAAAAGTATCGGCCCCGGCGGCGGCCAGCGCACGGATGTTTTCGGTAGATACACCGCCGTCGACTTCGAGGCGAATGTTATAGCCGCTGGCATCGATCAGCGCACGCGCTTCGCGCACCTTATCCAGCACATAAGGAATAAACTGCTGTCCACCAAAACCGGGGTTAACGGACATCAACAGCAGCATGTCCATCTTTTCCATCACGTATTTGATTTCGTCCAGCGAACTGGCCGGGTTAAGCACCAAACCAGCGAAACAACCGCGATCCTTGATCAACTGCAGCGAGCGATCCACATGGCGTGAGGCTTCAGGATGAAAGGTAATAAAAGTCGCGCCGGCGTCAGCGAACTGACCAATCAGGTCATCCACCGGCTCCACCATCAGGTGCACATCAATCGGTGCGGTTACGCCGTATTTCCGCAGCGCTTTGCACACCATAGGACCGATGGTGAGGTTGGGGACGTAATGATTGTCCATCACATCAAAGTGGATCATGTCAGCGCCAGCGGCCAACACAGCATCCACCTCTTCACCGAGGCGCGCGAAATCGGCGGAAAGAATGGAAGGCGCAATTCTGAAGTCCGCCTGGCGTGAATCCTTAAAGTTCTGCATAAATCACCCGATGACTGTTATGACAACGACTAAAATGTCCGCATTGTACTGAAAAAAACCATACTGGCAGCAGATTGCGCCCTAATGAATCACTATCCACTCGAAAAACCGGGACTATGAACTGTCTTTTGACTCGCCTCATCCATCGGGATTCACTCCGGCCGCACTGCTGGCTTTTTGTTGCCTGGTTGCTAATGTCCGCGCATGGCGTTTTGCACGCCCAGACCGCGGCACCGGCAGAAAATGCCCCGAACCCGGCGCCAGAAACGGCGGTTCCTGAGCCAGCACCCGAGCCGGAACCTGCACCCAGCGTGTCGCGCGAGGAGCGCTACAACCAATTGCTGGCAGAAGCCAAGCCGGATGAAGTGCGTTGGCTGGAAACGCCGGATGAAAAAATTCTTGCGCTGTTTCGCCCGACGGAAGCACGGACAACCAAGGGCGCCGTATTGATTCTCCATGCAGCCGAAGTTCCCCCTGGCTGGCCGCCCTCGTTTGAAAACCTGCGGCGTTATTTGCCGCGTTACGGTTGGGTCACCCTTGCCGTCGCCTTGCCCTCACAGCAACCATCAGCTGTTCCCGAACGGGAAATACCCCCGCCTGCCCAGGAAGAACAAACGGATCAACAGGAGGCGGCCGATGAAGCGACACCTGCTGAAGAGAAGCCAGCCGCTGAACCTCCCGAGCCCAAACCACAACCATCTCGCACCGAGATCATAGCGCGTCGCGTCGGTGCAGCAGCGGCCTTCCTGCGCGAACAAGGCCAGGAAAACATTCTGGTATTGGTGGATAACAGCAGTGTGGTCGACAGCATGGCTGCCCTGCAGCCGTCTGCCAGTAATACACCCCAGGCGTTGATACTGGTGAATCTGCAAACCCAGGAGCCGCTGACTCGCGAGCAACTGGAAGGACTCTTCGCCAATCCAGCGCTGCCAGTGCTTGATCTGTTTACCCAAGCAAATGATGACCAGCAGGCCGCCCTCCGACAGCGCCACCGTGCAGCGGCATTGCGCAATAAGATGGAAAATTATTACCCGCTTCAACTGCTGCCTTTACAGCCGCAAGACCTCGATAACCCGCGCAGTTTCTGGTTAGAGCGAACACGCGGTTTTATGGAGCGGCATGCGCAGGGAAAGGAAACAAAATCAGATGACAAACAGGAGTAATCGGGAAATCGTTAAAGCCGTCGCATTTTCCAACGCTTTCCCTTAATTCTGCTGAATGCCTTTAGGCGGCGATCGTGTTACTATTTTTCGGCTATTTTTGGCGTCAGCCATAACGGAATTACCAATAATCAATATCTGGAGCAAAGAGGAAAACTTGCGTGTCTGACAAGAAAGATTCAGCCAACACGCCCACCCCGGCAGATGATAAAACCCGCCTTGCTCGCCCGCCTGAAAAGCCAGCGGAACAAGCCACGGTTATTGCCAAAAAGTCTGCACCCAAAGCGGATGATGCGACCATTCTCGCCAGGAAAGCTCGCCCCAAGGCAGATGACGCGACTGTGCTCGCCAAAAAAACACAGCCTGCCGCAGACGAGGCCACGGTCTTCGCACCGGCTAAAAAGATTCAGGTAAACGCCCAATCTGCTGATAGCAAACCAGCAACAGCGCAGCCAAAAACCTCTGCGTCCAAAACCCCGACCGCCGCTGCCGCTACGCAATACACCCAATACCGCGCCAATACGACCAATAATTCCTCTGGCTTTGCCAAAGCCAGTGAGCTGGCCGAACAGGCACTGAGTGGCAGCGGCGCGGGCACCTTGTTGAAAAAACGCTTTTTATTGGAAGACGCTTTGGGCCAGGGCGGCATGGGTACGGTGTATAAAACCCGTGATCTACGCAAAGTCGAAGCGGAAGATCCGAATCCTTATATCGCCACCAAAGTATTAAACCAGGATTTCCAGAATCACCCGGACGCGTTTGTCACGCTCCAGCAGGAAGCCGCCAAGTCACAAACCCTGGCGCACCCGAATATCGTCACCGTGCACGACTTTGATCGCGATGGCGATATCCTGTTTATGACCATGGAGTTATTGCACGGTGACCCGCTGGATAAATTGCTGAAAGAGCATCGCAATACCGGCCTGCCCGTCGCTACCGCACTGCGATTGGCGAAAGATTTATGCGCAGCCTTGATGTATGCCCACAAGCGTCATTTGATCCACGCCGACTTCAAACCCGGTAACGTGTTTGTGATGCGCGACGGTTCCGCCAAGGTGCTGGATTTCGGCATCGCACGCGCGGCTTCCAAGGAAACCCAGCGCCATCAGTTTGATGCCGGGCAACTGGGTGCACTGACGCCGGCTTATGCCACGATTGAAATGATCAACGATGAGCCCATCAGCTTCGCGGATGACGTCTACGCGCTGGCCTGTGTGATTTATGAGATGCTCGCCGGCCGCCACCCGTATAACAATGTGTCCGCGCTTGATGCACAACAACAAAAGCTGAAACCCAAGCGCATCGAAAAATTAACCGCTACACAATGGAAAGCTTTGAGTCGCGGCCTTGCGCTGGAAAAAGCACAACGCACCCCCACAGTTGAACAATTTCACCACGAGCTGTTTCCGCGCCGTAAACCACTGATGCTGAAAGTCGCAGCGGTGTTATTGCCGGTATCACTGATCGGCCTCGGCTGGTTTGCTTACAGCAACTACCAGGCCGAAGTACAAATCCAGAATACTATCAATGAAAAAATTGCGTTAGCGCAAAGCTGTTTTGCGCAGAGTGATTTTGATTGCGCCATTGAGGAAAGTCTGGTGGTGACCAACCTTGAACCGGACAACCGAGTTGCGCGCGACTTATTAAACAGTGCGCAACTGGCGCACCAGAAACAACAGGATGCCAGCCGTATTGCAAGTCTCATGCAAGACGCTGAAGTCTGCTTCACGCAAGCGGATTTTGCCTGCACCCAAATCAAAACCCGCGAGCTACTCAAGCTCGATGAAGCCCACGCAGCCGCACAACGATTATTGAATAGCGCTACCGAATCCATGGCGCTTTCTCAAATCGCACAGCGCACCGACAATTGTTTGCAAAACGGCGATATTGAATGTGCGGAAGCCTTGGTAAACGAGGCCGTTGGTATCAACGCAAGCCATCAAACAACCTTGTTGCTGCAGAATAAATTATTAGCGGCACAGACCGGCGCTCAGGAACAACAGGCCGAAATTAACGACGCGTTAAATAAAGCGCGGCAATGTCTGAGTCAAAAACAATACGATTGCGCGATAAGCCATGCCGATACCGTGACCGCCAATCATCCCGGCAATCTTCAGGCGCTGGACATTAAACAGACCGCCACCCTCGCCCGACAATCAGAACAACGCGTGCAAAGTATTCTGGCCCAAGCCAAAACCTGTCTCGACAAACAAAAGAATTACAGCTGTGCCATCGCCAAAGCCGAAGCCGCACTGGATTTGGTTCCCGGGCACGCGGAAGCCACCGCTATCAAGCGGCGCGCACAAGACACCCAGCAAAAACTCAAGACCACCGGTTTTACCATCCAATAAGTCAAGGAGGCTTACCATGAAAAAACCACTCTTAATTGTTCTTCTCTCATCACTGATCGCAGCGCCATCTTACGGGTTCGGCTTGAACGACCTGAAAGACAATCTCGATCGTTCGCACAAATGCAAAAGCGGCGACCAAAGCTGTAAAAACCGCGAGAAGCTGAAAGCCGCCGCGCGGGTTGCAGCAGTATCCATTGCGGTGAAATTAATCGCCGATATGGTGATCGATTACCGCTCCAAAAAAGTCGCGGACGAAGAGCAAGTTGCAGCGGAATACCGCAACAAAAATAAAACCCTGCAACCCGACCCCATCGCCGAGCGCTACGATACCGAAACCCTGCCTGGCAAGGTGGTGGAACCGGGCAATCAGGTAACGGTTAAATCGGACATCGTCGTGGTACCCGGCAGCTTGCGCCAGGAAGCCTTGATCGAAGAACGCATCACCATCTTCGATAACGAAGACCACACCAAACCACTGCGCAACCTGACCAAAGCAGTCAATGGCGATAGCCGTCGCGGCGGGCATTATCAGAACGAATTTGCGTTCACCCCGCCGGAAGGCCTGCCACAAGGCGTTTACCCGGTTAAAACAGAATTAATCCTCAACGGCGTCATCGCCGACACCTCCGACAACGACATCCAATTGGTATTGCAAGTCGACCACCTCGGCGCAATGCAATTACTCGCTCTCGCAAAATAATATCCCCGCCACTATATTCACTCTCGCAACGATGGCGAGAGTGAATACCTACAACCATCATGTAGGTCGGATTAGCCAAAGGCGTAATCCGACATCGATTTGGAATAGATACGTAAAAAATCAATAATTTTATTCACTATAAAAAATTCCGAGATAAATGTTTGTTGAATTGATGCTCGACAAAGCGCAGCATAAGCTGGCGAATTTATACTTCCCTGCATTTAACGCAGGGTTAAATATATGGAAAACAGTATGATTAAATTTTTTAGCATAATATCTTTAACACTAATCCTGATTGGTTGTGGCGGAGAGAATGAAAAACGTAATCTTACTGAAGAATATGCTGATGATGTGTACGCGCTAAATGAATACAGCATTGCCTCTTTTAGCGAAGACGGATTGGCACAACCAGCGCTTCCAGAGAAACTTAATAGCTGGCTTATTTCTAGAAAAGTAGAAACGCAACAAATAGCTTTAAAATTACATCGAAAAGACATCAGAGTTATCTTCAATGACCCTTCAGTATGGGCTCTTTTTATACGAACCGAAATTGATCCAGTAGGCGTATTTTTATACACAGATATAGGTTTTCACCTCTACTATAAATATTCAGAGAACGACGATATATGCTGTGTCAATACGCAGCCGTTTGGTTCTTTTGATCAGGCCGAGCGCTCTTTTATACCAATTGATGGATACATAGACTTTGTAAATAGCTACTCGGGAACATTCACATTTGAAATGCAAGAGGAAATAATAGTCGGAAGTGGTGTGACCGAGGGGCCCACATTTATTTTTGAAGGCTGCTGGAACATCGCAAATACCGAATCTGGCGAGTCTGGCTGTGAAATATGATCCACATTAAAAATTGTGGTCCTTATTAGTAAATCGCCTCCATAACCAAAGTCAACAATGCGTCACCACAAGTGGCAGCAGGATGTTCACATCTGTTATTTATCAACCACAACCTAACTCACCATCCAAAACCGCCAACCGCTCCGGCGTTCCCACATCACTCCACGCTCCTTCATAAACCTCCGCTGTTAAGCGACCCTGCGCGATTTCATGCCGCAGCACTTCGCCCAAAGGAAATTTTTCACGGCATTGTGGATATTCCGCAATCATCTGCGGACGCAACAGGCTGATGCCGGCGAAGGTGTAACGCGGGTGATCGGGATCGGTCACCAATAAACCAGCCTGCGCTAATGCAAAATCGCCGGACGGATGAAATGCCGGGTTGGGTACCAGTACCAGATGTCCACTGAATTGCCGATCCAGAGAATGGCGAATCAAATTCTGCAAGGGGTAATCGCTCCAGACATCGCCGTTGACCAACACAAAAGGTTCATCGCCCAACAGCGGCAAGGCTTTCAATATTGCCCCGGCTGTTTCCAACGGTTCCGGTTCTTCAGAGTATTCCACCTGTAAATCAAAACGGCTACCGTCGCCGACAAAAGCGCGAATTTTTTCGCCGAGATATGCCAGATTAATCACCACCTGGCGAACACCCGCCGCGTGTAAATTTTCGAGATGATATTGCAACAAAGGTTTACCGCCGACGGACAGTAGCGGTTTGGGTAGTTGGTCAGTCAAGGGACGCATGCGCTGGCCGAGGCCGGCGGCGAGGATCATGGCTTTCACGCGATTGTATCTCCGGCACAGCGGTAATCGGTATACCAGCTTTGTTGTTCGATCAACGGCAGCAGTCGTTGATCGAACCATTCAACAAATTCACTCAGTTGTGGATAGTCCCGCGCAACCTCCAGTGTGTATCGCAATACCAATGGCAGATCTGCCAGATAATGGTCTTTGCCGTCGCGCAGGTGCAGCCGGGCGAAGATGCCCAATACTTTGATATGCCGCTGCAAGCCCATCCAGTCAAACCAGCGCAGATAGGTGGCCTCATCAACCGCCGGTATAACGCCGACTTCCATGGCCATGTTGCCGTAACTGAGCGCCCAGCGTTTAACGTCTTCCTGAGGCCAACGGATGTAGCAGTCGCGCAGCAGGGAAACCAGATCGTAGGCAAAGGGGCCGTGTACCGCGCCCTGAAAATCGATAACGCCGATTTGACCAGAATCGCACAACAGCAGGTTGCGGGAATGATAGTCGCGATGGACCAGCAGTTGCGGTTGCTCCAACGCCGAGGTTTCAAGCTGCGCGAACACGCCATGCAAGAGCGCCTGCTCCGCCTGACTCAAGGAATAGCCAAGTAATTTTTCAACGAACCATTCGCTAAAGATAGTCAATTCCCGCCGCAACATGGCTTGATCGTAATGCGGCAACTCCGCCGGGATGTCACCTGCCTGCTGCAAGCGCAGCAAAACCATCAAGGCTTCACCGTATAAAGTGCAGGCAGTGTCCTGTGTTAATTCATTGCGCAGCAATCGATCACCAAAGTCTTCCACTAACAGGAAACCCTGGGCCGCATCGGCGGCTATGACCGTCGGTGCATTCACGCCGCCATGACGCAGGTAACGGGCGAGTTTGACAAAGAGCGCAGTATTCTCCGTTTCGGGCGGGGCATCTACCGCCAGGAACGGCGGTTGGCCTGCAAGGGGAGATTGCGCGCGGTAATAGTGGCGGAATCCGGCATCAGACCCCAAACCCTCCAGCACCACTCGATCCACCACCGCTTCAGGCAGTAACACCTGCAAATTCTTCCTCGCCCAGTGTGTGAGCGCTTGC
The DNA here is from genome assembly GCF_002162135.1 of Cellvibrio sp. PSBB006. Taxonomy (NCBI): domain Bacteria; kingdom Pseudomonadati; phylum Pseudomonadota; class Gammaproteobacteria; order Cellvibrionales; family Cellvibrionaceae; genus Cellvibrio; species Cellvibrio sp. PSBB006. The sequence goes on along the minus strand of NZ_CP021382.1, from coordinate 4,773,767 downwards.
TTACGATCTTCTATGGTTTGTGCAATTAGGTCCCGGGGATCGCTCATCCTGACTCCGTGAAATAAAGGATTGGGGCGGCTGCGGACCGAGGCGCTCTACATCGGCATTCCGGTGAGGCCGGCACCGCAGACAAAACGGCTCCCATAAAACCCCAAATCCGGAAGGCTGACAAGGTCTGCCTGACGGCGAACTTCACAGCCTCAACCAATTGCCTTCGTCACTGTCAGAGACGGATTCATTCCAAGCACCGGCGTATTCAAGTAGAATCGCGGCTATTTCATCCACGGAAACCGCCAAAGATCGCCGGGCCGGATCATTTGATAAAGCGATAACAGCCATCAATGAAGATATCTTTTCCCGATACAGCAAGGTTTTTGCGCGCTTCCGTAGCAGGCACTTATCGCCGCCCAACTTTTATATCGAGATGCTGTTGATGGCTGTAGCTACGCGCACGTCCTCCCTGTTCCGCCCTTCCCTGCTAGCTGTCGCGCTGGCTGAACTTCGCCAGCAACTGCGCCCCACGGGTGCTTTGGTACTGTCGCTGGGCCTGCTGACCATGCCCGCACTGGCCGATGAGTCGTCGCAAAAGCAAACGGAATCCGGGCGCAATCTTGATTGGGTGCCCATGGAACAATTAACCGAGGCGCAGAAAGCCGCCATGCCCAGCGGTTGCTGCGGGGCTTATGTCAGCCCGGAGCGGACCGACCCGGATGCCAAGCTTGAGCCGGCCAATGCCTCGGTCCGCGCCACCGCTGATTCGTCCGAAACCCAGGGCCAGACCACCGTCATCATGAGCGGTGATGTACAGCTAACCCAGGGTTATCGTTCCCTGAATGCCGACAAAGCGGTCTTTAACCAGGCCACCCGCGAGGCGGAAATCACTGGCGATATCGAGATTCGCGAACCCGGTTTGCTGCTGCACGCCGAGCAGGCGCAGATGCAGATCGACAGCGGCGATGCCACCCTGGAAAACGCGGAATTTGTGCTCTACGAGTCGCGTATTCGCGGCACGGCGGAAAGCCTGAAAAAATTCGGCAGCAACATCATTGTCCTGAGCGACAGCCGTTTCACCAGCTGTGAACCGGACAGCAACCTCTGGTCGGTGGCCGGTTCGGAAGTCAAGATCAATCAGGAAAAGCGCTACGGCACCGCCAAGCACATGCGCATTAATATCAAGGATATCCCGGTGATGTACTCGCCCTACCTGCGTTTTCCGGTAGGAAAGGATCGCCTCACCGGCTTCCTGTTTCCGTCGATGAGCTTCGACAGTGACACCGTCATTGAAGATTTCTCGCTGCCGTTTTACTGGAACATGGCGCCCAACTACGACATGTTGATTACGCCCCGCTATATCGATCAACACGGTACCGGCGTCGATACCGAATTCCGCCATATGTCGGCGCAGTTCGACACCATCATCAACGGCGCTTTCCTCGCCGACGATGAGGGCGATTACAGTGCGCGGGAGCTGGAGCGCATCGAGGAAGGTCTGCGCGAAGATTACACCGGCAAAGATCGCTGGCTTTACAGCCTGAACCAGACCGGCGGACGCGGCCAGCGCTGGAACACCACCATTGATTACACCGAGATCAGCGATATCGATTATCTGCGCGACTTCAACCGCAGCGGTGTCGACACTAACCGCCAGCCCAATATCGCCAAGGTCGCCACCGCCAGCTACCGCACGGACAACTGGCTGGTGAGCGCCAAGGCCCAGGAATTCCGTGTGTTGGTGGAAGAAAGCCAGATTCCTTACCGCGAACTGCCACGCATCAATGCCGACGGCAGTTACCGTTTGGGTGATTGGCTGCTTGAATTAAATAACGAGTACGTCAATTTTGACCTCAACAGTTTTTACGAACTCGACACCACCAATACCTTGCTGGGCGAGCGCCTGCGCACCGACTACGGCCTGACCTGGGACAAGGAATTTGCCTGGGGGTTTTTCAAGCCCGGTGCGGCGGTGAAAACGCTGAATTACCAGCTCGACAGCGGCGCACTGAATGAAACGGCCAATGATTCGCCGTCGCTGGCTGTGCCACAAGGCAGTCTGGATATGGGATTATTCTTCGAGCGCGAAACCAACCTGTTCAGCAACAGTTTTATCCAGACTCTTGAACCGCGCGTCTTTTATTTTTATAGCGATTACGAAGACCACAGCGAGCTCTATAACCTCACCGCCAATAATCGCTACATCAATTTCGATACGTCGGAATTGACCTTTACTTACAGTCAGCTCTTTCGCGAGTCGCGTTTCTCCGGCGGCGATCGTATTGATGATGCCAATCAGGTCGCGGTGGGTCTGTCGAGCGCCTTGATTTCCAGCAGCACCGGCATCGAACGTTTGCGCATGAGTATCGGCCAGATCTATTACCAGAAAGACCGTCGCGTGGTGGTCGCCAATAATGCCGATGAAGACGATAAATATTCACGCCGCGATTCGGAATTGGCGGGCCAGATCAGCGGCCAGATCGGCGATTCCCTGCGCTTCACCAGCGATGTGGCTTACGACCATAAAAATGCGCACCTGACCAGCGCCAGTGCCAGCCTGAATTATATGGACGATGCTTACCGCATCTTTAACCTGTCCTATCGTTACACGCGCAATCCGCAGATGATCAATCCCTCCAACCCGGTGCCGATTCTGGAATCGACCCTGGACCAGCTGGACGCATCGATGATCTGGCCGGTGAACGACCAGTGGAGCCTGATTGCGCGCAGCAACTACGACTTCACTTACAATCTGGAACTCGACACCTTTGCCGGACTCGAATACAACGATTGTTGTTACCGTATCCGCTTGTTGGGCCGCCGCTGGTTGAACTTTGATTACAACGCTAATTTTTTAAAGACCGCCACCCAGGATGACTACGATCAGGGATTCTTTGTCGATATCCAACTTAAAGGGCTCGGCAGCATCAGCGAGCGGATCGGTAAGTTGCTCGACAAAGCCATCATCGGTTACAACGCACGGGAAGAATCCATGCGCTAACACATTCCCGTTACCCCAAACTGCTTCTGTTACTCATCGTTAAAACAGTGATTATTTTATGAAGAAGAATTTGCTTAAACGTTTTATCTCCACCAGCTTCATCGGCGGCCTGCTTTTGCTTAACGCCGGTTTCAGTGCAGCACAAACCGTCATGCTGGACCGCGTGGTCGCTATCGTGGATGAAGACTTGGTGCTGGAGAGCGAACTCAAGACCCGCACCGCTTCCGTACTGGAACGATTGCAAGCCCAGTACAACCAGCTGCCGCCCAAAGAAGTGCTGGAGAAACAAATTCTTGAGCAGCTGATTCTTGAGCGCGTCCAACTCCAACTCGCGCAACGTTACGACATTGACCCCAGCGCCGAAGAAGTTGACCAGGCGATTGCGCGCATTGCCCAACGCAACCAGATGACCATGGAACAATTAGCGGCGGATTTGCAACGGCAAAATTTGTCTCTGGATGAGTTGCGTCAGCAAATCAAAACCGAACTGACCATCAATCAGTTGCAACAAGGTGTGGTTAACAGCCGCATCCGTGTGACTGAACAGGAAATTGATAACTTCCTGGAATCCACTGATGGCAAATTTGCTACGTCACCGGATTTTCACCTCGGCCACATTTTGATTGCGGTATCCGGCTCTGCTGATCCGGCGATGGTCAGCGCGGCAGAAAAAGAAGCGCAGGACATTTATAACAAATTGAAAAAAGGTGGTGACTTTGAACAGCTCGCCATCAGCCATTCCAATGACCAAAGTGCTCTGCAAGGTGGTGACATCGGCTGGCGTAAACTGGCGCAGTTGCCAGAGTTATTTGCTAAAAAACTGGAAACCCTGGGCACAGGTGAAGTGACCGAACCTTTCCGCAGTGGTGCGGGCTTTCACATCCTGAAAAATATCGAACAACGCGGCGGCGGTGCGCAACTGGTTGAGCAGACCAAGGCGCGCCATATTCTGGTAAAAACCTCAGAGATTATGGATGACAGCCAGGCTCGCGCAAAATTAGCCGCCTTGAAAAAGCGTATCGAAAACGGCGAAGACTTCGCCAAACTGGCGCGGGAAAATTCTGAAGATACCGGCTCAATGTTGAGCGGCGGCGACCTCGGCTGGTCGATGCCCGGTATGTTTGTTCCGGCGTTTGAAGAAACAATGAAAGAAACCGCCGTCGGTGAAATCAGCGAGCCATTCAAGAGCCAATACGGCTGGCATATTCTGCAAGTACAGGAACGACGCCAGGAAGATATGAGCGAACAAATGAAACGCAACCAGGCATCCAACCTGATTCGCTCACGCCGTTTTGATGAAGAGTTTCAATCCTGGCTGACCCAGATTCGCGAAGAGGCTTACGTCGAAATCAAGATTTAATTTTTCCGCTCTGCGTGGCGCGGCTGCGCAGAGCTTTTCCTTCCGGCTGACTCTATGAACCCTCCCTGTTTACGCATAGCACTCACCCCTGGCGAACCCGCCGGCATTGGGCCGGATCTGGCCATCATGCTCGCGCAGGATGCCCAGGTACATGAAATTGTCGCCATCGCTGATCCACAGCTGTTGCAGGAGCGCGCGCAGGCGATGGGCTTACCCTTGCGCTTGCGTGAAATTAATCCGGCGGAAAAACCCATTGCCTCACGCGCGGGCGAGTTGGCAGTGTTACCGGTGGCGCTTGCTGAAAACGCCATCCCGGGAAAACTTGACAGTCGCAACGCAAATTACATTCTCAACACGCTGGATGCCGCCATCGAGGGTTGCGTGGCCGGCACCTTTGCTGCGCTGGTCACCGGCCCCGTACATAAAAGTGTGATCAATGATGCAGGCATTCCGTTCAGCGGACACACGGAATATCTCGCGGAAAAAACCCATACGCCCAAGGTTGTGATGATGCTGGCCACCCGTGGCTTGCGCGTGGCCTTAGCGACAACGCACCTGCCGTTAAAAGATGTAGCCGCCGCGATTAACCCCGATGAACTCACCCAGGTGATTCGGATTTTGCACCGCGATTTGCAACAACAATTCGGTATCGCTGAGCCACGCATTTATGTGTGCGGGCTGAACCCGCATGCGGGGGAAGGCGGTCATCTGGGGCGCGAGGAAATCGAGATTATTGAGCCCACACTCAACACCTTGCGCGGTGAAGGCATTACCTTGATCGGCCCGCTGCCCGCCGATACATTATTTACACCGAAATACCTGGATAATGCCGACGCGGTTCTGGCGATGTACCATGACCAGGGGTTACCGGTTCTAAAATACAAAGGGTTTGGTCAGGCGGTAAATATCACGCTGGGGCTGCCCATCATCCGCACTTCCGTGGATCATGGTACAGCGCTGGATCTCGCCGCCACAGGCAAAGCGGATTCCGGCAGCCTGCATACCGCACTCGCTTACGCTATTGATATGGTCCAGGCACGCGCGGCACGGTGATCATACCGGCATGTGTGCACTTGCGCAGAGTTAATACTTTTTATGGCAAAGTTTCACAACAACGAAGCGCCCCATCGCGCACGCAAACGTTTCGGGCAGAACTTTTTGATCGATCACGGTGTGATTCGCGAAATTGTCCGCGCCGTTCATCCGCGTTCAGATGATTGCATTGTGGAGATTGGTCCCGGCAAAGGGGCGATCACTGAATTACTGGCCGACGCCTGCCAACACCTGCGCGTGATTGAACTGGATCGCGACCTGGTGCCCTGGTTGAAAGTGAAATTTGAAAAACATCCCGATTTTCAATTATTTCAAACCGATGCCCTGCAATTTGATTTTGCGCAGCTGGTGCAAGATAACCAACCACTGCGTATTGTCGGCAACCTGCCCTACAATATTTCCACACCCTTGATTTTTCACTTGCTGAGTTACAGCACACAAGTGGCTGACATGCATTTTATGCTGCAAAAAGAAGTGGTGAAGCGTATGGCTGCTCAGCCCGGCGACAGTGCTTACGGGCGTCTGGGCATCATGGTGCAGTACTATTGTGCCGTAGAAGATTTATTTGAAGTGCCGCCCACGGCCTTTGATCCGGCACCGAAGGTGGACTCAGCCATTGTTCGGCTGGTACCGCATCAGGTTTTGCCGTATGTTGCGCATAATATTAAAACCCTGGAACGCTTGGTCAATGTCGCCTTCCAGCAACGGCGCAAGACCTTGCGTAACGCACTCAAACAATGGGTGCCGTCCAACATTCTGGACGAATTATCTATCGACACAAATGCACGGGCGGAAAACCTGTCACTGGCGACGTTTGTTGAGTTAAGCAACACGCTGGATGCGCGCGGCCTTTCCGACATCGACAAACCCTTGGCAACGTCATGAATACACCAATTCACATCACCGTACAAACCAGTTACATCGCTGCACAGTCCCGTCCGGACATTCAGCGGTTCGTATATTCCTATACGATCACCATTACCAACCACAGCGACAGCAACGCCCAATTGATCAGCCGCCACTGGCGGATCAAGGATGCCAGGGAAAATCTTCAGGAAGTCAAAGGGCTTGGTGTCGTTGGCGAGCAGCCCTTATTGGCGCCCGGGGCAAGTTATACCTACACCAGCGGTGTTATTCTGGAAACAGAAACCGGCATGATGGAAGGTAGCTACCAGATGCGCCGCGATGATGGCACTACCTTTGACACACCCATTCCGATTTTCGCATTAGTGCCACCTCACGCGATGCATTAATTTCGCAACGATTTTTTCAGGCGTTTTTTATGAGCATCTATGCCATCGGCGATATACAAGGTTGTTTGGAACCACTGCAATGCTTACTGAAAAAAATCCAGTTCAATTCCGACAAGGATCGTTTATGGATAGCGGGCGATTTAATTAATCGCGGACCCGATTCGCTCGGCGTTATGCGTCTTTTGTATGCGATGCACGATAACATTTCCATGGTGCTGGGCAATCACGATCTCCATTTTTTGGCGGTCGCACTGGGTCATCGAAAAGCGGGCAAGTCGGATACCTTAGCTGAACTAATGCAAGCCAGGGATTGTGAAGATTTTATGCATTGGTTACTCACTGGCAAGCTGTTGCATCACGACCCGCAACTGGGTTACACCATGGTTCATGCCGGCATCCCGCCCCAATGGGATCTGCAACAGGCTATCAATCTTGCGAGGGAAGTCGAACAGGTGTTACAGAGTGAACACCTTGCATCCTATCTCGCCACGATGTACGGCAATGTACCGAACATCTGGAACGATGCACTGACCGGTGAAGCGCGTTGGCGAGTGATCACCAATTATTTTACACGCATGCGCTTCTGCACCGCCGAGGGTGAATTGGAGCTGGAAACCAAAACCGAGGCTGCTGAAGCTCCACCTGGATTTCTTCCCTGGTTTGCACATGACAATCGAAAAACAAAAAATAATAAAATTATTTTTGGTCATTGGGCTGCACTGAATGGCCAGGCAGAAACCACCAATGTTTACGCACTGGACACTGCCTGCGTCTGGGGTGGCTCCTTAACGGCTATGCGCCTTGATGATGAAAAAATGTTTAGCTGTGAATGCTCATAATGTGCAACTTTTTCCCGCGAAACTGAACAGAAGCTGAATAAAAAATCTGCACTTATTCAGGCTGTATTCAGCAGATCATAAAGCTCTGTGTGTTAACCCACCGATTCTCCAAACAACTTTTTGTAAAGTCGCTTCGTCTGCGCGATATGCCTCTCATTTTGCGTATTACAAGATGACACTTGATCGCATTACGGACTAAAATGGCGCACCTGCAGAAATAAGGTGCAGGTTGATGTGATTACACAACGGAGAATTTCATGAAACTCAAAACTTTAGTAGCAACCATGGCGCTGACCTGTGCATCCAGTGTTGCACTGGCCCAGAACTATAACTTCGAAGTGGGTGTGAACTACACCGACGTCGACTACGATGCTGGCGGGAACGACGACTTTTTTGGTGTCTACGGAGAGTACCATTTTCAGGAAGTCCGCCCAGGTAACAATCCGTTAGCTGAAGCTGCTTTCATTAACAGATCAAGCAATGCTTACGTGATTGGTAATAATGACCTGGACGTAGTAACAGCAGGCGTTGAGTTTTATATTCCTGACACCATTTTTTACGGCGCCGCTGAAATCAAACGCGAAGATTATGACGGTTCGTCAACTGAGAATGACTGGGGCGTACGCCTGGGTTTAACGCCCATCACCGGTTTACTGGTGTGGACCGAGTATTACGATGAGCCCGGCTACGATGCCAACATCCATGCAAAATATGTCGTGCCCCTGGGTGGCGGCAACTTCGTTAATGTAGAAGGTGGTTACGCCGACTACGATGAAAACGATGTATTTGATGTAGCAGCTGATTTCTACTTTGACAGAACCTTCAGCGTTGGCGCTGGCTACGTGGATTATGATTACGACGATGGCTTCCTGTTGCGCACGCGTAAATTCTTCACACCGGAAATCAGTGCTGAATTAGCCTATACCAAATTTGATATTGCAGACACCATTACCATTGGTGCGAGCTTCCGCTTCTAATTAACGATACGTTAATAAAGCGTCTACATAAAACGCAGATGGCTTAATCAGCCATCTGCGTTTTTTATTATCTGGCAATGCACATCCAGTTATTCAATACCGTGCTATAAATTTTTCTGCTAGCTCATAAAAGCTCTATATCATCCACCGGAATTCCGCGCGCCTTGCCGACTCTAAACGTCCAACTGTCTGCGGAGGATGAGTCATGAAATCACTTGCCAACCGAAGCACTGCCGGCCAGGCACTTGCCACGCGCTTGACCCGATATCGCAACAATGAAAATGTCATTGTCCTGGGACTTCCGCGCGGCGGCGTGCCGGTTGCCTATGAAATTGCGCTGAGTTTGCACGTACCGTTGGATGTTCTGGTGGTACGCAAACTCGGATTACCACGACACAAAGAGTTCGCTATGGGCGCTATTGCCCACGGTGGTGTGCGCATCCTGAATGAAGAAATTATTCGCTCTTATCGGATTACCGATGACATCATCGAATACGTTGCTGAAATTGAAGCAAAAGAATTAAAACGACGTGAACAGATTTATCGTGAAGACCGCCCCTGGCCTTCCCTGCGCGATCACTGCGTTATTCTGGTGGATGATGGCCTGGCCACGGGCGCCAGCATGCGTGCAGCTATTGAGGCGGTGCAACTGGCGGGGGCAGACGAGGTTGTCATGGCGGTTCCGGTAGCCTCTACCCGCACGCTGAATGAGTTGGCCAAATGGACCGATGAAACCGCATGCTTGCTGACACCCGATCCATTTTATTTTGTCGGGCAGTGGTACGAAAATTTTGATCAGGTCAGCGATGAAGCCGTTGTGCGCTTACTGGCGCTGGCAAGATCCAATCAGATGCACGGAGCCAAACAGGCCGTTCGTTATCCGCCGAAATTGGCATCCTGAATTTCGGCACGCTGCATGTCAGCCCCTATGTGCCAGCACTATTTTATGCAGCCATCTTCCGACACTCACTGGCGCATTTGTGGCACGCCTTGGCGCATTCCTTACAATGAGCCGGATCATGCTTGCTACAGATATCGCCACACTTTTGACAAATTTCTGCACAAAGGCGGCAGATATCCTTGGCTGAGTAGCTGCCGCGCGCCATAGCTGCTGCCGCGAGGCGACACATAGCGGCACAGTCCATGTCAGCGCGAATACAATCTGCCATCTTCGCCACATTCGGCTCTGATAAACAGGCCGTTGAGCAATCATCACAGGCAACAGCGCAGTCATAACACGCATCGATACAGGTTGAATATTTTTGGAAACTCATTCGTTATTCTCCTAATCAAAAAATTAAGGTGAAGCTAAAACCATGCCGACTAATGTAAAACAATAACTCGTGCCAAAAGCGCAACTTGCGAATTATGGTGCGTAAAAAACGATTAAGGAGATGTCAGAAAGGGAGGTTTCAGTGATAGCCTTTTAGCCAGGGTTGATGGCTGCATGTAAAACTTACAAGCCACTCTTCAACCGGCACCTGGATCTGCATGAGGAAGGAAAAAACAAACCAGTCGCTAAAAACAATGAACAAACGGAGCCTGCTATGGATGACGATCTCGAACATTTGTCCCATGAAGAATTGATTAACGAAGTAAGAAAATTGCGTAGTGTGATTCGCGAACACCGCGATCATGGTGGACAGGATTTGTGCTGGCATCATCCATCGCTGTGGGAAGCGCTGCCTGAACGATCAGACCCTTTACCACCCTTGCCGGACTGGCCCGACTTTATTCGCGGCTGTGTGAACTATCGGCAATCGCTGGAAAATCAACTGCAAAACAAACGTAAAACCGATATCCCCGCCAACAAAAAAACCGCAAGCTCACGCAAACTGCCTGACGGTTTATCGTTTTCACCCGAGGATCTGGTAAAGCTCGCCGAACTCAAGTCAGGAGCGAAGCGATCGCGATAACAAGGGACACTGTCGCAACGGCTACTGCACTGTAAGCCAAGCGGCGGAAGAAGATAATTTTTTTCTGCAACTCGTTTCCGGCAGCGTCGATTCCCTCGATAGTCTGTCGGAGTTTCTCCGCTAACACATGAATCGATTCGGCATTCTGCGTAGCCGCTGATTGCAATTCAGCAATTTGTTGCGCCGTAATATCATCCGTCTTTTCTTCCGCCGGCTTGGCGGTAAAAGCCGGTATAGCGGTGGCCACAATTTGTGTGACATAAGGCAGTGATGCTTTCAATAAAGGAAGCCAAACGGGCATGAGGTTTTCCTCCAATGGATTTTAGTTTACATATACTGTAGCGGTATTTTCGCGACATTACACCCTCTCTGTAATTTACTTCCTTAAGCCATTACTTTTGAGCGTCATCAAAGAATTTGTTACCGAAGCCAAGGTCACATCAACTAGCTGACTTCTTATCAGTGAGACCTATAATTTTTTCAACCGTTAACGGAGAGAATCATGGCCAGTAAATCGGGAAACAAATCGCAAGTTCATGAGTTGCTATACCAGGCATTAGAAACCGAGATGGGTGGAATTCTCATCTATAAATCTGCCATTTCCTGCGCGACCAATAAAGATTTGCGCAAGGAATGGGAAGGTTATCTGGAGGAAACCCAAACCCACCACGAGGTTTTATTGAATGTATTTAATGAGTTAGGACTGGACCCGAAAGCGCGCACGCCGGGCCGGGAAGTGGTGGCACATTTGGGTGAGTCCCTGGTGGCCGCTATAAAAATGGCGAAGGACGCCGGTGATCCGGAAGCTGCGCAACTGGTTGCGGCAGAATGTGTGGTACTGGCCGAAACCAAAGACCATTCCAATTGGGAGCTGATTGGTCTGCTCGCCGACAAATTACCGGCACAGGAAGCCAAGGTTCTGAACAAAGCATACGAAGCGGTTAATGAGGATGAAGAGCATCACCTCTACCACACCAAGGGCTGGGCAAGGGAGCTGTGGATTGAAAGCCTCGGCTTCCCGGCCGTTCTGCCACCGCCGGAAGAGGTGAAAGATGTCGAAACTGCCATTGGTGCGGCCCGCGCACAGCAATCCCGCGAAAAAATGTTGGGCAAAAGGCATTAATTTCAATGCCACAAAAAAGGGCGACAGGTCATCATCCTGTCGCCCTTTTTTGTGGCGTTTGCTGCTACAACTTATGCCTCTGCTGCCAGCTCCAGTTCCTCCGCCGGGTTTAAAAACTCCCGCGTAATCAGCGGTAAATTTTCGCGCAGCCAATCAGCCATGGCGACTTCCTGGGCGAGAATCGTTTCACACACCGCTTTAGTCTCATGATCGCCACGCATCTCGGAGGCAGCAATCAGAATGGTGTAGGAAGAAATCTCCAACTGCTTAAAGACGTAACTGCTCATCGTGGCTTTCACCACCTCGTCACTGACACTCATGCCTGCCACCGACTGACCGAAAGCAATCACCTTGCCGGCCAGATCCTTCATAATTGATGGGCTGCTACCCAGGCGCTCAATGCAACCTTTGAGCATCTCCTGTTGCCGGTACGTTTGTTCAAGGTGTTCTTTGAATTTATTTTTCAAGCGCGGGTATTGCTCCATCCGATTAACAAGGTTGGTAAAAACCCGGCCAGATTGCAACTCCATCGCAAATGCATCGCGCAACCAATCCAATACTTCATTAATTTGATCTGTTGTCATCGCGGACTCCTGCAGTCAACTGTTAGTGTGTAAAACTTTCGTGTAAAACTTTCAAAGTGACCCCGACAAAGCATCGAAGCCGTGAGTATTTCTTTGCGTGCTACCGCTATAGTGGTACCTGAATATGACGGTAATCTTAAACCGGCAGGTGCTCTGTTACTTTCCTAACAGAGCTTGTCTTTTTTGTGAAATATCAGACATGTGCGCCAAATTGGGGCTTGGCGCACCAATCGCTTGCTTCGCCTAAAACATTATTTAGGACCGCATAAAAAAAAACTGATATAACCCGGCGTCGGGTATTTGATTTGTTGCAGCCGAATGTCTCCACCCGTGATTTTTTGCGCGTCTTCTTGTAAGGCTTGTGCGATCGTTCGTTCATCAGCATTGAACCGAATGGTATCGGTCGTAAGCCGATAACCTTTCGTGGCATTGGCGGCCTCCGATAACTCTCGCACACGCCACCGACCCGCCGAGTTACCTTCGCGTAATAACATAATTTCGTTAGCCAAGCGCTGGTTATTCGGACCGGCATCGACACAATAAAAAATGTCAATGCTCATTGCGCCGTACCGACTATCCATAGATTTGTATTGAGACTTGTACTGAGATTGAGAAACCTTGGCCGTGGCAACAGCCAGGGAAGAGTCAATGGTGGCCAGTTGCGTTAAGGCCGAACCGATTTCCGCATTACCCAGGGGCGCACCTTTTTCAGAAATCTCAGCCAGCGTTTTGTTCAGTGCATCCAGCCTGGCTTGCGCGCGATCAATTTCTTCCTGGGTTTGTGACAAGGCTTGTTCAGCAATGGCCAATTCTTCACGCGCCTCCTGCAAAGCGCGCGTCGAAAAATACAAGGCGGCAAGAATACCGATCATGCCGATGATGCCAAACGGAATCGCCATGTGCGATGAACGTTCCAGTTTGTGAATGCGTTGCAAGAGCTCGTTATTATTCTCCATCGTCATCTCCTTGCGACACTTTCTGCATGACAATAGATTCCACAATGCCGAACGCTTTATTTAAAAAATACACAACGCGACTGGAACAGGCTGCGGATATACCGGTAGCACCCAATACAATATTCATATCGGTAGAACTGATAGTACCCGAGGAAAAAACGCGGTAGGCGGCGAACACAAAAAGCACGAGGGAAGCAATACCGAAGATCAAATACAAAATCCGTTCCATCTGAAACAAACGCATCAACCGCTCCATGGCCCCGATAACATCATCCAGGGATGGTCCTTCCTGATCTTTATCTATGACTGGCTTATTCATACACACTCCTTATTTTTTAACCAATGCTGTTAACCGGGAGATAAATTCACTTTCTCCTCCCCGTTTATACTATTCCTCACTGTGTTAATTTCCACCTAAAACAGACGGAAGGCGCGACAATATTGTGCTGGAGAATCTGCTTTATTCTGGTGCGCTCGCGAGAGATTCCAGACCACTAGGCTGAAAAGTCCGCCCTTTGGAATAAAAATAAGGAGTTCGATGAAAAAGTGTTATGCAAAAGTGACGCGATGAGCTGGCGGGGAAATCAGCTATGGTCTTAACTTATCGCCGGACTTCCATAAGACAAGTCCGACTAAAAATCGAAACAGAACCATAGGGTTTAACTCAATAAAAGGATTCCCAGTGAAAAACGTAATTATTATATGTTTGATAACCTTCCTCTCTGTCGGCTGCGCCAAAATCAGGAATGTCACCAGCCCGGAGGATGAGAATCTTCTCTCCGGCTCAGGATCATTAATAACTAATCCTTCAGCGAAAGCTTTTGAAAAAATTAATATTGACGACCTGGTGAAGGAGTACCAGCTGGATAATTTAGCAACAAACGCCAACAATCTGAACGCTGATGCCTATAAGTATCGTCGAAACGAGTTGCAAGAAAGAATTATTGCCGCATCAAATCAGCGTTGCGGCGCCTATATCAGAATGCTTACATCCTCCAAAGCGCAAACCAAAACCTCTTGGAATAGCCTCTCGTTATTACTCTCAGGTGCAGCGGCTGTGGTTACACATACTACGACCGCCCAAGCTTTAGCTGCAGGCAGTACAGCGTCTACAGGCATACTCAGTACATATAACGAAGCTTATTATAATGATCTCTCACTATCGGTAATCGCCGATGGGATATCCAAAAAGCGCGATAGCATCATGTCGAATCTTATACAACAAAAAAATAAATCGCTGCTGGATTATCCAATAAATGCAGCCATTTCAGACGCATTGAGTTATCACGCCGCCTGCAATATTGTTGCAGGAATGGAAGCGGCATCCACTGCACTTAAACAGGTAAAACATCCAGCCCTGACTCCACCCACCCGGTAAACATTTGTCGGATTACGCCTTTGGCTAATCCGACCTACCAGACCTGCTGGTAAACGCCGAAGACGGTGATCAATTTGCAGAATCACTCGGCGACGTTGAAGGCAGGATTGATTATAAAGGCGGTATGCGGGTATGTCATACCTGCATACCGTCCCCCACCTGAATAACCTTTGCTGGCTATAATGAGGACTCCTGCTCTCATCACCCGCCAGAGAATCGCTATGCCGCATCGGGCACATTTGTTTTCCTTACGCATTGCGCATGCCTTCAGGGAAAGTTGCCTGCAGGAACCTTACACACGTGTTCATTTCCGCAAAGATTTGCTGGCGGGGTTAACCGTCGGCATTATCGCCATACCGCTAGCCATGGCGCTGGCGATCGCCAGCGGTGTTGCGCCGCAGTATGGGTTGTATACCGCAGCTATCGCCGGTTTTGTGATTGCTTTGACGGGCGGATCGCGGTTCAGTATTTCCGGTCCTACCGCTGCCTTCGTCGTGATTCTTTATCCCATCACGCAACAATATGGCCTGGGCGGTTTGCTGTTGGCCAGTGTGATGGCCGGGACGATGTTGATCGCCATGGCGCTGCTGCGCCTGGGGCGCTTGATTGAATATATTCCTGAACCGGTCACCCTCGGCTTTACCGGCGGCATTGCGGTGGTCATCGCGGTGCTGCAAATCAAGGATTTTTTGGGACTTCCCATCGCCGCCATGCCGGAGCACTTTATCGATAAGCTCAGCGTGTTGGCGACGCAATTGCACAATATCCATTGGCCCAGTGTGTGGGTAGCGAGCGCAACCCTCGGCATCATGTTGTTGTGGCCCATGCTGAAACTGGCTATTCCGGCGCACCTACCCGCCGTGATATTTGCCGGCCTGTTCGCGTGGCTGCTCGATCATTTTGGTATGCCGGTGGATACCATTGATTCGCGTTTTTCCTACACCGCCGCCGACGGCACTGTCATGCAAGGCATTCCCGCCATCCTGCCGCAACTGACATTGCCCTGGTTGCAACCCGATGCAGACGGCCAACCCTTGGGCGTTACCTGGCAAATGGTACGCGACCTTTTGCCGGCGGCGTTTGCCATCGCCATGCTCGGTGCAATTGAATCCCTGCTCTGTGCTGTGGTGCTCGACGGTATGTCCGGCAAACGCCACAGCGCCAACAGCGAATTACTCGGCCAGGGCATCGGCAATATCATTACGCCATTTTTCGGCGGCATAACAGCAACCGCTGCCATCGCACGTTCGGCGGCAAATTTTAAAGCGGGTGCGCATTCGCCTGTCGCGGCCATGATCCATGCTGCGGTAGTGCTTCTGGGGCTGGTGATACTCGCGCCCTTGTTAGGTTATTTACCCATGTCCGGTATGGCGGCGCTGCTGTTGGTGGTCGCCTGGAATATGAGTGAAGCGCCTAAAAGTGTGCACATGATTCGCAGCTCGCAAACCAGTGACCACTGGATATTTTTTACCTGCTTTTCGCTAACGATACTGTTCGATATGGTCATCGCCATTACCGCCGGTATTTTGCTCGCCGCCGTGCTGTTTATGAAAGATATTGCGGCGCTAACGCGCGTAGTGGAAATTACCGATAACAAACAATATGTGCCGGATGCGCTGCCGACAAACTGGCGGGTATTTAAAATTACCGGCCCGTTATTCTTTGCCGCTGCCGATAAAATTTTTGGTGAACTCACCCGCTATTGCGAAGCGGGCAACGGCGTGATTGTGTATCTGGATAACGTCAACCTGCTGGATGCAGGCGGTGTGGCCGCATTGACCAAGTTAATCACTCACTGCCAGAAAGAAAATGCACAGCTTATTTTGACGGATGTTCAATTTCAGCCGCTCAAGGCCTTGGCCAAAGCCCACATTGAACCTATAAATGGCGTGTTTCGGTTATACCCGCAACTGCAGGACGCCTGCGCACAGAGTGCACTAGCCCACAAACAGGACGGCCCGGACGTGCTTCAATAATCCGCATTGCTATAACGGAGAAAATCCATGCGGAACACGTTCCATCATCATGCAATCGTCTGCCTTTTTCTCTTGGTGGTTGCTGGCCACAGTGTGGCGGCGTCACTGCGTATTGAGCACCTGGAGCGCTGCGGGGATCTCTTCAACGAGCGGACGCAGGAATTTTGCCTGCGCATAGCCGGGGATGCGCCCGCCGGAAAACTGACAATCAAGCTTGACGGAAAATCCCTACCCGCTGCACAGGTTAAACGCGAAGCGAATGTGTTGCACATCCGGGTTTCACCTCGCCGTTACAACAGCGGCCCCTTGTGGATCGAACACAATAAGCTCGCCAGTAATGCCGTCTGGCTGAGCCTTAACCGCAGCCATGTCGTGGCTGCAACCGCCGATGAAGTGACGAAAAACATGGATGGGCTAAACACCTACATTAACCTCGTCAGTGTGATCGTTGAAGAGCGTTACGATGGCTTAACAGAAACCCGAAAACTCGCGCAAAAATACAAAGCCACCATCGTCGGCATGATTCCTCCACTGAATACTTATCAACTCCGCTTGCCGGCAAAAAATCTGATCGAGCGCGACGCGCTGGTATTACGGCTGGGCAGTGAAGTGAGTGTCGACGCGGTGGTTATTGAAGAAACTAATCCGGAAAAATCGGCGGAAGCATCTTCTCCCACCGAGGGCGAGACTGACTCAAACCCCATTGACCTGAACAATGCCGAGTGGGCTTCCAACCGTTTTCTCGACGCCGTGGATTTTTATAAACGACAACATGCCCACGCCGATAAACCGCTCAAGACACACCCAATACGCGTCGGCATTATTGAGCGGAATGTCGATTTTGATTCACCGGATTTTTCTGACTATCTCGGTAATTGCCGCCGCAATAATTCGCGCACCTGCCTCTACGGGCGCGATGCAGATAAACCGGACTCCCACGGCTCAACCGTGGCCGGGATTCTCGCCGCCACCTGGAACAACGGTGGTAACAGCGGCTTTTTGCGTGGGCTTGATGATGCCGGGCCGGGCTTTGACATTATTGTGGAGCGCAATTCCGATGCCGGCATTACCGCCAATATCGCTGCCTCGGTAAACCTGGTGGAAGACGGTGTGCGCGTGCTGAACTGGAGCTGGGGCATTCATCGGGTCGGCACAAAAAATATTGATGGCGAGGATGTAGATTCGCTGGTTCGTTCAGGACTGGCCATGAGTGGTTATGAAGAATTACTGGAAGAATTTTTCTTATGGTTGCGAATGAAACACCCGGATGTTGTCGTCATTAATTCGGCCGGTAACGGTGCGTCTTTTTCCGGGCGCGACGAATATCGACTCCCCTCTTCCTTTATTACCGAACAACTTATCGTTGTGGGCGGTCATGAGCGCAGCAACAATAAAAACGCCAAGGTTGAAGATCCGGGTTTCGTTACCAAACGCGATGCATCCAATATCGATATGCGTGTCGATATCACCGCTGCTGCCTGCGTTCATGGCTCAACACTTACAGCGGATGCAGAAAGCAACGCGCATTGCGGAACCTCTTACGCAACCCCGCTGGTCGCTGGCACTGTCGCCGCAATGTTGTCTATTAATCCCGATTTAACACCGGAACAATTGCGTATGTTGCTGCGCCGCAGTGCTATGACCATCGGGAAAGCCCCCGACTTTGAACCGCCCGATGCCGATGACCTCACATCACCGATATTGCCGTCGGAACGTAACAATCGGTTAAATCATCCGGACATCGGCCGTTCGGCGCGGTTGGATATGCGTCAGGCATTGGACTTGAGCGTGCAGAGTCTGACGCGGGTGAGATAACTCTAGGCGATCAACCAAACAATAAAACCGGCAATCAATACACCCACCGTGAATCGAGCATAGCTCGCCGGTTTCATCGGTTGCCCGGAAACTGGTGTTGACGTTTTTCCGTGAATCATCGCGGCAGTTAAATTCTGGCGGCGCCAGACAAGGTAATAAACCACCGCCACAATATGCAGCACGATAAAACCCAGCAGCACATTAAAGGTTACCTCATGCCACTCGGCGATTTCACGGCTGGTTTTAAAGCGAAGGTAATCGGCAAAAGGCCCTCCGTCAAAACCATCGACGTCGATAGAAAATAATCCCAAACCAATTTGCAGCAGCATCAGTGCAAGCAGTACCAGCACGCTGTAGCCGCCCAAGGCGTTGTGTCCACCAGATGCGCCAACCTGGCGCTGCGGCAGGGTTTTTACATACTGCGCTACAGCAGAAGGTTTTTTTATGAACTGGGAAAAACGGGCAGTGTTACTGCCAAAAAATCCCCAGTAAATGCGGAACAGCACAACACCCAGTAACCCATACGCACAATAACTGTGGTACACAATTTCATGATTTTCTGCCGTCCACCAACAGGCGACGATCAATACCACCATCAGCCAGTGGCACACGCGCACTTGCCAATCCCACAGGGCTTGTCTTACTGGTGATGTCGCTGTGGCAGAAACGTCCGTCGTCATCACATTCAATCCACGCGATAACTATCGTGGCACGACGAGCAACTGTCGCGAACCACCAGGAGCTGTTTTTTCAGTGCCGATAAATCCCCACCAGCTGTGAGCGGCATCATGGCTTTGGTTGCGCTGATAACCTCGTCAGTAATGCGATCAAACTTTGCTTTATTGGTCCAGATGTAGTCGCGAGCGTCGGTATCCAGACCGGATTCAGGGCCACTGCCCGCCGGAAACCACGCAGGAATTTTTGCAGCGAGCGCGGCCATTTGTTTTGCGGCAGCGGTCATCGTTTCTGTACTGGGCTCATCGCCTTTTAATTCATCGCGCAGGGTTTTCATGGCGGCACCCATGTCTTTAAAACCGGCCTGCCGTTCGTCGATGATGGATTGCTGCGCAGCAACCGGTCCCACGAATATCACTTGCATTAACAAGCCAGCACAAAGCACTGCGGCTTTTGAAAAAGAACAGCTTTCACGATTGTTAACCATCATAGTGTCACACCTTTATTTGAACGAAAGACCTCAATGAGCGCCATCTTCCAACCGAAATGTTTTGTCAGCCCCCGCTGCAATCAGGGTGTTCATCATTTCGGTAGAATCCAGCTCGGTCGCCAGCAACAAAGGCGGCTTTGCGTGCGTCACGTAAGGCCGGCTGGTGAAGTTAACCTCGTAACGCCACACCACCTGGGAGGTACCTGTCAGGGCATTGGGATCAGCACCTTTTTCCAACAGCAACGCCACCAGCGCCGGTTGTTGATTAAGCACTGCCGCATGCAATAACTGATGGCCGTTGCGATCATACGCGGTCAGATCCACACCGCGTTTAATCAATAACTCCGCAAAGGCAAATTGTTTCTGGTACATGGCCAATTGCACCGCCGAGGTTCCATCTGGTGCGCGATAATTAATATCACCACCCGCCTCCATCATCGCCACCGGTGCGCGCGGGTCGCCGCTTTTTATCGCAAAAAATAACGGCGTAAAACCTTGCTCGGTTGTTCTGTTGATATCGGCACCGGCGTTGAGTAGTACCGGAATAACCTCAACCTGGCCTTTAGCGGCAGCCCACATCAACGGCGTCTGCCCGTTTTCATCGGCGGCATCCACGGCTGCGCCCATCTCCAATAAACGTTGCACCACCGGCGCGCTGGAATTTCCCGCACATAACGCCAGCGGTGAAATACCAGAAGGCGCGGTGCGAGTTACATCGGCACCAGCGTCGAGCAATGCGATAACAATGGCAGGGTCACCGCGTTGACAGGCAGCAATTAACGGGCTGAAATTTTGCCCGGCAATGGTGTCAACATCTGGCTTCGCAGCATTCGCCAACAATAGCTGAACCAGCTCAGGGTTTTGCGCATCCGCCGCCCAGGCCAAGGGCAAGGAACCGTCGGGCAGTGGCTGATTCACCTCGGCGCCTTCGCGCAACGCCTGTCGCGCTTTTATGGCATCACCCGCGTGAATGGCTCGCATTAATGCGTCGTCCGCTGGGCCAGCCATTGCAGCCGTCGATAAAAATAAAAATGCACAGGCCAGCGCAATTAAATATTTCATTGCGAACTCCTAAGCGCTGAGCGCATTGATCACACCGGTGCTATCACCGAAGCTGTCAACCGGTACGCCCATCTCGTGCATGAGTGACAACATTAAATTACTCATGGGCGTATGTTTGGACTCGACGATATGGCGATTACCCCGCAAACCACCACCCGCCACAATCGCCGGCAGATTCATGTTGTCGTGATCGTTAGGTTCACCCAGGCTCGCACCACCCATCACCAATGTGCTATCCAACAGCGTGCGCTCACCATCGGCGGTTGCACTCAAGCGGTCGAGCAAGTAACCGAACTGCTCCATGTGCAGGCGATTAATTTTTACCAGCTTGGCAATTTTTTCTTCGTCGCCACCGTGGTGGCTGAGGCTGTGGTGCGCGTCGGGCACACCGATCTCGGCGTAGGCGCGATTACTTAATTCACGGCCCAACATAAAGGTACTGATGCGCGTCATGTCGCTTTGCAGTGCCAGCACTTGCAAATCGATCATCAAGCGCACATGCTCTTCAAAGGATTCCGGAATGCCGACCGGTAATTGCACATGGCTGGTGTCCACCTGCTGCACTTGCTGGCTGGCTTTTTGAATACGCAATTCCACGGTGCGAATGGAGTCGAGATACTCCTCCATCTTGCGCCGGTCGTTCATGCCCAAACGCGGCGATAAACGCGATGCATCTTCCAACACAAAATCCAGAATACTGGCCTTGGTGGCCAACTGCGCTTTGCGGGATTTTTCATCCAGCACCGTGGTATCGCCAAACAAACGTTCAAAGACATCGCTGGGTTTTACCACCACCGGCAAGGGCGATGTGGGGCTGCGCCAGGACAGAGTATTCGTGTAAGTACAGCTGTAACCAATGTCACAACTGCCGAGCAAACTGGGCGGTTCAATACCTAATTCCAGAGAAGCCAATTGCGTGTGATGACCAAGATGATTCGCAAGCACCTGATCCATTGAAATGCCACATAAAATATCGGCGCCCTCGGTGCGTTTGGGATGCGCACCGGTTAAATAGGCACCGCAGCTGCGCCCGTGGCTGCCAGGACCATCACCCAAGGCGTTCGCGTTGTAGTGCGCTAAACCGGAGATCACCGAAAATTTTTCTTTGTGGCGGGCGATCGGCTCCAATATGGGTGTGAGCGCGTAATTCTCACCGGCCTCCGCCGGCGTAAATTGCGGCATACGCAGCCCATTCGGAATATAAAAAACACTCAAACGTTTCGGCCGACTTTCCATGACTGCCGTGGCAAATGCCGATGGAATCATCGACTCCATCAAGGGCAAGGTAATGGTCGCACCCAACCCGCGCAACAGCGTGCGACGGTTAAGAACAGGTTGTTTACTCATGATGTGGCACCATTCGATAGTTAAAAGGTTCGCTGATGAGAATGCCCCAGATAATGGTGTGAATGCGGTAATTGTCCTGCGCCGCCGTGCGCACAATCTGACGCACCTGCGGTTGATCATTCGCTTCCAGACCGCGCCCCAATGCGTAAGTCATCAAGCGTTGTACAAACGCCCCGGCGAATTGTTCTTTGCGTTCCAGCAATACCGATTGCAAACCGTACAAGCCTTCAAATATTTTTCCGTCGGGCATGTTGGTGGAAACATCAATAGGCCGACCTGCATCCGTTAAGCGGAAGCGCCCTACCGCATCATATTTTTCCAGCGCCAGGCCCAAAGGGTCCATGCGCACATGGCACGATGAACACGCCGGGTCCTGGCTGTGCAAGGCCATTTGTTCGCGCGCGTTCAAGGCTTTGCCCGCCTGCTGGGTTTTGAGTGCGGGAATATCCGGCGGCGGTGGTGGTGGCGGTGCGGCCAATAAATTATCGAGAATCCATTTACCGCGCCGCACCACCGAGGTGTGATTGCTGTAAGAGGTCACCGTTAAGATACTGCCCTGCCCTAACAAACCACCGCGCATGGATTCCGCGTCGATGGCCACTCTGCGAAACGCCGGGCCCTGCACGCCTTCAATGCCGTAATGTGTAGCCAGTCGTTCGTTGAGGAAGGTGTAATCACTCTTGATAAAATCCAGAATGCTGGCATTTTCGCGCACAATCGCGCTGAAAAATAATTCGCTTTCGCGCTTCATGGCATCGCGCAGCGGAATATCAAAATCCGGAAACTCCACCACATCCGGGCGCTGGAATTCCAGGTTGCGTAAATACAACCATTGGCCCGCAAAATTTTGTTCCAGAGCTATAGCACGATCATCCGCCAGCATGCGTTTTATTTGCTGCTGCAAGATGTCGGGTTTGCGCAACACATTTTTTTCAGCCAGCGCTAACAGCTCTTCATCGGGTAAGCTGCTCCATAAAAACAGGGCCAGGCGAGAGGCGTATTCGAGATCAGTGACGGGATGAACAAAACCCGGCTCGCTGTGAGGCGGATCGGTTTCGTATAAAAATAAAAAGCTCGGCGAAACCAGTATGGCCTGAATAGCCGCCGCAATACCCTGTTCAAAATTCGCCGACTGCTGCGCTTGCACATACACCGCCATCAAGCGCTCAACATCTGCATCGGTCACCGGCCGACGATAGGCTTGCCGTGCCAGGCGCGCGATAATTTTTTTCGCACAATAGTTTTCCGTAAACGGCCAGAACGACGGCTGGCAACTGAAGATTTTTTCACGACTGGGTGTGGTGCCAGGGCCACTCGCTTCATAGGGGCCAGCGACGTTAATCTCCAGCACATCGCGGGGAAAATTTTTCTGCGCAAAGCGCGGCGACATATAATACGACGGCACATTGGTACTGCCCACGCGCGCACCATCAACAATAAAATCCAATGTCAGCGGTGTTGGGGGTTCCGTGGGCAGCGGCACTTCATCGGTGGTGTTACGCAGGGTTTGCACGCTTTCATCCAGCCGCAATTGTTTGCGAAAGGTAATGCCCACCGTGTGCGAACCGGCGGTTAAGGGCACGCGCAAACTCACGCGATTTTCTTCCAGGCGATCCACTTCGTTGTTGGTGTTGGAATTCAAATAGCCATTGATTTCGTACACACCATCGTGCGGCGCATAGTATTTAAAGGCACCGCCGCCCCGGGAATCGAGCGGCAAATCATGGCTCATCCGTTCATCGTAAGAGGGAATGCCCTGATTCAGGATGGAGCCATCTTTAGGCAACATATACGTCGTGGTAAAAGGTTGATCCGCGCCAAGCCCCACGGCCAGGCGACTCACCTTACCCGCGACGGCAATATAACGATCCATCAATGTCGGCGACACCGACAACACATCGGCAATATTGTCAAAACCGTAGCCGGTATCGTCGGTCGGCAATGATTCGCTGACGTTCACATCAAGGTTCAACAAATCGCGCACCGCATTGCTGTATTCGGTGCGATTCAAACGGCGCAAGGTCGCGCGGCCAGGGTTGGGATGCGCCGCCGCATAACCATCCAACGAACCTTCGAGCCAACTCATAAAACTCTTTAATTCTTCATCACCCGGCTTGGGTCGGCTCGGCGGCGGCATCTCGCCGCGCCCGGTAACGCGCAGAATACTTTCCCATTCCGCCAAACCTTTGCCCTGGCCAATATCAGCAACATTCACCATCGACAAGGACCAGTTGCCGGACATGCGTTCGTCGTTATGACAGCGCGCGCAATGCTTATCCAGAAACGCTTCAGGGTCATAACTGCCGTGACCGTCCGGACTGGCCACCGCGACATTACACATCAGCGCGCTTAACACAAACAGCACTTTCCGGATTCTTACCGCCATCATAGGATTTCTTTCAGCTGGACAAAATTGACCCGCATAGCACGAGCGTTTGGAGGTAACGTTTCGAGGCAAACAGATGCGACAAACGAACACTGGCGTGAAAAAGCAAGAAGCAGTCCAATTACATGACCATATGGTCAGAATTTAACTGAAATAGAATTTTATCTTTTAAATACAGTGAGTTATAGCGGCAGGTTTCCTATCCTGGAAAACAGAAAACTGAAGAAGCGGTGAAATGAAAGCGCATAAATGCACAAGCCGGTAGCCAATTACTACAGGTGCCGAACCAAAACTGGGCAAGGTGAAAGGCTACCTGGAAGCAGCCTGGTGTTTTAACTCAATCCACACCGGCGCATGGTCACTGGTCTTTTCCCAACCGCGCACGTGCTTATCAACACCGCAACTGCGCAGGCTTTTTTTCAGCGCCGGATTTAACAGGAAGTGATCGATCCGCAAGCCCGCGTTGCGCCCGTAGGCGTTGCGAAAATAATCCCAAAAGGTATAAATCACCTCATCCGGATGCAGCGCGCGGACCGCATCCGTCCACCCCTGCGCCAATATAGTGGTAAACGCTTCGCGCACCTCCGGCCGGAACAACGCATCATCCAACCAGCGCTCCGGCTTATACACATCCAGGTCCGTCGGAATCACATTGTAATCACCCACCAACACCACCGGCGCATCGGCCTTGACCAATTCCGCCGCATGGGCCGTTAACCGCTCAAGCCATTTTAATTTGTAATCAAACTTAGGCCCCGGCGCCGGGTTGCCATTAGGCAAATACAAACACCCCACCACAATGCCCTGCACCGCCGCCTCAATGTAACGGCTGTGCACATCCTCCGCATCCCCCGGCAACGCACGACGAACCTCCACCGGTTCGCCAACCCGCGACAAAATAGCCACACCATTCCAACTTTTCTGCCCATGCCAGATGGCCGCATAGCCCGCATCGCGAATCGCCTGCTCGGGAAACTTTTCTTGCGGGGCTTTTAATTCCTGTAGGCAGACGATATCGGGTTGTGATTCTTCCAGCCAGCGAAGCAGGACTGGCAGGTGACCGTTTACGCCGTTGATGTTGTAGGTTGCGATTTTCATGGGGCCCTCGTGATAACGAATTCCGTTGTGAAATCATTGCCGCGTTCGGTGGATTCAACTTTTTTCATAGACTTCTCTGAGAGAAAGCAGCCTATTTCTATCTCATTGGTGTTGCTGGCTTTTTCAAAACTTGCTTGAACCTCAAACTCATCATCGTCCCAAAGTCCGTCTTCATAAACGACTTTTGCCAGCACCGTTTCAACCAACATGTCTTGTTCTTTCAATGCCGCTACCAGTTTTTTAATCGCGTGTTCTCGGGATTCAGCTGGGACCACGCTTCGCCCGTAATAATACGCACTGCCATCTTGAGGCAGAGCACTCTGGGGCAGTACTTTGCACTTAGTATCAATAACCCAAAAATTGGCCATGTTTTCCTACATAAAAATAGTAGTTGGCGGTTCATGCACAGAGGCGCCAATTAGCATTAAAGCCCTGTAATATCATGTAATTGCGTTTTCTAAATGCTAGCTTGATGAATAAGCAAGAAATAATCAATTCCTAACTGGTATTAAAAAGCCACTGCCTCTTCTGGCGCGTTAGTCTTCTATCGGTTTAAATACAGTATCCGTAACACGCCATATTTGTCATTTTTAGAGATAACTCAAGGAAATTATCTAATGCCTCCCAGTCAAAAATTATCAATCCCAACCTGCTGGTTAGGTCTGCTTTGTATCCAAAGCGGACATTCTTAGCGCCAGCATAGGTTTAATTTAACTCCATAAGATCACTCTCTATATCTGGATGAAATTAAAACTACTTAATTAAGGAATAAATTTTATGGCCATAGATAAGAACTATTTATTTAATGCTTTGCTTTGTCATAACTATTTGCCAACGCAACGCAAAGCGAAGGAAGAGCTTCCTCCAATATTCACAACTGAAAATTTTACGCCTGCTATTGCTGCTCAACTTGTAGGCTTGGCAAACCATAGGCGAGTCCCATATTCTGGATTTGATCAAGTTGATTATAAGCTTACCCGATTTAATGGTGTTAGTAGGGTGTTATCACTTCCTCACCCATTGCCTCACGCAAACTTATGCTATGAATTGAGTGAAAGTTTGGATAATTTTTCTCATATTTTTGAGAACCCTAATAGCCAAATAGGTCTTAAAAAATACACCGATGGCCGGATCGTTGTAATGAGCGGATATGGCGATGTAGATATTGTCGAAGAGGAAATTACTGAATTAGACTTTGTTAAAAAGGTAAATCACCATTTAATTGAATCTTTTGGGAAAAGGTATCGAGTTCATACTGATATCGCTAACTGCTTTCCAAGCATCTATTCTCATTCTGTACCTTGGGCGCTTGTTGGTCATGCGACGGCTAAAGCAGATCGAAGTTCTGCAGCATGGTTTAATAAAATTGATAAGCATCTTCGTTCATGCAAGAGAGATGAAACTCAAGGTATCGCTATCGGGCCAGGTGCTTCAACGCTTATTGCTGAAATCGTATTATCAAAGATCGATTTGGAATTGTTAAGAAAAGGTTTTGAGTTTACTCGCTATATTGATGATTATACTGGGTTTTGTGAAACTGAAGAGAATGCTTGGGAGTTTGTACGCACTATTGAAAGTGCTGCCGCAAAATACAAACTACAGCTAAACATTAAAAAAACTGAGATAGTAAAGCTGCCGAGGCCGATGAGTGAAGCTTGGGTTATTGCTTTGGAGCATCGCAAACCGATAGGTGAAGAGTTGTCTGCTGCACAAGTATTCGATTATCTGGATTTTGCTGTCGATCTGGCAAATCAATATCCAGATGGAAGTATATTAAAATTTGCAGCGGGAGTAGTGGTAGATACTCGTCGAAACATCGTACTTCATGATGAGTATAAAGTGCTGGATTACCTCCTTGCTTTAGCATTTCACCAGCCAGCATTATTGCCGTCAGTTGCCATGTTGATTGAACGTTACGCAGATGATTGGATGCTGGCAGAACATAAGCGAATAGAAAGTAGCTTAATCGCAATTATTTTAGAGAACATAAAAAGATTGCGCTCTGATGGGGTGTGCTGGGGAATCTATTGTTTAATTAAATGGGGCAGTGAGATTCCGACAGATTTGGCGCATAAAATCATAGCTACAGAAGATGCATTCAGTATCTGGGTTCTATATTGGACAGAGCAGCATCAGGAACTGGTAAAAGGTTTCTGTGAACAGTTAGACTCTGCAGATTTATATCTTTTGGATAGGTACTGGGTTTTAATATATCAATTGTTTTTTGACGACGTGTGTTTAAATCCATATCAAGACAGAGTTTTTGAGATACTTAAAAATAATGGAGTAAAATTTTTGCTTCAAAAGAATCCATAAAACCTACATAAACGTCAATATCCGCCATTGACCGTGAAGCTCTTTAATGTTCTTAAACGCAGTTTTCGTTTAGGTTCCGTGGGTGCTATCACCAAACATTGAATTTTATTCTGACCCTAATTGTAGGATTTAACCAAATGCCTTGGCGAACATTTCTTCATATTTTTTTGGCCCAGTCATTGCGATCACTTTATTTGTTGTAAGTCCTGGATGATCCGGATCCCCAGCGAGCTCAAGACCACCAAACACCTCAAACTCCCACATTGTGACCTTGCCATCAAACGCCCTAAGACCTTCGTATTCTATTGTTCCGTCCCCCAAATTTCCATGAACTCTATTGCCTTTATGAGATAAGTAAAAATTAAAAATCTCATCCATTACCACTTGAGCTGGCAATATAACGGCGATCAATTCATCTTTCTGATGCAGTACATTGAAATGGTGAAAAATTAAACCTTTCACAATATACCTGAACAACTCGGTGTATTTGTCAGAGTCAAAAGGAACCGTAAAAAATCCATCATCAAAAATTTTATTCTCATTCTCAATTTTCCGCCAAAGCTTAATATTTTTTTCAAGCCTTTTCGGTGTCTCCTCATAAAGCTGAGCCTCTGCGTCAACATGTTTTGCGCCGAATGGCATAACTGCCGCTAAATATAATTCAAGCTGTGATTTGTTGTTATTACATACCTTGCAAGCCGGAACTTTTGGCAAGCTATCTCTGCGCTCAACTTTAAAAAACTTCCTTGAAAAAATGTGGTCACCATCTTCAGATGGTGCATCAACACAGTAAACGCATGGTTTGCCTTTATACTTTTTACTTGCCATTGCTTTTTCTCAACTTTTTTGATTAGCTCAAAAATACTGAGCCATCTTCGATTTCGATAATTGGATTACTTTGATCTGTCAGGACTTAAATTTAGCTGTCACTCACGAAGAATAATTAGGGTCAGAATAAATTTATGAATGTCCGCTTGTGGCGGGAAGCGGTCTAATATCTCTAACAATCAATAAAACGTAAATTGGCTGTAGTGCATCATTCTTGATCGGGCGTTTACCAGTCGGCGGGCTGGAATTTATTTACGGAGCTTAGCTATAGATTTTCTATTGCCGCATCTCAGCCTTGAGGGTTAAGAGGTTAATTCAGTCGTCGGCCCCTTGAACACCATCACACTTTCAAACTGGCTAAGTGAAGGTTTTGTTTGATTAACAAGCCCGACTCACCATCGTTCGATCCAGACCACATGTTATATTTTATGTTGTCAGTTTCGACCAGTTTCGCCCCACCCTCTTTAAGCGCCTCATGCAGGTCGTCTTTAGGAATCTTGTGGTTGATATTGCTGCTTATGACGTAAAAATTAATCAGGCCTTGGACACCCAAGAGCTTCGCTGCATCCACTACTGCCTTGACTACGCCGGCATACAATTTTTTATTCTCGATTACCAGGTCATGCTTATTGAAGCCATCCTGGTTTTCCGCATTCAGATTTTTAACGTAGACGTCACCGAGGATGTCATTTGCGCGCGCGCGATGGTAATCCATACCGATTTTTACTGCGATAAAAATATCGTTAGCC
The DNA here is from genome assembly GCF_002162135.1 of Cellvibrio sp. PSBB006. NCBI lineage: Bacteria > Pseudomonadati > Pseudomonadota > Gammaproteobacteria > Cellvibrionales > Cellvibrionaceae > Cellvibrio > Cellvibrio sp. PSBB006. The sequence goes on along the minus strand of NZ_CP021382.1, from coordinate 4,744,594 downwards.
TTGGTGGCGTCAACGCCAAATACCCAGACGTCCCCGTCGATTATCGCCGCTTCCTTGGTGGCTAAGTTGACTTTCCCCTGAAACGGCGAAATTGGCACATCTGTATTCTTCGCCTTCCAAACCCCTACAGAATCAAAAGCAGTGCGCAGTACAAAATCTTTTTTGTCTCGGCCATTGTTTAAAATTAGTGTGCAATCGACTTTGTATTCAGGCTTGCATTCAGCAAGCGATAATGCTCCTTTCATAATCAGCTCCCTGTCCCGATAAAGACTGCATCATCGTCATCTTCAGCTTCTGATGAAATTGCGTAGGTGAAATACACTGGCAATTCTGGATTAACCTGTTTTAGTGCCTTGTTAATTGCTTCCTGCGTGTATCCGTCCTCAATGGTCGGCGTGAACTTTGAAAGGTCTTCGCATCGATTAATCGTGGTTGGAGCAATGCCGCGCGCTTTCGTGTAAGACAGGAGATTGGTTAAAACGGCTGGCAAGTCATCCCCAAGCACAAGGCTCACCGCGCGCAGGGACGTAGAACCATCCATATTAAGCGGTGATTCCTCACTTAGATCGCCTCTGAATTCAATTATCCAAGTCATATTTATCTCCCTTGATTAGAGTCCGTCGAGACTACCATTTGCAGTTCCCGAACTAGGGTTATTTATCTCAAATTTCTAACCTAATGGCAATGTTAATATAAGAGGTTCGGGTCAGATGCATAACAACCGCTTGAGGTCCGACAGCTTGCTCACGAACAGGATACGCTGAACTTCCGGTTTGATTGTGGACAACTGAATGAATGACAGAATTAATAGATTTTGTATATATGGAGCTAAATTTTTACATGCAGCTCTTGCAACCAATTGTCGAAATATTGAGATTTATCTCGCATCGCTCGGGCAAAACGCTCCACCCCTTGAGCGCAGGCTTTATCCATTGGCTTGCCGCTCTTAGCATGCAGGCTTATAGATTCACAAAAGAAAGCACAGTAATCATTGTACTCGGAAAACTCATCGCATAATTCTATAAATCCACTTTTAGATTCCTGAGGCTTGTCTTCCAATTTTTGAGTATTGGTTTGGCTTAGCACAACCCTTCCTCCATAAAGTCTCAAACTCAAATAATTATAAAAGTCACCGGCTGCGTTCGATTCGATGACAAAGAATTCAGTCATGTTGCACGCTCAAAAGTGATCAACCCCCAGATCTGTAAAGATCCACATCAATAGGAGCACATAGCAGCCATTACCGACTGCTCCAATATCGGAGCAATATTTGCACCTTTTCTTGCCAAAATCAAGCTCCGATTACGGAGCAAGGCAAAAATGAATATTATTGGCCCAAATGTAAAACGACTGCGCGAAGCTCAAGGGCTTACGCAAGAGGAGTTAACTGCTCGCTGCAACCTGATCAAATGGGACATTAGCCGTGGCACTCTGGCGAAGATTGAATCACAGGTGAGGCGCGTTACGGATGATGAGGTTCAATTGCTGGCAAAGGCTTTAAAGGTTGATATTGACGAGCTTTTTGAAAGCAAATGAATAAATCACCCGGCTTTCACTAGACTGTCTGTAGTACAGATTGCATTGGAGGAACTGATATAACCAGCGGCTGTAGTCAATATCCCTTCAACAGCAGACTCCCTAAGGACCAAACCATGAAAAAAATAATCATCGCCTTTCTCCTGGTGTTAAGCACCCTCTCCCTACCCTCTTGGCCAAATGATGCTGTTCTAAAAGAAGCCTATGAAACCCAACAAAGCAATCTACAGGTCCAAGGTGAGGGTCAAGTAATCCGAATTCTGCCTGACGATAATGATGGCTCCAGACACCAGAGATTTATCTTGCGCCTGGGCAGCGGTCAGACGCTGTTGATTGCCCATAATATTGATCTGGCACCGAGGATTTCCGCTATTGCGGTGGGTGATGTTGTTACGTTTTATGGCGAATATGAATGGAATAACAAAGGCGGCGTTATGCATTGGACGCATCGCGATCCCAAGAATAGGCACGCGCACGGTTGGTTGATGCATAAAGGTACAAAGTACGAATAAGCTACTGTCTTTGCCTGAAAAATAGCTTTCTTGAAATCCCCTCTGCGTAGAATTACATTGTGCCCAACCTTTTCATCCTCAAAAACCAGGTTGATGCTTTAGGCGATTGTGATTTCACAGCAAGAGCGCGGAGAGCGCCCCAACAGCTATTTAACCAAGCAAATACCTATATATAAATATGCAGACAATGGGAACTTAATTTTACAGTTCATTGAATATGTTTATAGAATTTTTTATTTATTTAGGAAAAATCTCGTGATTATACTGGATCATATTAGTTGGGCTGACCATGGTGGTGATCTTTCCTGGAATGAAAGAGTATTAATTAGCGATCTATTGCCAACAGCAGGAACCGATGTTGCTTATAGCTCACGTATTCCTTTACCTGAAGCTTATGTTTCCTTTTTATGGGTTCCACCGCATTCAGAATATAACGGCTTCTTTGATAGACCATATGAGTTCGTTAAAGCAAGGTTAATTTCTGGAAAAAATATTGCATTAATCAATAAGGATGAAAAAGTATACAAGTATAAATTTACAGTCGATAAAGTTGAAACGATATCCGACGTTATAAATCACTTTAAATATGTTAGAAGAGTTTACATCCGAGAAGGAGATAAAGATAGAATCGAAAGCTGGAGAAAGTCATTTTTTCCAAAGGAAATATTGCAAATATCTGATTGGAATTGGGCATACATAGGGCATTGTGATTTTTTAGGTGGCGGGAATCTAATCTATGTAAATGAACGTGATTGCGAGTATAACTATGATGTTTTTATACTGGAAAAAAATGGAGATTATTTTTCGGTATTTGAACTAACCACTGTTGCCGGAAACACATTTTCTGAACCAATAAATGTCAAGCTGTCCGAGGAAGAGGGTAGGAGCTTGGAAATATTAATGAAGAGTATAGATCCTCTAGATTGTTCAAAGCGATATCTTTACGACAACAATGAAGTACAGGGTGCTGAATGGCGATAGCTTACATCTCAACAATACGGATGGCTAATACATGCTCAAAGCCGATGATTGGCGTTTAATACCGACTCGTCATTCGTTATTGATGGCTTTCACCCCACCCCCCCCACTGTAAGTTTTCAGTATTTATAACGACTAATAAGCAAAACATCTGAATGAGTAGCCTTTATGGGGATGACGAGTGACAACGTCGGAATTTGAGCAATTGCTCAGCAGCAGCAATGGTCGCATATGGGCGCTTGCCAGAAAGTATGGGACCAATGGTGACGCTGAAGATTTGTATCAGGAAATCCTTGAGCAATTGTGGCGCAGCTATAAGAGTTTTCGCGGCGAATCGAAGCCGGAGACCTGGATTTATCGCGTTGGGGTTAATACGGCTATGACTCGCCTGCGCAAGTCCGTAAAGCAACGCGAAGCCGTAGCGCTGGTGAGCGAGCAAGTCGGTGGAGCCGCCCTGTCGGGGGAGCGTTGCCAGGCGGACATTTTGCAGGATTTCATCAGGGTACTTAATGATGTTGATGCGTCCATTTTGATGATGTATCTGGACGGACTGACCGGGCAGGAGATGGCAAGCGTCCTGGGCATCAAGGTTAACAGCATACAAGTTCGCATAAATCGGATGAAAAGCTTTTTTTCCGAACGATATGTGGAGGGTGAGTGATGGAACTTGATGATCTGAAAGCCATTTGGAAAAAAGAGATAGCCATGAAAAACCGAACGATAGATTTCGATAAAATCAGAACTCATGTGGATCAATACGATCGCCGGACGAAATGGAGCTGGGCGCTGGAGTTGTTTGCTTGCGCTGGCATTATCATCGCCGTTGGATTCGGCTGGTTCTCTGTTGAAAATCCCAGTCTTCTATTCCAAATAGGCATGGCCGCCATGATTGTCAGCGCTGCTTTTGTTGCTGCAAAGATAGCCACAAACCGCCGCACTCTCAGCAGCGACAATTGGACATTGCTGGGCAAAATAAATATTCAGATAGAAAAGCGTGAAAAAGAAGAGAAGTTATTGCGTAGCATCGCGTCCTGGTATCTAACGCCGTTGTTTATTGCCATCCTGCTCGCATCCTACGGGGGCTACAGTCACCGCACGGGTCATTATTTTCCGGATGCCGGATTGCTGATTTATTGGGGCGCTTGCCTGGTTTTGTATATTGGTATTTATTACTTCAATCAATGGCAGGTTAAAACCAGGTTAACGCCTCTGTTGGCTCAGCTGTATGCGCTACGGGAACAACTTAAAGACGATGTGGATGAATAAGCCTAACGAATAAATTGCCGTTGATGCAGCAATAAATAACCAACGAATTCCGTGTCATAACCCTGTCACGCTTCCCCCCGATACTTCAAGGCTTTGATTATTTTTGGGGAATGCTCACATGCCTGATGTATCCAGAAGGGGTTTTATTCGTGCCGGGCTGTTTGGTCTTGGCGGTATTTATGTGACCTCCGTGCTGACGGGCTGCGGCGGTGATGACGATGGCAATAAGTTGGGGATGGGGCGTTTTGCCCATGGTGTGGCGTCGGGCGATCCGCTGTCGGACAGCGTGGTGTTGTGGACGCGGGTCACCCCTGCCGATACCAGTGCGGAATCGGTAAGAGTCAGTTGGGAAATCTCCGATGCTGAACTTAATGTGATTGCCAAGGGCGCGGGCGATGCGCATATCTCCCGCGACTTTACCATCAAGGTGGATGTGCGCGGCCTGAGTGCGGATACCCATTATCATTACCAGTTTAAAACGGCTGATAACGTCTCGACACTTGGCCGTACCCGTACCCTGCCGGACAACACCAGCGATAGCCTGACGCTGGCGGTGCTGTCTTGCTCCAATTACCCCGCCGGTTTTTTTCACGTTTACAACGCGGTTGCTGAAAAGAATGTGGATTTAATTCTGCACTTGGGCGATTACATTTATGAATACGGCCGCGATGGTTATGCCTCAGAGTTGGCTGAGCAGATGGGTCGCTTGTCGGAGCCTGCAGAGGAAATTCTGAGCCTGGACGATTACCGCGCGCGTTATGCGCAATATCGCAGCGATCCGGATCTGCAAAAAGCGCACGCGGCTGCGCCGTTCTTGGTGGTGTGGGATGACCATGAAATTGCCAACGATACCTACATTGACGGGGCGGAAAATCATAACGAAGGCGAAGGTGATTTTAATGATCGCAAACTCGCCGCCATGCGCGCTTATTTTGAGTGGTTACCGATTCGCCCGGACAGCACCACCAGTGATAGTGATGCGCTGGCGATGCCGTCCAGTATCTATCGTCAATTTCAGTGGGGTAATCTGGTTAACCTGCTGATGCTCGACACGCGCAATGAAGCCCGCGCGAAACCGCTATCGCTGACTGAGTACTTTGACACAGCGACCGGCTCGTTCGATTTTGAGGGTTTGTTTGCAGACATTAACGATCCTACGCGCGAGTTGCTTGGTGCGCGCCAGCGCGATTGGTTAAGTGCTGCGCTGGGTACGTCCAGTGCAACCTGGCAGCTGCTCGGCCAGCAAGTGTTGATGGGTCGCATGAATTTGCCGTTTGCCATTGCTTCGCAACAAATGAGTATTCCCGATTACGCCGAGCTTGGCGCACTGGCTTTATTGGCTGCGCGCGCGCAACAAAACGACCCGACGTTAACCACTGACGAACTTGCTTATCTGCAAGCCAATCAAGCGCGTTTAACACCGCAGGTGTTGGCGTTGTTGCAAGCGCCCAACATTCCCTACAACCTGGATGCGTGGGATGGCTACGGCTATGCGCGCGAACAAGTGCTGAGCATGGCGCGCGAGGCTAATGCCCGGCTGGTGGTGTTGGCAGGCGATACGCACAACGCCTGGGCCAGTGAATTGGCCGATGCTGATGGCAATCCTGTCGGCGTCGAGTTGGCGACTTCCTCTGTCAGTTCGCCGGGGCTGGAAGAATATCTCAGCATTCCGGAAGCGGCTTACGCGCAAACCGAAGCGGGTATCATCAATCTGGTCGAAGGCCTGAAGTATCTCAATGCCGGTGATCGCGGTTTTCTCACGCTGGATATCAACCACGAGCGCATTGTGGCTGACTGGGAGTTTGTGTCGTCGGTCAAGGAAAGTGATTACGTGATGCTGGAGGGTCGTGCCATGCGTATGGTGGTGCAGGCCGATAGCAGCACGACGTTGACTTATGCAGATGCTGATGAGGTGGTTTCTCGTAGCGTTGCTTAACGTGTTGGATATCTGCTTTGCTCGTGGGAATTCGCCTGTATTGTGATGATAGTACTCCTCATAATACAGGCGATGTTCATTAGCAGTGACATACTCTACTGAGGTTTGCGATAAAGAAATTCTTATTTCACCTTCACAACTACCTTGCCTTTCGCCCTGCCCTCTTCAAGATAGGCAAGCGCCTCCCTTGTTTGATCAAACGGGAATACCTTGTCGATCACCGGAAAGATATGCCCCGCCTCAAGTAGCATGCCAATCTCTGCAAGTTGGCGGCCATCGGGATGTATAAATAAGAATGAATACTCAACTTCGCGTTTCTCCGCTTGGCGAATTATGTTGCGGCTGAGCAACCCGAATATAAATTTCATCAAAAAGTTCATCTCTCTTGCGCGAGCGAATGCAACATCCGGTGGCCCAACAAGAGAAACGACACGACTTCTTGGTTTTAAAATGTGAAGCGATTTCGCGATGCCATCGCCCCTCACAGTGCCTAACACCACATCATAACCTTGCAGCACTTCTTCAAATTCCTGCTTCTTGTAATCAACGATGTCATCAGCACCGAGGCGCTTAACCAGGTCAATATTCGCCGTGCTCGTGGTCGTTCCTACGTGTGCGCCAAGGTATTTAGCAAGTTGAATGGCGAATGTGCCGATCCCTCCGGAACCGGCGGGAATAAATATTTTCTGTCCCGGCTTGAGATCTGCCCGTTCTTTAAGTGCTTGCCATGAGGTGAGCCCAACCATCGGAATTGACGCGGCTTCAACGAAATCAAGATTGTCCGGTTTAAACGCAGCAGCGCTTTCAGGGACTACGGCAAATTCAGCGAGCGTTCCTGTGCCTGAATCAAAAACACTGGCAAAAATCGCATCGCCCGGTTTAAAGCGCGTGACCTGACTGCCCACCTCCACCACAACACCAGCGACATCGCTGCCCACAGTCGCCGGTAGCTGAAACTTGAGAATCGGCTTGAACGCGCCTTTCGGGATCATGTAATCGATTGGATTCAGGCCAACCGCATGAACCCGAACCAGTATGTCGTCCGGTTTGATCGTTGGCCGGGAAATGTCGACGAACGCAAACTGATCGGATTTGCCGTAAAGTTTCAAAATAAATGCTTTCATGATTTTCTTTCCCGGTGACAGCAGCTCTTCATTTGCGCGGTGGGCGACGTCGGATATTGTTGCATTGTATTGTTGGATTCTTGTTAAGAGGCTGATCGATATCGTTCTGCGGCCTGCGCTTGATTGATGTCCGAAAGCAGCACTTGTCGCGAGGTATCAAGGGCGTTCCAGTGTGCAGCGTCTTGCAGCGGCGGGATTGTTATCAACTCACGGCGATCAAAGCCAACCAGCGCCGCATCAACCAGTTCGTCCACCTTCATCATCGCGGGATAGGCGCTAATGTCGATGCCCGCGCGATCCCAAATCTCCGTGTAGGTTCCGGCAGGAAGCACAGCCTGGACGTAAACACCCTTGGGTGAAAGCTCCACATGCAGACCTTGCGATAAAAACAGCACAAAGGCCTTGGTAGCGCCGTAGACCGACATTTGGAATTCCGGCGCTAACCCAACCACTGAACTGATATTAACGATTGCACCTTCACCCGCCCGCACCAAACGCGGAGCAACCGCATTTGAGAGCCGCGCCAGTGCAGTGATGTTAAGCGCGATGAGTTGTTCGACTTGATCGGGAGTCTGCTCAATAAAGCTGCCAGACTGAGCGATTCCAGCATTGTTAATCAGTGTTCCAATCCGCGCGTCACCGCGTAAGCGTGCCTCAACGACGAGTAAGTCGGCGGCTTTGGTTAAATCAGCCGGCAGGACATCGACGTTAATGCCATATTCCTGATGCAAACGCATTGCGAGGGAATCCAGTCGCGTTTTGTCACGCGCTACCAGTACCAAATCATGGCTGCGACGCGCGAAGCGCTCAGCGTAGGTGGCACCGATGCCGGTGGAAGCGCCGGTAATAAGAACGGAGGTAGGAGTGGTCATATGTTTGTTCTCTGTGAATGGGATGTAGATTCAGGATGCCCTTGTGTGCGGCCATACTGACTCTCTTTGCGAACTGGTGGATGACCGTTGTTTTTAATGATGACGATCATAATCTAAACTGTCAACAACTTTGATTATGATCATCATCAATGTATGATGCGGTCATTATTGTCAGGGGTGAGGAGTAGAGCGATGAAAGTCACTAAGGCACAGGTTCAGGAGAATCGGGCGCGCATTGTTGAGATGGCCTCGATCCTGTTTCGTGAGCGCGGCTACGATGGCGTGGGCGTGGCAGAGTTAATGGCGGCTGCCGGCCTGACTCACGGTGGGTTCTACAAGCACTTTCGCTCCAAAGCCGACCTGATGGCAGAGGCGGCGGCCGAGGGTTTAGCGCAATCCGCAGCAAAAACCGCGGACACTGATGTGATCTCGTTCGTGAATCAATATCTATCACGGCAACACCGCGATGCGCCTGGTGACGGCTGTACGATGGCCGCACTGTGTGGAGATGCCGCGCGGCAGCCGGAGTCTATTAAAGCGGTATTTGCAGAAGGCATTGAGCATCAGCTCGCCATACTGGAGAGCGACCATGGGGCGGCGAAAAACGTGAAGCGCGAAGCCCGAGCCATGACAATTGATACGATTGCCCATGTTGTGGGTGCAATCGTATTGTCGCGCGCCTGCCCGGATGACTCTGCGTTGGCGGATGAAATTCTGGAGGTCTGCCGAACCCGGATTCTCAATCAATATAAACAAAAAAAGTGAAGTGAGTGATCAGCGCCGGAATAAAAAGCCAAGCAATAAATATTGTCACGGAAAGTGCTCACTTCTGACCGTTTAAATAATACCGAACGCAATCATCGCATCCGCTACGCGCCGGAAGCCGACAATGTTTGCACCCATCACGTAATTATTCGGCGAACCATATTCCGCGGCGGTTTCATAACAATTATCGTGGATGTTTTTCATGATGGTTTTTAACCGCTGCTCGGTGTACTCAAACGTCCAGGTATCACGGCTGGCGTTTTGTTGCATCTCCAGCGCAGAGGTTGCCACCCCGCCCGCGTTCGCAGCCTTACCGGGACCATAGGCAATACCGGCTTCAATCAGCACCTTAATACCTTCCGGCGTCACCGGCATGTTGGCGCCTTCGGTGACCGCGATACAACCATTCTTTACCAGGGTAATGGCCGAGCTTTCATCCAGTTCATTTTGCGTAGCGCAAGGAAATGCCAACTGGCAGGGAATCGTCCAGATGTTGCCGTTTTCCAGATAGGTAGCCTGCGGATGATGTTCGCAGTATGTGCTGATGCGCTCGCGCTTGATTTCTTTTATGTGTTTGATCGTCTCCAGCTTAAGGCCAGCCTGATCAACTATAACGCCGTTTGAATCCGAACAGGCCACCACCTTTGCGCCGAGCATCTGTAATTTTTCAATTGCGTAGATCGCCACATTACCGGAGCCGGATACCACACAGGTTTTGCCTTCCAGCTCATCCTGACGTGCGCGCAACATTTCCTGCGCAAAATACACTGCGCCATAGCCGGTCGCTTCGCGACGGACCAATGCACCGCCCCAGGCGGGATTTTTTCCGGTTAATACGCCGGATTCGTAGCGGTTGGTAATCCGTTTATATTGGCCAAACAAATAACCGATTTCTCGCGCGCCCACACCGATGTCCCCCGCCGGTACGTCGGTAATTTCACCAATGTGCCGATAAAGTTCCGTCATAAAACTTTGGCAGAAGCGCATGACCTCCGCATTGGATTTTCCTTTGGGATCAAAATCCGATCCACCTTTTGCACCGCCAATCGGCATACCGGATAGTGCATTTTTAAAGGTCTGCTCAAAACCCAGAAATTTGATCGTACCCAAACGCACCGAGGGGTGAAACCGAAGCCCACCTTTATACGGACCAAGCGCACTGTTAAAACCAACACGAAAGCCCCGATTAATTTGTACCTGGCCTTTATCGTCCTGCCAGGGTACACGAAAAATAATTTGCCGCTCCGGCTCACAAATTCGCTCAATGATTTTCTGTTCCGCATATTCGGGGTGTTTGTGCAATACCGGCCCCAATGTTTCTATCACCTCGCTCACCGCCTGGTGAAATTCGTGCTCGCCGTAATTGTGTTGCACGATGTGATTAAAAATTGTATGCAGTCGTTCATTGATGGATTTCATAAGCCAACCTTTTTACCCTAGCGGAAATTAACACCGTCAGTTTGAGCTGATTTTGTCGCGAGTTCCAGCACTACGATGCGATTTTTTCTTTGACTATGAAAGACACCGCGCTATCTCAACAACGTGCAAAACTGAAAACCTAGATTGACACCACAGAAAATAAAGCTATGATTGATCCGAACATCATTTTTTTTATGCGACAGAGTTATCCATGAACGCCTTGCTTCGCTTTATCCTCAACAGAGAAACCCTCGCCTTTCCCTTCTAACCGGGCGGATTAGTCGCTCGCAGCCAATTACGATTCGCCCTGCATTTTGTTAATAACAATGACATTTTTTGTGTGCCATTCGATGCGCCCATGAATCGCCGTGGCTACACAAACCTGACCGTCAATTGAATTTGAGGAGGGCATTACGCATGCATGTTTTAACTCGCCGCTCGCTATAGGTGTTTCTATAGGAAATAGCTTCCAACATTAACCTCTGACAATGATCCGGCGGCAATCGGCGCAGAGGTCTTTTTGTCCGGAGTGAAACATGTCTAAAGAAAAAGCCAAAAAAGAACCGCAAAAATCCCTGAAAGATAAACGGCGGGAGAAAAAGGAAAAACGCGCAACTCAATCCATCGCTTCGCTGTAACATGATTCACGACTCAGGGATGAGCCTTCCCGTAAAATCCCTCTATTAAAAGAGCACCTTCTTACAACGCATCTCACGCCGCTAAATTCCTGCCGTATACACCCATATTTCACTCATACAATTTTGTTACGCCTCAAAAATTGAGTCTCTTTCAAAATACTCGATGCACAAACAATTTCGTTGCTACAGAAAATCGTTGTGTCATGCGCGAACAATAGCGTTACACTTTCGACGCGTAAATTTGCATCCAATCTTCTTGAACAGATCAACCCCTCATCACAAAAATGCTAATTATCTTCTGCGGAAATTGCCCCCGCCCTTTCAGAAATCAACAGCCAAAACATTAACCACATCAAACCCTGAAAAAATTTGCTTTTTTATTCATCAATTCACAGGTCCCGATCTTCGCCGATCCTGCTGCCAAATTGCCTCCAGCTGCTCCGAAAAACCCCAATCCAATACATAATATAATATTAGGAAGACTTGTATACTAGTTTACTAGAATGTTGACACCACAAAATAGTCTGTGTGACTATCAAATCGTCGCAGTATCAAGTGCCGGTGTTTTCCCGGTTTATTTCTAATAATTAGCTGCCAAGGTGTCTTCCAGAGGTGTCGCAAAGACGCCCAGCGGCAAACATCGAAAAGGAGGAGCTGCCATGCAGGGCGGCTTGAGACAATAATGATAGAAAATCCCTTTTACACCTGTAGTCAACCAATCATCGCTCGCCGTATTCCCGCCTTTCGGCGCTCATTGTTGACGGTGGCCATCGCCGCGTGTGCGCCGGCGGTTTTCGCGCAGACAACCCAGGCGCAAAACGGCGATACGCCATCCGTTGAAGAGATGCTTGTCACTGGCCAGCGCCAATCGCTCGAAAGCGCCATGGAACTCAAACGTGCCTCGGACACGATTGCCGATTCGATTGTGCTGGATGAAGCGGGCAAAGTGCCCAGTACCTCACTGCTTGAAATTCTGGAGCGCACGCCCGGCGTTACCATGAACCGGATTCGCGCCGGTGCCGAAGGTTCGCCGGACGGCTTTGCGTTCGAGGGGTCGGGCGTTCAGGTGCGCGGCCTGAACAAGACCAAGACATTAATCAATGGGCGCGAGGTATTTTCTGCAAATGGCGGGTCTGGCCTGAGCTGGGCGGATGTCGGGCCGGAGCTATTGTCAGCGGTGACTGTTTACAAGGCGAGCCGCGCCGATTTGATTGAAGGTGGCGTGTCGGGCACCGTCAATTTGCAAACGCGCATGCCGTTTGATTTCGATGGCTTTAAAGCCAATGCGGCGCTTTCCGGTAGTTATGGTGATTATTCCGAAGCTGTCACGCCGGCGGCTTCGGGCATGGTGTCGAATCGTTTCGATACCGATTTCGGTGAGATCGGTGTGCTGCTTAATGTGGCCTACTCCAAGATCGAGTCTCACGACAGCAACATCATCGTTCCGCCTTACTACGCGACCCAATATGATCTTGATGGTGATGGCGATAATGAGCGGGTTTACGCACCTGGCGGCATTCGCTATTCCCAGGATCAGTTCGAGCGGGTGCGCGAGGGTTATTACGGCGCGCTCCAGTGGGCGCCCAATGAGAATCTGGAATTTTTTCATACCACGTTTATCTCGGAGCGCGAGAGCGACCGTGACAGTCAGATCCTTTCATTGGAACCTGGCGCCCCTGTTGGCGTGTTTGATGGCGCAGAATTTGATGATGGGGTCTTCGTCAGGGGTACGATCTCCAGCGCCAACCTCACCTCCGGCCTCAACGTATCGCCGAACTCAAGTTTTACGCCCTCCTTCAGTCGCACAGCTGATCACAGCACCGGCTTTAAACTTGAGCAGGACGGTTGGGACCTAAGCGGTAGCTATCAATATGTGAAAGCTGAGTCGCGTTCGGGCAAGTACAGCCTTGGCAGCACCGTTCTTCCGGCAATTGCCCGCACCACGATGGATATGTCCGGCGACCGGCCGAGCGTCAACTTTGGGTCCGAGCTTTCAACAAATCCGGCGGATAGCGGATTGTCCCGCATCAACTGGCTGGATATGTCGAATGAAGGTGAAGCGCATGCAGTTCAGCTGGATGCCAACATCGAGATCGGTGACGGTTTCTTCCGCAAACTTGCTGTCGGCGCGCGAGCCGCCGACCGCGAAGAGTCCGATAGTTTCGTCGGCACCTGGTGGTCGGCAACGGGGCGCGGTTGGAACCCTGTGCAGCGGCCTTACGTGAGCACGGCGCCCGAGGGCGACTTCTACCTTGAAGAGTTCTCGGACTTTTTCAAAGGCGATGTTCCGCCGCTCGGCAGCGTGTGGGTCGGGAGCGATCAAGTGAATTCAGCGGATCAGTTCGAGCGCGTCGTTAACACCTACGCAGCTTGCGCGCCGGACCTGTATTACCAGTGTGGCAATCCGGAAGATAGCTTTTACATGTACGGCAATCCGCCTAACCCTGCTTTTGATCAATTGCCTTCCTTTTATGAAACCCAACACAAGACGCAGTCACTCTATGCGATGGTGGGTTTTGAAAACGAAGGCGATTCGTGGCTGACAAATTTCAGTGGTAATGTCGGTGTGCGCTGGGTCAATTACGATATCGAAAGCGCGGGCAATTTCACCTACAACGGCGGTGCGCGTTATTACGCAAGCCTGGCCGATGCCGAGGCTTCCGTCGAAGCGATGGGCGGCATCGAGAATGTAGCGGCCTGGCAAACGGAAAATGAGGGCGAGCAACCGCCGTTCACGCTGGAGAGCGTCGGTTATGAAAATGATCGCGCGGGCAGCTTTGAGAAAGATTATTTTCTGCCGTCGTTTAACATCAAGCTTGAGCCGGCGGATGGCTGGGTTTTTCGCTACGCGCTGACCAGAACCCTCACGCCGCCGCGCTACCCCGACATCCGCGCGCAAGGCTCGGCCGGTGTTCAGACAACGGAAAACCCACTCAACGATGCGCTGGCCGCGCAATACCCGGACGAGGATGTGTCGATCCCCGCGATCTTCTCCGGCTACACCAATACCACGGGTAATCCGTATCTTGAGCCGGAAATTTCGCTCAACCACGATCTCTCGTTCGAGTGGTATCCGCGCAAGGGGTCGTCGGTCCATATGTCGCTGTTCCACAAGACCATCGACAACTACATTACCTTCAACAACTTCTCGTTTCCGGCGACGGCGTTTTTTGCCGAAGAAGATTACCCGCAGTCGGCACCGGTCGACGGCAGCGGTAGCATGTTTCTGGAGGGGACCGTCACCAGCCGGACTAATTTCAATGCAAAGGAAGAGACGATCATCAGTGGTTTCGAACTCGGGGGGCGGACGTATTTCGATACACTTCCCGGCTGGTTGAGCGGTTTTGGTGTCGAGGCGAATCTCACATTTATCGACAACGACGCACCCGAGGCGTTTGCGCAGGACATCAATGGAGATCAACTTGAAGTGCCGGTGATCGGGTTGTCGGAGTGGGCGTACTCAACCACCCTGCTCTACGATTGGGATAAAGTCAGTGCGCGCCTGGCGTGGAACTGGCGCGATCGCTACCTGACGACGACCAACGATTCGGGCACGACCAATGTCTACGACGATCCATTTAACCAGCAGCAGATTCAGTTTGGTATGCCGGTTTATGCGGCGGCGTCCGGTCGGCTTGATGGCAGTATTTCTTATAAGTTGACCGACGCGATCAATATCAAACTGGACGTGCAAAATATCACTGACGAAGATCAACGCACCGAGATGGAAATTCTGGATGGACGGTTTGTTGATCGCGGGGTTTTCGTGACGGACCGCCGCATCAGCCTGCACCTTGGGTTTGAGTTTTAGAAGTTTGCATTGTAGGAAGCGGGAATGAGCAAGCGCGTTTTGATTGTTGGCGGTGGAACCGCAGGGTGGATCACGGCTGCCTATATGGCACGGATGCTGGCAGCAGATACATCAGGCGGCGTTTCCATCACGCTGGTTGAATCGGATGAGATTGGTATCCTCGGCGTTGGCGAGGGTACCTTTCCGATTATCCGCAAAACCATGAGCCGGATCGGTCTTGATGAAAGCGAACTGATTCGCGAGGCGGATGCCACGTTCAAACAAGGCATTCGTTTTAATCACTGGAAAAAAAATCCCGCCGACCATCCGCACGATACCTACTTTCATCCCTTTCAGGTTTGCTCCCAACACACCGATATGGACCTTCTGCCCTATTGGCTGCTCGGCGTCGCCGGCGATGTGCCCTGGGCGGAAGCCTGTACCGTGCAGGAACGGGTTGTGGATGCAAAGCTCGCACCGAAACTGATTACGCACCCGAATTACAACGCACCGCTGAACTACGCCTATCACTTCGATGCCGGAAAACTTGCCGAGGTTGTGCGCCGCCGTGCGATGGCCATGGGCGTGAAGCGGCTGATCGATACCATTGATGCGGTAACACTCGACGAGCATGGCGCTATCGCGTCCGTGCAGGGGCGCGCCCACGGCGAACTCACGGCCGATTTATATATTGATTGCACGGGATTTCGCGCGCGATTGATTGGAGAAACACTCGGTTCTGAATTCACGTCCTACAAAAATCAACTTTTCTGTAACCGCGCTGTAGCTATGCAAGTGCCTTACGATCAACCGAACGCGCCCATTCCTTCCTGCACCTATGCCACCGCACAGGCAGCCGGATGGACCTGGGATATCGGCTTACACGATCGTCGCGGCATTGGCTACGTTTATTCTTCCGACCATTGTAGTGATGAAGCCGCGCTGGAAAATTTGAAGCGGTATATCGGGCCTGCCGCGAATGCATTGACGCATCGGCAATTAAAATTCGAGGCCGGGTTCCGCAAGATCCAGTGGTATAAAAACTGTGTGGGGATTGGCCTGTCAGTCGGGTTTATTGAGCCGCTGGAAGCCACGGGCATCAGCTTTGCCGAAGTCGCCGCGCTGATGCTCTGCAATTTATTTCCCTGGTCGGGCGACACCGAGCGCTCAGCCCGGCAGTTCAACGAGGCCATGACCAAACGCTTCGAACATGTCATCGACTTTATCAAACTGCATTATTTTTTAAGCCAACGAACCGACACTGATTTCTGGCGCGACAACCGGGCCCCCGCGTCGGCTTCTGATTATTTGCAAGGAAAGCTGGAACAGTGGCGGCACAGACCGCCGTCGTTTCTCGACGTTGATGCCAGCCACGATATCTTTGACGAGAACAGCTGGCAGTACATCCTCTACGGTATGGATTTTAAAACCGACATCACCGCCCGCGCGGGTGCTTTGCGGTTTTATGAGGACGCCAAACAGGAATTTGAAAAGATTCGTCAACAAAGCAAAAATGCCATGACGGCAGTACCCACGCATCGTGATTTGATTAATGACGTGGTGGTGCACGGTTTTCGCAAAGCGTCGGGCGGGCAACGATGAGTTCTTTCATAAAAATAAAGCCAAGCAATTGCTTGGCTTTAAAGATGTGGCTCGTGCAATTAATCCGTTGCAGGCGGTACATATTCCACCTGAATTTCCTTCTCAACGGCTATGGCTGACGGAGAATACAGTCGCAAGACTAACGTCTGCGTTCCTTCATCGAGTGCTTTATTAATTGAAAACCTCGCAATGCCCTCGGTGCTTAGGTCGAGCGGGTAAGAGTCTCCATCCAGCAACAACAATAAGAACTCGAAAGGCCACGACGTCTGTATTTCTCCTGTCACTGCAATTTCATTCGTATTGAATACGGTTCCGTTGGCGGGCAGAACGTTATGGAACTCCGGCGGCAGGAAGTATGGAATGTATACTTCCCGTGTATATTCCCTTCCGTCCAGATCCTCCAAGGTTACCGTGAAATAGTTGTCACCTATCACCAGCTCAATTTCAAAGTAAGCGGCTAAACCATTAATTATTTCCGGATGAAATTCTCCTGATGCATTGCGTACCGTCGCTCGTGTGATTTGAATATTGCTTTCGGTGCGCGAATCAAGGCTGGCGTAGATTGGCGCTATGTTGTTTGTTACCGCCGCAGGGTCATATTCAATGAAAACAGTGCGAGGAAATATCGGGGTAGAACGTTCACCATAACAGAGGTCCGTTATATAAATACCCAAAGCAGCTGACTGATCGAAAATCACTTCGCTTTCACTTTCCAAGTGAATGTATTGACCCACCACGCCCCCATAAATTTTTGCACCGTGACTCAGGATCAATTCATTCTCGGTCACAATAAATGCATGAGTTTTGCTAAGCACATGAAATTGCGAAGAGCTTTCCGTGTAGATCGCCAGGCGTGAAGGATCTTTGGTGTTGGCGTTGATCTGGGCTTTGAACGGAACGTCAAGGTGGTTCTGAACAAATAGGTTAACCGCTCCATCACCGATTACTTCAATCCTGCTCTCCACTTCCATGCGGAAATCGCGCACATAGTAATTCCCTTCCGGTAAACGCAGGGTGCCTTTAAAGCCGACGAACAACCTGTCGATAACATAACGATTTCCGCGCGAGGAAAATTCGCCGGTAGCATATTCCTTGAGCTCCACTTTACCGATATCCTCAACGTCCTCACCGATAATCATCTTCTTCCCCGCAGGGACAAGATACTCAAGTGTTGAGTTGGTTCCGGGAAGAGAGTCAAGCCATAGTTTAAACACAGGATCACCGCCAGCAGAACAATGCTGGCTGCCGCAGCTTTTTATTAGCGACCACTGATTGGAGGTAACCGTAGGCGCTCGAAGTTGCTGGTTGTACCCATTAGTAACTCTTGCGTTGTAACCAAAATTAATAAAGTTTTGATAACCACCGTGGGTCTGGACACCGTCTTGAAATATTCCATTGCAATAGGGAAGCTGCGCCGCCACTGGATTACTGAGCAGTGAAAACATTAATGTAAAAATGCCAAGAGCTGTCACGCGACCAGGGTTAAGTAAACCGCTTATTAACTGATTCATTCTGGACTCCTTGATTTGCTGGTATAAAAGTTGAAGGGTTTTAAAGACTTCTGCAAAGGTCCCCAAAATTGAGTTCCTGCACAGCAAGAGCGTCATACCTCACCTGACTTTGCGCCAGCAATTCCAGATTTCTTGCAATTACACCACCGACGACTGCGCCGGTGTAATGCACAGTCGCCCAATCCTCAACATGCGCAAACGCGTAGGTTTTACTGCCCACATAAAAGACAAGATCGCTATAAGCGTAAATGGCGAACTTCGCCGGATTTTTGCTGCCTGCATTGACCCGAAAGTTCAGAGGCAGCGTCAGTGGTGATTCCACAAACAGCGTAACTGTCCCTTCACCCAGCACATCTATTTTTCCGTCAACTTCAAGTTTGAGTGTTTTAATCCAGTAGGTACCGGCAGGTAGTCGCAGCGTGCTTTTATGGCTCATTTCGAGGGTATCGATAATGTACTCGTCATGCGCTGTTGAAAATTCTGCTGTTGCCCACTCATCGATCCGCACTGAAGCAAATTCATTGTTCGCTTGCCCTAGTGTTTGTTTGACATGCGGCGGGACAACAGCGGTATTGGCCGATGCGGTTGTCTTGAGTGGGCCCGCATAAAGGCGCGGACCGGCGCTACCACTTTCACTACAGTGGTTCTCCCCGCAACTCTTGATGGCGGACCAATCGTTGACGCCAACATAGGGAGTCAAGAGGGTGTTAGAGGAAGGGTTAATCAGCCGACTGTTGTAGTTAAAACGAACGTAGCCATCGCCCCTGTTCGATTGCAATCCATTCTGGAATATATCCTGACACGCCGGGGGAACGGCGTTGGCAGAAGAAAAAATAAAGAGCGTTAAAAGTGTCGTGAAAGTAGCGAATCGGGAAATCTTCATACCCCGATGACTGGATGGAGAACGGGACTGCATGAGCTGTTCCTTGTGGCGCATTTTCATAATTGACTCCTGAAGAAAAATGAATAGCAATTATGTACGTCAGGATATTCCTACCCTACCGTTGAAGACTTTTAGTTTCTGAAGATGACAAAGACAAGTCGGCGCGGCAAAAGCAGCGCCATTAGTTACTTATCTGAGAATTTGGCGGAAAAATAGAATTTATTATTACCCCAGGAACGCTTTATCAGCTTTGGTGGCGCATCAAAGCACTATTGCCCTGATGCATCGACAGTCAATATTTTTATCTTCGTTCCAAACTGACGAAAAAATCCTCTTCATATTGAATCCATTTTCAAGAATTTCGCATCCAAACGTAAAACGGCCTGGCGGCAACACTGCCCCCGTTAATTTCATTGTCGTGAGCTATGAATTAGGTATCCCTATGTATATACGTGTAATTTTTATGTCTGCTCTTTTGTTGGGGTGTACGTCAAACGCCATGGTTCAACGAGTGGATTACATTGTTGATAATGTTCAGGTTATCACCATGAACTCACCTGACGTTAAACCAGACAGCGCAATTGTTATCGACAATGGAAAAATCACTAAGATAATAAAGAGTTCTGATGCAAAGAAAATCTATGCAACCCATAGAATTGATGGGAAAGGGCGTTATTTGATGCCCGGCCTTGCCGATATGCATGTTCATCTACGCTGGGACCCCCAGCGAATGTTTAACCTGTTTTTAGCACATGGTGTAACTACCGTAGCCAATATGCGCTTTGAAGATGGTAAATTTGATCATCTGGTCTTGCGCGATAAAGTCAGGAACGGGGAGATATCAGGACCACGCTATCTAATAACTGGCTCGCATCTGGAGGAGGGTTTTCCGGCAAGCATAGATGAAGTTGAGCGTGTTCTGGATGACCACCAGCGCAAAAGAATTGATTTTGTTAAGATTCACGGCGATCTTAGTCCCGACATCTATAAAGCGATAATAACTGGAGCAAAAAGGCGCGATCTTAAAGTAATTGGCCATGCCCAGCACAAAATGCCTTTAAAAGATAGCCTGGTGCTAAACTCGCTGGAACATATGGAAGAACTTTTGTATGTCACGCGGGACGAAGCACGAGTGAGCGACTTTTCTACCGATTTTTTATCTGCATACCGAGCAAATGCGCATCGGTTATGGGATAAAAGTTATCGGGAAAAGGTTGTAGAGGATGTGGCTTCTTCAGGAATTTATCTTGATCCAACGTTGATTGTTTACAAAATGGTAGGGATTTGGCAATCCGATGCGCATTTGATCGCATTAAGAGATGCCCCTGCTTTGCGTTACCTACCTGCTGATGTAGCGCGTTTTTGGTTAAGCCCCGCAACCAATCCTTATCAAGCCGATGACTTCCCCATTACTAAACCTGAAGTTGATAAAAATTTTCAGTTGATGTTGCTCTTAACAAAAGAGTTACATGATAAAGGTGTGCCTTTGTTGTCTGGGACAGATAGCTTTGGCACCTTGGTACCGGGCATTTCTTTACATGACGAATTAACATTGTTAGTGGAGGCAGGACTGTCACCCTTTGAAGCATTGCGATGCAGCACAGTTAATGTTGCCGCATATCTTGGTGAAACAGGTAAAGCTGGAGTCATTCAACCCGGCGCACGTGCCGATTTTATTTTGTTGGATAAAAATCCGTTGCTTGACATAAATAACAGCCGCACTGCTAGTGGCGTTTTTACTCAAGGGAGATGGTTACCCAAAGATTTACTGGCGAAACTTATTTCTCAATAAACCTGCAAATCAGCCACCGGCGGGGGTGTCTACCTAATCCCCTCCAACAACCCCCGAGTATCCGGCAACAACCGCCCTAACCCTTCCTTCATCTTTTCATTATCCTGCCGCATACGATTAAAAGTCGCTTGTTCATTGTCATTAAATGAAAACTGCAGTTCCGGCCTTAATCCCATGCCGTACAGAATATATTGATAACTGGCCGCCGGAAAGACTTCTTCTTTGTGCAGAAAATCTTTTTTGTAAGGCACATGGTATTGCCACAGTTGCAGTGACTCTTTTAACGAATCCGATAGCGTGGCGGGGTCTCTGTTATCTTTCCAAAAATTGGTATTGCGTTGGCTCAGTACATAGTGGAGCTTGAGGAAGTCTACGATGTTGTTCCAGCGGTAGGTCTGCAAGTCGTTGAATCGTTTGGCAACGATGGGCATCACGGATGTGTGTTGCGGCAATTGGTCGCGGATGTAGTTCGCTGCGAGTTCTACCATCACCAGGGCGGAGGCTTCGAGGGGTTCGATAAAGCCGGCGGCCATGCCAATGGCGACGCAATTTTTTACCCAGAAGCGTTCGCGATGCCCGCAGGGGATGGTGAGCTTTCGGGGTGTTAATGTTTCAAAGTCCTTGCCTACATAGTTTGCGAGGATGGCGGTGGCTTCGTCTTCCGACATGTGTCGACTGGAATAGACGTGGCCGATGCCTTTGCGGCTGTACAAGCCGATGTCCCATATCCAGCCGGCGTCCTGTGCGTGGGCGACGGTATAGGGAAGTATGGGCGATGTGTCGCTAGCGTAGGGAGCTTGCACGGCGACGGCGCTGTCGATAAAAAGCTGATCGCTTTTGTCGATAAATTTCGCGCCCAGCGTTTCGCCGAGCAGCAGGGATTTTAAACCGGAGCAGTCAATAAATAGATCAGCGTGGAGATGTTGTTGCTCTCGGGTTTCGATACTGGTGATGCCGTTTTCGTCCTGATTAACTTTATCGATAGTCCCGATCACATGTTTTACGCCTAATACGGTTTTACAGTGTCGACTTAAAAAAGTCACAAATTTTCCGGCATCCAGATGGTAGCCGTAATTGACGTGGGATTTGTATTCCGGTGTATCGGCGGTGCGCGGTGCGCGGTTTTTTTCGCACAAATATTCCTGTGCGCAAACCGCATCGGCAAAGGCGCCTTGTTGCCTGCTAGCAACCCACCAGGCGGCGAGATTGCGCTCAAGGAAACCGATAGGTAGTGAAAAGGGGTGATAATAAAAATTGGGCTCGTCTTCCGAGCGCCAGCTTATAAATTTAACGCCTTGCTTGAATGACGCATCGCATTCCTTAAAAAATTCTGTTTCAGAGATTCCCATATCGCGCAGCGTATTGCGCAGCGATGGCCAGCTACCTTCGCCGACGCCGATGATGGGTACATCTGATGATTCGATTAAGGTAATTTCCAGAGATTGGCCATAGCGCGCAGCGAGAATACCGGCGGTCAACCAGCCGGCAGCACCGCCGCCGACAATCAGTATGGATTTAATGTGATCGGCATTCATAAAAAAACCTTGAGGTAAAAATGCAAAAAGGCCATTACTGGAATGGCCTTTTTGTTTATCCAAGCTATTTAGAAACCTCTGAAAAATGTTGGCGAGGCAGCCAGCGCAAGGCAAAAACAGGCGAAAAAGCAGAGTTTACTAGAGTAAATGAGCATTTTGAGCCTGTTTTTAACGCCGCGCTGGCAACGCAGGTAATTTTTCAGAGGTTTCGCTTTAGAAGCTAGCTCTTACACCCAGGGCATAACGTCCCACACCTTCAGTTTTGTTGAACATGTGGTTGTCTTCTCTACCATGGATGCGCGAGCCCTCTTCGGTCACGTTGATACCTTCAAGGAAGACGCTGACATTTTCAGTCAACTCGTAGCTCATGGAGATATCGATCTGCGAGTAATCTTCTACCACTACTGGCTCGTTACTGGTGCTGGAGTAGTAGTATTGGAAGCCGCGGATAAATGAATCTCTCCAGTTGTACGCAACCCGGATTTGGAACGGGCCATTCTCGTAGAAGCCTATCAGGTTAGCGGAGTCACTGACACCCACTACGGCATCCGCCGCCGGTACTTCGCCTAAGGGTGTATCGAAGTCATATTCTGGATCAGCAAATACAAAGGTGGCGTTGGCGATCATGCCGAAACCTGATTCACCGAAGAAATGTTGACCACCAATTTCAATACCGGAGACTTCTTTGGTATCGAGGTTGCGCGGGCGACGGATTTCATACACCACGTCCTGACCAGTGGCCGGGTCAGTCACGCCGGTGATGACTTCAGGTGCGGCTTCAGTAACCACAAAGTTATCAATGGATTTTGAGAAAGCACCGATGGAGATGTAATCAAAATCGTTGATATACCATTCCGCCGACAGGTCAAAGTTATCGGACATGAAGGGTTCAAGGTTAGGGTTACCGGCACTACCGATACCGGATTGTCCTTCACGGATATCACCGAAATCGCGCGATGATCTCATGTCAGTCAGTTCCGGGCGGGTAATGGTGCGCGATGCAGCGAAACGTATAACCACGTCTTCCAGCAGATCGTATTTAACCGACAGGTTCGGCAGGAATACGTCGTAATCACCTTTATCAGTAAACGGCACGTTTTCAGCGAACTCACGGATGTAGTTCTCACCTTCCACCGCTGGCGGCGTCAGCGACAACAACGTTCTTTCCAATGAGGTGGAATTGATTTTGGTGTCTTCATAACGTACACCGGCTACTACGGTCAGATCGCGGCCACTGATGTCGTAAGACTTGGTCGCTTCTACATAGAACGCGGTGGTTTCTTCATTGATCTCTGACCAGTTTGGCTGGAGCACTAACGTCGAAGCGCTGAGATTTTGCTGCGCGTCGGTCGCGGTTGGATCTTGCTGCGCGTGTTGCACCCAGCTGTTAAACGCTAACGGATCAAACGAGAAATAAGCCAGCTCACCCAGAACGCCGTGGTCCATGGTTCTGACTGAATAGCCCGCTGCACTCGCCTCTTCAACGGTGCGGAAAAGACTGGTCGTTGGATCGTCACCTACCAGGGTGTACTTACCTTGTAACACACCACCACCCGTGGCCTGGTATTGCTGGATGGTTTTGGTTTGGTCGGTAAACATGGCGCCGGCTTTCAGCGTGAAGGTGTCCTGGGTGAAGGTGTAATCCACACGCGCCTGATCAATTTCATCGGTGCGCGGATCTGAGTAACCGTCGTATTGCCAGACGCGAGCGTTAGCAAGGGAGATGTCAGCATTATCGTAGTAGTGGCTGGCAACATCATCGCGAATCTCGAAAGTGAACGAGAGCGGCGCGGCCTGTACGTCTGAACGGCTGATGTTGGCCTGGTTGTCCGGTTGCGCTTCTGCCTTTGACTGGCTGTAGGCAATGACCAGGTTGGATGAATCAGAAATATCCCAATCGGCTTCGATGCCCGTACTTAAGCTGGTTTCTTGCGTGACGGGGTTGTTAACGAAGAAGTCCAGGCCCGCATCGGTCACGGTGCGACTGACGATGGTGCCGTTACCGTCGATTTCATATTGCTCGTTGTCGCCGTAGCCATACCATGCAGCGCTCTCGTACTCCAGGCCTTCCTGTTGCAGGTCGGAGTATTGCGCGTCGAGGGTCAGGGTCAGGTTATCAGCCGGCTCGTATTGGAACACCAGGCTGCCGTTCAGGCGCTCACGCTCAAAGTCCTGGCGCTTGATGACGGTTTGTGTGGGGTAGAAATCGACGTTTTGGATATTGCCATCTGCATCGGGCAATGGGAGGTAAGTTCCCAGCGAAGCCGGGCGACGTGAGCGCCAATCCCAACGGCGTTGATCTACGGAATCACTTTGGTAATCGCGTTCTTGAAAGCTGATGGCGGCAAGAACGCCGAAGTTGTCATTAAATGTGGTGCTGAACAAGCCCGATACTGACGGCGTTACATCGTCCACATTGGTCTCTTTAAGACCTTTGATAGAGCCTGCCACCTTGGTGCCCAGGTCGAGCGGCCGTGCGGTTTTGACGTTGATCGTTGCGCCGATCCCGCCTGATTGTGTCGCAGCGGTTGAGGTTTTAAACACTTCAACACCACTCACCATTTCAGCGGCAACGGTATCGAAGTTGAAGCCACGGCTGGCGTTGGCGTTGGGCATTTGGCGCCCGTTGAACAGCACGGTATTGAACTGTGGGCCGAGGCCGCGAACGGTGATTTGGCGCCCTTCTCCACCACTACGGTCGATAGAAACACCGGTGATGCGCTGTAATGACTCCGCCAGGTTGGTATCGGGGAATTTACCGATATCTTCAGCACTGATGGCGTCTACAACACCATTTGAATCGCGTTTTGTATCCAAAGCACTTTGCAAACTCGCTCTGTAACCCGTTACTACCACTTCCTCGATCAACTGCGCGTTAGCTTCAGTTGCCGTGGCAATCGCCAGGCTGAGCATACTTATTTTAAACATTGGATGCGTGTATCTTGTGTTCATAGGATTTCCTGCACTGATTATTATAGGGGGGACTATTAAATGCTTGCACGGCAATCCGCTTGAGCACCCTAGCCTCTTGAGTACTTGTATACATGTAAATGCAGCCCGATGATAATACTTGTATACAAGCAGTTCAATGGTAGATTGGCAGGAATGCCTGGGTTGGTTGAAATTTGAACGGGAATTGCCGGGTACCGGGTGCCACTGCGCAGATATAAAAAAATGTTTACCGGTAGGCACGCGTTTATTAATTGAGCTTGACTATTGCAAACGAGCGGGATATTTCAAATATTTAACGAAGTAGATAGCGGCAACGGCAAGGATGGTGTTGACAAAAAATTTTCCTCCAGATCGTAAAGCCTCACCAGCCGGCTTACCGCTTCCGGCAATTGAACAATGCGCAAGTCAGTACCGGCATCTTTGGCAAGCCGTAGCGCAACCAATATCAAGGCGGTGATGGAGGAATCGACTTTGGTGACGCCGCTGCAATCCAGGGTATGTGCGTCGCTTTGCATCAACGCTTGTAACTGCCGGTGCAGATTGGTGACGGTTGCAAAACTCACCTCGCCACGCAAGTAAACAGTGCCCTGACTTAGCGAGCATTCACTCATCTGCGCTGCCCTCCGCGCGATTATTCTTTTCCGCCAGATTGCTCAAGAAAGCATCCAGACCTACCTTTTTTATTTCCTCATCAAAAACGCCGCGCGTGGTAATCACCAGGCTAACGCCCTCTACGTTGATATCGACAACCTTCCAGTTATCGTCCTTGAGTTCGAGCCGCAAAAATAACCTGACCGGTTCGCCCTTCTCATTGGTAGCGCGCAGTTTGAGAGTGGCTTTGTGACTATCCTTATCGTTGTAATGCGCCCCCAACATCTCCGGCTTGGTATTGCGATAGATATACAAGGTTTCGGTATAAGTCCGAATTAAATAGCGCTGGAACTCACGCACATACATTTCGCGTTGTTGCGCACTGGCGTTGCGCCAATGTTGCGCCAGCGCCAACTGGGCAATGCGTGCAACGTTAAAATGCGGAAGTACGGTGTTGGCAACCATAACGCGCAATTGTTGCGGGTTATCTTTATACAGTGTTTCATGGTTTTTTAACTGCGTTAGTACATCATCTATTGCCACCTTCATCACGGCGGCAGGGTCAGCTACTTGTGTTACTGCTGTAGTTTCTGATGTAGTTAATGCTGTAGTTTCTGCATAACTTACCCATGGCAACATACAAAGCAGAACCCCAATGATGCCGCGACTGTAACAATGCGACGAGCTGTTCATCAAATTGCTTTTCATGTGCGTCACCTGTGTGATATCAGTCCGCTATTCATCGACGGACTTTTTATCCCCACTCACTTGATTAAGACCAAACGCACCGATCAGCTTTTCCAGCAAGAGCGCTGAAGACGTAAACTCTATATTGTCCCCATCGGCCAGCAGGCTGTCATCGGCCCCCACTTCAATACCAATATATTGTTCCCCCAACAGGCCAGAGGTAATAATGCTCGCGGAAGAATCCACACTGAAGCGATAGCGATTATCAAGGGCCATACTCACCCTTGCCTGGTAATTGTTGGTGTCGAATTGAATGTCGCTCACCCGCCCGATAACCACACCGGCACTCTTTACCGGCGAATGAATTTTCAATCCGCCGATATTGGTAAAGTACGCGTGTACTTCATAACTGGGCGCTGAACGAAAACTGGATTGATTAGCCACCTTCAACGAGAGAAACACCACCGCCGCCAGACCGAGCGCCACAAAGAAGCCAACCCACAAATCGACCATGTTACGGTTCATTGTCAAAACCCTCTGAACATAAAGGCCGTCAGCACAAAATCCAAGGCCAACACCACCAACGCCGACAACACCACCGTACGGGTTGTCGCCCGGGAAACACCTTCAGCAGTGGGTACCGAAGAATAACCTTCAAATACCGCAATCAAGCTGACAGCAAACGCAAAAATCACGCTTTTGATGACGCCATTCAGAATATCCTGACGAAAATCCACCGCGTTTTGCATCTGTGACCAAAACGTACCAACATCCACACCTAACAATTGCACAGCAACCAGATAACCACCCCAAATACCCACCGCACAGAAAATAACATTGAGTAAGGGCAGCGAGATAACACCGGCCCAAAAACGCGGTGCTATGACGCGTGCCAGCGGTTGTATCGCCATCATCTCCAATGCGGTTAATTGTTCGGTGGTTTTCATTAGGCCAATCTCGGCGGTAATGGCTGAACCAGCGCGGCTTGAAAATAATAGCGCCGATAACACCGGCCCGAGTTCACGCACCAAGGCAAGCGCTACAACCATACCAACACTATCGCCGGAACCAAAACGCTCCAGCGTATCGTACATCTGCAAACCCAAGACCAGACCGACAAACAGACCAGCAACGGTAATAATCAACAACGAGAATACACCGACAAAATAAATCTCACGCACCACCAACCATGGCCGACGAAGACAGGTGCCCGACATAAAGAAAATGGAAAATAAAAAATGAAACACTGCACCCAATAACACCAAGCGTTCCGTTACCTGATGCCCGAGCAACGTCAGGTAATCGGCGATGGATTTCATAATCCATCTCCCAGCAGGTCGTGTGCATAATCCGGCGCAGGATAATGAAATGGAACTGGCCCATCAGCATGGCCATTCACAAATTGCTTCAGGTAAGGGTGGGTGGATTGATAAATTTCAGCGGGCGTACCTTCAGCAACGACCACACCTTCCGCAATCATGTAAAGATAATCCACAATATTGAGTGACTCGGTAATATCGTGCGTCACAACAATGGAGGTAGCGCCCAGGGCGTCATTGAAACGGCGCACCAACTGCCCTATTACACCCAGGGAGATCGGATCGAGGCCGGCAAAGGGTTCATCGTAAAGAATTAATTCCGGGTCCAGCGCAATGGAGCGAGCCAGGGCTACCCGCCGCGCCATACCGCCGGACAACTCGGATGGCATTAAATGGTGAGCACCGCGCAAACCGACGGCCTGCAGTTTCATCAATACCAGATTGCGAATTAATGGTTCCGGCAAGTTGGTGTGTTCGCGCATTTGAAAGGCGACATTTTCAAACACCGTTTGATCGGTAAACAACGCACCCATTTGAAACAGCATGCCCATCTTGCGGCGCAATAAAAAAAGCTGATGGGTATTCAACGCGGCGACCGATTGGTTATCCACCATTACGCGCCCGGATGTCGGTTTAATCTGGCCGCCGATAAGGCGCAAAATCGTCGTCTTGCCACATCCGCTCCCCCCCATGATGGCAACCAACTTCCCGCGCGGAATGCGCAAGCTTATGTTGCGTAATATGGTACGCGAGCCATAACCAAAAGAAACTTGATCTAACTCAACAAACGTCGATTTATCGTCCATAGCCGCATGTTCTCATGGGGAACGTGCGGCTATCCTACTCCCGCAGGATCGATAGTTTCAATAACGATTCTGCTCGCCACGCTTGCGTGGCTCTTACGCGCTAACGATTAATTACAACTGCTGCCCCAGATTTCATTCGCCCATGCGGGATAATCGACAAAAGGATTGCGATTACCCTGGCGCACAACAATGCGCGCATGGCGATTAATTTCTTGCTGGCTTACCGGGTCCTGATTGTGCCAGGCCAACAAGGTGCAGATTTTACCTAGGTTAGCACCGCTGGTACCCGTGTAGTTCACCAACTGCAAATCATCTGTGCCGGTGCCATCGCCGCCGTTGTAGCGCACGTCCATATAAAACATCATGCGTGCAACATCGCCCTTAATCGCATTGCGCGGCTGAAAACTATCGGAGTCCGTATAATTTCCCGGTGCTTCACTGATGCTTGAACCGCCGTTGTCGAAGTCTTTGTTACCGCGCGTTGAGTTGACCGATGCATCGGTGGGGCGAAGATGATGAATATCGGTATAACCCCAATCGCCGGAACTTGGGAAACCATGACTTTTCGGCCAGGTGTGCTCGCGGTTCCAGGCATCTGGATCGTTGTTGCCGCTCGCGTTAAATGACTTGGCCTGTGAGCGGCCGGTGTAAAGCAAAATAACGTTATTGGTGTTGTCAGGATCTTCATCCGTGTACTTGAGCGCATCCCATACTTGCGCGTAACTCATGCGCACATGATTACGTTCAGCAATATCTGCCAAGGTATTTTTCAACGCGGTGCCGGAAAGACCGATGGCATCCGCATAATAATTTTCAAAACCGGACCAGGTCGCACCACTGGAACTACCACCGCCAGACGTCGAGTAACTTGCGACCAGTGTGACGCCACTGAAACTGCTATAGGCGTGTAACTGAATGTAATACACCGCCGCTTGGGGAGACGAAAATGCACAGCTCTCATTATTGCCATTCAAGTAAGGGCGGCAATCATAGGATGATAAAGTGGGTTGGCTCCCTGCCCTCACATAAAGGTCTGCATCACCTGATCCACTGTTGGTGGTGATGGTCAGATTGGTAGCACCCGCAGGTACGGAAATCTGATAGTTCAGTAGGTTATTTGTTGTCGCGGATAGATTATTGACAGCAACATTATTGTTTAAGACTGCGCCCCATGCGCTAACACACCATGCAGCAAGCACTCCGAATAACATCCAATTTTTTTTCATCATTCATCTCCGGCTATTAAAACAGTCAGCCTAAAGAATGAATGTTGCTGTTTTACGACCACCAGCTCTGCACAAAGCCTAGTCAATGTAAAAATAATTGCTTAATAGTAATTTTCAAACTACCCCATAGTTAAAAATGCAAATACTTACGCCGATGAGTATTTCTATACTGGTTGGCGAAAAACGAGTCCTTGAAAATAAAAACGTTTATGGGGTTTGTTTTAACGTCTTTTATTTTTTGGCGGCAGAATTATCAATAAGAATAATCGTTTTTCACTCGAAGTTAAATTAGGTGCCAAAGCTGTATAAAAGCAATAGCACTCGCAGGGACCCTCAGCCTGTCAGCAAACATTCCAACCGGCGATTTAACTGACTCATTACCTATAAAAGAGGAATTTATTATGTTTAGAAAAACGATGCCCGTTATTTCTGCGGTAACCATTTCCGTTTTAATAACCTTGCAAGCCGGCGCAGCGCTTGCACAAGACAACCTTATACAACATCAACCCACAACCAACAGTTTCTGGTGGCCCGAGCAGTTGGACCTGAGCCCGTTGCGACAGCACGGTATTGAATCCAATCCACTGGGTGAAGATTTTAATTACGCCGAAGCCTTCGCGAAGCTCGACCTGAACGCAATCAAAGCGGATATCAAAACGCTCATGACGACTTCGCAGGATTGGTGGCCAGCGGATTATGGTCACTATGGTCCCTTTTTTATTCGCATGGCCTGGCATAGCGCCGGAACTTATCGCGTTTATGATGGCCGCGGCGGCGCAGCCGGTGGGCAGCAACGTTTTGAACCGCTGAACAGTTGGCCGGATAACGTGAACCTGGATAAGGCCCGCCGTTTGCTGTGGCCAATCAAACAAAAATACGGCAGCCAGATTTCCTGGGCCGACCTGATGGTGCTGACCGGCAACGTTGCACTGGAATCCATGGGCTTCAAAACCTTCGGCTTTGCCGGTGGTCGCCAGGATGACTGGGAAGTAGAAATGGTGAACTGGGGCAGTGAAAAAAAATGGCTGGCCGACCAACGCCACACCGGTGATCGTCAATTGAAAAAACCGCTCGCCGCCGTACAAATGGGTTTGATTTATGTAAACCCCGAAGGCCCCAACGGCGTACCTGATCCACTACTGGCCGCCAAAGATATTCGCCAGGCATTTGGTGGTATGGCGATGAACGATGAAGAAACCGTTGCATTGATCGCCGGCGGCCACACCTTCGGCAAAGCACACGGTGCGCACAAACCCGATAAATGTATCGGTAAAGATCCTGCCGCCGCCGGCATTGAAGAACAGGGTCTGGGCTGGACCAGCAAGTGCGGTAAAGGCAACGCGGAAGACACCATCACCAGTGGCCTTGAAGGCGCGTGGACATTCAACCCCATCGCCTGGACCACGCAATACCTGGACAATTTGTTCGCCTTCGAATGGGTGCAAACCAAAAGCCCGGCCGGTGCAATCCAATGGATTCCAAAAGATGGCCAAGCCGCCAACCTGGTGCCCGATGCGCACGACAAAACCAAACGCCACGCACCGATCATGTTCACCACGGACCTCGCACTAAAAGAAGATCCGGAATTCCGCAAAATTTCCCTGCGCTTCAAAGAAGATCCCAAAGAATTTGAACTCGCTTTTGCCAAAGCCTGGTTCAAACTGACTCACCGCGACATGGGGCCACGCTCTCGCTATATCGGTGCGGACGCGCCCAAGGAAGATTTGATCTGGCAAGATCCGTTGCCAGCGGTTGATCACGAACTGATTAACGCGAGCGATATTGCCACCTTGAAATCCAATATCCTCAAATCCGGTTTGAGCACGGCTGAATTGGTGAGAGCCGCCTGGGCTTCCGCCGCCAGCTACCGCGACACCGACATGCGCGGCGGAGCCAACGGCGCACGCATTCGTTTAGCACCGCAAAATGCGTGGAACGTTAACAATCCAAAAGAAACAGCAAAAGTGTTGAAGCGTTTGGAAAAAATCCAGACCGATTTCAACAAGGCACAACGCGGCGATAAAAAAGTATCGCTCGCCGATGTGATCGTGCTGGGTGGCGTGGCCGCTGTTGAACAAGCCGCGAAAAAAGGTGGCTATGATATTGACGTGCCCTTCACGCCCGGCCGCGTTGATGCCACACAAGCGCAAACCGATGTTGAATCTTTTGCGGTCCTTGAACCCACCGCCGATGGCTTCCGCAACTACTTCGCCAAAGGCAACAGCGAATCACCTGCCGAGATGCTGGTAGACCGCGCCAACATGCTCACCCTGACCGTACCGGAGATGACAGTGCTGATCGGCGGCATGCGCACACTCGGCGCCAACAGCGACAACGTCAAGCACGGCATCTTTACCAACAAGCCGGGCACCTTAAGCAACGACTTTTTCGTGAACCTGTTTGACATGTCTACGCAATGGAAAAAATCTGAAAAAACCGAAGGGCTGTATGAAGGACTGGATCGCAAAACTGGCAAAGTCAAATGGACGGCAACACCGGTGGATTTAGTGTTTGGCTCACACGCCGAACTGCGTGCGGTGGCTGAAGTCTATGCGGCAAATGACGGGCGGGAAAAGTTTGTGAATGATTTCGCTAAAGCCTGGAATAAAGTGATGATGTTGGATCGGTTTGATGTGAATTAAGTCGCCATACGGAAATGAAATTACCTGCCGATCTTTGATGAGAAGATCGGCAGGTTTTTTAGCAGTTAGTTGCTGAGTAGTACTACACTACCGCTTTGTGGATCGACGACGTATAAGCCCTTACTAAAGTCGCTGTCTGTAACATAGAGCAGTTTGCTTACAGGATCATACTCCAGGTTTTTTTGCAGATCAAAAGGAGAACTAAAACTGGTTACACTCTCTGCAAGTAACGTGCGATTTCCTGTTTCCAGATCCACTGCTATCAGTTGGTCATTGCCATCCAACACCAGCAAACGATTATTCACTGCATCCAAAGCTGCACCTTGAACAGTTCGCCCCACATCAGGGCCGACATTTTCATCATTCGTTGAAATGACGTAAGTCAACGGCGCTGTCTGCCAATCTTCAATACCAAGAAAGTAGTGATTAAAAAAAACATTAGGCGTAACGACGATCTGGTCTGTGCTTTCAACCCATGACGCAAATAGCGGAGACTCTATGGCAATGTCAAGGGTAGTTGCATCAGCTACAATTGTCCGATCACCCGTCACAGGATCAACCAAAAAAATCGTATCAGCTCCGTTATCCGTAACCAACAACTGACGATCCTTGCCCCACTCCAGATTTATCGGATTAGCAAAAAATTCCCCTGCACCATGCTCCTCACTAGATATCGTGGTACGAACGCCCGTGGCAATATCAACCGCAACAATCTGAGGCGTTCCTTCAGCAGGGTTACTGGCCAGCAATAACTGCTCATTTTCTGCGTCAAATAACATGTCCTGAAATACAGCCGTCTGCGAACCCTGTGCAACATTGGTGAAATCGGTGATCGGCTCTCCGCGATGTCCGGTGCTGATGTTTACAGGAACAATGCTACTGGCACTTGCATCATATCCTCCGGTGAGTACATAGACGTAATCACTGCCAGGCACCACAGAAACAGCTTTTGGCTCGGTCCACAAGCCACCACTACCGGCACTGTCACCATCCGTCATCAAGGTTGCAGAAGCCGATTGAGAAAGATCTTCACTGTCGGTAATGGTTGCCGTCACAGTAAATTCACTCGCACCCGCCGGCACGGGAATATTGTCCGCACGCCAGCTGCCATCTTCTTCCACGTCCGCCATTACACTGGCACCGCCAGCGCTGACTTCAACCGTTGCCACAGTTGCACCATTTTTTGTTTCGGAGGTTCCGAACGCACTGATGCTGGTTTTCTTATAAACACCAGTCGCAGGCGGAAAGATAAATGAAACGATGGGCGCGTTTTCCGGAGTCACTACAATAGCAACCACATCGGTCGTGGTAGCGCCATCACCGTCGGTGACCGTCAATGCAAATTCGAGGGTTAATTCTTCATTGGTAGAGGGCGCAATAAACGAAGCGGTTGCGCTATCCGGATTGGTGAGAGAAACCGCTTCACCCGCTGTTTGGGTCCAGAGATACGATTCAACTTCACCGCTATCATCGGTCGCCGTGCCCATAAGGTTCACGTCCGACAGGCCAATAACCGTTTGATCGGCACCAGCATTCACTTCGGGCGCAGTGTTAACACGATTGATGGTGAACACCACGGTGTCCGTCGCCGTAGCGCCATCATTGTCAGTGACCTGCAAACGAAATTCCAGCGTCGTAGAATCTTCCGCACCGGTTGAAGGTGCTACAAAAGAAAAATGAGCAGCGTCTAAATCAATTGCCGTCAGTGAAACATTAGGACCTGAGAGTTGAGTCCATTGATATCCTGTGATACTTCCATCACTATCTGTTCCATCAGCGACCAATTCAATTGTCGCTCCCGCATTTACCGTTTTATCCGCACCGGCATTCGCTACAGGCGCAACATTGCTCACGGTACTGCTGGATGAACCGCCGCCACCACCGCCGCTTCCACCTCCACCACCACCACCACACGCAACAAGCGCAGCGGTAAATAATAAACTTGTCAATAATTTGAATGCAGATCCCGTCATTGACATTGTCGGTCCGTAATTAGCCATCCGTTTCTATCTCCATGTGTTAAAAGGGCGCTGATTATACAAGCGCAGGTAAAACATTTATGAAAAATTTTTAGACTTTTTTGTGCAGAAATTTCCGAAAATTATCAAAATAGTGGGAAAATTTTTATACTTACTCCTTCAACAAAAAGGATAACGTCTGCTCACGACCTGGCTCGCGAATGATAGCCTGGTAATACGCCCGCACCTGACCACAATACAAACACCAATAATGATTCATTAATTGCCCGCACGCGGTGACTTCCGCATCCAGCTCTTTCTGGATACGCTCCAACAACACCATTAACAACGGCAAGCTGATTTGTTCACGCTCCACCCATTGCACAAAATCCCCCAAGGGATAATTCGCTGTTAGTCGATTGATACAAATCTTCGCTTTGATTGCATCCTGCAACTGCATTACCACTCCTTACGGTCCTTGTTATGGCTGACCTTGCGAGCCCTTGCCACGACGCGTCACACCGGCGCCCTCGCGGCGCCGGTAATACGCTCGCAATTGCGCACAACGCAGACACCATTGCTGGCGCAACTCGTGATGCAACATGGCACAATGGACCAACTCGGCCACCTCGCGCAGGTTGCGCTCTTCTTCATCCAGCTCTGTCTGGAGCGCATCCAGGACTTTAAGCAGTAGCGTTTTATCCACCATGGCGGCCCAGCGAATAAAGCGCCGCAAAGAAAAGCCGGATGACTCGCCCACACGGCACACTTTTGACCTGACAACATCCTTCAACAACATACCCTGGCGAAAACGCCACCCCTGTAAAAAATGACTGGGGAAAGCCCCAGCCCAATAGCCGGTAGGTGAACTAGCAGGCCCAATGCTAAGTAATCCTTAGTATCGCGTCAACCCAAAAACTAAGAATCTCTTAGTCCCATTTTTTCTAAGAGACAGTCGCACATGACGCACCAAACGCTGTTTGCCACCCGGCTGGCACAAGCGAGGAAAAAGACTGACCTATCGCAGAAACAACTCGGCATCCAGGCCGGGCTGGACGAATTCACCGCAAGCCCACGCATGAATCACTACGAACGCGGCAAGCACCTGCCCGACCTGGACACCGCTAAACGCTTTGCCGATATCCTGAATGTGCCGATGGCGTACCTGTATTGTCCGGAGGATGACCTAGCGGAGTTATTGCTGGAATTGAATAGATTGACCCATCAGCAGCGGGTGGCTTTGTTGAAGAAGATCAGGAAGGAATGAATTACAGCAATGCTTTTTTTCCAGAGACAGCACCAGGATAATCGCCGGATGATAGCCTGAGTAAAATCGGTTGTGTCGCAGGCTTCAGATGTAAAACTTTTAATTCTCAATTTCCGCCGGAGATTTATTCATGACTCAACTACCACCCTGCCCAAAGTGCAACTCGCCATACGTTTATCTCGATCAAGTACTGCTGATTTGCCCGGAATGCGCGCATGAATGGTCACCAGAATCACAGACTGGTGATGAAAATGAAGCTCGCTTACAAGTGCGCGATGCCAATGGCAATCCACTTGCAGACGGGGATTTTGTTACCGTCATTAAGGATCTGAAAATTAAAGGATCATCATCGGTGGTCAAAGTGGGAACTAAAGTAAAAATTTTGCGATTGGTAGACGGCGATCACGATATTGACTGCCGCATTGACGGCATAGGGCCAATGATGCTGAAGTCTATATTTGTGAAGAAGGTGTAGCGATTCGGACCTAGAGAAGGAAAAATCCAGGATGAGCTTTAACAAACAGCGCGCGATTAACATATTGAGCTATTGGCACCAAATTGAATTTTTTAATTGTATTGATCTCAAAGATCTCAGGAACGGAAAAGAAGGTGTCATTCATTATAGTGGGGATGTTTTAGCCAGTGATCCGAACTGTCTCCCTTGGCTTAATCGGGAAAACATCCGGCGCGCTGGCCGTGGGTATAAACCTGACCGCCAGTATACCTATACCCTGTACCTTGGAATATTCAAGAATAGTGAGTTCTTCGACCAAGCTAAAAATTATTTTGGGGACGAAGGACGTGTTGATTGGGAGGAGCGAAAATCGGAAGCAGGCTCAACCTGCGTCGCAAGCTTCAAACTGAGCAAGGAAGGATCGCTACTTCTTGACACACTGGAGATGTCGACCGCTCCATGGGCGTTAGGGCAAGTTATACAAGGAAATATCGACAATATTCGATTTGATGATTTTGAAAAAGAGTGTGAGAAACTCCTGCATAAATTTCAGTCTCTCGAAAAGTTGGCGTCCAATTTAAAAGAGAGCATCAATCTCCCGCACACATTAACAACTTTTGAGATTGTAGAAATTCTAAAAATCCTCGGTGACTGGTCAGGGTTTGAACCGCAGCACCAGGACACAGCTATCATTATCAAGCTTAACCCCCTGGCCAGGGATCAATCTCAACCACCACAGAATACGTATATTACCGCTGAGAGTGTCTTAAAACTTCAACAGCTCTCGAATGAACTGGCAGTCTATGAGGATATAAGCAGTGTTGAAGAAGAACCAGTCTACAATCATTTCGAGAATAAAAATATTACCGACGATGAGCTTAAGGTTTCCATTCTCAACAGTTTCTTTTTGCGTGATTTGGAACGCGCCCGTGATCTGGTTCAACAAGATAAGTTAGACGTATCTTCACCACTTCTTACGTATTTATCTAGTACTGATAAGCGGAACCCTGACCTTCTCAGCCCAGAGGGTGAAAAAATTATTCGCAGTAATGTTTTGTTGCCCAATACACCACTAGGACGTTGGCCATCTGATTCAGCGAACTCAATGAGTCTGATGCAGCAGTTTGCTATCAATACCATTGATCAAGACTTGAATGACCAAGGGTTATATTCGGTTAATGGGCCTCCCGGTACGGGGAAAACAACCATGCTGAGAGATCTGGTAGCAAATAATATCGTCAATCGTGCACGGATCATATCTGGCCTGGATCATCCACATTCAGCATTTCTTGGTGATATCACGGTTAAAGTTGGCGGCAATGTCCGGAGGGGCGTGAAGCGACTTATACCAGAGTTAGCTGGATACGAGATGGTGGTGGTTTCCAACAATAATTCGGCTGTTGAAAATATATCCAAAGAGTTACCTCAAAGTAGAGCCGTAGGTAAAGAGTTTGGCAATTTGAATTATCTAAAGCCCGTCGCACAAAAGCTTGCAGCCCAGCACGATGATAAAAACAACATACATCCACTGGCAGAAGATGATGATTGTTGGGGGCTGGTATCAGCAGCACTTGGGAACTCGGATAATCGCAAGGCGTTCGGAGCCAAGATTCAGTTTTCTAAAATTGAGTCGCTTAATCATATTGATGAATCATCCAAAAACTACAGCACACTGGTTCCGGCAATCAAGGCGCTGATTAAATCATGCGGTGATGTGCATATTAACTTTAAGGCTGTACAGAAAGAATTTTTACAAGCGGAGAAAAATGTCAAATACTGTATTTCTGAAATTTCCTGCCTGGAGGCAATTGTCAAGGCTGAGAAGGAAAGAGATAGGATCGCTTCTGAAATTAGCCAACTTAAAGAACGGATACTAGCCACAAAATTTTTCTTGTCAAAAATGGAAATGAAGAAAACTTCCATTGTTCGAACCAAAAAATGGTGCCGCAGAATAACATTGATTAAAGCCTTCAGGCTTAGGGTCGAACATAAGAAATTAGAAATAGAAAGGCTTGAGACAAAATGGTTTCGATTAAATGCTTCAATTCTACAAGATAAAGAAAAGAACAAAGCGCTTTACGAAAAGCACGATGGTATAACCTTCGGTTGTAACCTGGATAACCTTGAATGCAAGGAAACACAGCGGAGCACATTTGGTCATAGTAGAGCACTAAATAAAGCACGATCAGAATTAACTATTAAAGCGTTCAACCTTCACCAAGCATGGCTAGTGGCGAGTTATGAAGGCTGTTTTTCAAGCAACGTAAACATCTTTAATGATCTGGTGACAGGAAATATTAAGGATTACGAGCACGCCAAAATAGTCTGGCAAAGCTTCTTTATGGTAATTCCTGTAGTGTCTTCTGCTTTCGCCTCGGTTGCAAACCAGTTTTCCAAGTTACATGGGGGAGATATTGGCTGGCTATTTATTGATGAAGCTGGTCAAGCTACACCTCAGCAAGCCGTTGGCGCTGTAATGAGAAGTCGTCGAGTGGTTGTTGTCGGCGATCCGCTCCAGGTTGAACCTGTATTTACAACACCACCAGAATTCGTTGAGTATTTTGGGAAAAAGTT
Organism: Cellvibrio sp. PSBB006; assembly: GCF_002162135.1. Taxonomy (NCBI): domain Bacteria; kingdom Pseudomonadati; phylum Pseudomonadota; class Gammaproteobacteria; order Cellvibrionales; family Cellvibrionaceae; genus Cellvibrio; species Cellvibrio sp. PSBB006. The sequence goes on along the minus strand of NZ_CP021382.1, from coordinate 4,705,959 downwards.
GTTAGGGGAAGATTGGGATTATTGGTCTCCAACTATCGCTTCAGTTCAAACCGTTGCCGACGAAGTTAATCCCTATGGTACTCGCCTAATCTCACAAGAATTTTGGCTGGGAAGTCCGCTCAGGGTTCATCGGCGGTGTAAAGATCCCATGTTTACCATTGCCAATGAGATCGCCTATAACAATAAGATGATTCATGGATCTGACGATGTCGTTGAGCGCGGTGAATTCATTTGGGGAAATAGTTGCTGGTTTGATGTGTATGGCGAGGTAACCGGAAAACACTACGTGGCAGAACAAGGGGTATTTGTACTTCAGCTGCTCTACCGCTACCATCAACACAATGGCCAGCTGCCAGATTGCTACATCATCTCGCCATTTAAAGATGTAACAACCCAATTGCTATCTTTCTTAAAGCGGAATTTCCATCAGCCCACTGTAGATAAGGACCAATTTAGCAACTGGTTGAGAGGGCGAGTCGGTACCGTACATACCTTTCAAGGCAAGGAAGAAAAAGTGGTCCTTCTCGTTTTAGGCGCATCATTTGAAACGAAAGGGGCAGCAACGTGGGCCTCAAGCAAACCAAATTTACTTAATGTAGCCGTCACACGTGCAAAGGACCGCATATTTCTGATAGGAAGCGAGCAGGTATGGGGTTCACTGAGCCATTTTTCATTCGCCAACTCACAGCTTCCTACGCGAACAATCAATGAGAACGCGGAAACGTTATATGCATAATGAGGCTGGCGAAAAACTAGCACGTCTTTTAAAATTGTTGAATTAGATTATGCCGGCGTAAGCTCAGCAATGGCAAAAAGCTCCTTTTTTCATCTCCTCCCTGAGATGAACACAATACTAACTACTCACCACAACCAACCGTCGTAATGTCGGCGCTGGCAACAAACTCAGCGCCGCCAACTATCGTGCCTTGCAAATCAATTGTTGTGTCACCGCAAGCAAGGCCGGTTTCGTTGATGTTAAATCTCATCACCAGATCGTGGATGCCATCTTCATTAAGGTCTATTCGAGTATATTTGAAAGGCGTGGCGCCAGCTGAGCCTAATCGAAGTGTGCTGCGGTTAACATCCCAAATAGGTTCGAATGGATTAGTAGAATCGGCACGCGACAACATGACCAAAATCATGGTGCTCGTTGAGCCGGGTTGGATACCTGTTTGATTGTCAGTTAGTAGCAGCTGAAGCCCTACCGGAGGCGTTTCAACAGTGGAGTCGACCGCACCTATATCGCAACCGGTTCTGGCATTGCCATGCTGATCAATCAGGATTGGAAAACCCTCAAAATCCGTGCAGACGTTTTCTTCGTTATCAATCGCCGGGCTGCTTGGCAGTAATGCGTAACCTGGAGTGGAGCCGCCATAGTCGCCCAAGGGGCCGATAACTTCGGTGAAGGTTGTCGCCTCAGGCACGACGATATCGGATGCCGAGGGCGCATAACAATTCGATTCTTCGGTGATGAGGTTATTTTCCACCAGGAATAATTTCGGTAAATCGTTGGGACCGAAATCATAACAGGGCACCGGGTTCGGATGTCCAACAATCAACGTGCTCTTCATGTAGATGTACGCCGAGCCCTCGTAGTCGGATGTTGCCGCGATAGCAGCCCCCCAACCTTGTGATGTATTTGAAGCAATCGTCACATTCGCCAAATTGACCGTGCCACCATAGTTATAAACACCACCCCCTATTCCATTACCTTCAACTTTTCCGCGTGCGTGATTATGGCTAATCGTCGTGTTAATAACGTTCGAGGTCGCATCTTCAGCGCTATAAATCCCACCGCCTTTAATGGCTCGATTGCGGATGATGGCGCTCTCGCGCAGGGTCATCTCGCCGCCGTTATAAATGCCACCGCCTTCCGCCGAATCGCCATCGCGTATGGTGGTGCGTTCGACTACCAAGGTGGCGTGATTATGGATTCCAGTACCATCACCATCTTCGATAACGGAGTCTGATATAAGCAAAGAAGCTCCGGTGGAAAAACCCGGCACGCCATTCGCAATAGTGGCACCGTAGCCGCCCTCACCACCGTTTTCATTAAAACGGCTTCGCGTGACCGTCATTACGCCCTCATTGAGAATAGCGGCGCCTCCGTAGTTATGTGGTCCGACCCGGTTGTCATGAAACCCTACATCATCCAGATTCGCTGTGGCACCTGGCGCGTTGTAGATAGCACCGCCACCCGATAAAAAAACATCGTTCTCAACAATGTCATTGCTTGTAAAGTTACTTCGCTCAATATGAAGAAGCCCTTCGTTATAAACAGCTGCTCCACGTTGCACCATACCTGGATTACCTCTGCGCCCATTCTGTTGCCCACCGGCAATCTGAATATCTCGCAAGGTGAGTGAGCTTCCAGCAGGGATATGAAAAAAGGCGCAGGTCCTTAACCCAAACAGGTATGTAGCAAAGCGGCCAGCACCAATGATGGTTATATCGCCCACAATAGATGGCGCACAGCCCAAAGTATGAGGCATGTCAGAGTCATGAACCCCCTTGGAAAAACGAATAATATCCGGCTCACTGGTTTGATTGGCCGCTGCCACGGCGTCATAAAGGCAATTACGCTGGCGAACCTCACACGTGAACTCCGCCGCGCCAACATGAAGAGAAATGGCAACCGTCATGCAACCCACTAAACCGCATAAACGTTTAATAAAAATTTTCATAGAAATATCCCTGCCTGTGTCCATTAATAAAGAGCGATATGTGTCAATAACATCCTCATATTGATTCGCTCCTCCGGTAAGACGCGGCGGATTTTTCCTCCGCGCCGATTCAAGCTCAGCCTTGTTAGCAAAACACAGAGCAAGCTAACATGTTGCTGATCTCACGAACCGTAACTTTTACTCATTGCGTAGCGATAAGTTCCGGTTCGTCTCGGCTGGAAATATTTTTTAAATTAAATTATGAGATTGACGACATTGTTGGCGCGGGACATTACTTGTCATTACTATGAGAAATCACGACTCGCCGTTCTTTTTTACTGTCGTCTGAAGTTCACCAACGACGGCATCAATATTTTCAAAGTCCGTAACGCGCTTCACTATTTTCCCGTCTTTTATCCAAACCAGCGTGGGGATATCCCTGACCTTAAAACTATTAAACAAGACACCGAATGTGTCGATGCTAAAGCCAATGCGCATATTATATTTTTGGGTAAACTCCTTTAATGCCTGCTCATCTGTCCATAAATGGTTGACAACCCCGTGCCAGGGCATATCGGGTAAACGCTTGTACAAAGTGTTTACATCCGATTGGACTGATTTACATTGTTGTGCCATTTCTGGCCGAGTATCAGCCAAATACCAGTCACACCAGGTTGCGGTAAAAAATATCAGATGCTCACCTTGCGCCCAGGGCTCCAGGAGTTTCTTTTTTTGCTCAAGAGTCACGGGCTCGGCAGTGACTCCACTTTCGCCGGATTTTCCTTCCGCGAGCATTGCAAGACGCACATCCAGCGCGGCATCGGATTCGTGAGTTGTATACAACACCTTGCCTTCCGGATTAATAAGAACGCTGTAAGGCGTTCCGATTAAACCAAGCGCAACACCCAAGGCTCCTTCATTGTCCAGCCAGACAGGCATGTGCAAATCAAAGCGTTTGATCACTTCTTCAATGCGCGCTGCCTCTTCATTCATGTTGATATTAACCGCGATAATATTTAATTCATCACGGTATTTTTGATAGGTTTTCTCGAAGTGCGGCATTTGCTCCATGCAGGGCTTGCACCAGCTCGCCCAGAATTTCAAGTAGGTCGGTTTCTTGTTGTCTATCGATGAAAGGGTTCGAGGCTGGAGTTCTGGAAATTGTTTGAGCTTAATGTCCTGATAAGGTTGATGTTGCGCTGCTGTTGCCATCGATAACAATATCAGTGCGCCGGCTACCCATTGACGGATGTACATAAAGTCTCCTCATGATGTAATTGATAAATTTTTTGGCTTTCTGCAATGAGCTGGCGTAAACACCACTTTGATGCACAAGCCCATTAACGTGCCATTCGCCGTTATCGCGCACTATAGCATTTCACCTGAGCGTATAGCGGCTGGAGCGCTTTACCCTACATTGGATGATAAGAAAATAAGGGGGGGATCGAGGGGGAGCCATCAGGCCCATGAAGATTCCAGGGGTCTATCGGCAGCGGTTAACGTCGATAACTCACCAGGCGGTGCAGGCTGATCAAACTTTTCAAACCACGCCAGAATACTCAGCTGCTCTTCCACCTTCGCATTGTAGAACGCGTACAAGGTGTCAAAGCTCGCCGAGCTACGGCACAAGCCTTGAATCCGGCTATTGAGCATTCGTAAATTCGACAAAACCTTTCTCTTCGCCGCCTTTACTTCGATAGCGTCCTTTCCAATTATTAACTTTGTCACGGTTCGTCCCAGAGATGATTTAAAGGGGCATATTAGAGGATAATGCTTTAAGCGCCAATGGCAAAAAGCGATGCTTTTTGTAGGAAATCTCCTACAAAAGCGTAACTCCGGTGGTAACAATCGGCCGTTGTCTCGGCTGTGGGCTGACTACTGCAAACGTTAAAGGCACCGCCAAAAGCGATCATGACAACAGAATTCCGCCAGTATTTATTGCTGAGGCCCCGCGAACTCTTCCATCAATTGGTTAATCTCTATCTGTAAGTAGTTTGAGGTAAGAGACGGGATAAGATCGGAATAATTGGTATGGACAAAACTATCTATTGCCCAACCGGTAAATCTCGCTGCCTGTTTATCAGCAAAAAACTGTCGGAGACCTATCCGATTTATAATCTGTAATGACATTTCGAATTCGCTGATTGACATTAAACTGTATGGATGCCGCGTAATGATTTCTGGATTGATGCCGAGATGAACCAATTTTTCGAGAAGGAAATTTTCAAGCTTCATCTGCATTTCAGGCATCCACATATAGCACTCCATCAACGAAACGACGATGGGTCTCAGTGTACGCTCACCGCAATCCCAATTTGTCTGCTTGTTGAGAATATCCAGTAGGTTCTTGTAACACTGAACAATAGACTTCGCTAGTACTTGAAGATCAGCATTCAACGCTGACTCTTTTCCCTGATACCTGGAGCTAAGCTTTAAACGCTTGGCCTTGCATTCTATTAACAACGCATAGGTATCATCGTAAAGGTAAAGATCAAATCCATGCTTTAGATTCTTTCCGACATAATACTCTGATTCACTAATTACCGTAAGCGATGGATCGTTAATCAGTTCATCAGTGACCCATGTTACGTACGCTTCATACGCTTTGCCGTATGCTTCCTCACTGCCTTTTCTTTTCTTGAAAATATCGAAAACCAGCCCCTCACCTATTCTGCTGTTGAAGTACGACCTTATCGGGCAAATCGCCATCCCAGAATCATGCGGATCTATAACGAGAGGTGAAGTAAGTAGCGGATTGAAAGTATATGACCAGTTTTCATTGTACTCCTGGACCGCTTTTGTCTTATCTCTCAATATTCCCAAATCGACAACAACTCTTTGGAAGAATGCATCGCGCTCCTTATCGCTAATACCAAAATCCTTGAAGCTTTGACGAATACTATATCGAGGATTGCTCATGAGGCTTCCAGAAACACTTAGCCCCAAGAAAAGGAACTTGCCGACCGTCAAACCGGTGACGTCGAAAAAAATTTTTTCCAGTGCCGGGTCCCGGAATATCTTAAAGAACCGATATAGCTTCTTTTGGTCTGTCTGAAATGGGAACTGTTGCTGACCAACCCGGTGAACTTCATGTTGGATAGTCGAATCATTTACGAACAATTTGCTTTGAGCTTCTGTGGTCTTCTTAAGGAGATTAATTATGCTTGCAAAATCTCTGTATCTCAGGAGACTGGCATCCCCTCTGTTGCCGCCATTAAGTATCACCTCTCTTGCCAGGAGTGCCAAATCCCACTCATAGACATGTTTCCGGATGGAAGCATCGGGCAGATGGTGAAAGTCGGTCGGTAGCCCGCCCTCACCTTTGATATTCTTAATCAATGCCCAAATTTGCATTAACGCCACTCTCGTTTCCAATCTTCGCATTTTATTTCTGAGCGGCTTGTACATGTCGTATAAGTTGTCTGTAATTCCCATGGCGTTAGCCTATCTCCATGTAAAGTGGTAACCCATCAAATTAATGCTCATAAAACAGCCATTAAAGAATACAATTTCCGGCTAGTGATCACTAGATTTTCTATTAAGCGAAAACGTATATGAGTGAACCCGCTGGGGAAAATAAGTTACCACTCCTGTTTCCGGATCAATAGCAGCGCAATTTCTTGAGCCACATCCAAGATAAAGCAAGCGTTTAACCTCTCCATCAATATTAACTTCAATAAAATCTGAAGACTTATATTCTCCATTTTCAAGTTTGGCAATAACTATCTTGGCATCTTTCACGCCGAGCCTTTCGATATGAACCAGCAGAATTAACGCTGCTACAAGGACTAACATACAAACACCAATAGAGTTGGTGTAGCGCTTTGCGCGTTTTTCAATGAGCGTATCTTTTCGTTTTCCCAAAATAAAGCGGCGAATCCTTATATATCGGCGCTTGGCTCTGATTCTGCCTCGTAGCGCGTCAATGATGCCGGGCAAAATCAGGTGTGAGCACAAAAAGAAAGCAACAAGAAGGATCGCGAGAACAAAAAGTGTTGGAGCAAAAGCGGTGAGAAAACCTGAATACAAAATCTGGTGGAAATTTCGGTCCAGCATGTTTACATCCAACTTGAGCGTCGATGTATAACCGCCAAACTTGGCGGTACCAGATGCGTATAAAAAGGCGGTTACTACGGCGAGCGCGATTGCACTATCAATCAATCGCTCATTGGAAGCAGACATTATGAATCTCCTTATTAATTTAACTATGAATCGGTAAAACTATAACCAGCCGCTACAAATCAAGGGATCTGTAACAGCTGGTACAGATGGGCTTCGATAGCAGGCCAAAGCGCTACATTTTTACATGCAACTCCTGCAACCAATTATCAAATTGCTGGGATTTATCTCGAAGTGCTTGAGCAAAACGCTCCAATCCATGGGCGCTCACTTTATCCATTGGCTTGCCGCTCAGGGCGTGGAGGCTTACGGATTCGCAGAAGAAGGCGCAGTAGTTGTTGAATGCTGAAAACTCGTCGCACAGGTTTACAAATTCGCTTTTTATGGAAAGCGGTTCATCGTCTGGATTTGGCGGATTATTTATATCCAACATGGCCTGCTCCCTAGCTGTTGGTGGATTTAAGGTCCATGTGAAGATTTATCGGCGGCTTTCCACTAGGGGCAAACGGTTTAAGCAAGGAACAGGAGAACAGAAGGGAAGGAAAGAAATGATTGAGCATAATGACGTCCTGTATGTTTTAAGTTTGATATCGGTCCAGTTAGTAGTTGGAAGCCGGGTGTCAACTAGAGCACATACAGTAGCTCCGGGCATATTCCCCTTTCGGGTATTGTATTACGCCTCTCCACCCGGCCATAGAAATGACGGACAGCGCCTTATCGCGGACACAAAAAAACCGCAAGGCTAACGGGTGCGGAAACCGCTGTATGCTTTCTAGTACTGCGAACCTTACTGGGTGCTTTACGCGCTGTCAATCATAGGCATGATGATGGCAGCTATTGATCAAATATGACGCAGGCGATTTGTACGACATCTCTTACAACTTATTCCGTCTTTTGCTACTAGTCGCTCTATGCAGCTTTAGGAATGATGCACTCATCTGCTCAGCGCTTCCGATCCTGGCAGGTACATCAAAGCCGAGCCTCTTAAGGATGAGAAATCGGCTTTTTCTTTGTCCTCACCTACTCCCGCAGGTTCTTTAATTCAGCCACTATCGCATCGGTTAACCGGTGAACATCGGCCATTTCTGTTTGGGCATCATTGCCGGCTCCCATTGTTGCAGCGGTTTTGAGATTGCTGAGAAATCCTTTGTTGGTTGTCAGCCCCGATTTGGTGATGCGCCCTATTTCCTCATCGTCCTCCAGAATCGCGATGCTGTAGCCCACTATCGGGTTGGTTACCGATTTAGAAGGAAATGGCGTCTCCTCACCGGCAAAGCGACGCTGGTAATTGATAACAATTGAGACCGGCACGGCATTCGCTTCATGAGCCGCCATCATGTCATCGTTTTCCAGGGCTTCTGCGATGCCTTCATAGACTAGCTGAGACAGTTCGTTCTGGATTGGATAGTCTTCGACCTGCCTTTTCTGGCTTAAATTGAATGCGAAATCCTTGACCAGGAATTTTGCGTCGGCAGCGACTTTGGGGGCGGTTACTTTTGGAGCGGATGAACAACCTATAAACATCAAAGACAAAATAAAAACCGAAATAACTTTATTGAACATATGTACCACCTTGTATAAGAATGCTAACCATAATTGAAAATAATTTCTTTTATGATTTTTAAATCATCCGAATCAATTTCAGAGCCATTTTTTCTTATCTCATGCAATATACCTTTTGCCCCGTGAAAATCTTCTCTATTAATTTCTTCTACCAATAAAACCTTATAGCTATCGTCTTGAATATATTTGTTTATCAGGTATTCAAGGCCTAAAATTAGTTTCTTATCGTTCATGATTCAATACAAAAATTAAGACATAAAAGTTTGATTTGCATACATTAAAACCTTCTCAGAGTGCAAACTATCACCCTCATTTTTAATGATTGAAACAACGTCCAATAATTGAACGCTACGTGTTTTTTGAGCAACAAAAATAACCTCTAGTTTTTGCTTTTCGGAAAGCTCTCTGAGTTGAACTATTAGAGAGTTTTTAAGATCCATTAAACCTTCACTGGACAGTCTCCCTATCCATTCCGATGCAGCCATAACACCATTTAACATAAGAGCATGCGGAGGATCAGAGCAGTCCAAATTTTCAAAGAAATTATTAAACCTTTTAATGTTCACAATAATTTACCTAGCCACTCAAAATTATCGATCATAATTTTGAAATTACCATCCAAAAATTATGATTACTAACTGTTAATTTTTCTCTTTGAGTACTTATTTAGTTTTTCAAGAAGACCTAACCATTCCTTCCAAGAAACAGATTTAACATCTAAATCTCCTAGAGCTTTCACGTTACACATACCATTTATTTCTTTTGATACAGCGTCTCTTACATTCACATCATCTGACTGAAGCCGAGGAACAGCCTCCTCCATTTGACGGGTCAAATGGCTAGGAGCTTCTTTGCGCATTATTTCTAGCACTTGATCTGCAATAGATTTTTCCATCAACTATCAGTCACAACCAATATTTATATTAATCAGCTTAACTTCAAAGAAGTTATCTTACCTGCAATCCCGCCTCCTCAAAGACGCCTTCAGAGATAATATATTTTAGATAGTACTCCTGTGAGTTTCCCTGGGGAATAACAACAAACTTAAACGAATCTTCATTACCTGCAACAAGACCACCTATGCTAAATTCGCCATGATTGCTACCGGGATTTGGAATTATAGAAATCATATTTCCTGCAATATCAACTATTTTCCCTATTTTTTCTTCGCGCCCAACCCACCCGTTAAATAGCTTCACAACAAACTTTCTAGATTTATGCAAGTAATATTCATAAGCATCTTCCTTTTCCATCATCAAAGAAGGCTCTTCTCCCTCGATAGACACGAAAGAATTCTTATCTTTGTCAAAATCAATCAATAAATATTCCATAAAAATCACTCTATTACTTTTGGCTTATCAACAGGCGTCAGGATATCAGACGTTCTTTGCCCCGGCTGCCGTAGTATTTGTATCTGATTCCCTCCTCCCTCATAGACAACTCCATCAGCACCAACTTGTCTTCCAACAACACTTTCCTGAACACGAGTACCAGGCAGAATTTCATACTCCTGCATATGGGTAATATTTTCTTTAAATTCAAATTTAACAGCCAAATCGTCTCTTACCTGCTGCACAGAGATAATATTATTTCTCGTAGTAAAAGCACCCGGATTCTGGGAATTCCCTGTAACAGGGTTTATTTGATAACTTTCATCCAGTGCCATAAACACTCGGAGTCCTTGTGGGGCTGGATAAGTTTCTATCATATGGCCTGGGTGCTCTGGTGCTAAATAATACGGATCAATTTCTCCAGTTCTAGGATTTTTTGCTGGGTTTGCCAATAATCGACCAGGATCAGTAATGATTGTCGGTGAATCCACCTGCGTAGACAGCGTGATATTCTCGACATAATTTTCCGATTTTATGATTGTTGTTTGTCGTCCTTGGGACAGCAAATCAAAAACTTCATTATTAATTGTGGCAGGCGCAGCATCATCCAAATGCCTTAACGCACCCACTCGCCCCGCAGGCACCGCACCCAACACTTCCAAGCCCAAGGATAAATCACTGGCCGTTGTTTGACGTGCGGCGTTGTAGTAGTCGCCTTGGTATTGATCCAGTATGGCATTGGTCCGGGTTTGTTGGCGCTCATCATAGATTTCGCCGACATATCCCACGGGATCAAACAACATCCGCTGTGTGCCAAGGGATATAGCTTCCGCACCTTCCAGCGGGTTTTGTAGCAAGTAGGATATACCACCCGCTAAACCTGCCCCAACGTCCATCACACCCGCCATTTCACCGCCGAATTGGTCGACATTGTCTTTAAGGGTCATTGTCTGGCGGAAGTTCTGGTCGTAGAACTGCCCTTGCAACGAGAAAGTATTATTTAGATCGTCGCCGTTCAGCGTCCGGTTTTCGTAATGATAGCTGTGACTGTTTTGGTAGTCAGTCAAATAACCTTTTATGTCTTCCGCCGTGTAGTTGGAGGGCGGCATATCTTCCGGCAGCACGGGAATGTCAGACGTATAAGGATTCGGGCGGTATTCATCGCCCAGGCCGACCAACGCTTCAGCGAGGTAATCCAGTGCAACGGCGTCTTCCTCCCTGCCCGCTTGTGTCTGGGTGCGGTTCCAACTGGCGTCCACACGCCCGGCGAGTTCTTCTGCCATGCGGCGCTCGGCTTCTTCGGGCGTAATGCCTTCACGCTCTGCCATCACCGGCGCCATATCGCGGATGGCCGTCATTTCCTGTGTCATCAACTGGCGGTGTTCAACCTGCGCGCCACCAACCGTGTTAGCTCGTTGTGTTCCCTGTTGCACTGCATTGCTGTTAAGCAAGCTGTGATTGAAATTGCTGCCGCCGGTGCTGTCGAGATTACCACCTGCCGCTTGATCAACGCGGTCAGCAAATTGATTGCCGAAGGCATTGGCTTGCGCTTCTTGCACTGCGTTGTTCTGGCCACCGTTTTGCAAGGCTTGGGTTTCAATCACTTCATGGCCCAGCGTGTTCACCATGCTGGTTTTGCTGGCGTCACTGGCATCAATAAAAATATTGCCGTATTCGTTGTGACCCTGCTGGATCACCGTGCCGCCTTTGATATCGGTCAGGATGGTGTCTTGCAGCGATGTGCTGGTGGTATTGCCGGCATCGTAAAGGCTGATATCGCTGAGGCTTAAACCGAATTTGTTTTGTGCGAGGTGGCCGAGTTCGCTCATGGCTTGCGCGTATTGATCGCCTTCGCCACTCTTTAGCCCTTCCAGGATATGGGCGTTGTCCGGGTTGCGCAGCAGATCATTTTTAAGCTGCGTGGCTTGCGCGTTGTTGTGCAGGGTTTCCCAGAAATTCAGCAAGCCCAGTGCCTGATCATTGGAGAGTGTTTCCGATGCGCGGTAGATGTCTTCGCCGAATTCGTAGCTGTCGACAAAGTTATTTTTAATTTCTTTGCGACCTTCCTCACTCAACAACCGATGATCAATCGCCAGATCCACATTGCCTTCCTGACGCTCAACGCTCCACAAGTCTTTGGTGGTGTTGGTGGTATCGCGGTTCAGTGCAGTCAGTGGGGAATCGTTTGCTTTGCCTGCATCGGTCAATTCACCGTCTTGTTCCACCTGCACACCACCCACGGTGATATTGCCCGTGCCCAAGGTCGCCAGCGCTTTGCTCGCGTCGTATTGCGAGTTGTTGCTGTAGGTAATGTTGCTGGTGTTGGGGTCGAGTTCGCGGCCCTGGCTGTCGGTGGCGAGTTGTTGGTTTTGCGAAGCCTCGGTGGCAGTGGTGCCGCCCACATTCAGGCTGGTGCTGATGCCGCCGCTGGTCTGGTTGCTTTGGTGGGTATCGCGCAGATCAGTAAAACTGAGGCTGCCGGTATTGAGGTTCAGGTTGCCCAGGTCGTTGCCGTCGGCATCAACGGTGGCGATGGTGGCGGCGGTAATTTGGGTGTTGCCCGCAACGGTAATATCCGCCGTGCCGCCAGAGGTTAATGAGCTGCGCACAGTTTCGCGGGTGGTGCTCATGCCATTGCTGGCATTCATGCCGCCGTTAACGCCGGTTACGTCGCCACCGCTTGCGCTGAAGCCACCGCTGATACCCGCCGCATTATTCTTGGTACGGCTGCGGTTTTGCAGGGATTCCACATTCAGGTCGCCGCCGATGTCGGTGACCAGGGTGGAATCCGCATGGACGTTCCCGCCGCGAATGTTGGTGTCGCCGGTGGTGGTGAGCTGGATGTTGTCCGCCGTGAGCGAGCTGTTGTTGATGGTGGTGTGGGTTTCGCTGTTTTTGCTGCGGCTGAAATCCGCGTTCACGCTCACACCACCAGCCGCCGCGCCATAAGCGGTCATCTGCGCGCTGATATGACCCTGCTCGGTGTTGCTGTCAATTTCCTGCGTGTTTTTACTCGCGGTGATATTCAGTTCGCCGGTGTTGATGGCGAGCGTATCCTTCGCTTGTAAATGGCTGCCGCCGATGTTGGTGCTGGTGCCTTCTGCGCTCTCCTTGCCCACGCCAGTGTGAATGTTGATGTTGTTGCCGCTCACCGTGGACGCCACCGCCGTGGTTTCCTTGATGCTGGTGGTGGTTTTGCTGGCATCGATATCCAGTTGCACACCCGCATTGAAACCGTAAGTGGCCGTGCTTTGTGCAGCGGCGGCGGTTTGTTGTACCAGCGCGGTGGTTTTGGATGTGAGATTAACGGCGGCGAGCGCAATACCGGCAACGTACCATTCTTTATCGCCTTTCACGTCGTCCACCAGCTCGCGCAACTCCAGCACGTCTTCATAACTGACGCCGGGGGTTTTGTTGGCGTAGTCAGCTTCCAATGCGTTGAGGGTGTTTTGCAGGTTATCGAGATCTTTTTCGTATTTTTTGTAATCTTTTTTCGCTTGCTCAAGCTGGTCTTTGGCTTCATCCACGGCGATTAATGCCTTGGCAACTTCCACGGCCTGGTGCTGCACCACCACGCTCAGTTCCGCTTTGCCGTGAATTTCCTTGGTGTCGGAATCATAGGTGTCGGTGGCTTCCTTGATGGTGACGTTATTGCCTGCCGCCAGCGTCACATCGCCCTGCCCGACGTCGTTCACGTCGGCGGCAATGTGGGAACCTTCAATTAACATGTTTTCGGTTGAAGCCAGGTCGACGTTGCCGCCGCTGGTCACGCTGGAGCCGCGATGATCCACCGTTTGTGTTTTGGTATCGACTTCGTCGTAGGTGGCGTCGGCCAGTTTAATGGTTGCACGGCCATCCTCATTTTTGACGAGTTGGTCCGGGCGTGACAGCCCTTCTGCCAGATCACCAAAGCCGATGCTCATGTCTTTTTCGTAGCTGTAGCTTTCCGTGGTGGTGCGTGCGGCCAATACCTCCAGGTCACCGATATCGGTATTAATGTCCACGCCGGTTTCGCCGTGGATATCGGAACCGATGACTTTGGCACTGCCCGCGCTGATGTTCACATTACCACCAGCCGTGACGGTGCTGGCCTGTGCACCGGTTACGGATTCACCCGCGTTGCGTTCAGTAGAGGAATAAAAATCGCCGCCGCTGAAGAAGCCGGATTTTTTGCTCCAGCTTTCGCTTTGGCTGACAACTTCGCCGGCATTAATTAATAACTGGTCAACCGCTTCCAGATTAACATCGCCATCGGCAACCACATCGGCACCGACCAGTGACAAATTATTACCGGAGATCATCGTGGCATCGCCACCTTGTGCGGCGATCATGGCGGCGGCGAGTTTGGTGTCCTCCTGCACTTGCCCCGCTTCTTTGCCGGTTAAACCACCGAAGCCGGATTTGCTTTTGCTGTAGAAATCCAGTTCGTTGTAGGTCGCGCCGGTCACATTGATATCGTCATCCGCCGCGATAACGACATCATTACCAGCACGCACCACGCCGCCGACGATGTTTACGTTGCCGCTGGTTTCAGTGATTAAAGTATCGCCGGATTTGCGCGCATTAATTAATACATCGCCGCCCGCATCAATCACGCCGCCGACCACATTTTCTTTTAAGGTTTCGGTCACGGTGGTGGTGCTACGCCCAAACGATTTTTTCTTTTTCTCGTATTCGTAGTGGTATTCCGAATCATTCACCGCGACCAGATTGGTATCGCGTTCTGCATGGAGTGACACATCACCTTGTGCGGTGAGCGTGCTGCCGATCATGTTGATGTCTTGCCCGGCATTCATGCTCGCATCACCACCGGCAGCCAACGTGGTTTGAACGTGGGTAACGGTGTTCTTGATGCTGTCGTGGCGTTTGCGGTGGAACTCGCTGTCGAAGGTATCGGCCACGGCTTCGAGGTTGATGTCGCGTTCGGCGGTGAGGCCGATGTTGCCTTGCGCGGTTACGTCTGTGCCGAGCAGGTTCACATCGCGCCCGGCGTTCATGGTCATATCGCCGCCGGCGTCCAGGCTGCTGCCGACGTGTTCAACGCGGCTGCTCTGGTTGACTTTGCCGTTGTAATCCTTACCCACAAAGTGGCTTTCGTTCGCGGCGTTTTCCACCTGGATATCGCGCGCAGCATTCAGGGTCATGTCGTTGCCGCTGCGCAGGTTGCTCGCGGTGAGCAACACATCGCGGCCGGAGTCCAGCGTCATATCGCCACCGGCATTGATGCGCGGTGCGGTGCCGACGGTGACGCGGGTGGTGTGGCCGTAGGGGTTATCGGTGGTGATGGCGGCGCGGTTGCTGATGTCGCCTTCGCGGGTAATTAAGGACAGGTCGCGACCGGATTCAATACTGCCGACTCGCTCGCCGGTTTTTTCAGTCACAACGGTGTTGATGATGTCGCGTTGTGCAATGGCGACCAGATCGCGGTTCGCGCTTAATGAGCCGCTGTTGGTGAGGCTGCCGGTGTCGGACTTCAAAAACAAATCGCCGCCGTTGATGCGGCTGTCGTTGTTGATATCGCCGCGTGAAATCAATTGCACGGTACCGGCACGGCCCGAGGCGATGTTGCCGCTGTTACCGACCTTGTCGCGAGTGTTGGTGATGCTGCCCGCTTCCAGTAACACAAAATTGTCGGCGCTGATGGTGCCGGTATTTTGCAGCGCTTGTTGGGTGCGCAGGGTTAAATCGTGCTGGCCAATCAGTCGCCCGGTGTTCGTCACGCCATTGTCCGCCGAGAGCGACACATTCTGGCCGGTCATCAGCGCGCCTTTGTTATCCAGGTCACCGGCGCGTGCGGCGCTGGCGTAATACACCGGCGCGAGCACTTTTTCACCGTTCACGTCCTGCTCAACCAGCCACACAATATCGTGGGTAAGTTGTGCCACCTGTTCCGCACTTAACGCGATGCCGACGCTGAGTTCCAGCGCTTCATTCGCGGCGATGGCGTTGTCCATTAAATACTGGAATTGTTCAGTGTCGCTGGTAAAGGCGAGGCCGGTGTTTTGATCGGTGAGGTAACGTTGGCCGAATAAATTAAACAAGCCTTCGCGCAGCAAACGGGTTTCGTAAAACGCATCGCCTAAACGGCGTTGCAATTCCGCCGGGTCGTAACCCAGGCGATCCAGTAAATAATCGGTGCCGATAAAGTTTAAGTAATCGGTGAGAATCGGATTGGTTTCCACCAAGTATTGGCTTTGCGGTGTGGTGTTCACCACGAACATGCCGTTGTTGGTGGGCAGTTGCAGATTTTGTGTCGGGTTGTAGGAAATCACGTCCGGCACGGTGGTGCCGTTGCCGTTATTGACGGGCGGTGTTATCGGGTTAACCACCGGTTGCGCATCCGGGTCGAGCGGATCGGTGCCGGGGTTTTGCGTGTCCACCGGTGTTGCGCCGTTGTTGTCGACTACTGCAACAGGCGGTGCATCGGTGTTGTTGTTTTCCAATGCAACCGGCGTGTTGTTGCTGGTGGCGTTTTCTACTGTCGTATTGCCGCCGCTGACATTGGTGCCGCCGGTTTGGCTGGTGACATTGTCAACGCCGACGCGGGTGCCGTCGATTTGTGCGGTAGTGGTATTGCTGTTGACTTGTTCTACCGTATTCAGTGAACGATCAACAGTGTTGGCTCCTGTGTTGCTGTTGATATCTCTTTCGGTGCTGGTGCCGAATTGTTGGGTTGTGGCGTTAACATTTATGGCTTCGCCGACATTGACAGTGCGTTGATCGATAGTGGTAAGGCTGCTGCCGCTGGCGTTGGTGCTGGTGTTTTGTAAGGTGTTGTTGGCGGCGTTGTTGATGTTGCTGTGGTCGGCTAATACGAACTGATTTCGTGTTTCCGACACAGCGCCGTCAATTGCACGGTGCAAGTTGACGTTCTCCAAGGTACCGGAGAAATTACCCGTCAGATTACCGCCAGCCTGGATGGTTGATGGAATAGTGTCAAAACTGTCAAGCCAGATTTCATCGGGGAAAAAGAAGCCCAAATCCACAAAATAAGGCATCAAGTTGTCGGGCGGAATCCAGGTGCTATCATTTGGGTTAGGTAGCTGATTAGGATGCTGGACCCAGTTACAAACATCGTAATATTCCCCACACTCAGATCCACCTAGAGGACCTCTTATGTAGCTGTTAAATGCTTGCTCATAGGTGGGATCACCAATCAGCGGGTCATTAAGAAGTATTTTCTCTCCCTCTTTAAATAAAAATTGATTCCCATCGTAATATAGTAAATCAAGAAAATGATCCGGTGATGAAGCAACATCAGAACGTTGATAAGAGTTGTATTCGATAATTGCATACAACATTCCTTCAAGGAACTCTCCACTAAAACTCCTCACATTACAGTAGCCAGAGTCGTAACAATAAATGTAGCTCCCACCTAATAATTCGTAATACTCTTCACGCGTTTCATTTCCATAGACATATGCAATATTTTCAAGACTTCCGCCCTCCATATCCACGTCACCATCTGCCGCAATCAAACTGATGTGATTGCGAATCAGATTAGCATTCAATGTCATATTGCCACCGGCGAGAATCGACGCCACACCCGAGTCTGTCAGCATATTGCCATTAGCATCTACCGTGTATTCCGCGCGGCGGTTTTCGAGCAGGTTGGTGTAGATACCGACATTGCCCCCATAGGATTCAATGATGCCGGATTCATTTAGCACCTGCGTGTTTCTGGCCAGTGCGGCATTGCGTGCGATGGTGATGTTGTTCAGCGCAAAAATATTGGCTTGGGTGTAGTTGTTCACTTGCCCGGTGACATACAAACTCAAATCGTTCGCGGCAAACAACAAGCTATTGTTATTCAGGTTGCCGCCGATTGTCGCGGTGAAATTATTGCCTGCTGCAATAGCCCCGCTGTTGTTATTGAGTGTTTGTGCAACAAGATTAAGATTCTGACCAGACGATAACCGCCCGGCGTTGGTCACGGTGCCGGTGAAATTTAAGTCCAGTAAATTACCAGCGCTGATGATGGCATTCGCTTGGTTGGTGAGGTTAATACCGCTTAAGCCCAGGTTGCCCAAGGTGGATAAGGTTCCCTGATTGGTGATACTGCCGTTGGTGTTCAGGGTGAGGTCGCCGTTGGTGATTAACTGGTTGCCTACACCATTCACTAAATTGCCCTGGGTGTTAATTACCAGCGAGCCGGCGGCATTCAACAATCCACCGTCTAATGTAAAGCTGGGCAGGTTCAGTGTCAGGATTTGTTGGGATTGTATGCTGCCGCCGGTGTTGGCGAGTGTGTCGGTGTCAATCGTGACATTACCTTCGCTGAACATATCACCGTTATTGTTGGTGAGGCTGTCGGCGGTAACTTCCAGGCTGTTGGTGCCGCTGGCGTAAATGGTTCCACCCGTGTTGTTGATGGTGCTGCCGTCGAGCGTGATGTGCGGTGCGTTAATATTGCCGACAACACCGTTGAACATATTGTTGAGCAGTTGGGTAAAGTTATTTACTAGCAGACGATCTTCGCCCACCAGATTGCCACCGCTGTTATCGATGGTGGTCGCACTAACGGTTAATTCGCCGTCGCCGACGTGGGCAATCGTACCGGCGCGATTGTCAATCTGATTACCCGCGCTGACAGTGCTGCTGCCGGTTAGCGCGATCTCACCAGTTTGATTGTTGATCGTGCCACTGGCATTGACGGTGGACGTGCCGCTGTTACTGATGATTTTTGCTGCATTACTGTTAACAATATTGCCCGCAGCGACATTGATATTGATTGCTTGTGTCGCGCCGATCTGGCTGGCGTTATTGGTGATGCCGGTTTGGGCATTGAGTGTCAGTGTATTTTCTGCAACCAGTGCGGCGGTGTTGCTGTTAGCGAGGCTGTTCACTTGCACATCCAGAGAACCCAGGCTGACGATTTGTCCGGCGTTATTGGTTAATCCGCCGCTGGTGTCTATGCGCAACACGCCCAGGCCCGCGTGCGTAATAGCCTTGGTATTGTTAATGCTTTGCGCGTTGATGGTCGCATTAAGCGCATTGGTTTGAATAATGCCGCTGTTGGTCAGGGTGCCGGTAGTGTCGATCGATAAACTGTCTGCAGCATTACCCAATGCAGACAAAATTCCGCGCTCGCTGCCGTTGGATTGTTGGTTGGTAATTTGTGCTAATTGCAACGCAAGCGTATTGGCTTCAATGATGCCGTCGGTATTGTCCAGGTTGCCGCCGTTAAGGGTGATAGTGTCGGCATAGATATCGCCTTGCGCGTTATTGATGACCGGGCTATCCAGCGCGATAGTCGCTACACTTTCCAGCAACCCGTTCTCGTTATTGATTTCGTCGGCGGCGTTAATAGTGAATGTGCCATTGCCTGCGTGGGTGATGCGACCGTTCTGGTTGGTTAAACTGCCCAGCGTAAACACCATATTCTGCGCATTGGTTTCAATAATGCCGTCGGTATTGTTCAGGGAGTTAATGACCGTCCAGGTCATGTTGTCGGTACCGGCGCTGACGACGTAACCATCGGCATTGGTAAAGCGGTTCGCTTGCAGATTAATGGCAGCACTGGAGTCGAGCGTACCTTGATTGTTGTTAAACGTATTTTGAGTATTGATAACGAGTGCATCAACCGCAGCGATGACACCGCTGTTAGTAACGCCGCTGGCGGTAAGATTGATTTGGCCGCTGGATTCCAGAAGGTTGCTGTTAATCACATCAGTCACGTCGAGGCGCAACACGCCAAGACCTACGTGATTAATCGCGTTGCTGTTCGTCAGTTGCCCGGCGCCGATGTAGGCGGATTCTGCGCGGGTCTGAATCACACCGGCGTTATTCAGATTACCGGCAACGTTTAGCCACAAATCATCTGCATTTGTGCCTAATGCGGTGATTAATCCCACCAAATTATTGGTAGTGCCAAGGTTATTGGTCAGGTCGCCGCTGAGTTGCATGCGCAGACGATCTGCGTCGATGGTGCCGCCGCTGTTGTCGACGGATTGGCCGGTAACCTCAATCTGTTGCGCGGCAATAGTAGCTTCGCGGTTGTCCAAGACGTTCGCGTTAATCACGAGTTCGCTATTGCTGGTGATGCTGGCGCTGTTGTTGGTGACTTCCGTGGTATTAATGTCCAACTGGCCGGTACCTGCATGTTTGATCGCGGCGGCATTGGTGTTTTGCAGTTGGTCGGCGGTAATGGAAAAGTTATTGGCATTGGTTTGAATAACGCCGCCGTTATTGTTGAGCGTGCCACTCAGGTTGATGAGGTTATCGGTTGTGCCTGCGCCGGTGATGTAGCCGGTATTGGTTAATGTGGTACCGGACAGATTAAATGCACCCGCTGCATCCAGGTCGCCGCTATTGGTCAGCGCCTGTATGAAATCAATATCCAGATTTCCGGCAGCAGTGATGATGCCGGTATTATTGATATTGCCAGCGAATAATGCTTGCGAGCCGTTGCTGTCGATGCGTTGCTGGTTAATCAAATCGTTTTGTACATCGAGACGCAGCACGCCAAAACCGGCGTGAAGCAAGCGGCCGGTGTTGGTGAAATTACCGAGGGTCAAAGTAGCGCTGTCGGCATTGGTTTGCAGGGTGCCACTGTTTTGCAGCGTGCCGTCAACATTAATGATCAAGCTATCGGCGGCGGTGCCCAAGGCGCTGATGCTGGCCGTTGCGGTATCGGAAATATTATCCAGATTGCCGCTTAACTGAATTTGCAATTGATCGGCATCAATCGTTCCATCGCGGTTATTCAAATCTGCACCGGAGATATCCACGGTAGCAGCGCTAATGTTGCCCACACGGTTAACCGTTTGTTGTGCGGCCAGAACAAGTTGATTATTGCTGACAAGGGAACCGGTGGTGTTATCAACTGAGGTTGCGGTGATATCCAGCGCGTTTGCTCCGGCATGCAAAATTTGCCCGCCGTTGTTGTTGAGTTGACCGGCAGCAATGATGAATTGATCTGCATTGGCTTGAATAATGCCGTCGGTATTTTCCAAGGTGTCGGTAATGTCGATACGGCTGTTGGCCGTTCCAGCGGCGGTAATAGTGCCGTTGCTGTTATCCAGATTCGTGGCGGTGAGATTGATGGCAGCGCCGCTGTCCAGCGTGTTGCTGTTGGTGATGGTTGTTGCGGTGACATCGAGCGTGTCGCTGGTGGCAATCAGGTTAGTGTTTGTCAGCGCGCCCGTGGTAGCGAGCAGGTTGCCGTTGCTTTCCATTACGCCGTTATTTAACCAATTTTGTTGTACATCCAACCGCAAAACACCAAAACCGGCATGAAGCACCTGACCGCTGTTGGTGAAGTTGCCTGCGTTAATGGTGGCTTGTTGGGCGTTGGTGCCGATGTAGCCGCCGTTATCCAGCAAACCGCCAACTGTTAACAGCAACGCATTATTGTCGGTGCCCAGTGCAATAAGTTGGCCGTTGTTGTTATTCAATACATCGCCGGTCACATTGATTGTCAACTGGTCGGCGTCGATAACACCGCTGCTATTATCGAGTTGGTCGCCGGTGAGTGTAATGGCTTGCGCACCCAGGTTTCCGGATTGATTATTAATGTCCGCCACGTTGACAGCCAGTGTATTGTTACTGGCGATTTGCCCGCTGTTGTTGGCCAGGTTTGTTGCGGTGATTTGTAAGGTGTTATTGCCCGCGTGCAACAGTTTTCCGTTATCGTTGTTGCGCAGCTCCTCAGCGGTAATGGAAAGATTGTTCGCATTGGTTTGCAGCGTGCCGCCGGTGTTGTCCAATATGTTAGTGACGTTGATGTTGCTATCTGTGATGCCGGTTGCGAGGACCAGTCCAGCACGGTTATCCAGATCTGCTGCGGTTATTTGAACACGCCCTTGGCTGTCCAGCGTACCGCTGCGGTTATCCAGCAATCCGGTAACGCCGATATCCAGATCACCGCTGCTGGCCAACAAATAGTGGTTGCGCACACTGTCAGCGCGCAGCACCAGATTGCCGTTACTTTCAATACGGTTTTCATTGACTAATGCTTGTTGCACATCCAGACGTAACACGCCGCTGCCTGCATGAACAACGCGACCGGTATTGGTAAGGTTTTGTGCGGTGATTTGTGCGGAAACCGCGTTGGTGCCGAGCGTACCGGCGTTGCGCAGCAGGCCGTTAATGGCTAGTGCGAGACTGTTGTTTGCTGTGCTTTGTGCAACCAGATAGGCGTTGCCATCGTTGAGTAAATTACCGGTGAGTCTAATGTCTACTGTCTCACCATCAATGACACCGTCGTCGTTGTCCAGGCTGGTACCGTCGATGGCGATGGTGTTTGCGGATAAAGTACCGGCACGATTATTGATGGTTGCATCGTTGATGGCGAGATTGGCGTTGCTGATTATCTCGCCGGTTTGGTTTGTCAGATCAGCGGCGGTAATTTGTAAAGCGTTCGCACCCGCGTGCAGGATTTTTCCGTCGGTATTATCAATATCAGTGGCGTTTATGTTGAGTGTGTTGGCATTGGTTTGAATGGTGCCGCTGTTGTTATCCAATGTGGTGGTTTGGATAGTGGTGTCATCACTACCGGAACTCAGCACAATACCTTGTTGGTTTGTTAATACCTCGGCGGTCATTTGTAAACCTGCGGCACTTTCGATACGCCCGCTGGTGTTGTTCACGGTCCCGGTGACCGTTAAGAACAAACCATTCAGACTGCTGATTAAACCGCTGTTGTTTGTAAGCTGGTCTGCCGTTACCGCCAACACACCATTACCGATAAGTTTTCCTTCGGTATTGTTAAATGCTGCGCTGAATAATTCAAAACGGCCGGTGCCGAGATGTTGAATGCGGCCCTGAGTGTTGTTCAGGTTGGCCAGCGCCAGGCTGTTATTGGTTGCAGCGGACTGAATTAAACCGCCGGTGTTATCCAGTTCGCCGGTTACCGCTAATGCGAGGCTGTTGTCCTGATTGCCCGTTGCTAATAATTGCCCTGCGTTGCCCTCGCTGCCGATGCGATTACTGAGTTCGCCTTCCACGGTTAAGGTCAGTTGATTCGCTTCCAGCGTGCCGCCGTTGTTGTTAATGTTTGTAGCATTGGCATTCAGGGTTTGGGTATAAATATCCCCGCGCTGGTTGTCGATGTGATCAGCGGTGATGTCAATGCGATTGTTGCTGATGATTTGCCCGTCTTGATTTGCCAGTGTGTCCGTGGTGGTGATGGCTAGTGTGTCATTGCCGAAGTGTGCGATAACACCTGATGCGTTATTGACAGACTCTGCGGTGAGCGTGGTGTTATTGGCATTGGATTTGATGGAGCCTTCGGTATTGTCCAGCGTTTCTGTTACGGCAATCTCGCTGTCCGCTGTTCCGGTTATGCGAATATCGCCTTGCTGGTTATCGAGTGTTTGTGCTTGCAGTTGCAGGTTCTCTGTTTGCAATAATCCGTCGCGGTTATTGAACAGACCGGTCGCTGTCACCGTCAGGTCCGCTGCAAATATTTCACCAGCATTGTTATTCAGCGTATTGCTGGTAATCGCCATAACGGCATCGCTGGAGAGCTGGCCGCGCAGGTTGGTGATGCTGTTGGTGATCGCCAGATCCAGGCGATCTTTGCCGTATAGAATACCGTCGTCATTGAACAGGTTATCGGCGGTAACAAATAAACTGCCTTCACTACCGAATTGGCCTGCACGGTTGTCGAAATCGCCGGTAATATTTAATTCAAATACACCGGTGCCGCTGTGAAATAAATAACCGTTACGGTTATCCAGGCCGCCGAGGTTTAACACCAGATCCGCATCGTCACGGATATAAGAGCCGTTCTGGTTATTGAAGATGCCTTGCAAATTGAGCGACGCATCGGATGAATTGATGCTGCCACCAGCATTGGTCAATGTGCCCTCGCCTTCAATCAACACACCGCCGCCGGCACTGATATTGCCGCTGGCGTTATTCAGTTCTTGCGCAATCGCAACATGAATATCTGCACCGGCGGAGAGCAATCCGGCGGTGTTATTGAATTGGCCAAAATCGCCGGTAAGATTTTGTGAACCGGAAAACAGCGCGCCGTTGGTGTTATCAAAATACCCCGATGCTGTCACGGTGAGATCCCCACCCGCCGCGATGATGGCGTTCTGGTTGGTGACGGTAACCGCGCGTAACAATAAATCCTTGTCCGCCTGAATTAATGCATCCGGTTTATTCAGCAAACGGTTAACCACAATATTAGCGTCGCCGGTGGATAAGACTTCACCGCTATTAATCCAACTGTTTTGCGCAATGGCGAGCAGCAAACCGTCTTTCAGGTAATTGCCGTTATTGTCGAAGCCGGTGAGCAATTGCGCATCGGTCACGATATCCAGTGCACGTAAATCAATTTCGCTGGTGCCGGCAAGGATATCGCCGCTGATGCTCAAGGTTTTGCCCGCAGTGGCATCAATGATATTGGCGTGGACATTACCTTGCAGCGTTACATCGCCGTTAAAACTGGAAATCGCAATGCGCTCTTTGGCGGTGGCTTTGTTGATGACGATATTGCCGTCGGCAGTTAGTACCATGTCGCCGGTCGCGGCGGCCATATCACCTGCAACACGCACCCCCACACCGCTTTCGGTTCCCATCATGGTGATGGCATTGACATACATACCGCCCAAGGCTGCCACATCCAGTGCAAACTCTGGTGAATCGCTACCGTCATTCTCCAACGCCGTCGGGCGGCTCGTCGCATAATCCACGCGGTTTTTACCGAGCGCCATCATCATTTTTTGCGCGTGCAATTGCGCATTGATGTGTGCAGAGCGCGCGATGATATCCAGGTGTTTTACATTAACTGCATTGAGGCCCATGCCTTGCACAATAAAATTGCCGTTATCGACATTGATGGAACGCAGCTGGCCGTTGGCCATCTCTGGCTTACCGGCGGCGAGGGTTACGCGGGGAATATTGATAAAGCCGCAGCCATCGCAGGTAATGCCGTAGGGGTTGGCGAGCACATAATCGGCGGTTTGCCCGGCAATTTCGGTATAACCCAACAATTGCGAGCGGTTCGCGCCGGTGACTTCATTTAAAATTAATCGCGCACTGGCATCGGTAAGGTTAGCGTTACCGGCAATGTGGCCACCGAGTTGAGTATTGGTGATAGTGCGGCTGTTGTTAAGGATCACGCCGTCTTTGCTGACATTAAACTCAGAAAACAAATTGTGCGAAACGCCTTTGTCGTTAGGCCGCGCGATATTGACGATGTCGACACCGTTGGCTGCCCTGTCCAGAGTCGGGCGCTGGCTTACGGAAACGGTTTTATCGACCGCGATGGTATCCGCTACGCTGATCAGTGGTTGAAAGGTCAACAAACCAGCGCAGCAATAGGCGGTTAATGTCTGCCACAATTTTTTTGTCTCACGTCCCATGTTGTCCATCTCTTTAACTGTCGTTGCCGTTTGCTTGAAAGTGCTGTGTGGTGATGGTGTTTTCTGTTTCATCGTTATCACCAACTCTTTGAAAAGGTTAACGAGAAATCGAGGATATTTTTGTCCGACACCAGGTAATCCGGGTGATCAATCGGCTCTGCGTAATTCACCTGCGCGGAGACATTGGCGCCGGACAAACGCAAGCCAATGGCCCAACCGGTCAGGGATTCATTGCGCAAGCCGTTGTCGATCACGCCGGTATCGATACCGATATAAGGTTCTGTGCGGAAACGCGGCGCGCGCGGGAAGGGATAGGCAGGTAATGAGATTTCATTGCGCCAGTAAATGCCGGTATCGCCGGACAAGCCGTCTTCTTTAAAACCGCGCACGGTGTATTGGCTGCCGATGGAAAAGGATTCGCTGGAAAATAATAAATCGTCGCTGTATTGGCCGTGCAATTCGGTTCGCCATTGCCACACGTTGCCCAAGGCTTGCACAGCGCCGAGCAGGGTTACATCGAGTAAATATTTTTCAAAATCTTCCGGTGGTGCGTCCGGCGCATCTTGTGCGGCTTCGCTGTGGAATTCGGCTTTTAATCCGCGCGCGTAACCGGCGGACATAATCAGAGTGGTATTGCCGGGCAAATACATTTCACGACTGAGGTCCAGCCCCAGCACTGTGTCGTCGCGGCTGCTGGTGAGTAGCAACACATCGTCAATATAGTTTTCGCCGGCTTGTTCTTTGATGTGTAGCGACGCGATGGTTTTGCTGGTCTGGTTGCGGTTCAGCAAGCGGTCGATGGAGATTTGTAATACGTCACTGGTGCCGCGTGTTTCAAAGGTGGTGGCACTGCCGGTAACCAGGTTCGCGTATTCAAATTGACTGGCATCTATCGCAAAGTTCCAATAACCGAACGGCAATGAATAATGCAGCGAGGTGCTTTCACTTTTTTTACCCTCGCCTTCATCGCGCGCGTTAGTGGAATGGTTCAGGTAAATAAAGTCGTTGATGCCAAGCGGGTTGTCCCAACCACCGCCAGCGCTGACTTTATAAACACCGGTGGATTCCTGGCCGCTGTTGTTGTAGCCGATATTGATACTGACTGGTTCGGATTTGCGATATTGGATAACCACTTCACTGGCGCCCAGCTCCGAGCCCGGTACAAATTGAATGGTGGCATTGGCCGAGCGCAGGCGGTTAAGTTGATCCAGCCCTTGTTCGATTTCACGCAGGTTAAGCGGTTTGCCGATCAATCCCGGAAACGCGGTGGCCAACAAACGCTTGGGTCCGCCTTCCAGGCGAATCGATTCAATGTAGCCTTCCACCACGCTGATGCGCAGATCGCCGCTGGCGAGGTTTTGTTGGGGAATATAAGCGCGGCTGGTGACGTAACCGGCGTCAATGTATTGCTGCGTAATGCGGCTGACGATGTTATTGATCTGCGCAATGCCGATGCATTGGCCGAGTTGATCTTTGTAGGTGTTGTTCAGTGTTTTGTCCGACAACAGGCTGGCGCCGTCGATAATGACCTTGTTGATGGTAAAACAGGGGCCGTCGTCCGCGCTGATGTCTTGCTGCGGGGCTTCTTCCGTTTCCAGTTGGGTGTGGGTGCGTTGGGATTCCTGTAAGCGGCGGCGCTCGTCGGCACGGCGCTGCTCTTCCAACTCAATCGCCCGCCGGATTTCGGCAAGGGCTTCCTGATTGGTTTGCGCCTGGGCGACGGTCGCCAGGCTGAGTGCGGTGATAACAAGACAAAAGAATACAACGTATTGAACAAACAAGCGTACCTGCATGGGTCGAGTCCCTGGTAGAGCGTGGTGGTGAAATTGCCCGATAAGTCCGGGCTAAATAAAGGCGCCAGTGTAATGGCGCACAAATGATCAAACAATAACCAGCCGGATGGGTTTTTGTGATGTACATCACACAAGGATTAAAGGTTATAAAGCATGACAAAATTGTGGAAATTGGTTGTTGAAGGGGCTTTACACGGGCTGACAGGTGTGGGAGAAATTTTGCGTATCGAAGGATTAAAGACGTCCAAAACGTAGGTCGGATTAGCGAAGCGTAATCCGACAAACATCCAGATCATTTACGACAATATTTGGGCCTGGTGTCGGATTACGCTGCGCTAATCCGACCTACGGGTTTAGCTTCGCCGGTTACGATAGTTTAGGGTTTCAAAAACCCGTTCACATCGAGCCAGTGCATAAACGCATCAAACCATTTGTTGCTGGTGCGATCGGGGTTGCCCAAACCGAAGCCGTGGCCGCCGTTTTGATACAGGTGAAATTCCACCGGGATCTTTGCGTCGTACCAGGATTTTATTAATCCGAATTCACCGTGAAACAGGAAGTCGTCGACGGCGATAGCGGCAAACATTGGTGGCGCATCTTTGGGAACATCAACAGCGTTCATGCCGCCATAAATCGGGGCGATAAACGCCAGGTCTACTTTTTTCGATTGCAGTGTTGTTGCCATGGTCAGTCCTGCTCCCGCAGAGAAACCCATCATACCGATTTTTTTCATATCCACATTCCATTCATCGGCGCGGCTTTTTATTAATGCGTAGGCTGCTTCCACATCGGCAAGTTGGTCACTCAAATCGCCGCCAGGTCTTCTTGGGCGCTCGGCTTTCTTATCGCTCGACATGTTTTCTGCTTCGGCAAAGCGTTGCTTCATTTGTGTTTCAAACGCGTCAAGTGTTCCGGCTGTCGGTTGAAGTCGGTACTTCAACACGAATGCATTAATGCCGCGCGCTGCGAGTGCCTCTGCAACTTCCCAACCTTCGTTGCCCATTGAAAGCCACATAAACCCGCCACCCGGTGCGACGATCACACTGGTGCCGTTTGCTTTTTTGGGGTCAGCGAGAAATGGCGTAAGCGTTGCTTTGGATATATTTCTCGCCATGGGGTCGCCCCACTGACGAAACCAGGATTCCTCTGCGGGTTGATCTTTCACACCACCAGTGCCCAGCGGTATAGCCCCTTTTTCTTCAGGCGCCTCTATGGGATACATTTTTCCGTCTTGCGCAAAACTTGCCGTGCTGTTTAGCCAAATAAAACTTAACACCAATAGTTTTAAAACAATGCTTAACTGCCGTTGCATAACCTTATCTCCTAATAATATTTAACGGTTTTGTTACCAAAACCTTGCGGGGTGTTGCTGATGGAAAAATTCAGGTGCTGGAAATTTATTTGGCTATTTATACGTCAGTCATCCTGGAAAACTGACTTAATTAATTTATGGATAATTTTCTTTTCTTATATGAAAAATTGCTTGCCAAAAAACGAGGCTTTTTAGCTTTTTATGTAAAGCGGGAAGCCGAGCAGAGAAGGTATATTATATTACAAGTATAAATCAAGACTGAAAAAGCGAAGGGGCAGCACTCATTACGCAGAAGCAGTCGGGGTGCCGGAGTGGAGGTAAACGCTTGTCGGATTACGCTGCGCTAATCCGACCTACGGATACGGGATTGAAAACGGGTCAGGACAGTTTGGATGTCGTCGAAGCTGGTGGGTTTGGTGAGGTGTTCGGCGAAGCCAGCGGCCGCCGTTTTTTCGCGATCTTCCTTGCCGCCCCAACCGGTGAGCGCGATCAAGTGAACGTCATGTAATTCGGGGATGCCTTGCAAGGTTTCCGCGAGTTGGTAACCATCCATACCCGGCAATCCGAGGTCGAGAAATGCAATGTGCGGTAAAAATTCGCGCGCTTTGTTAACCGCTTCAAGTCCTTCATGGGCTATACGGGTGTCGTGCCCGATTAATGTCAGCAGTGATGACAGTGATTCTGCCGCGTCGGTATTGTCATCCACCAACAGGATGCGCAATTGTTGCGGAACTGGCGCTGCTTTTTCATCGACAACATCCTGTGGTGCATCCAGGGAATTGGTCGGAGCCAATGGCAGGCGAATTAAAAACGTGCTGCCCAGTCCGGGGCCGGCGCTTTGAGCGGAAACCTGTCCGCCGTGCAATTCAATAATTTGCCGCACCAGGGATAACCCAATGCCCAATCCACCGTGAGATTGCGTCAGGCTGCGCCCCACTTGGGAAAACATTTCAAATACCGATGCAATAGCGTCTTCACTTAAGCCGATGCCGTTGTCTTTTACGGCGATAAATAAATCCAGACCATCGTCCCAGGATGACAAACGAATATCGCCGCCGGGCGGTGTGTATTTCGCCGCGTTGTTTAATAAATTACTGAGCACTTGTGCGAGACGTGCGGCATCCGCGTTGAGCAGAATTGCCTCGTTGTGAATTTCCAGCGTAAATTGATGATTGCATGCGTCGATTAATGGTGTGCAGGTTTCTACCGCGCTGATCACAACTGCACCCAGGCTAAGGCATTCCGTTTTCAATTCAATCTTGCCGCTGTTTATGCGGGCTATGTCGAGCAGGTCATCCACCAGGCGTACCATTTGATTAAGCTGGCGCTCCATCATGCTGCGCACTTTAGTGATGGTTTCCGGTTTGTCGTTGGATAATTTTAGTAACTGCACACCATTTTTTAATGGGGCAAGCGGGTTGCGCAATTCGTGAGCCAGGGTGGCGAGGAATTCTGATTTGCGGCGGTTCGATTCCATTAAATGATTAGCGTGATTACGCAAGGCCTCTTCAGCGAGTTTGCGCGCCGTGATATCGGAAAAAATCAATGACACACGATTGCTTTCACGACCGCCCTGTCGACTGGCGTAAACATCAAAGGTACGGCCCATGGCCTGGGAGTGCATTTGAAAACGCAGGGGCGCGCCGGTTTGCGCAACGCGGGCGTAGGTTTCAATCCAGCTGGTTTCGAGATCCGGCACCATGGCGCGCGCCGTCTTGCCGATGGGATTAACCAGGCCCGTTTGTTTCTCAAAAGCTTGATTCACCTCAATGAAACGATAGTCGTGCGCGCGATGATTCTGGTCGTACAAAATTTCCAATAAACAAAAACCTTCATCCATCAACTCAATCAACGCGCTGTAACGTTGATTGCTGAGCTCCAATTCACTTTCAGCCTGCGCCTGACTGGTAATGTCCACCACGACACCGGGGAAGGCCACGGCGAGGCCATTGCTGTCGTACTGCGCGCGACCGCGGGCAATGACCGTGCGATAGTTGCCGTCGGTCATACGCACACGATAACGCGCCTCAAATAAATGGCCCTCGGCGATGGCTTTTTTGCTGAGCGCTTTTACACGATCAATATCATCGGGATGGATAGACGCGTAATACTCCGCCAGGGTAGCGCTGTCCGCTTTTTCAGTGGGGATGGAAAACAATTGCACCAGGTTGCGGTCGGCAATGATCTGGTTGGTTTCCGCATCCCAGGTCCAGGTCGCGACCTCGGCGGCGGTTAACATGGATTCCAGGCGGGTGCGCATATCGCTGAAGGCGGCATCAAGACGACGGCGCTCGGTGATATCAATACCGACGATGGCAATAAAAATGGTGTGCCCATGATCATCGGTAACCGGGGTGATAGAGAGGTCGATAAAACGCTCGTTCTCCGGGTCCTGCGAATATTTTAATTCGCGTTTGAAACGCGTACCGGCCGCCGCTGCGAGGATTGCCTGTTTCACCACTTCCATGACCGGTGGCAAATGATCCCACAATCCCCAATCCCAAAATTTCCTGCCAATTATTTCACGATGCTCCAGCCCTGTTGCCTGCACGCTGTAGCGATTGGTTTCTATCACAGTGCCATCGAGCGTCGTCAACCAGGCGAACTGTGAACCCTGCTCAAAAAAAGCGCGAAACTTGGCGTTGGCATTAGCCGCCGTGCGCGCTTCCATCGCGCTACGCTCGGCGACGGCTTCGCGTTTAAAGGTGGTGATGTCTTTGAAACAAATGGTCAGGCCGCCGCCGTCCCTGGGGAAGCTGTTGACTTCAACCCACAGACTTTGCTGGACAAAATACGCGGAAAATTTGATAGCACTGTTGTTTTGCCCCGGCTTCGGGGTGTCCAACAAGGTACCGCGCAAATCGCGGAATACCTGCCAGAAATTATGGTTGATGACATGTTCGCGGGACATGGCCGTCAGTTTTTCAACGGCTGGATTCGCGTAAATAACGCTCCAGTCAGCGTCTGTCACCACAACGCCTTCGCTGATGTGCTCAAGGACGACGTGTAGGGTGTTGTCTACAGATTCAGGGGTAAGGCGAGAGGTCTGTGCATCCATTGGTTCGAGGCATCACGGGCAGAAAAAAGGCGCTGGCCAACCGTGGCAAGCGGTCATGGCGATAGCCTAGCAATGAATCGGGCAATTCGCCATGGCGTTGTTGGCAAAACTGCCGTGCGTTTGAGTGGGGTAAGTGAGATGTCGGATTACGCTGCGCTAATCCGACCTACGTTGGGTGTGTTGGGTTAAGGCTTGGTCCATGTCGGCGGAGAGCTCTGCTAATAATTGACTATAAGCCTGGGCCAGGGCGCGAGCACCGGAAGCGACCGGGATACGGCGAATAAAATGCCGGCGCAGCAGGCTGTTTCTTTCATTGACATCCACTAATTCCCAGGTGGCATTGATGTAGGCGTCGCTGCCGGTACGATGGAGACTGTGCAAGGCGAGGCGCAAACTGTAATCGGGTTTACTGTCGCGCCGCCAGGGAAAATTAACCATGCCACGATGAGGATCGCGCGCCGTCAGATTCAAACCGATGATGCGCGGAATGCCCTCGCGCAGCGGTTCAGCCCAGTAATCGTTGTCGGCAAGGACCAGACTGCCATCACTGGCTTCGTAAACCATGTGCAGGCGATTCAGGTATTCCGCTACCTCCACTGGACCGATACCGATCAACGTCGTGATCTCCGCTGTCTGCTCGCTTTGTTCAACCGGCGTTGCATTGAGCAAGTAAAAATTTTTGCGCGGTGAACTCTGGCACGCACCGAGCAGGCTGCAAATAAGTAACAGAATGAATGAATACCGCATAATCTATTCTTCCTCCGGCATGATGGATCGGCCGCGCAATAATGCCTCGGGTTGTTGTTCCAGTGTTTCACTCAAACTGCGAAAGGCTTGCGACGAACGGCTCATATCTTCAAGGGTTCTGGTCAGTTGATTAAGCAGGGGCGCATCTTCAGAAAACGCATGTTCAATGTTGGCCGCCGCCTGATCAAAACTTTGCATACTTTTATTCAATTCTTCCAGGCTGCCTTTAAGTGAAGCCAGCATGTCGGGCGTTTGGGTATTCAGTTCTTTAATCAACGCATTGAGTTCGGTCAGTGTCGTGTCCATCTTGTCACTCAGACGCGCCAGCTCTTTATCTGCGTTACCGGAGGTTTGTTCCAGGGAGGTCGCCAGCCGGTTAAAACTGCTGAGGGTTTCCGCCACCTGGCCATTAGCCACCATGTTGCTTACCTGTTCGGTCAGGTTATTCAGGTTGTGCACCAGCCCTTTTAAGTCCAGCTCTTGAAAGGTGCGAGAAATTTCCTCAAAGCTGGTACCGATGGTCGGTATTTCCTGATGCTCTTTCTGAATACCATAAAGCGTCAATTCACTATCGGGATAAAAATCCAGTTCGACATACAAAAGCCCGGTCAAAAAACTCTGGAAATTTAATTGCGCGCGCAGGCCGGACTGGATCGCCTCTTTCAGAAAATTTTCCTCCACATTGGCGCCGTCGGTGTTGATGCGTTTCATCACCAGGTCGGCAGTCACAGCGGTGTATACCGTTTTATTATCCCGCTCAAAATTGATACTGATATCGATAATTTCACCCAACACGACGCCTTTTAATTTAACCGGCGCACCCACCTGCAACCCTTGCACTGACCCTTCAAAGTACATCACCACGCGTTTTTTATCGGCAAAGAAGCGGCCACCGGAAAAAAATAACAGTGCGACAAATACCAACAAAATGGCACCGACAATAAACGCGCCTATGGCGAGAGAGCGGTTCTTTTTATGGCTCATGCGTTTTCCTCTGTCTGACTTTCCGCACGGTTCAGAAACTGGCGGACTTTATCCTGTTTGCTGTGTTCCGCCAGCTGTTTTGGGTCACCGCTGTCGAGCATGGTTTTGGCTTGTGCATCGAGAAAGACACAATTTGTGCCGATAGATAAAATACTGGGCAACTCATGTGAGACGATAACGACCGTGGAATCCAGAGCCTGGCATACCTGCACAATCAATTGATCGAGACGCAGGGAACTGATCGGGTCCAACCCCGCCGATGGTTCGTCAAAAAATAATAATTGCGGATCAAGGGCAATGGCACGGGCAAGTCCGGCGCGCTTGTGCATGCCACCGCTGATTTCCGCCGGATAAAAATCTTCAAAACCACCGAGCCCCACCAGCGCCAGTTTATAGGCGACGGCTTCGGCAATTTGCTTTTCCGTTAAATCCGTATAGAGCTGCATGGGCAGCGCCACATTTTCTTCCAGCGTCATACTGGAAAACAGCGCGCCGGTTTGAAATGTAATGCCCCAGTTTTTCAGTAACTCCAACTGGGTTTCCTCGTCGGAACGGTAAAAATTAACGCCTTGGTATAGCACTTCACCATGAGAGGGTTCGATCAAACCGATCATGTGTTTGAGCAGTGTCGTCTTGCCACACCCGCTGCCACCGATGATAAAAAAGATATCGTTCTTGCGCACTTCAAACTGTAAATGTTCCTGCACAACCCGGCGGCCGTAACCGATGGTGAGATCGCGCACTTCTATAAAGGCTTGCTGCGCCATGGATCAGATTCCGAGTTTGTCATACAGGATATTGAAGGCGGCATCCGCTACCACCAGATACACAATTGCCTTCACCACCGCGTTGGTGGCCGCCATGCCGACCGCATCCGAATTGCGGCCGCAATTCAAGCCCGCCTGACAGCCGGCTATCGCAATTAAAATACCGAAGACAATACTTTTGACGATGCCGGTGGAGATGTCGAGCCAATCCACCGCATCACGGGTTTGGGAAATATATTGGATGATGCTGACATCCATGCTGGTCGCAATAACTGCACCGCCGACCATACCGATAATATCGGAATAAATGCACAACAGCGGCATGACAAACACCAGCGCCAACAAACGCGGCAACACCAGAAATTCCATACTGGAAATACCCATGATGCGCAGCGCATCAATCTCTTCATTCACTTGCATGGTGCCGAGTTGTGCAGCATAGGCAGCGCCGGTACGACCAGCCATAATCACGGCGGTCATCAACGCGCCCATTTCGCGCACCATACCGATCGCCACCAAATCCGCCACATAAACCTGGGCACCCAACTGGCGCAATTGCACGGAGCCCAGGTAGGCGAGGATCATCCCCACCAGCACGCTGATAAGCGTCACAATAGCGAGGGCGCGGGGGCCGGCCTGATCAATAAAAAAGAAAATATCGACCCGGCGTGTTTTTGCCCGGCCTTGCAACCAATGCCCTAACGCGACGCAGGCATCGCCCACGAAGATGAGCGTATCGCGCAGTTCATGCCATTGTTGTTTAACCGCATTGCGCAAAATAGTAATCGCATTGCCGGATTTCTCTGCGGCTTCCGTCTGATAAACCGGCACGCCTGTCGCAAGGTTCAACAACTGTTGTAAGCCTTGAGGCACTGCGTCGGTGTTAAGCGAAATTTTCTGGCTGTCGCACCAGCGCGCCAGTTGCAAGAGTGCGATGGCAAGACTGGAATCCCAGCTTTCCAACTGCTCGGTAATCAAATCCAGATGCTGACAGTCAGGCGGGACCACGGCTTGGAGAGCGTCGCCATCCGGCGCATCCCCCAATTGCCAGCGCCCGCCAAGATATAGCGCACACTGGTCACCCTGGCTATCGGTATGGAAGCTGGCAGCTGTCATTGCAATCCTTATCAAGGGGGTCAGGCTGTTCCTGATTGAAACTCAATTTGTTCCGTGGGCGCAAGGTTTGCCGGATATTCTTTTAAGCCTTTGTCATCTGGCGCACATTTCCATAATTAGCCGCGCTTCCGCTGTCATGACTTGTAATATGCGATAGCGGACTTCTTTGAAATACTACCGACGTGATCTGATTGTTGCTTGTCAATCAACATCCTGAAAAGCGCGGTAAACATCCGGCGTCTCACAAGACATTCAGGGTTGAAACATCCATAAAAGAACAAGGATTTTTAGTATGAAATGGCAACCTGGTTTCTCCTGTTTTACACGTGGTGCGACATGTCTCGCGTCTCTGCTGTTGTTACATGCTTGCTCGCAAGAGCAACAGGAAACGCCCGCGGCAAAACTGACCTCAACACCACCGACCAGTTCATCCACACCCGGTGACACATTACCCACATTAAGCTCGGCCATTCCCCTGGAGATTACGGCCAACCCGCCGTTTAATCTGGAATCCCTGCAACACGATTTCGATGTCTTTTCCTGGCAATCGTTTGTTGCACTCAACTGGCCGGCCAATCCCGATGGAACGCCCAATAATAATCTGGTGATCGGCCAACAACCCGGCGGCCCGGTGGTGTGGCAAAGCTGGAAAGAAAGCCGCGATATTTTTCTGCCCGATGGCGCGCAACCGCCAGCCTGGAACCAACCCAACCCTGTGCCCGAGGTGTGCAAAGATATCGGCAAGATTCCTGACGGTGCTATTCATTTAACCCAGGTGGGTAAAACACCCAATGTGCTGGATGAAAGTGGCGAGCCGTTTCAAACCGGGCCACTGATCGATCAGAACGGCCAGTATACGCGCTACGAAATTCTCACCAATGAGGCCATGTTTAATTACATCCTCGACAATAATCTCTACAGCAAAGCCGGTCAGACCGCCTTCGCTAAAGATGCAGATTTTCCATCGAGCAATACCGAGAGCGCTCAGATTGGTGCCATCATGCTGAAAGCTGCCTGGGTGAAGATGGGTGGCAAATTTGATCCTACCCGTTATCACACCACCTTTGCGTTGGTGTACAACAATCCCGAAGAACAACACGGCGTAGAGCCAGCCTGTTCGCTGGAGCAAGTGGGCCTGGTTGGTTTCCACATTGCACACAAGACCGAAGATGAACCGCAGTGGATCTGGTCGACCTTCGAGCACATTGCCAACGCACCGACCAAAGGCGAAAAGCCGGATTTAAGCGCGTACAATTTCTTTGATGCGACATGTAAGGATTGTCCTGTCAATGAGCCACCACCGCGCCCCTGGAACCCCGCCAATCCGCACACACAACCTACACAGGTTGAGCGGGTAATTCCGATTACCGAGGACACGAAAAAATTAAACGCGCTCTATCACGCCGCGTTGGAAAAAGCGGTGCCCGGCTCAGTGTGGTTAAATTACGAATTGGTCAGCACCCAGTGGCCCACTAACGCCACCAGCCCTACCGACCCTACCGGTGTGCCCGCGCCTTCATTCCTGGCCAACACCACTCTCGAAACCTACATTCAAGGTGAAGTCAAACAAACCTCCAGCAGTTGCATGGCGTGTCATAACAACGCCACCGGCACCAATGGATTGTTTTCCGATTTCACTTACCTGTTACAACGCGCGCAATAAATTTGCACGCAATTAACTTAAGGAGCGAACCATGACTGATTCCACTATGGCAAGTTTTATTGGCCTGAGCGCGGTACTGACCGGCTTTTCCGCCAAGATACTTTCACCGACGTTGGACCCGGTGGATATTAAATCCGAATATCTCCCGTTTTTTACCCAGGCGGTTACCCGGGAGAGCGGCAATCCCGATCTGGTGAACAGTATTTTTCAGAAATTTGCGTCGCTCAAAGCGCAAAAATTATCTGACCAACAAATCGGCGAGGCAATGCTGGCCGACAGCAACGGCGCCGACTTTGTTATTGCCTGCCGTAAATTAATTTTTATGTGGTATGCCGGCGCCTGGCCCACTCTTATTCCAGCATCGGACACGGCGCCGGCCAATACGGTCAGCGATATGATTTCCGCCAAAAGTTACACCACCGGTTTAGCCTGGCAGGTGATGCAATCCCATCCCATGGGTGACTCGAATTTTCGCTACGGTTATTGGGCCACTGAACCCGCGCCGCTCAGCGATTTCACCGGCAACAAATAAGGAGAAAACAGCATGACTGCCAATCAGGAATATGATGTTGTCATTGTCGGCTCAGGTATTGCCGGTTCTATTGTTGCCTATCAGTTAGGATTGCAAGGTAAGAAAGTGTTGATCCTCGAAGCCGGCCAACCGGTGCCAGTGGATCGCAGCGGCTATATGGAAACCTTTTTCAAAGCCAATGCAAAAACACCCGAATCACCCTATCCACCGACGGTGCAAAATCCGTCGGCATCGACACCGGATAACCCGCTCGGCCTGCCCGACCCGGCGCAGGAAAATGTGCCGCGCTATACCGTATTGCAAATTGGTCCCTGGCGAAATCCCAAACAATGTTATTTCACGTATTCACCACAAGAACTCCATTTAACGGGTGACAGTCCGCGCGCCAATTTTGCATTTGCCAGTTCCTATGAGCGCATCGGTGGCGGTACAACCTGGCATTGGCTCGGCACCAGTTTGCGTTTATTTCCCAACGATTTCGAATTAAAAACCTTGTACGGGCAAGGTGTGGATTGGCCGGGCGGTAAAGATTTTTATCAGAAGCTGGTGCCCTACTATGAAAAAGCCACCAACGAAATTGGTGTAGCGGGTGACAAGGGCGCATTGGATCAACTTTATACACAATTCGGTGTTTCACCGACGGGAAATTATGGACCGGAATATAATTATCCGATGCCGGGTATTACCGAATCCCTGGTAGATCAAGCCTACATCAATAGCGTGACCTCAATAACCGTTGATGGCAATCCGGTTTACGTGACCCCGACACCACAAGGACGCAATTCCCTGCCGGGCGAACGACGTCAATGTGCCGGCAATACTAACTGCATTCCCATTTGCCCCATCCAGGCAAAATATGATGCGACGGTCACGCTCGCCCGCGCGCAGCAAACCGGCAATGTCGATGTATGGTATCGCCATGTGGCGAATAATATTCGCGTCGATGACAACACTGACGACATCACCGGAATTGATTACATCACTTACGATACACACGGTGGCATTCCCACCGGCTCCGGTACGGTTACCGCTAAAAAGTATGTGTTAGCGGCGCACGCTATCGAGACGCCCAAGCTGTTATTAATGTCCAATAAAAATAAAAATTTTAAGCGTGGCGTTGCTAACAGCAGTGATCAGGTCGGGCGCAACCTGATGGATCACGTGATGTATCTCGCCTGGGGTTTGGCGAAAGATCCGGTGTTTGCTTATCGCGGCCCGCTGTCAACCTCGGGGGTTGAATCGCTGCGCGATGGTGAATTCCGCAAAGAGCGTTCGGCCTATCGCATTGAGATTGGCAATGAGGGCTGGCAGTGGGCGGCGAATGACCCTTTCACTACCCTGGCGGATTTTGTGTTCGGCCAGAACAACAGCCAGCTAAATGGTGACTCGGTGAATCAGCAAGGCCAGCCACTGCGTTGGGATCAAAACCTGCCGGCTAACAGCCAATTATTCGGCACGCAATTGGTGAATACCTTAAATGCTATTTATACGCGACAAATTCGTCTGGGGTATTTGATTGAGCAATTGCCTGACCCGGAAAATCGTGTGGAATTATCCGAGACCGAAACCGATCACCTCGGCTTACCGCGCCCGAAAGTGACCTATCGCATCCAGGAAGATTACGTGCGCAATGCGTTTGTCTCCGCGAAAAAAGTCTCTACGGAAATCTTTAACGCCATCGGCGCTACCGAATACACCAAGCTGCCACCGGCACCGGTGTTATATGGAAAACCCGACAAAGTCACCGCCACCAACTTTCAATACCAGGGCGACAATTTTACCTTCTATGGCGCCGGTCATATCGTCGGCACTTATCGCATGGGGGATTGCAAAGAAGATTCCGTATTGAACGCGCGACAACAATCCTGGGACCACAGCAATTTGTTTATGGTCGGCAGCGGTGTGTTTCCGACGGTGGCCACCGGAAATCCGACCTTGACGATTGCGGCCTTAGCCTTTCAGGCGGCGGAGCATATTTTGGAGGATTTGAAAGAGGTGAGCGCGTGATGCGGCGGTGAAATGTTTGAACCTGGTGTCGGATTACGCTTACGCTAATCCGACCTACAAAAGCGATGTTTACACTAGGTCGGGTTAGCGCAGCGTAACCCGACATTGTTAACCAACGACATACAGAAAAATAAGCTATGAATTATTGCAACGGATAACAAGAAAGCACATCTGTCGAACGCGTCTTACCGGTTTTAATATCCAGTATTTTTTGCTGCGCAATCATTAATGGAAAACCCATCTCATTCCATTGTGTAACCTCAGGCGCCTGTTCTGCACAATCTGCCAATTTAGCTTCCTTTTCCGTTGCTTCGAAATACGTCACCTGGTTTTCTTCAAACAGTGGTTGATTGACATAGTAGATGCTATATTTCTTTGTGGCATCGTTGATACTGATAAGATGAATTTCTCTGCCATTAACATCAGTCCCTTCATCCAAAACCACAAAGCCATTCCACATTCCTGCAAGCTGAGCCTCCACAGGAATCACCAACATATTAGCTTTTGAAGATTCTTTGCACCCCTTCGACCGATAGATATTGAGATTTTGATCAAAATCATTGAACTCTATTTTTACCGAAGCATCAGCTATAGAAACACAATCCTGCTGACCCCTCTGACCTGCTTTTAAGCCAGTAAATAAAGGCTCGAAGTTTTCTGTGTTTTCGCCACTACACCCCAGCGGAAATAGTATCCCCACAAGTGCAAAGCCAACATACAACAATCTGCTATTCATAAAATGATCCCATTCATAATTTTTTTATGCATCCGCTCATTCAGTACCGGCATTAAGAGTTACGAATCGTACAACCTTATAATTTTTAACATTCTCCGGTGTTCGTTCACCAAAACTGTCCGCTCGCCCATACATGACAACGTGAGCAGATGTCGTCTGACCAGTTGCCGGTGTTTTATATAACTTCAATACTTTCCCGTATGCCGGGTCTACGCCAGAGTATTCACCATTCGAGTTTTTCTGTGTCAGGAGTAGCCAGTGATCACCAACCCAGGATTTTTTGTAATCGACATGCACCAAAACCAATCCACCACTACTTAAGCACTGATCAATATTTCCACGAGCACTTGCTCCTAACTTAACCCCTACTCCGGAATCCTTAGCCTGCATTCCCAATGCATTCGCACCTCCGGTGATATACAGCATGTATGAATTTGCCGTAAACACACCCGCTTTCTTTAAAATATTATTTGCATGGATTGGCGTCATCTTCTGCGGTGTAAGATTTTCAGGCCAGTGTTTGGTTCTGGAGCCCAGATAAGTAGTCGCCATTGCCAAACTGACCATAGCGCAACCGTAACTATGAATTGTTCCTGTGGAGCTATTACCCAGTTTGATACTACCCCACTTCCCATCTCCCTGGCGAAAAGGTTCTACTGTTACCTTGGATAAGCCAACGGGTTTGGGGCCGGCCACTTCAGATTTAACTTCGAGAAACTTTGCTACTTCTTTGTAAAAGGAATCAGCCAGCTTTTCAACGTTTGATGTAGCATCCGATTTAAACCAGGTTAGAAAATTATCAAGCTGGGATTTTTGCAGACTTGCTGTTGCTCTTATTTGTGTCTTGCTTGGGATATTTTCATTCAGTTTCTTCCAGGTGTTCTTATTAGGCTCTATACGCTTGTCAGGGTATTTATGACGCATCACCATCGATTGAAAGTATCCAATCGCTGTTATTGTTTTACTACCGCAGATACCATCAGGTGTAAGTTTTTCTTGCGTTTGACCGAACCTGATATAGGTTTTCATAGCCCTGTTCAATAATGTCTGCACTGTTTTGACATCTTGCGTAAGGTTGAGGCTGTTTTGTCCAACTGTTTGTGATATACCCATTTCCTAAACTCCTATTTAAGATTAGTTAATTTCCTTTATTTCCCAGATTGCATATTACACAGCATCTTTAGCACAGGAACCAGCATCAGTGTCGGATTACGCTGCGCTAACCCGACACTTGCCAGCAAAAACTAACGTCGCTGTTCAGCGTATTTTACAGCCGAATGAGGCTCCGCCTTAAGGTTGGCCACATAGGCCAGGCTGGCGATGGAGATCAGGATAAAGATGAGACGGAGGATGGTAGTGCGTACCTGCATTACGAATTCCCGGTTGTGGCGTGGCCAATATGATTTCAGCGCCAGGTGGAGGCGCTGGGAACGGTCGCCAGTCTAACGGCGGCTATCCAGCCAAACAATTGCCTGCCTTCGGGCAACCTGTGACGCGCATCACACAAAAATTAATCGTTATAAATTTTCGAAATACCCATCATTTCGGCTCTACACGTTGAATTGGCCGAGCGCTTTCGGTACCTTGCGCCCTTGGATTCCCCACCCTGCATAACGAGGTTCAGGCCCCATGGCGCAATATGTTTACAGCATGCACCGGCTCGGCAAGATCGTGCCGCCCAAGCGTGAAATTCTGAAAGATATCTCCCTCTCCTTTTTCCCCGGCGCCAAGATCGGGGTGCTCGGCCTGAATGGCTCGGGTAAATCCACGTTGTTGCGTATCATGGCCGGGGTGGATACGGATTTTAACGGCGAAGCCCGCCCTATGCCCGGCATCAAGGTCGGCTACCTGCCCCAGGAACCACAGCTCGACCCAGCTAAAGACGTGCGTGGCAATGTGGAAGATGGGGTGCGTGAGGCGGTGGATGCGCTGCAAGAACTGGATAAGATCTACGCTGCTTACGCCGAGCCGGATGCCGACTTTGACGATCTGGCCAAAAAGCAGGCCCGCTGCGAAGACATCATTCAGGCGTGGGATGCACATAATCTGGACCACACCCTGGAAGTTGCCGCCGACGCCCTGCGCTTGCCGCCCTGGGATGCAGATGTCACCAAGCTGTCTGGCGGTGAACGCCGCCGCGTGGCCTTGTGTCGTTTACTGTTGTCGCGCCCGGATATGTTGTTGCTCGACGAACCGACCAACCACCTGGATGCCGAATCGGTCTACTGGCTGGAGCAATTCCTGCAAAACTTCTCCGGCACCGTGGTAGCAATTACCCACGACCGTTACTTCCTCGACAACGCCGCCGGCTGGATTCTGGAACTGGACCGTGGCCACGGCATTCCTTATGAAGGTAATTACACCAATTGGCTGGAGCAAAAAGAAGCTCGTTTGCAGCAGGAAGCGCGCACCGAGGCTGCTCACCAGAAAGCCCTGAAAACTGAATTGGAGTGGGTGCGTCAGAATCCCAAAGGTCGTCAGGCCAAAAGCAAGGCGCGTCTGGCCCGCTTTGATGAATTGCAATCCCAGGAATTCCAATCCCGCAACGAAACGAACGAGATTTATATTCCGCCGGGCGAGCGCCTGGGTGACAAGGTCATCGAGCTGGAGAATGTCAGCAAGGGTTACGGCGACCGGCTGCTGATCGACAATCTGTCCCTGAGCATCCCCAAAGGTGCGGTCGTCGGTATTGTTGGTGGTAATGGTGCAGGTAAATCTACCCTGTTCCGCATGATCGCCGGCACCGAACAACCGGACAGCGGCAAGGTAACCTTGGGCGATACAGTGAAAGTCGCTTATGTCGAGCAGAGTCGCGAAAACCTTGACGATAAAAAAACCGTCTGGGAAGCCGTGTCCGATGGCCAGGACATCTTGCGCATCGGTACCTACGAAGTGAATTCCCGCTCTTACGTGGGCCGCTTTAACTTTAAAGGCTCGGATCAACAGAAACGTGTGGGCGAATTGTCCGGTGGTGAGCGTGGTCGTTTACATCTGGCCAATACCTTGAAGCAAGGCGCGAACGTTCTGCTGCTCGACGAACCGTCCAACGACCTGGATATTGAAACCCTGCGTGCATTGGAAGATGCGATCCTGGCCTTCCCCGGTTGCGTCCTGGTGATCTCGCACGACCGCTGGTTCCTCGACCGTATTGCAACCCACATTCTTGCGTACGAAGGCGATTCGGATATCGTGTTCTTTGAAGGGAATTACACCGAGTATCACGAGGATTTGATCAAACGCAAAGGTGGCGATGCGCAGCCCAAGCGGATGAAGTATAAGCCGTTGAAGAATTGATGAGGGTTAAGGTTGAGTGGTGTCGGATTACGGCTTTGCCTAATCCGACCTACTTCATTTCCAACTACTGCTGCAACGACAACGCCTTTTCAATATCCACGCCCACCGTTAACACACCAATCGATGTGTCAATATCCGGTGCATAAATCGGTAAACTCACATGCACCTGAAAGCGCCGTGTGGATTCATCGTAACCTACCGGCTCAAAGAACAACTCCTCCGGCGATTTATTAAAACTCAACAAAAACTTTGCTTCATCGCCCTGCCAATAATCCGAC
Source organism: Cellvibrio sp. PSBB006 (assembly GCF_002162135.1). Taxonomy (NCBI): domain Bacteria; kingdom Pseudomonadati; phylum Pseudomonadota; class Gammaproteobacteria; order Cellvibrionales; family Cellvibrionaceae; genus Cellvibrio; species Cellvibrio sp. PSBB006. The sequence continues at coordinate 4,662,679 of NZ_CP021382.1, read as the reverse complement.
GTCATATCACTGATGGCCACATTGGCTCCCCGGGCATCCATCAGAATGATTTCCGTTATCAAACCCTGGCTACGGGTTTTGAATTGACGCAACTGTTGCGATAACGGAATACCCATCAGCGACGCCGACAGGGAAAAATTACCTGCTTTAAATTCACGTTGCCAGAGAGCATCTTTTTCAAGGATGGCTTGTTGTCTGGCGGTTTGTTGCAGGTCGGTTGGTTGACTGGAGGTGGATTGATTGTCATTTTGCGCCATAAGGGCCGTGATAACTTCCGGCAAGGCGGCCCACTGCTGCATCAACGGCATCACCAGGTTTTTAACTTTTTCCCGCTCATACTCGGACATTTGAAAGCCTTCCGGCGCGCAGGCATAAATGTGTTGATTGAAGCGGGGTAAGAATCCGGCATGCTCCGTCAAAAATGCTTTACCGAAATAAACACCGAGTGGGACATAACGAAAAAAGCGGTACTGATAGGTACTGGCATCGATTCCCAACTCGGCCGCCGCTTTTTCAAAGTGCTCTTTATCCGCCAGGATCACATCAATGCGTTTGCTGAACAGCATCTTCAACATTTGCGGCAGATTATTTGCGTTCATCGGTTCGGAATAACCCGCCTCTTCCAGCCACTCGGCCTGTTGACTGCCGAGGATCGCGCCCAATTTGTAATTATCCTGCCAGGATTCCGGCGCTTTCATATCGGCACGCCAGAACCAATACCAATTCTCCAACACCAACGGCGCCGACAGGCTTGCATAATCATCGGCGCCATCAATCGAAATCGCGGTAAAAAAACCGTCGATTTTACCCTTGCGCACTTCCTGACGGGCGCGCAACCAGGGCATGCTGGTGATCTGATAGGGTTGCTGCAAATCTTTAAAGATACATTCGATATGTTCGATGGAACCGCCGCGCACCAGTTGATTGCGTTCGGCCGTGTACGCGGAGGAAACGTTCGTACCCAAGGTGATTTCCCGCTCTGGTGTTTTAGCCATAACGGTATTAACGGCGATTAACAAAAGAAAAAAAACAGCGATGGATTTCATACAAGCTCTAACCCTGGAATTGTTCCCAAGTATAGCAGCCGATGAAATAATTCAAGGAGGTATTCGCCATCCGTGGCGCTATGCAAAAGAAAGAGAGGGGATCAGTTTAGCGGGCGCGGCGTTGCTGCGGTGTCATATGCCACTCTTCAACAACAATCTCCGGATCAGTGATGCCCAGCAGATACAATCCCATATCACGGACCCTGCCGTTGACGCCAAGACCGAAACTGCCATTGAGTAAAACAGTGCGATGGCTGCCGGGATGACAGCGATCAATATGCACAATCTTTTCGCCACTGTTATCAATGTACTTGAGCGACAACTGCACCGGATGTGCCAGGCCCGCCGGGGTACGCAACCAGATAGCGCAATCGAACATACCTTGCCAGTTACCTGCTGCCGTCCAGGCACTGTGTTCGCTGAGCACCGACACAGGAATATCTACCAGCCAACGCTCCTGCTGAAAACCGGCTCGCTGGACATTGTTTTGTTGGGGTTGCGCCGCGCGCTGGGTCGATGGTCGTTGAGCAACAGATTTCGTCAAGGTTGGAATGCTGGACATAAACACCTCTGGACATGGGTTTGGCGTCGTTTGATGGCCCAAGACTACACGGTCAGCCCCATCAAGGATGTGATATGCACAACACTTGGATAGGAAGATACGGCGAAAGGCCAACAGGATTGCAAGGAGCAGCGGCCGGTCACGCTCAAAACCCGACGGCCATCGCAAAACGGCGCGCGCCGTTTGCCTCATCGGATTGACCTTTTACCTCATCAAATTAAAAGGAGCGGGATTTATTCCTTGCCGGTCGGACAAACCTGCCGACTCGCCCGGTCCGCTATGTTAAAATCCTGCGCCTTTTGTCATCTGCCCCAGCCCCGGTTGCGGCAGCGTCCTACAACTATTAGATACGGAACGTACCATGCACCACACTGCCCGCAAATTTTCGCTGTCGGTCACAGCGATACTTGCCTCCTTACTCGTCACTCTCAGCCCTCACACCTTTGCTGCGGTCGGCAGTCTCGACCTGACCACCAGCGGCATCGGTTATTTTTCCCTGGTTCTGTTTGTTATCGCCTACTTGCTGGTAATGGGCGAAGAACTGCTGCACCTGCGCAAATCCAAACCAGTGCTGGTGGCGGCCGGTATTATCTGGATGTTACTGGGTTGGGTTTACACCCAGGAAGGGATGCCCCACGAGGCAGAGCACGCTTTCCGGCACACGCTGCTGGAGTTTGCCGAGTTGATGCTGTTCCTGTTAGTCGCGATGACTTATATCAATGCCATGGATGAGCGCAACGTTTTCGATGCCTTGCGCGCCTGGATGATTCGCAAAGGTTTTAATTACAAGACACTGTTCTGGCTTACCGGCTTTCTCGCGTTTTTTATTTCCCCCATCGCCGACAACCTCACCACCGCGTTATTAATGTGTGCCGTAATCATGAAAGTGGGCGGTGAGGATAAAAAGTTTATCAATATCTGCTGTATTAACGTGGTCGTCGCTGCTAACGCCGGCGGCGCCTTCAGTCCCTTTGGTGACATTACTACGCTGATGGTATGGCAAGCGGGCATTATCCCCTTCCAGGATTTCTTCGCGCTGTTTATTCCTTCGCTGGTTAACTTCGGCGTGCCGGCCGTTATCATGAGCTTCTTCATTGAAAACAAAAAACCCGATGCACTGGATGAAGCCGTTGAAATGAAGCGCGGTGCCATGCGTATACTCGCGTTGTTTTTATTAACGATTGTAACGGCCGTGTCCTGTCATACCTTCCTGCATCTGCCGCCGGTATTGGGCATGATGACCGGCCTGGGTTATTTACAGTTCTTCGGATTTTTCCTGCGCAAAACCCTGCCCGGTTCCCTCGCCCGCAAACGCGCCATTGCCGAAAGCCGAGGCGATCAGGCAGCCTTGCGTCGCCTGGGTGATGTGGTGCCGTTCGATGTGTTCAGCAAAATCGCCCGTTCCGAGTGGGATACCTTGTTATTCTTTTACGGCGTCGTGATGTGTGTCGGCGGCCTGGGCTTTATGGGTTACCTGGCGCTGATGTCAGAAGTGCTCTACACCGGCATGGGCGCGACCGTCACCAACATTATCCTCGGGGTGGTATCTGCCGTGATCGATAACATTCCGGTGATGTTCGCGGTGTTGACCATGCAACCGGATATGAGTACCGGTGACTGGCTGTTGATTACCCTCACTGCCGGAGTCGGCGGCAGCATGTTGTCCATCGGCTCTGCGGCGGGTGTGGCATTGATGGGTCAGGCGCGCGGCATGTATACGTTTATCGGCCATTTGAAATGGGCACCGGTCATTGCCCTGGGTTATGCCGCCAGTATTGCGGTTCATTTGTGGATCAATGCCGATTTGTTCGTGAAATAAATAGTTTGTGGGTGTCGAATTAGCCAAAGGCGTAATCCGACAAAGCTCCAGCAAAAAACAATTGATTGGCCCGAAAACAAAAAGCCTGTTGAAAAAACTTCAACAGGCTTTTTTATTGGATTCCGCGAAATCTTCGCGGGAGTTAATGTTGAATGGATTAATTAACCCGTGTGTCGGATTACGCCGCGCTCTGCGCGACTAATTCGACCTACATCGTGCACACCGCCTAGTCATTCACAATAATCGTAAATTCCGGCGAGTCGTTACGAATATTGACGCCGTTGTTGATCAGGGTGAGGTTGTTAAACTCCACCGTCCCCAACGCCGGCCCCTGCCCCGCTTCCGGCATCGGGTTAGCCCAGATACCAAAACCGGAACGGTTGGGGTATGCCGGGTTCGGCAACGCACCGGAGATGGTGACATTCGTCAGAATCGTGTCCTGGAATACATTCTGCGGCTGACCGCCCACGTAGTTGGTCTGAAACATAATGCCGTGGAAGGTCGGGTCGATAATATCCAGGTCGGTGATACGAATACCCTGAAAACTTTTCGATGCCGAGAACATCCACAGGCCGGGGAAGACCTGGTTATTCCAGAAGGTACCACCGGAACGCAGGATGGTAATACCTTCAAAATTGGTGGTCGGATTTGCCTGGAAGCCGGTAAAGGGATAACCGAAATCCAGTGAGCTGATGGTTACGCCGGAATACACCAAGGTATCTTCCACATGAATATTGCGGAAGGTATTACCCTGCCCGCCGTAAGACGCCAGACCTGCCGCACGCCAGGGCGTCATCGCGGTGAGATTTTCGTACAGATTATTCTGCACAATACCGCCGCCATTATCCGTAGCCGCAAACAAGGCAAAGCTGTCATCGCCGGTAGAGCGTGCTTCGTTATTCACCACGTGGTTACCACTGCTGCCGTTGGTAAAGTTGATACCGTCGGCAAACAAATTGCGCATGCGCGAATTTTTAATGGTGGAGTCATGCACGCTCGCGCCCCAGAACATACACACCTGATGCTCAGCCCACACGTTGTCGATGGTCATATCCGACACGCCGTTGAAATCAAACACTTTACCCGGCCCGTCGATGCGGCTGGTGTAGTTACCGAAGAAAGCAAAATGCGCAAAGGTAGAACCGTTGGCAGAATTCGACACGGCAAAGCCGGCATCGGTATTGGTTTGATTGGTCGGTGTTTCAAAACGTGTGTACCAGGGGCCGGCACCAATCACTTGCAGCGGTTTGCCATATACCTGGAATTTATTCGAGGTTTGATAAGTACCTGCCGGTAAATACACACCCTGTGCACTACCCATACGCGCTTGATCCAACGCATTTTGTACATCCTGATGCGAAAAACCATTGGGCGTTATAAACGCACCCGGATTCGGATTGGGAATCGGCGCAACCTGTTCGAGGCTGATAAAGTCGATGGCATATTGCGAGGTATTTTGCGCATCTTTTTGCAGACGAATTTTACTGCCCGCCGGAATGGTGCGATCAAACAGGATATTGGCTTCATCATAAATATGACGTGCCGGTCCTGCACCGGGGCTGTTACCCGGATTGGTTTCGGGGCCGTAAAGCCAGGCATGCTTGGATGACAGCGTAATGGTATCTTCGAGTTGACCATCTACATACATATTCAAGGTCGCGGTGATACCGCCACCGCCGGGTGCGTCAGGAATGGAGAAACGCGTCACCAAGGTATTGGTGTCAGCTTCCGTCGTAAATTCCACATAACTGCCGGTGGAATTCAGGGTAACTGCACGACGCCCGGATGCTTCGCCGGCAATATCGCCGATGGTGCGATTCGGCCCGACAATTTGCGCACCGCCACCAACATCTGCATCTTCAGCCTGATAAATGTCGTAAGGCATGTTGGCACCGCGCTGATCGCTGGGTCCGGGGTTTTGGCTTTCGTCTAACGTTGTTCCAACCACCGGATCACTTTCCGCTGACTCACCAAATTGATTGTAAGCGCGCACGCGATAGGTGTAGCTGGTGTTTTGCGTTAAACCCGTATCCTGAAATGACGTGGCGGTGACATCGGCAACCACCGTACCATCGCGCAAGACTTCATAACCTTGCGCAAGGTCAGCGCTGTCCCAGGTGAGGTACAAGGTTGCAGACGTGCCTCCGGCTACGGTGACATTTTGTGGCGTCGCTGGTGGCACCGGATCGGGATACCCATAGACTTCAAACTCAGCAATTTGCGCCGCCGGCCAACCGGTGTTGCCGGTAACATTCAAACGCACATAACGCGCGGTGGTTTCGGCAAAACTGATCGTCACCGTGTTGGCACTGTTCGGATTAAAGGTATAACCCGCACTGCTCACGATGTTATTGAAACTGGAACCGTTGGCACTGCCCTGCACAGACAAGGTTTGCGTGCGCGTTGCCCAGGCCTGGTCGTTGGGTAATTTCAAGACCACCTGGCTGATGTAATGCGTGCTGCCCAGATCAACGGTGAGCGTTTGTGGAAACGCATTGCTGTTGCTTTCCCAGTAAGTCGCTGCACTTTCATCCACGGCATTGTTCACCGACAGGAAACTTAACGTGCTGCTCGCGGTGACGGTTTTATCCGCCGCCACATTGGTGCCTTCCGGATCGGGATTATTATTGCTGTCTGTGGTGGCTGACACGCTGTTGCTGTTAGCCGAACTACCCGCCTGATTGAATGCACGCACGGTGTAAGTGTATTCAGTATTTTCCGCTAAACCAGCATCCTGATATGACGTAGAAGAGGTGCTGGTCAACAAGCTGCCGTTGCGCCAGATTTCATAACCATCGGCATCGCTGACACTATTCCAGGATAAAGATATTGATGAGCTGGTTGTGCCAGTCACCGCTAAATTTTGTGGCACTGACGGCGCTTCCGGATCGGGATCAGGATTATTGCCATCGGTATCGAATTCAATCCAGTTCAGGTTAAACAACCCACCGGTCGCCGTGCCATTAAACACCAGATATAAATCGTGTACGCCATCCACCGACACATTCGCGCTTTCGGTGACCCAACTTTGCCAGCCGCCGGTGTAGCCCACATCCACTTCACCAATCAGGGAACCGCTGACGCTGTCGAGGCGCAGTTCAATTACACCACCGGCATGGTCGCTGGCCACACGCGCATTAACACTGTTAGCGCCGCTGCCGAAGTCAACATCCTCAAACACCAACCAGTCACCGTCATCGATCCAGCCGATGTTACGACCGCCACCGGTATCGCTGGTGTCTTCGGTCTGGATGCCGCTCATGTTGTTGTAGGAGGTCGCTTTGATTTGCGCAAAGGCATCGCGCGGTTCCGGGTTGCCCGCTTCACCGTAGATTTCCACTTCCGACAATTGCGCCGCGGGCCAACCGGTATTGCCAGTGACATTCAGGCGCAGATAACGCACGTCAGCGCCGGCAAAATTAATCGTCACATTGTTGCTGTTGTTGGGATCAAACACATAGGCGTTGGAACTCACCAGCGTGGCATAACTGGAGCCGTTGGTGCTGCCGGCGACCGATAAAGTCTGCGTGCGGCTGCCCCAGTTGTTGGGCAGTTTTAACACCACGCGATTCACATTGCTGGTGCTGCCCAGATCAACCGTCAGGGATTGTGGAAAGGCACTATTTTGGCTTTCCCAATAACTGCTCTGGTTGCCATCGTTGGCGTTACCTGCAGTGTAGACATCCACCGTGCTGGTGGCGTTGATGGCTTTGCCTGAAGCCAGATTGGTTTGGGCTATGGCAGAGGTGGAGAGCAAACAGGGGATGGCCAATATCCCGAGTAAAAAACGTTTTCTTGTCAGGCAAGACAAGTGACACCTGAGAGTTTTCATTATGTATTCCTCGCTATTGTGGAGTGCTCTTGCAGATGGTGCAGTGGTTAGAAAGTTGATATTTGATACAACACTTTTATTTTTATAATTTTCAAAAATCTGCTTCATGATCAAAGCGGCGAACCATAGTAATAAGTGGTTTGCGAAGCGTCTATAGAGGGTTATTGGTCGAAATCGATTTCATTTTTTTGAAAACGATTTCGACTTATATTTTTATGAAATATGTGAAATGTGGTGAAACATGTAGAACGTAGGTCGGATTAGCGCAGCGTAATCCGACAAAGCACTCACAAATACAAACAACCTAAGATAAAAAATAAATTCAGATAAATAAAAAAGCCTGCTGATTGCTCAACAGGCTTCTTCTTTTTGGAGACATATGTCGCTGTAGGTAAAACTTTGTCGGATTACGCTGCGCTAATCCGACCTACGCGTTGTGCATCACACTCAACGCAACACTCCTTCCCTGGAATATTCATTACGGGTTAATAATTAAATTAAAACCGTTTTGAACAAAGTTCACATCCGGGTGTGCGATGTTGGTGGTAATCAGATTATTAAATGTTGCAGTGCCATTATTGGTGTAAGTGTAAATCGCTGCGCCGGGGTGCGGGCCGGAGAAGCGCGAGGTGGTCACACCATCCAGACCGGTGCCATCAATCTTGATATCGTTAAACACCACATTCTGGAAGCCGCCGCTGTAACCCATTTGAATCGCGCTGCGCTGCGTATCGTAAATATCAATATTGGAAATGGTCACGTTGCGAATCGGATCGCTTGACGCTTCCAGGTCAATCGCGCCGCGTTCACCGCCCCAGGTATCCAGGCTGGTGCCGCTTCTGATGATGGTGCTATCAGAAAACACAATGCCGGTATTGTTCTGGAAGTGATAACCGGGGAATACCGTGTTCATGCGGAAACCGGAACTGCCCACACCATCGACAATCAGGTTGAAAGTGGCTTCATGTCCGCTGCCGCCGAAGAAGGCAATACCCGCTGCACGCCAGTTAAATTCAATCGTGTTGTGCGTGAAAGTATTATTCACACCGGCCGGTGCACCGTTGACGTTACTGGTCCACACCGCAAGACCATCGTCACCGTTATTGCGAATACTGCTGTTACGCACGGTGGAATTGCTGGTGCCCTGGGCGAAGTTAATACCGTCGGCCAGGTTGTTGCGCACGCGGCTGTGTTCAATCAACAAACCGTCCGCAATAATCGCTGGCGTATGCGCGTAATCGCCCACCCAGAAACCACATTCAAAATGCTCGACCCAGATGTTGTGCACTTTGGAGTTATTACCAAAGTTATCCATAAAGGCTTTGTAGATCGCATTCTGGTTGTAGCGCGAACGCAGGTTGGAATTCATATACACATGGCTGAAATCCAGTTGGCCAGTTACACGGAACGAAATACCACCGGACGCAGAATTGCTGTTGGTGAATTGAATATTGGTATGCCAGATCCCGGCGCCCATGATGGTGATGTCATCAATCATGTTACCCACGGAACCGATCACCCACATATTATTCAGGTGGAAAGTACCCGGCGGAATATACAAGGTCTGACCATTATTGACCGCCGCTGTCACTGCCGCATTAAATGCGGTCAAGTCATCCTGTCCGTCGTTGGCAATCGCGCCGAAGTCAGTGACAGAAACCGAATTACCCGGACGTGAAATGGGTGAAGGCACATCTTCCACTTCAATAAAATCCACACCGTATTCAAGGTTGTCACCGTTGGCTTTCACGATACGAATCACATCACCGGGTTGCAGGGGCGAACTCAATGTCCAATGCACTTCATCGAAACGGAACAAGGGATTACCGCCTCCGGGTGTGTCAGAAGGATGACCACCGCCCACGGCAAAGTATTGGTAAGCAAAATAAGATGTTAAGGGTTGGGTTCTCGCCTTGGTGCCGTTCACGTAAACATCCAGCGCACCGTTCAGGCCCATACCATCGCCGGAATCCGGCATGGTGAAACGCATGGTCACACCTTCACCGCCCTCACCTTCACGAATGGTCCATTCGATGTAAGAACCATTGGATGGCAGAGCAACATAGGACTGCCGGGATGCTTCAGAAGCCGTCAGCATTTGATCAAAGGTCGGTGCAGTACGCAGCACAGCGCCGCCGCCAATGCTGGCATCTTCGGTTTCGTAACGGTCATAAGGCATGTTCGCGCCGTGATCGCCATTGGGTTCCGGATGCGTTGGATCAGTGCTGCCTTCTTCATCGGTGGTCGCATTGACCAAACTGCTTTGTGTTGAGGTGCCGTATTGGTTGTAAGCGCGCACGGTGTAGGTGTAACTGGTTTCCGGTGCAAGACCGGTGTCTTCGTAAGAGGTTGATGTCACATCGGCAACCACATTTCCGTTGCGCAATACTTCATAACCGCTGGCCAAATCCGCGCTGTCCCAGGCTAAAAACACCGAGGTGTCAGACACACCGGACACGCGCAGATTTTGCGGCGTAGTCGGCGGCACCGGATCGGGATACCCATAGACTTCAAACTCAGCAATTTGCGCCGCCGGCCAACCGGTATTGCCGGTAACATTCAAACGCACATAACGCGCGGTGGTTTCGGCAAAACTGATCGTCACCGTGTTGGCACTGTTCGGATTAAAGGTATAACCCGCACTGCCCACGATGTTGCTGAAACTGGAACCGTCCGCACTGCCTTGCACCGCCAAGTTTTGCGTGCGCGTTGCCCAGGCTTGGTCGTTGGGTAATTTCAAGACCACCTGATTGATGTAATGCGTACTGCCCAGATCAACCGTCAAGGTTTGTGGAAATGCATTGCTGTTGCTTTCCCAATAGGTCGCTGCACTTTCATCCACCGCATTGTTCACCGACAGGAAACTTAACGTGCTGCTCGCGGTAACGGTTTTATCCGCCGCGACATTGGTGCCTTCCGGATCAGGATTATTACTGCTGTCTGTGGTGGCTGACACACTGTTGCTATTGCCTGAACTACCCGCCTGATTGAATGCACGCACGGTGTAAGTGTATTCGGTATTTTCTGCTAAGCCGGCATCCTGATACGACGTAGAAGTGGTGCTGGTCAACAAGCTGCCGTTGCGCCAGATTTCATAACCATCGGCATCGCTGACACTGTTCCAAGATAAAGAGACAGTTGAAGTCGTGGTGCCAGTCACCGCTAAATTTTGTGGAACTGACGGCGCTTCCGGATCGGGATCAGGATTATTCCCATCGGTATCGAATTCAATCCAGTTCAGGTTAAACAACCCACCGGTCGCTGTACCGCTGAACACCAGATACAAATCGTGCACACCATCTACTGACACATTCGCGCTTTCGGTGACCCAGCTTTGCCAACCGCCGGTGTAGCCCACATCCACTTCACCGATCAGGGAACCGCTGACGCTGTCGAGGCGCAGTTCAATTACACCACCGGCATGGTCGCTGGCCACACGCGCATTGACACTGCTGGCACCACTGCCGAAGTCGACATCTTCAAACACCAACCAGTCGCCGTCATCGATCCAGCCGACATTGCGACCGCCACCGGTATCGCTGGTGTCTTCGGTTTGAATGCCGCTCATGTTGTTGTAGGAGGTCGCTTTGATTTGCGCAAAGGCATCGCGCGGTTCTGCGTTACCGGCTTCACCGTAGATTTCCACTTCCGATAATTGCGCGGCGGGCCAGCCGGTATTGCCGGTGACATTCAGGCGCAGATAACGCACGTCAGTGCCGGCAAAATTAATCGTCACGTTGTTGCTGTTGTTGGGATCAAAC